>JAJDUT010000005.1 GCA_022826515.1 Candidatus Latescibacterota bacterium
CCCACCTCGGCGCACGCCAACGAAGCCCGCCGCTTGCTGGGGCAAAAGCTCGAGGCCACAGCCGAAGAGCTAGCGGCTCGCGAGTTTGCGCGGATCGAAACACTGCGCCTAGCACAGCCCGAAGCTACCGAGGCGTACCTCCCCTTGCTGGATAGTTTGAGCCACGCCTTCGCCGGTACGCCGAGTGGCGGTCAAGCGGCGTTCTTGGCGGCCAGTACCTATGAGAATGTCGTTGGCGATACGGTCGCAGCCGAGCAGCGCTATCAATTGTTGCGCGAAGAGTTTGCCGAGACGCGGTTTGGCAAGCTGGCCCAGCAGCGGAGGGAAGCCCGCGAGGAAAAGCTCATCGACAAGCTGGAGCGCAGCCTGAAGGCGGTTGGCGGTCAGCTCGGCCCAGGGGAGCGGATTGAATTGCTCGCCTTGGAGCCGGACACGCTCGACACGGTGGCGTTGGCGCGCAAATACATCGGCTTTGCCGAGCGCGCACAGCGGCGCGGGGATGTTGCGCTGGCCCGCGATTTTTACGAGCGCAGTATCAACCAGCAGGTCGCCAACCCGCGCGCCCTGTATCAACTTGGCAACATTAGCTGGGAGGAGGGCTATTTCAACGATGCCATCGAGTTCTACCGTCAGGCCCTATCCTTTGACAAGAGGAATCTCAACCTCTACTACCGGCTCTGGCGCGCCTTTACCGAGCAGGGGGTAGAGGACTCGTCCAACTACTACCTGCGGGAAGTGGCACGGCGCGATCGGAACAGCGCGCAGATTCGCTTTTTGCTGGAGAAGTACCCGGATTTTCAGGGAGGTCAAGACCGCGAGGACTTGGACGTAGAAGCGATGATCGAACTCGACTTGTCGATCCCTCCCGATGAGCTAGGATGGAAGGAGGGCGACTTGGCGCTGAGCGATTGGCCGCTGGTGCGGCAAGTGGTGCGGCCCGTTTATCCGGCGGCTGCCGAGGATTCGGTCGAGGTGTTGCTCGATGTGCTAATCGACCGCGAGGGACGGCCTGAGCAAGTGGAAGTCTTTCGCGGGGAACCCCCTTTTGTCGAGAGCGCGGTGGATGCGGCGTATGGTTATAGCTTCTATCCCGCGGTGCGCCGCAACGGCGAGGAGATCAAGTCTTGGGTCGAGTTGGCCGTGCCGTTTGGCCTGCCGCAAGAAGAAGGGCTTCGACCTGAGCTCAGCCGAAGGGAAGAGCCGTGATTGACGAGCAAGCGCGTCTGCTGAGCAACCGCGAAGTCGCTGCGGACTTCTATTTGGCGCGCCTTAATGCACCCTACATTGCAGCGCGGATTGAGCCGGGTCAGTTCGTCAACATTCAGGTCGGCACAGGAGTCGATCCCTTGTTGCGGATTCCGCTGAGCGTGAGCGGCGTCGAGCGCGAGGCCGGTATTATCGAGGTATTGTACGAGGAGGTGGGGCCTAAGACCCGAGCGCTGAGCCAAGTCGGGCCGGACGCAGTTTTGCCGACCCTCGGTCCGTTGGGCAAGGGGTTCGCGCCGCCGTCCGAGGGTATGCGCGTCGTACTAGTCGGAGGTGGCATTGGCGTGCCGCCGCTACTGTACTGGGGATTGGCGCTGAGGCAGCGAGCGCATCAGACTGTGCTGTTAGTCGGGGCGCGAACGGCGAATAAGCACCTGCCCAGCGAGTTGCTGGCACCGGCTGCGGACGCAGTACACCTCGCCACTGACGACGGTAGCCTCGGGCACGCGGGCTTAGTCACCGATCTGTTGCGACACGAACTAGCTGAAGAAGGGCCGTGCGCGGTCTATTGCTGTGGCCCGCACGCGATGATGCAGGCCGTGGCCGCTATATGCTTAGAAGCTCAAGTTCCGTGTCAGGTTTCCCTCGAAGAGTACATGGCCTGCGGCATTGGCATCTGCGTGGGCTGCGCCGTCGAGTTGGCGACGGCAAAAGGCGATACGGATTACGGTCGCTACGCCCGCGTCTGCGTGGATGGGCCGGCGTTCGACGCGCGGCAGATAAAATGGGGCAGCACATGGCCGACTTGAGCATAGACTTTGCCGGTGTGCGACTGCGCAACCCAGTGCTGCTGGCCTCGGGCACCTGCAACTACGGTCAGGAGCTTTTGCCGCTGACCGATTTTGCGCGTTTGGGCGGGCTGATCACCAAGACCATTACTCCGCAGCCTCGGGGCGGCAACCCACCCCAGCGCATTGTCGAGACACCGGCCGGAATGCTCAATTCCATTGGCCTGCAAAACCCCGGACTGGAGGCTTTTGTCGAGAAGCAATGGCCTTTGTTGGCCAGTTTGGACGTGCAGGTCGTGGTGAATATCGCCGGATTTTCAGTCGAGGAATTCGGGCAGATGGCGGCGAGCCTTGAAGCGTTGGCAGGCATTGCCGCGCTCGAAGTCAATATATCTTGCCCCAATGTCGAGGCTGGCGGCGACAATTTCGCCACGCGGCCTCAGACTGCGGCCGCAGCCATTGCCTCGGTGCGCAGTCGCACTCAGCGGCCAGTCATCGCCAAGCTGACGCCCAATGTAACGGATATTGCCGAAATCGCCCGCGCCGTAGTGGATGCGGGTGCGGATGCAGTCTCGCTGATCAATACGCTCGTTGGTATGGCCATTGACGTGGAGCGGCGGCGGCCCGTCTTGGGCGGTATTACCGGCGGTTTGTCCGGCCCGGCGATCAAGCCGGTGGCCCTCGCCATGGTGTGGAAGGTAGCCCAAGCCGTTGCCGTGCCCGTCATGGGCATTGGCGGCATTACTACCGCGAGCGATGTCCTAGAGTTCATGGTCGCCGGTGCTTCTGCCGTCCAAGTCGGCACGGCCAGTTTTGTCAATCCCAACGCTGGCGTCGAAATCGTCGAAAACCTCCGCGCCTATTGCGACGAGCGTGGCATTGACCGGATCGCCTCGCTGGTGGGCAGCTTGCGTTGATGGACTGTTGGATTATGTCTCGCCAGCGGGAATTATCCGCGTCTAAATTGTCCCGCCAAGTTGAGAGAGAATCCCGCCAACGTCGGCGAAGCCAAGGTTTGTCCCTCCCCGTAAGTGCCCACAGCCTCAAAGCGGTGTTCGCTCAATAATAGCACCATCACGGTTTTTGCATTGGGGTCCACGAGCCAGTATTCCTTCACGCCGTGCCGGGCATACAGATCGAGCTTGAGCGTTCTATCGCGCTCGGCTGTGGATGGCGACAGGACTTCGACAATTAGGTCGGGTGCGCCTTGAGTGTTCTCGCGGGTGACGATGTGCGCTCGCTCACGGGAAACGAACAGCAGGTCTGGCTGCACCACATCCGTGTCTGAAAGCACCACATCGGTGGGGGAAATGTACACCTCCCCCAAGTTGCGCTCATCCGAGAATAACCTCATTGCGTGGTAGAGATTACCCAAGACGTACTGATGAGCCGTAAGCGGCGCGGGCTCCATAACCAACAACTCCCCGTCCAACAGTTCGTAGCGCTCGTCGTCGGGCGTCTTCAGATAGTTCTCGTATGTAAGTTTGGTTTTTGTGCTAGTCATAATTGCATTCCTCCACTGACGTTTTGATTTATACTGTGAATGTCGTGCAATGGCAAGCCCTCCGTTGGCCTGCTACTGCATCGGCACGAAGCGCACGGGTAGGAGTTTGCGCTGGCTGAGGCCGGTGGTGCTGCGCTCTACTAAGACTAAGTGTTGACGTTGGGTGCCTAGCGGGAGAATGAGGTGGCCGTTCGGTGCTAGTTGTTCGGTTAGGGCAGGTGGGATGGTAGCGGGTGCGGCCGAGCAGACGATGGCGTCAAAAGGAGCGGCCTCGGACCAGCCCATGCGGCCGTCGCCGACGCGGAGGGCGACGTGGCTATAGCCTGTGTCGGCGAGCACGCGACGGGCCTGTGCGGCGAGGTCGGAGAAGAATTCGATGCTATAGACTTGGTCGGCCAGTTCGGCGAGTAGGGCGGTTTGGTACCCAGAGCCGGTGCCGATCTCCAAGACCCGTTCTGTGCCCTGTAAGCCGAGGACTGAGAGCATATAGGCCACTACGTACGGCTGCGATATGGTTTGCTCCGCGCCGATGGCCAGCGGGTGGTCGGCATACGCGTGGGCGCGCAGGGCCTCCGGGACGTAACAATGCCTTGGGACGCGGTCAAACGCCGCGAGTACGCGCGGGTCGCGAATGCCGCGCTGGCTGAGTTGCTCGCGCACCATAGTGCGGCGTTGGTCGGCGTAGGAAGTCATTGTGCGCTCTGGAGGAGGGCTAGCGCAGCATCGATTGCGGCCGCAGTGGGGATTGCAGCGATATCTGCAGTTGGTGCTTGCAGGACTTGGCTGCGCTTGCCGCGCGGTGCCCACAGCCGGGGATCGGTGGGGCCAAACAGCGTCAGGGTCGGGGTGCCGACGGCCGCGGCTATGTGCCCAGGGCCGGAGTCGTTGCCGATGAAGAGCGCGGCTTTGGCGAGCAGGCCGGCGAGGGAGCGCAGGTCTGGGGGGTGGAGCGCGGGCAGGTCGCTGACGGCGAGTTGGCGTTCACGTTCGACCGGGCCGCACAGGAGCGCGGTATGCCAGCCTCTTTTTTGCAGCGCACTGGCGAAGGCGTGGAAATTTGCCACGGGCCAGCACTTGGCTGGCGAGCCGCTGCCTAGGTGGATGACGACTTCGGGCGGGACGGCGAGCGTATCTACATAACCGTAGTCGTCGGGCTGTAGCTCAATGTGCGGGGTGCGGTTGCAGACGGGCAGGCCCCATTGCCGCAAGGGGCTTAGCAGGTGATCGACGATGTGGCCGCGGAAATCGGCTGGGGGTCGCGGGTCCCACAGCAGCACGGGGCCGGTTGCGGCTCGGCGCAGTTGCGGGCCGAAGTGTTGTTGGGGATCCACCGCATAGGCTAGCACGCGCTGCGTCGCGGCGAAGAGCTGGCGCGTGGCTGGGGGAAGTGGCCCATCGCGGTGTAGGGGAATCAGACGCGGGTCGTCGCCGTCGAGGACGGAGGCTGTTGGGCCGAGCGCAAGGGTCGCCGGGCGGCCGATGAGGCGCAAATCGGCAGCGGGAAAGGCACGACGCACGGCATCGATGGCAGGTAGGGTGAGGACGAAGTCACCGATCGCCCCGCCGCGAAATATGGTTATCGCGCTCAAGTTTGCAGCTCCACTGCGGGAGTCTCTTGCTCACTATGACATTTTTGCGTAATTTTTACGACTCTGTTTGCTAGACAACTATTTGAAGGAGTTGGCCTTATGGGGGCCTTGATTGGCAAGAAATTGGGAATGACGCAGGTGTACAACGACCGCGAGGATCTCACGCCGGTGACGATCGTCGCGGCTGGGCCCTGCCCGGTGGTACAAGTGCGGACCGAAGAGGACAATGGATACTCGGCTTTGCAACTCGCATTCGACGAAGTGCCAGAGCGCAAGCTGACCAAGCCGCAAAAGGGCCATCTGGATAAGGCCGGTGTGAGCGGACATCGCATCCTGCGCGAATTTCGCGGCGAAGAGGGCGAGTTCGAAGTCGGCCAAGTCTTGGATGTGAGCCAGTTTGAGGTCGGCCATCGGGTCAAAGTAACGGGCAAATCCAAGGGCAAGGGGTTTGCCGGGGTGGTCAAGCGCCATGGTTTCCGCGGCAAGAACGCGAGCCACGGTACTCCCGATACTATACGCCACGGCGGCTCCATCGGCCAGGGCACGACGCCGGGCAAGGTGTGGAAGGGCAAGAAAATGTCCGGCCAGATGGGCAACAAGCGAGTCTCCACCAAGGGGTTGACTGTCGAGCGGATCGACGCGGACCGCAACTTGCTATTCCTCAAAGGAGCGGTGCCGGGGGGAGCCAACGGCTACGTTCTGATACAGACCATTTAAGCCCCCTGCTTTAAGAATGCTTGCGAGGCGGTGCCCGGTGTGGCATCGCCTCTTTTTTTATCCAGGCGGCCACTGCATGGGGCGGCCGCCGAGCAGGTGGACGTGGAGGTGGGCGACTGTTTGCCCCCCGTCGGCACCGGCATTGATGACCAAGCGGTAGCCCGCTGCGGCTAGGCCCTGCTCTTCGGCGATCTGGCTGGCTTTGAGCAGTAGGTGGCCGAGCAGGGGGCCGTGCTCGAAGGCGGCGTGTTGCACACCGGCGACGACTTCCTTGGGTATGACGAGGATGTGCGTCGGGGCTTGGGGTTGGATGTCGCGGAAAGCCAGACAGTCGGAGTCCTCATAGACGATGTCGGCGGGAATTTCGCGGCGGATGATTTTGCTGAAAATGGTCTCCTCGCTCATCGGCCTTTCTCGCATAGTTTAGGGGATTGGTTGCGGCGGATTATAGGCGCGGCGGCTGGAGACGTCAAGCGGACGCTAGCTATGGATTTGAGCATCGTCATACCCGCGTACAACGAAGAGAAGCGGATTCTCATCGCCTTGGAGCAGACGCTCGCGTTGCTGCAGCAGCGGCCGTGGTCCTGTGAATTGCTGGTCGTGGATGACGGCAGCACGGACGGCACGGTTGACTGCATTGCGGAGTACGCCCGCGCGCATCCGCAGGTTCGCTGCGTGCAAAATGATCGCAATCGAGGCAAAGGCTATTCTGTGCAGCACGGCGTGGCCGAGGCCCAGGGCCGGTACATCGGCTTTATGGACGGCGACTACAAGACCGACATTGCCGCGCTCGATCAGGTGATGCCTCTATTGGAAACAGAGTGGGACGGGGTGATCGGCGACCGGACGCTGAGCGCGACCGAATTCGTCGTTGCGCGCCGACGCTATCGGCAGTGGGGGACCGAGGCGTTTGGC
Source organism: Candidatus Latescibacterota bacterium (assembly GCA_022826515.1). The sequence continues at coordinate 6,720 of JAJDUT010000005.1, forward strand.
TGGCTTTTGCGCGCGCTGATGGGCTTGGGTGAGTTCGGTGATACGCAGTGTGGATTTAAGTTTTTTCGGGCCGAGGTAGTGCGCGACCTTTGTGCGCGGCAGCGAGTTGCCGGGTTTATGTTCGACGTGGAGTTGCTGCTGCTGGCGCGTCAATCGGGCTACCGCATTGCGAAAATTCCCGTAAAATGGCGTTTTGACCCAGATAGCCGCTTTAATCCGGTGACCGGGACATTTGCCAATCTTGTGGATTTGGCGCGGATCCGCTGGGTGCATCGCCGCCGGTCTTCTTAGAAGCGGTCTCAAAATCCCGATCGGCTATCGATTGACGGACAACGAATCCGCAGATGAACGCAGATGGCCACAGATGGGAGATGATGTTGAGCGGAGTGCTAGGACGGCTTCTTAGCTGTCAATCCCTGTCGTCAATCTCGCGGATCAAAGCAGCTAAGCGCCCTAGGCATACGGTGAGAAAAATCTCTTGGGCAACGGGTGACTCTTGTCGCACCGGGCTATTGATGAAGCGGCCGATAGCGATGAGCACCACGTACACCGAGAGCACGTCGTAGGCTTGGTCGCCGGTGGCAGAGAGTCCGTCGCGCACGGTGCGCACGACCTGCCGCATGGCCTCGACTAGCGCCTCGGCATGTTCCTCTTCATAAGCGACGACCACCTCTCGGCACAGAGTTTTTAACTGCGTACGGTCTTCAGTGTCGATGCAGCGGGCTCCTCCCAAGGTGTCCGTTGCCCGGCGCAGCAGGCGGGTGATGGCGGCGACGCGGTCGGTATCCTCGCGCGAGAGCAAGCGGTAGAACTGGTCGCCAGCGCCGAGTGCGCGGCAGACTCCGTTGAGCAGTTGCAAGCGCACGGCCGGAGAGGGAAAGTCGGTCAGGCGGCCTAGCGCAGGTCTGACAATGCGGCGGTCCTGACGATCACCGAGGACGTCGACCAGCGTCGGGAACGTCAGGGGGTCGAAATCGCTGCCAAATTGCCAGAATAGTAGCTCGTGGACTTCGTCCCCACGGATGCTGGCTAGGCCGCGGATGGCGCTGATGCGCACCCGGGGATCGGCGTCGTCCAGCGCCTCGACCAGCGGATCGATGCTCGTGGAGGATCCGAGGCGGCCTAGGGCCTCAGCAGCTTCGCTGCGGATGTCTGAGGCCCCGTCGAGCAACTCGCGCACCAAGGGTTCGGTGGCGCTTTCCGACCGGCTTTCGCCCAAGGCGCGGGCCGCTGCGCGGCGCACCCGGGGGCTGGCGTCGGCTAGGGCTTGGACCAATTGCTCAATGGCGAGAGGATTGCCTGACCGGCCTAGGGCCTCGGCAGCGCGCGCTCTGGTTCCCTCGGCCGTGGCTAGGCTGAAGATGGTGGCGTTGTAGGCGTAGCTGAGGACGTTGCCGCGCAGCATCCGCGAGAGCAGGCTGCGCGAGGTTGCACTCCGCGCGTCCTTGACGGTGCGGAGGATGAACAAAGGCGCTAGCCGGACCAAGGCGCTGAGCGCAAAGATGACTTGCAAATCGCCCATGGGCACGCCGAACACAGAAAAGCGCAAGCCCTCTAGCTGGGCGACGAGTAGGCCGCCCAACAAGGGGCCGAGCGCACCCATTAGGTTGACCGTCACCGACCAAGTGGCTAGGTACATCGTGCGTTTTTCGCCTTGAGGCAACAGGCCGTAGAGCAGGGGATTGATGCCCACGCCGATGCCGGAGAATAGAATGCCGCTGAGGACCAAGGCCACAGGTACTAAGTGGTAAGACCCTGGCTGATTAAAGGTCCAAATAAGAGGCAAGAACGCGGCCGGCGTCATCAGAATTTGCAGGACGGGTCTGGCACCGAAGCGGTCGATGAGGCCAGCCCAGAGCCGGTAGCCGACGATGCTGGTCAGCATGAATAGGGCGTTAAAAATCGAGACCTCGGTATAGGAGATCTGCAGGCGGTCGAGCATGAAGACGCTGTAGAGCGGCCCAGCCAGCCCAATGCCAAAGGTCCACAGGCCAAAAAAGAGCGCGGCACGGCGGAAGTTGGCGTCGTGGAAGGGCTGCACAAGGTCGCGCAAGCGAGTGCTTTGTTCGTCGCTGGCAGTCGTTTGTTGGGGAAAGGGGGCGCGGCCGAGGTTTAAGTAGCCCAAGAATCCAAAAAGCGACCCAGCGGCAAAAACCCAGACAAAGCCGCCTCCGTCGGGGAAAAGGTCGAGGAATTGGCCGATCGCAAAACCGGCAATCATAGCCACTATGGTGCTGACGATGGTTTGGCGGCTGGCAAAGCGCGCGCGGATATTCTCCGGCACGGCGTTGGCGATCCAAGTGCTGTAAAAGGGCGAAATCGCATAGCCGCTGAACATGCTGAGGCAGACCATGGCCACTAAGGCCGGGAGACGATACTGCTCTGGGACGAAGAGGGGGATGATTAGCGGTAGCCCGCGGAAGACGATTTCCACGTAGCCGCCGAAGACGACAAAGCGTTTCTTGTCGCGGACGCGGGCGCTCAACAGGGGGGCGAGCAACTGCGTCAAAGCGAGGAAGTACGCGGCCGAGGTGAAGAGGGCAATGAAGGCACCGTCGGCCCCTAAGTACAGCGCGAAGCCGGTAAAGGCCGCCGTCCCCAACCCGCAGGCTTGCCCCCAAGCGCCCCACAAGCCGCTGGCGACGACGAAGGAGCGGAGGGCGCGATGCACTTGGCCGCGCGAGAGCGAAGGAGCATTTTCCATACAAAAAAATATCGTTGCGATGTCAGTAAAGGGCAACGAACTTTGCCCGTAGGAGTTTATTAAAACCACAACCAAGGAGGCGGATTATGGCACTCAAGATGGGATACGCGACCCTGCGCTGGCGGCAGCCGGATTTGGCAAAGGCTCTACCCGAACTCAAAAAGGCCGGTTGGGACGGCTGGGAGGGGCGGTTGCCGCTTGATTGGTTGGGGCCGCCGCAGCGGCTGAAGCAAGTATGCGAGGACGCGGACATGCCGCTGTGCGTATTTACGGCGAGTGGCTCGCCCGAAGACCGCGATTGGGAGCACACCGAGCGCAACAAGCGGCGGATGGATTTCGCCGCGGAGATGGGCGTGGATTGCTTCATGTTTATGAGCGGTCGCAAGCCGGAGGGAAGACCGACGGAACGCGCCGATATTGAGCGGGCGGCCGAGGGGGCCGAGCAGTGGGCCGAGTACGCGGCCCAGTACGGGCTGGAGCTAAGCTACCACATCCACACCAACTTGCTGGTGGATTCGGCCGAGGACTGGCGGATGTACATGAGTTTGCTGGATAAAACGAAGCTGTGCATCGATGTCTCGCACGCCGAGCTGTGGGATTACGATCCAGTTCAGTCGCTGACGGATTTTTGGGATCAGCTCAACTACGTCCACCTACAGGACTATATATCTTGCACCGTGCGCGAGCCGGGGCGCTACAATCCCGAGTGGGTTTCAGTCGGCGAGGGCGAGTGCCTCGACTTTGCCGGGGTGCTCAACACGCTCGCCGAGCGGGACTTTGACCGCTGGGTGACCAGTTGTCCGGGCGAACCAGCCTACGAGGGCGAGGACCCAGTCAGCGAGGCGCGGCGGAGTGCGGGGATGCGCCAGTATTTGCGCGGGTTGGGGTACTAGTGGGCGACGCTACGCTGATCTAGGTTCTCGCCTAGGTTCGCTACTGGACGCGGCGTCGATGTCGAGCCGGAAGCAGGATCAGATTTATTCGCTGAGAGCGTCGGGATTGCTCTTGGCAATTCTACAAAATCGGGCTTGAAGCGAATACCTTGGACGAAAGATGAAGATTGAAAAACCACCATACACAATCGCGCCGGAGATCCTTTTTCGCATTGAAGAAATCGGGGAAGCGATTGGCCGGGCGACAGGCATTGTGCAGGATTTGCGTCTGCGGCGAATCAATCGCATCCTCACCGTTCGCGGATCGCTGGCCATTGAAGGCAATGTCCTCAGCGAGGAACAAGTTTCCACCATTCTCGATGGCAAGCCCGTTGTCGCGCCGCTCAGGGACATTCAGGAAGCCCGCAACGCCATCAAAGCCTACGATCAATACCAGCAGTGGGACCCGGCTAGCGAATCCGACCTGCTTAGTGCTCACGAAGTCCTGATGAGCGGATTGTTGGACGCGCCTGGACACTATCGCCGCACCGGCATTGGCGTGATGGGCGGCGGTGCAGTCCAGCACATCGGCCCGTCCGCTAAGCGCGTACCGCAACTCATGGCCAATTTGCTGGCATGGCTGGGCAGCACCGATGAGCACCCGCTGATTGCCAGTTCGGTCTTCCACTACGAGTTTGAGTTCATTCACCCCTTTGAGGACGGCAACGGACGCATGGGACGGCTCTGGCAGACCTTGATTCTGACCCGCTGGAAACCCCTGTTCGCCCACATCCCGGTAGAAAGTCTGGTGCACGCCCGACAAGGCGACTACTACCAAGCTATCCGGCAGAGTTCGGCCGCGGGCGAGAGCACACCGTTCGTTGCGTTCATGTTGAGGATCATTCTGGATGCACTAAGCGACCAAGTAAGCGACCAAGTAAGCGACCAAGTAGCGCGGCTGCTTGCGGTCTTGCGGACCGGGCCAAAAACGGCCGCCGAACTCATGGCGGCACTGGGGTTGTCGCATCGTCCCACATTCCGCAAAAACTACCTTCGCCCAGCACTGTCCGCAGGGCTAGTGGAAATGACGCGCCCCGAATCGCCCACCGCGAAAAATCAGCAGTATCGCCTCTCCGTGCGTGGGCGAAAGATGTGATTTTGGAAAGGGTGTTCCCTAGGGCGCTTTGAACATGTGCCGCAGTTGGTCGGCTAGCTCTTTGGTTTTTTCCATCGTCTGTTGTTGCATGAGGTGTTGCCGCTTTAGGCGCTGGTAGTGCGCGTACTCGGCATCGGCGCGTTCGCCCTGACCCATTTTGAGCAGGAGATGGGATAGGGAGCGACGGGCTTGCAGATCGCGGGGGTGGTGTTGCAAGATGCGCTCAAAGCGCTGGAGGGCTTGGCGGTACTGACCTTGGTTGGCCTCTAAGGTTCCCATGCTGCGCAAGGCGTGCACATTGTCGGGGTCGAGTGCCAGCGCCGCGAGCAAATGCCCTTTGGCTGTTTCCTCTTCTCCTCGCTTTAACAGCAGATCGGCTAAATGGCACAACCCGGCGAGATGATCGGGTTGCTGGGCTAGTAGCTGCTGATAGGCTTGTTCGGCGCGCTCGGGCTGGTCTTGGTTTTCGTATAGCTGGCCTAGCAGATAGTGAGCCGACGGAGAGCCTAGTTCGAGCGCGCGGAGGTAGGCCGCTTCGGCTTGCTCTAGCCGACCGGCCGCAGCTTCGGCCCGACCGAGACGGAGGTACAGGTGAGCTTGATCGGGTTGCCGCGCTAGGAGCTTTTGGTACTCGGCCGCCGATTCTTGGAACTGGCCCCGCAGTCGGAGGAAATCCGCGAACTGGAGGCGGACGTCGTCTTGGTCGGGATGGTGGTCGAGGAATTGCCGCCATGTGTGGGCGGCATCATCGTAGCGCTGGGTCGCTCCGTACATATGGGCGAGGCCCAGCAGGGCACGGCGGTGGGACGGGGCTAGTTCGACGGCGCGGCGGTAGTGCTGCAAGGCGTTGGTCTTCATGCCTTTGTTCTCATAGATAGCCGCCAGCGAGTAGTGGTGGAAGGCAGCCACGTGCGGACTGGTCGCCGCGCTTCCGGCGTTGGTAACCAATAGCAGCACGGCGAGGGCACCTGCCGACAGATACAAAGGTCTATGGCGCAAACCAGCCAAGGTGCAAGCGCCATAGGCGGCCAACAGCAAGAGGCAGGGCACGGCTGGCAAGCGATAGCGGCCCGTGACGAAAAACAACACCACCGACAGCATATAGACCCCGGCAAAGAGCAAGACGAGATAAGTTGCTGGGGTGCGGCGTTCCGGTTTGAGCAGTACATAGGCCGCCCCGAGCAGGGCGAGGGCTGAGACCAAGCCAAAGGGGAATGCGAGGCCGTACTTCCACAGCAAAAGACGCAGCAGCGGCGAGTACTCAGCGGCGAAGTACGGATCGGTATTGCGGGGGATCTCAGCCCCGTGCCAAAACAGATAGCTCTTGTGCAAAAGTAGGGCCAAATAGCCGCCCGGCTCGGTGCGTATATATTCCCAAGATTTGCCTAAAAGGTAGTTTGAGCCAGCTCCCGGCTGAGTGATGCCGGCCTCGCGTTGCGGCAAGTCGATCACCTCGCTCCATCCCGCTCCGGGCCGCGCGGCTACGGTGCGGTCGTAGTCCGGGTTGTTGCCGAGGTAGAAGTTGACTCCTGCGTTGAAGGAGATGAGTACCCACTCGCCACCGACGATGCGGTTGCGCAGCGTCACTGGGCCTACCAGCATCAGCAGGCCGACGGCAAAGATCGCCACGTGGAGGGCGCGGCGACGGGTTGCCGCAGCGGGCCACCAGCGGTACATCCACCAAGCCGCTACTGGCGCAAAGAGCAACACGTTCGGCACAGCCAAGGTGCCCAGTCCTAGGACGAGTCCGGCGATAAGCGCGGGAAGTATGCCGCCTTGACGCTGGCCCCACAACAAGATCAACAGCAGGACCGCGTCGAAAAGCACGGCCCAAGTCGTGGGCAAAAGTTCGCCCTCAAAATAGAGGAAAGGGCCGTACAGCGCCGCGCCTAGGGCCGCTATCCAACCCACCGTCGGCGAGAAGACCTCGCGCCCCAGCTTGAAGACGAGCAGGCAAGTGAGCGTGCCGGCTAGGGCTTGGAGCAGACGCGGCAGGTAGTAGTTTTCGCCAAAGAAAGAGAAAAGAACGGCTAGGAAATACGGATAAAAAGGGGCCTGCCAGAACGGCAGCGGACGCCCAGCCCAAGTGCCGGTCGCCAGTTCGCGGGCGTATTCGGTATAGCTTCTGGCATCTACAATGGGCGTGTCGAAAAAAGGACTGTCGGCGGCTTGGAATAGGTAAACTAAGCGCAGGCCTAGAGCCAAGACGGCTAAGGCGACCAGCTTGGGCCAGTGCAGCGCCAGTGCCTTATTTGCCCAGGCCAGCATATAAGGTGATAAAGCCCTGGGTCAGGATTTCCGATTCGCGTTCGATGCTTTTGAAATCGCGCCAATCTGCTTTGAGACCCACTTGGGCAGATACCTCGTAGCCCAAGTAGGAACTCACATTGGATAGCTGCAAGGCTCCGGCGACCCCGGTGAAATCGTTGTTGTCGCGCTTCATATCGTTGGCGAAGGAGTACTCAATTCCGGTTTGAATGCGGGTGTTGCTGAGAATGGGAAACCCCAAGAGGAATCCCACTATCTCGGTCAGCACTGTCTCCTCGTCGGCGGTGAACAGCCCCACGGTCTGGCGACGGTATTCGCTTTTCCAGCGCGGCTCGAGTTGGACGGTGCCCAGATCGTAGCGGTAGCTGAGTTTGTTGATGACGCCAAAAAAGGAGTCTGTCTCGCGCAGGGCCGCTTCGTCGCGCTGGTGAAAAAGCTCCAAGTTGAGATAGTTATACGCCTCCAAGCCCCCTCGGTTGTAGTTGTGTCCGATCCAAGTGGTGTTGATCCAAGTGTCTTGGGCTAAAAGTGGATCTACTACTTTTTGCAACTGGCCGTCGCGCTGCGTGTTTTCGGGGAACCACTGGAGCAGGTCGTCCGGGATATTGTCTTGAGCTAGCTTGAACATCTGCATGAAGCGGAAGCGCCCTTGTTGGGGATTGTCCCGGTCTAGGCTGAACAGAGCATAGGAAGTGTGATTGCGCTTGTCGGCTGAGATCAATTCTTCGCGCAGGTGCCCGATGGTAAGGCGGACGTCCGGGGTTAGCCGGTATCCCATATAGACGTTGAAGCCTCGGTGGTCTTTCTGATAGGGGTAGTCTGGGGATTCGTCGTTTTCAAAGCGGTCAACCCACAGGTTGTTGTTCATGTCGATCCCGTAGAGGAAGTCGGGTCGGTCCACGCGGTGTCTGAGAAAGGCTTCGTCGTAGTCGGGAATGCCGTTGGAGATGGTTAGGTTGTCGTTTTGGTTGAAGTCCGAGATGAAGTCGTAGTTCTCGTCCCAGCCGGGGAAGACTCGGCGGTCACCGGCTTGCGAATCGGCGCGCACTAGGTCTGGTGCGCGGTCTTGGTCGTCGTTGTCCTCTACCAACTCTACCACGTGGAAGCGCTCGTTTTCGTAGTCTATATTGCCAGCCGAGCCGGTGACAAAGGTGCGGGTGTTGTAGAGCGGGTCCATGCTGTACGCTTCGCCAAAAAAGAACCAAGGATGGGCCACCTTAGACAGGTTGATCATCCAAGCTGGCTCGACTTGCTCGCCGGCCACGCCCGCCGACGTCGTGTGGCTGGTCCGCGTCACGCTGGGGTATTTGCGGTAGGCCACGCTCAGATCGTACTCGCCGTAGAAGTTGAAGCCGGCCACATCCCGCAGCTCTAGGGTGGCTCCGATAATTTGGGTCGCCGTGGGCAGGCCGTACTCGAATTTGAGGATGCGCAGATTGGTGTTGTCCTGCACATTGCCCTCGGCTTGCGCCACCAGCAGCAGCACGGGTTCGTCGCTGCGGTTGGTTTGGTTATTGGACGTCATCCACACCTGATAGTCGTTGCCGATGGTCAGTTCGAATTCGACTTTGGCGATTTCTTCTTTGGGCCCCGAAGCTCGGTTGACGAAGGCAGGTGTGTCGAAGTCGTAGAGCAGGCGGATTTCTTCGGTCCCATCGGCCGAGATGAATCCTTCTTGGATGAATCCCCCTTGGATGGCTGGTTCAAAGCGGATTTCCCGGCCGTGGTCAACGGTGCCGTCGTTGTAGGTAATGATGATGTCCGAACCCACCGGGAAGAAGGCGGCTCCACCGCTGCCGTCTTCGGGCGAGTCGTCGCGCAGGACTAGTTCGATAAAGGAAACGGTTTGGTTTTGGTCAACTGTCAAGGCCCCGGCAATGGGGTTGCCCTTAAAGCCGTCGCGCAGGGTATTGGACTGATGGGTGTTGACGAAGTGAACACCCATTTCGGTGAAGTCGCCGATCTGCGCGGTGGCCCGACCGCCCATTAGTGTGGTCAGATTGGTAGTGAGGACTTCGGTGTTGTCGGTTGAGGCCCCGCCGGGCGAACTAAGGCGCGAGTAGATGACGGTACCTTGGTACTTGTCGGTCGCGATGTCGAACTGGACTCCGTCCCAAAAGGGTTTGGAAAAGCTCATGGGGGTGAGCGTGGTGCGCAGGCGATTCGACACCGTCAGGGCGTAGTGATACTGACCCTTGCTGTCCGAGGCAATCGCCACGCCCGAAAACCAGTTATTAAAGCGAGAGGCCTTGACCAGCGAACTGCCAAATTGCCGCGGCTGAGTCTGCGAGTTGCTAAAGATGAGCCAGCCACGGGTGATGGCGTTGCCAAATAGGTCGTAGTAATAGTCGCCCTCCAGCCGGATATCTACGTAGCGCTGGTACAGGTTGCGGGCGTAGTTGCTGTACTCCCACTGGCGCCAGCGGTACTCGTTGTAGAGCTCCTGCGGCACGTACCACTTTTTAATGGCCGGGTCCAGCGCGTCAAAGAGGACGCCTGGGCCATAAGGGGCGTAGCTGGTCTCGCCGCTCCCCCGGGGGACGCCCAGCCGCGTGCCATAGTCGGGCTGGCTGTAGGCCGGGCTTAGAATACAACTCAAGACCACCAAAACAGACGCAGTATTTAGCCTTCTCGCTTCCATAAATTTTCCCTTTGGCTGGTGTACACTAATAGACTACGGCCACGATGCGAACCAAGGCCGTGTCGGTGGCACGGTCCGAATCGGCACCAAAATCAATCCGGCATATATAGAGTCCTGGCGGCACGGTGCGGTCAGCCGCATCGCGGCCATTCCAGCGAATTTGCTGGGGGCCTCCTGACACTTGGGTGCTGTTTTCCCATATCAGACGTCCGTCCAATGAGTAGAGGCGCAGACTTGCTTGGCGTGCTTGGGTCGCTTGGAAGATGGAAAATGCAACGGTTAGTTCGTCGTTGACCCCGTCGCCGTTGGGCGTAAATGGGTTGGGAGCTAAGCTCAGGTCGCCGAGGACTTGCCCGCCTACGGGGATGCTCAGCGTTAGTTGGCGGCTATCTGTTAGCGCGGTGGCGTCGCCTGGTTCTACTTGCTGCCACAAGTTGCCGTCGGTACCAGCGGCGGCGCGGCGGACAAAAGGCTTAAAGGTGGTTCCGTTGCGAAAGATGGCCGCGGCAAAGCGCAAGTGAATTAGGGGGCCTTGCCCCAAGATGGCACCGCGTTCGGCTCTTGGTAATGCGCGGTAGGTTGCACGCGTCAAGGAATCGCCCAAGGCGTCAAAGGGCGACTGGGCCCCGCCGCCGCGCAGTTTGCGGAAGTAGCGAATCGGCCCCTGTTCGGTTGGAGGCAAGTCATCGTACTCAGCGCGGCCAGAGACCGCTTCCAAGCCACTGGCGGTCTGCCGCAAGAAGAGGATAGCTCCGCGCTCGGCCTCGGTGAGCAGGCCATAGGCCGCCTCGGTGATCAGGTCACCGTCCTCGCCGACCACGACTTCGGCCCCTTGGGGGGTGATGCGGTGGTAGGTCTGAACCGCCTGCTCTGCCGGTAGGGTCTGGTGTAGCTGGGGCAGCAGGACCCAGATGGAGTCGGCGTGGTTGCGCCGCACTTGGGCGATGGCTCCAGAGGCGTCGGTCAGGTGGCCGTCGGCCGCTAGGGTAAATGTCTGCGAGGGACTTCCTTGGCCTAGGTCTTCTTCGGTCCCCGTGCTTAGGCTCAACAGGTGCATTGCGAGGCCGGGCGGAGCCTGCAACAGGATTTCGTCAAAGCCTGGGGTGCGGTCGGCCGCTGGTTCGTCGATGAATAGCGGGCGCAGGTACAGGTCGAACGTGTCCAACCGGCCGATCGCGGCCTGCGTGGGCCATACTTCGGCAGTGAGGGCACGGGCCACGGGCGGGGCTAGCTCTACTTCGATCGAGTTAATGGAGGCGGCTTGCAGGCGATCTTGGCTGGTAAAGCGCACCTGCAACTGCATGTAATTGCGCAGCCCGGGGGAACGGACCCGATCGCCTAGCTGTAGGTACTGCTGGCTCCAGGGACTCCAGCCGCTGCCGAGGGCAAAAGTGGTGTCGATAGGCCCTTTCCAACTGCTGATCAGCTTGTCCCATTCTTCTTTGGTCTTCTCGTTGCCATTGACGTCGAAATGGCGAATTTGCTGCACCAGTAGATCGCCGGTGCGCGTCCGCACTTCCGCCGTCGTGCCGGGGGGATGGGTACCGGGGGGTGGGTCCCAGTAGATGGCCCCGAAGTTGCGCGGTCCCGGTAGGCGAATGATATCGGACACCAGCGAGGCTTGGCTGACAAACCCCTCAGTGTAGAGCAGGACTTCGGTCAGGTCGTAGAAAAAGCCCGAAGTCCGCGCAATGCCCGGCAGGCGCAGGTTGAGGAAGCGGATATCTAGGGCCGGGTCAAAAAGGTCGGCGGCGCGCTTGAATCCCCCTTCCATGCGGTCGGGTAGGCTGACCTGTCGCCACCGGAGCCGACCGTTGGGATCGCGGCTGCCGTCGGCTACCTCGGTGATGTAGCCGGGAACAAAGGGAACGGCCAAGCGCATGGCGTCGAGCCAGACGCGTGCACCAATATCGACGGTGAGAATGCCAGCGGTGGGATTGGTGCTAAACCACGCTGGCATGCGGAAGGTGGTGTTCCAGTCGCCGTCAAAGCCCCCGGCCGGGACTTCCGGTCCGGTAAAGCTAACGCTACCGCCCCCGTCGATTAGTTTGGGCGATAGGTTGTCGCCCCAGCCCCATACTTCGACTTCGGCCAGCCGGGGCCGCTCGCGGATATAGTATTCTTTGCGGCCCTGCTGTTCTTGGGGGAGGCTCTCGTAAATGGCCTGCTCCACCGGCTCCTCAAAGCCGACATCGTCGCGAATGTAGTAGAGTATATCGCCCCGTTCGTCAGCCGGCAGGGCATCCCACGCTGCCTGGTCGATTTGGTGTGCTCGCCCCAGCTTGCTGTCGCCGATGAGAATGCGCACGGTCTGAGCCATGCGGCCGGTCCACTCGGTGCGGCCGTCGTCGTCTTCGGCAAAGCCGGGCGTGTCCTCAGAAGAAAACGCCATCGTCCGCTGGTCCGTATTGGGCGCTCGGGTTTGGCCGACCACCTTGAACTGAAGCACGCGGCTTTGGGCTTGGATGAGCTTCTGCTGGGGGGCTAGCATGACGCGGAACTGGCGGAAGGGGTCGCCCAAGGTCTCATCGACAAAGTGCAGCACTACCTTCTCGACCACGAGCGTGCGGCCCAAGTCGATCTCGATCCACCACTTGTCTGGCGTGGCCGCTAAGTCTGGTTCCCAAAAGGTGTCGCGGTCACCGTCGACAATGTGGGGGGCTAGGGCTTCGTTGGAGCCTACCCGGCTGACGCCGACGCGTTGGACGTAGTCGTACACCGGGAAGGCGATTTTGTCCTTAGCGCCAAATTCGCGCGTTGATTCTACCCCCGTGCGTTCGTCGCGCAGGCTCAGGGTCACGGTTTTGCCGTCGCCGCTGAGGGTGGTATCGACGATGGTTAGGAGTCGGCCGTTAATGGGGATCTGGCTGTCGTTGCCGGGGAAGCGCTTGAAATCCCGATCGAGGAATTTGATCAGTTGTTCGGTTTTGCCAAGGGTAAAGCTGCCATCCGCTTCTAGCGCCGGGGTGCGTTGGAGATTCATAATTGCCCGGTCCGCTTTGCGGATGCCCGGTTGGTCCACGGGTTTGGCAAATACCTCGCGATCTTCGGCGATGATGTTGTACACGTGGCGGAAGAAATGGGGCTTGACCGTCCCGTCTGGATGCACATCGACCACGTGCGAGGGCCCGGTCCAGTGTCGCCAGTAGGAGGCCCTGTCGACGATGATGCGGTCGTTCTGCAGACGGTGGCCTAAGGGCGCTTGGGCACTGACTTGCTGGAGGGCCAAGCATCCGAAAGCTAAGGCCCAAATCCGGCTCCAACGGCTGTAGCGCTTGCGGTTCATGGAATTTCTCCAAGTTATGCGGCCGTTCAGAACGCGGTGAGGAAATCGTCGGGGAGGGCCGCAGCTAATTGCTGTTGGTTCACTTGGATCTGATCGGCGTATTGCTGGCGCAGGGTTTCTATATAGGCTTGAAACCGCTCCCGCTCCTCGGCCCGGCGCAGTATGTCGTTAATCTGCCGACGGACTTGGGCAAAAGGCATGCGTTCCCCCTGCTGCCGACGGACGATCTCGAATACGGAGAAGCCATCGTGGACTTGCACCGGCCCGACCAACTCGTCTGGCTGCGCGGCTAGGATATGGGGTACCAAGTCCGAAGTCTTCTCCATGGGAAAGACGCCGCCCCGCGCCCGGGCTCCTCGGCGTTTGCTGCGCTCTTGGGCTAGGGCAGCGATGTCGGCCCCCGCTTCGATTTGCCGCCGCACGGCTAGCGCTTCTTCTTCGGTCTCCACTAGCACTTCGGCCACGTCGATCTGGTCCCGGCCACGGAAGCGCTCGGTCTGCTCGTCGTAGTAGCGGCGCACGGCCTCTGGGGCGATGGTGATAGATGCCACTACTTTTTGCTGGCGCAGTTGGCTGATGACGACCTCTTCGCGCAGGCTCTGCCGCACTGCTTTGAGGGTCTCTTGGTCAATCAAATCCTCGCGGCGGACCGCGGCGGCAAAGATGTAAGGCTGAAGTAGAAAGCGCTCGGCGAGTTGGACCAAGGCGGCGCTATCGGCTACGGCGTTGATGTTGCGGTTTTTGAGTTGGTCGAGCAGTTCACCTAGGGGCACTTGGCCGCCCGTAAACTTGAACAAAGGCGTCCGTTCTTCTTCTGGCGTCAGTTCCAAGGCCGCCAACGGCTGGCTTTTTTTGAGCAGGAGGTGCAGCCCTGGTTCGTGGAGATTCCAGTCGTATTTGTCGGCCAATTGCTCGGCTCGGGCCGTTCGCGCTTCGCCGAGCCTTTCCTCTTGGAGTTCCTGGAGGATTTCGTCGCGGAAGTCGAAGTAGGATACCGGCCGTTCCTCGGTAAAGCGCACGACGCAAAAGCCGGCGGAGTGGGGGAGCACGGGCGATAAGACCCCTAAGGGCAAATCGTAAAACAGCGAATCGGGGAGGCCCATGCGGCGGATGGATTCCACCCGGAGCCAGCCCAGTTCGCCCCCGTTGACTGCGTCGGGTGTAATGGAGTAGCGGGCGGCCACTTCGCCAAACGGAGTACCGGCGGCCAACTCGGCCACGGCTTGTTCTAGTTCCGGCCGCGCCTGGGCCATAATGCCCCAAGTCATTCGCTCTAGGGTGCTGTGGAGTCCTTGGCGCTCGAAGCGCTGTTTGATCTCATCCTCTTCAACGAGGGGCGGTTGTACGGGTTTGCGCTTGAGATAGAGGGCGACCAAATGCCGACGAATTTTGCGCTCTAGTTGGCGCTGGACTGCGGCCGCGGTATCCAAACCGAGGGCTTGGGCTTCTAGCCACATGAGGTGGTAGTCGATGAGGGGTTGGAGGTACTCGAGCCGCGCTGCCGGGCCTTCTTGGTGGCTCCGCTGGCTTTCGTTTAGCCCTAGGACGTAGGATCGGAGATCCTCGGCGGTGATGGCGCGGGTACCGATCTGAACCACGGTGGAGGGGGCCTGCTCACCACAGCCCCACAAGAAGGCTCCGATCAGGGCGCAAGTTATTGTCGCGATGCGTACTCTGTTCATGTTAGTAGGCTACGTATAGAGGGTGTGCCTGCAGGTCGTCGCCTAGGTCCCCGGCCACGGTTATGCCCAACAAGTACACGCCTGGGGGGACGAGCTGGCCGTCAGCGACTCGTCCATCCCAAGTAAGGGCGTAGCGACCGTTGCTGAGCGCCGTCTGCTGTAGGGTGTGTACCAGTCGGCCCGACAGGTCGTACAGGCGCACCGCAACGGCACCGGCCTTGGTCAGCGCTAGGATGTTGTAGGCGACGGCGACTTGGTCGTTGATCCCATCGCCGTTGGGCGTAAAGGGATTGGGCGTCAGTTCGAGGGCATCGATCAGCCGTTCGCTGCGGATGATCGAGGGACTGAGCACCGTGGTGCCCGAGCGGGTGGGTTGGTCCTCGTCCTCCAAGTCGGCACTATTGCCCGAGGTGGCGTTTTGAAACGAACCGGGTTCACTCGACAGCGAAGCCTGCCCGCGAAATTCGGTGCTGAAGGCCAGCACGGATGCGCGAAAGCGGATTTTCAGCAGGTTGTCATCGGCTTGGATAGGCGGAAAGCGCACGCTGAAGTAGTCCTCTGCAATGGCGTTGATGGCAAGCCCCGACCCGCCAGCCGTATCGCCTTGCGCAAAGGCGTGGGAAGCGACTAGCTGACCTTGGGCATCGAGAATTTCCACCCGTTCCACCTGTTCCACTCGGATGGGGGTAGTTATCGCAAAAGTATCGAATCCCAGCAGGTCTGGCGAATCCATGCGCATCCGCACGGCATAGGTAAAGGAAGTAGAGGTCGAAACCTCTACTTGGCGGGGAAAAATCTCGGCGACGAATTCGTCGGCCAGCGGTGGAGTCAAATACGAAAGGGAGATGTGCTCAAGGCGGCGCGCCGATTGGATATCATTGCTCTGCGCGCTGACGCGGAACTGGAGAAAGTGCCGCGGCGAAGGGGAGATGATCGGGGTGCCTTGGGCGGATGTGCCCTCGTCGAGTGGATAGGGAGGACTCCAAGGGCTCCAGTTTTCCAGATCGTCCTTGATCGAGCCTTTGGACCACGTGACGCCGTTATCATCTACTATGGGGAGCCGTTCGTACTCGTCTAGGCGCATGGGCTCAGTGGGATCGCTAATGGAGAAGGGAATCTCGGGGTCGGTGCGCTTGTCCGTGCGCTGGCGATGAAAAATGAAGGGCGTGTCGTCATTACCACTGCGCGTGGAAATTAGCAGGCTGGACTGAGCCGAATCCCCCACGGCTTTTTCCACCCAGCGAATGTGCCCCCAAGCCGCAAGGCCCGTGGCGAAAATGTCCGAGAAGTACGTAGCCGTCGGCAAAAAGCCGGTGCCGTAGATTTCGATCTCGTCTATTTCAAAGGGGATGGGGGTGGCCGAGCGCAGGCGGAAGGAGCGAATATAGCGGGGCGGATCGAATTCGATGTCAACGACGGGTTTGGTGTTTTGGGCTTCCTCCACTATGGGGGAGCCCCATACGGGGAAGCCATCGGCCGTGAGATTGAGGCCGTCGTTGACGAACAGCTCAAACGCGCGCAAAAAGTCGTTTTGAAAGGCGGCTGTGGGCGCGGGATGGACCGTATTGCGCGGATAGAAGCGGAAGCGATTGACGCCGAAGCGGGCCCCTAAGTCGCCGATGATGAGGGTGCCGCGCACGTCGTCGCCCTTGCGCTCAAAGGCTTGGGTCTCGCCGCCGGCTAGGTCGCTGAGGATTTCGGCGAGGGCCTCGATGAGATCTTCGCGGGTGAAGTCGGTGGTGAAGCGCAGCACCGTCGGGGCGGCTATGGTGCCGCCGCGTTCGAGGGCACCCGAAGCGATGTTTTCGCCCTCTTGCAGTTCCCGGGGCGCTAAGACTCGCTGGGAGAAGTCGATGAGTTCGCCTGGAGCGTTGCCTATTAGCACTGCGTTGGGATTGACCAAGCTGCGGTACTCTGGATCCAGCGTGCTGATAGCAGCACCGGTGCCATCCCAGTCGATGGGGGCGTCTAATCCCACGCTGAGCGTATCCAAGGCTCTGACCGGGGCCATGAGGACGAGGGCTGCTAGGCTGTGAGCAAGTAGGCTTCTCAACATGCTCAGGCTCCTAGTAGGCGACCGAAATGGTGCCGACTTGTTCTTCTGCGCCTTCGTCGGTATCTAGCCGAATGCGGTAGATATAGACCCCTGGAGACACCAGACGGCCGTCGGACCGACGGCCGTCCCAAGAATACTCTACTATTCCGGTTTTGATCTGCGTGGTAGCCAAGGTCTGCACCTCGTGGCCCGAGAGGTCGTACAGGGCCACTTGCAGGGGCCGGCGCGCGACCACTTCGCGCACGTCAAAGGAAAGTTGCACGATGTCGTTGACCCGGTCGTTGTTGGGGGTAAAAGGGTTGGGATGCACGCGCACATCCGTCAACAGCCGACCTCCTACGCGGGTGCGCACGGCCAGCACGTCGCCACCATAGCGGAAGGTGGCGTTGCCCGGCTGGACTTGCTGCTTGATGCGGTCAGGGTCGTCGCTGTTGTACACCCAGCCGGCAAATTCAGTGCCGAAGCGCAGGACCGGCACTTGGAAGGCAACCTCCACCTGCTTGAAGCGGTCGGTTTCTGGGCTTGACAGCTTGCGATCTAGCGACACGATGATGCGGTCGGTTAGCACTTGGGGCGGAAAGGCCGCCAGATCGACCTCCACGCCGCCGATTTTGACGTGATAGACGGTGTCAACTTGGGTGTGGGTGCCGATTTCGAGCCGGTCGAAGCCCGTGTCGCCGGTCTGGAAATCTGGACTCACTACGTAGGTGAAGCGCTGGGAACGGGCGTCTTCGACTTCAATCGGCCAGATCTCGCCCAGTAGAGCAGAAGCCGACAGGGAGTGAGATAGCTGAAACTGGAGCTCGTCGATACGCGGAGCCTCGGTTTCAGTGGCAAACAAGGTGACCTGCAACTGCAGGTAGCGCCGTGGGGAGGGCGACTGCAGGACCGTGCCGTCGGCCCAAGCGGCCGCCTCCTGAGCGTGGTCGCGCAAGCCGTCCTCAAAGTCGTAGGGAGGCGACCAAAAGCTCCAGTGGTCGCGGTCGTATAGCGGGGGCTCGCGCTCGCGGACGGGCAGGCTGAAGTGCTCGTCAAAGCTGATTTCCTCGGCTTCGCCGGTAATGGCGTTGGGTTCCCAGTAGATGTGGGGGTTGTGGTCGGTGCCCGTGCGGGTGCGGATTTCGACTTGGGTGCCGGGGGGGCGCTGGCCACTCCAGCGGATTTTGCCCCAGTTGATGGGTTGGCCAAAGTCGAGGATGTCGGTTAGATAGCGGGCTTTGCGCACAAAACCTTGTCCGTAGATTTCTACCTCGGCGATTTCCCAGTCGCGCACCGGGTCCAAGGCGCGGATGGCGACCCAGCGGATGTGCCGCAGGGGAAAGCGAAAATCGACCACCACATCGAGGTTTTCGCGCACGCTGCGCAGAATGCTATAGGCCGAATCGTTGCTCACCCGATAGCCGCCGAGGCCGGCCGAGGAGATGACTTTGTGCCAGCGCAATCCCTTGGGGACCGCGAAGGCATCGTCGGCTATGGGAACGCTGTTGTCGGCGACGCCAATCTCGTACCACTCGAGGAAGTTGGCGGCAAAGCTCTCCTCGCCAAATGTGTCGGGGTCGGGTTTGGGCTCGGCCATGGCGGCGATGATATGAGCGTCTTCGGTCTTGCTGAGCCGGGGATAGAAGCGGATGCGGTTGATGGGCATTTCAGCGCCGAAATTGGTAATGGTATTGTTGCGGAAGCCGCGTCCCACCCCCGGAGGTGCCCCTACGCGCTGGACGAAAATGCGGAACATGGCCGTGGTGCGGTCACCGTCGTAGGCCCGCAGAGTACTGGGCAGGGTCATGCCCATGAAAGCCGAATTCTCGCCCTGAGTGACGCGGATATTGCCACCCAGATCGTGAAAGGGCACTTGGCTCTGGCCGTTCTGGTCCCAACCGACGATGTGGGTCAGGTTCAAGTTGGGATCAACCCAAGACGGAGTCATGGCCCCGTCGGCATAGTTGATCAGGGTATCGGCACCAATCCACTGAGGGGACGTGCCCACCGCCTCGGTTCGCACGATTTGGCCGTCGGAGCCGTACACGGTGTAGAAGCCGCCTTCTTCGCCTTCTAGCGCGAGGGGAATGGTCCAGGGGTTGCCGTCCTCTCCACCCAGCGCGAACTCGGCCCGATCGCCCAGTGCCGGACCCGCCAGTGCAACGACCAGCCATAACGCCCCGTGTTTTCTCATGCGGTACCCTTTGCGAAGAACCAAAAAAAGCCCGTGTTCCAGCATGGAACACGGGCTTCTGAGCGTTGCCCTTTAGCTGGATTGAGGTGATTCCAGCGGAGATGTGACCTACTTAAAGTGGGACTTGATGCGGCCCCAGCTATCGTCTTCGACCGCAGTCGAAGCGACAAAGGCCGGATCCGGTTCGGCTAGGAACCAATCGTTGACGGACGAGCAGCAATTGTCAAGGGTGCTCCAGTAGCCGCAGCAACCAGGGGTGCGATAGTTATTGAAGTCGCCGTCGTTGTCGATCTGGACGATAGAAATGTGGATGATCTGACCTTCTTCCAAATCCCATACTTCCACATCGTCGGGCTGGTAGCCGCCCTCTTGGCCCTTGGGGTACGAGCCGATGGGCGTGAGACCCATTTCGTAGTAATAGGTGCTCTCGCCGAATTCGTCGCCATCCCAAGTGTAGTTGAATTCGAGCCAATCCGTGCCGGGCCAGATCCACTCGGTGCCGGTCAGCTCGCCCGGCCGCAACCAGAACCAGTCGCCGAGGGTCGGATGGACGGGCACCGCGAAGTTGTAGCGGGTATTGATGCCGATGTTTTCGTCGTTGATGTCGACGTAGCCGCCGTCATCGGCATAGGCGTCGTGGTTATAGGTAAAGGATACCTCCCACGAATCGTCCTCGCTCCAGTGGCTGGTGCGATCCATGTTGTGCTCGTCGTCGAAGGTCTGGGTGGCCATATAGATCTTGTTGTCCGTCTCGTTCCAGCCGACCCGGTGCAACATGCTGAAGTCGGTGACGTCCCAGTCGGCGTTGCTCCAGCCTTCGGGCACTAGACCACGGGCGTCGTTGAAGACCGAGTTGTCGATGCCATAGGAAGCTGGCACCCCGTCCCAGTCGCCGTGATTGCCGTCAATGGTGGGGGTAGCCCCGTCGGGAAACTGGACGACGAACCAAACCGTGCCGGCGTCCCAGTGCGCTTGGCCCGTATTGGGCAGGGCCGCCAAGGCGAGAGCTGCAAAGAGAATAGCGATGCGCTTCATGAACCAACCTCCTTTGGATGAGTTCAATGAACTAGAAAAAATCCTTCGTGCCTGCGAAGTTCTATTAAGAATAAAGCGAATGCGCCGCAAGCTCAAGCAAAAAGTAAGCGGAGTTCCGTTAGTAGTAGAGGGGGATGCGGTTGCCCACCATGCCGGTAAAGCCGTCGATGACCAACCAGACGCCGCCGATGACGATGTGGCCCAAGGCAAGGCCCAAGAAAAAAGGCAGGGTCTGGCGGTACAAACTTACCCCTCCGTACTTGAGCACCAAGCTCTTAAAAAGCCAAGCTAAAAAAAGCGTGAACCAAATCCCGTCCATTACCCGGCCGTGGCTGACCAAGAACCCAAGCGGATGGAACGGCCACCACAAAAACTGATGCCGGGCCACAAGCAGCAGTCCCATAATCAGCCCTCCCCCGCCCATCCACAAGTACCCACTCAGGCTAGGACCGGTGGGATTGGTGATCTTTTCAAGGGCAAAGCGAGAGGGCTCTTCGGAGTAGTGTTGGGAAATGAGCAGGTTCATCGAGCCGTAGCGATAGGCGAGGTAAATGGTGAACCACGCCGACAGGCCTAAGGCGATGACCATGGCCAAGCCCACGGCCCACGTCAGGCGGCGCTGACCGCTTTTCAGTTCGCTGCCGAGGCGCAGGCCGTGGGCTAGGGGGGCCATCATAAAGACCAACAGGTCGCCGCACCACACCATGGTGTAGCCGGTGGCGATCATGCCCTTTACGCCCAAAGCCGGCACGCCTACGCTAGACACGGCAAAGCCCGCTGGGATCATGTTGGCTTTGAAGATCGGCAGTCCGGTCTCGGAGATGACCCGGGCTAGGCCGATGAAGATGACCAAGCCAGCAAAGAGGAAAACCGGGACAATCCAAGCGGGAATGCCGGTCTGCCACAGCCAGAGCCATAGGCCGACAATGCCACAAGCTGCGCCGCAGACGGCGGCCCGATAGGACATGATCTCGTCGCCGTCTTCCACTGGGGCGTCTCGTCGCCAAGCCTTTTGTAGGACCCGTTTGAAATGAGGTCGGCCTATCCACAGCCCCGAGAGGACCAAGACGATGAGAGCTCCCATCATCTGGTGTCCCATGCCCGGTTCGGTCCACCAGCCCAATTCGGCTTGGGTGTCTTGCAAGCCGTAGTAAAATAGCAGCCCCTCCTGTAGCTGGTGCAGCAAATAAAAAAACCACAAGCTGAAGCCGATCTGAGTATTGATGAAATAACCAAAACCCAGCATGAGAAAATTGAGCCCAAAGGTCAGGAAAATACTCTGGCGAAATATGTCGACGGAGGATCTGAGGACGACTTGGGGGAACCAGGGGAAGTAGTTGTGCAGCGCAAAAAAACTCATAAAGACCACTGGGATGGCAAAGCCGATCCACATGGCCCAACTGCGGAAGAAGGGTTTTAACAGCCGGCCTTGCGGATCGTCGGCCATCATGGCCAGCGGCACCTGCATGAGCGGGTAAATCAGGCGCTCGTGTTCGACCCACTGGCGGCGCAAGATGACGCTGAGGCAGGTCACGGCTAGATACAGGGAGCAGTAGAGCAGCAGCCAAGCTCCCAAAGGAGGCAACCAATGCGCCCAAGGGATACCACTGCCGCGGCTGGCTCCCTCGTAAAATTCTTTAACTGCTTCGGGGTTGGCTACCAAGATCCAGCTAGGTAGCCACGGATGAATTTGGCCGACCCAATCGTTTTCCGGGGTAGCGTAGTAGAAGGTGCCCGTAATCATGGGCATGAGCAGGCCGTTGACGCCTTTGGTGGGAATGGCCGCAGCCACCATCATCATGGTGAAGATGGTAATCAGCTCGCCCCGCTGGAGGGCCCAGCCGCGTCGGCACCAGCCCAAGACCAGATGCAGGGTCAGCAGGAGCACAAAAAACAGGAAAAACGCGATCGGGGTGGCCGAAGTCAGGGCCAGCGAAGTGCCTTGGATTAGCTGGCGTCCGTAAGGTGCGCCAATGGCAATGACGGCGCACAGGACGCAGCCGATGAAGATGCCGCGCCCGGTCACATGGGCAGCAAGAGGAGATTGCGAACGCGACATGGGCTGGTTGGGATGGTGTGGAGGATGCTGGGCGATTCGCTGCGAATAGGCTACTAAGTTCTCTGCTAGATGCCAAATGCCGAGCGTGTTTACGGCTGGCGAAACTCTGGTTTTAGCTCGTAAAAGTTGAGATACTGCCTGGGGGCAAACTGGACCGAACGGGGCTGGTAGTGTTCGAAAATCAACTCGGTGGAGAACATATCCTGTTCTCGCGCCCAGATGTGGGGATTGTCGTAGGGAATAAAGGGCCGTTTGCGGGGGTCGCGGGGCTGCTCGGTTACATCGACATTGCCCAGCAGGAGGTACGTGGGTCGGCGGAGGAGGACGTACTGACCGTCGTGCTTTTCGTGGCCGGCCCAGCCCCGGCCTAGGCCCGACAGGTCGCGTCGGGCAATGTGCCGGTCCGTCAGGCCGAGCATATCGCGCACTTCGAGCTTGGAGTAGTAAGCCACCGCGCCAATGGGCACGACGGCAATGCTAGCCCCTGTTGGCGCACTGGCAGCAAACCACTGGCCCACCTGGGTCCAGCGGGGAATTTCCACCTGTTGTTGAAATTGATATGCGCTGTAGTGCGACTTGAGGCGCGGCGGCGACCAGTGCGTATAAGCCCAAGCGCAGCCCAGCACTACCGCCAAGGCCACCCCGCTTTTGCGGGCTACTAAAAAGGGCTGCGCCAAGTCGGAGACACAGGCCGCGGCCAAGGCCGCAAACAGGGGCAGGGGAGCCAGCGCAAAGCGATACATGGGGAGGCCGTCCCCGCCCAGCCACGCGACGGCCAGCCAGAAGAGCAACCAGCCGACGGCCACCAAGCGCATCCCGGCCGTGCGGCGCAACAGGGCGAAAAGCGCGAGCCCAACCAGCAGGAGCAGGCCCTCGTAATCGGCGGCGTAGTCGCGCAGATAGTCCAAGCCGCGCTGTATTTGGGCCCAACCCCCCCCGGTTTTGGCGTAGTATGTATTGGGTAGCCAGTCTCCGTAGTACCAGCGGCGGAACCCCAAGAGAAGGGCGTACGGGCCGCCGCCAACAAGGAGCCACGGCAGCCATGAGCGGCCCTCACCCCGCTTGGCCCGCACGAGTTGGTGGCAGCCTAAAACAAGTAAGACCAGCAGACCCTCCGGTCGGGCTAGGGTAGCGGCGGCAGTCAAACTAGCTGAGGCCCAATAGCTCCCGGCCAAGGCGGTGGCAAAAGCAGCGGCAATTAGGCCGACAAAGAGCGCAGTCTCCATACCCGAGGCGGCCCAACAGGCAAAAGAGCCGTTAAAGGCCAGCAAGGCCGGAGCGATCAGGGCAGTCGGCGGGGTCGCCCCGCACTGGCGAGCTAGCCAATAGGTGATCGGGAGCGTCAGAATCGAACAGAACAAGCCGAGGGCACGGGCGGTTTCTAGTAAATCGAAACCGCAGGCACCAAACCCGGCCAAAAGCAGGGTCCACAGCGGGCTGGTAAAGCCCTCGACGCGTTCTCCTGGATTGAAAACCAGCCCGTGTCCGGCGAGCAGATTGGCCGCGTAGCGCAGGCTGATAAAGGCATCGTCGGAGACGAAGTTGTAGTGCAGAACGTGGAGGACGTGTAGGGCGATCAGCGCGACCAAAGCCCCAGCAATGAGACGGTTTATAGGGGACTGGACCACGGCTTACTCCCAATAGGCGAAAGGGTTGGCACAGGGGAGTTCGTAGGGGTCGTAGTAGGCGCGGTAGCCGACGGTCTTCGCCTCGTCGGCTCCATGCCAAAAGAAGTCGCTCGACAGCAGAAACTGCTGGCCGAGCCACGCCTCAGCTTGAGTATCGCCGGCACTGGCCCGGCGCAAAAGCGCGTGCTGGTCTCGCGCCAGCAGGTCTTGCGCGAAGCGGGCCAAGCCGTCCTCGTCTATCCGCAGGTAGGGCAGCAGGCGACGTACGGTTGCTGCGGTTTGTTCGGTCCAAGGGTCGTCGAACTGGCGCGGGCGGTAAAACCACCGCCCTAGGCCGATGCCCAGCGACAGGGCGGCTACTGCTCCCAAGAAGGTGCGGCGCTTGTTCCAGGTCGCCATAGTCCCTATGTCAGCAGGTGATGGGCCGCCCACAGGGATAGGGCCGATAGGGTGAGAGTCGGGTTGACCGGCGAACTGGTTGGGAAGGCTCCGCCGCCCAAGACCAGTAAGTTGCGAACTTGGTGGTGGACCAGACCGCGATCGACGATGCTGCGGCGCGGGTCGGTGCCCATCGGTGTGGTGCCCAAGATGTGGTTCTCGGTGGGGGAGGGCCGGGGGTCGAAGTCGATTTTTTCTACTGGCAGGGGGCGCAAAATCTCGGGCAGGGCCTCCGCGAGCGCGTCAATGCCGCGCTGGGCGTACTCCGAGTGGTTCCGGTACACGGTTTCGGGTTGGGCGGGATCGCCAGCAGCAATGCGGACGTGGTTGTGCGATGCGGGTAAGTCCTCAAAGAGGAATTTGAGTACTAGCCGCTGCCGCCACTTGCCCCGTTCCAAGCGCAGGGTGGGCACGTTCCACGATTCAATCAGGCAGCCGGCCCGCTGCGACCGGTGAGGGCCGTCGTACAACATGTACCCGTGCCCGGTGATGCTAGTGCTGCCTTGGAAGTTCTCGACCCCGTCGAGATCTATGGTCGCGGAAACGGCGACTTGCTCGTGGAGGAATTTGCCCAAGAGGGGATGGGACAAGTCCGAGCGCAGCAGAATGTGCGGATTGAACAAGGCATTGGCCCCCAAGACCACCAACTGTCCCTGCGCCTGGACTTCGGTACCGTCTTTTATGTAGCGGACGCCTCGGGCCGTGCGGCCGGTGGTTTCCACGCTTTGGACGGCGGCCTCCAGTACCAACGTAACGCGGGGGTCGGCGTAGAGATGGCCCATTTCGTTGAGGACCGTAAACTTGGCGTCTATGGGGCACAGGTGGCACACGCCGCTGGCGCAGCAGGCAGGCCGTTGGGCCGTGGCCAAGCGCGCCCGGGCCGTGGGCTGGTGAAAAAAGAGTTCTGGATAGGCTTTTTTAAGTAGCTGATCGGGTTGGGAAAAGCGGTGAGGTGGCTGGGGATAGGGCTGGCTGCGGGGCTGGGGTGAACCATCGGCCGGCCCGGAGACGGCCATGAGTGCTTCGGCATGGCAGTAGAATTCCTCCAACTCGTCGTAGCTAAGGGGCCAGTCTGTGCCCACTCCATAGGTGGATTGCAACGCAAAGTCGCTGGGCATCATGCGCGGCGTCACCGCCCACCAGCAGTTGGAGCCTCCGCCTAGTGCTGGCGTGTAGAACCACTGTTTGCGGCGGTGGCGGTTGACAAAGGTGGTTTGGGGAGTCGTGCTGGCTGGTCGGCGGTGGCGCAGTTGCCAAGCATGGGTGTCGCGGCGGCCTCGCTCCAAGACCAAAATCCGGGCGTCGGCCCGGCACCGGGCCAGATAGGCGGAGAGAAAGAACGAAGAGGCAAAGCCGGTGCCCACGACAATGAGATCGTAGTCTTGATCCATGCGCTGGTCCTAGTGGAAACAGGGCTGCCGACCGCTGGAGGCGACTGGGCGGAAATAGAGCAATTTGCGCAGCGGCCACGGGATCGGCTGCCGCAGTTGAGTACTTGGGGGAGCGCTGGGGCTGGCGTGCCGCTCATAGGTAAGCGAGGTAGTGGGGTGCTGCTGAAGCAAGGCGCGCACCTCAAAGAAAGGTAACATTAGTTTGCGCTGCGCCAGACTGGCCAAGAAGCCGGACGAAGAGTCCTTTATTTCTATTAGGTCTCGCTGGAAACCAAACAGTTGCACCCCAGCCGGTACCAGTAAGTGGTTACTCTTCCCCCCTTCGGTGCGCAGGTTGGAATACATGGCAAACGCCGTCTCGGTCTTGAGCCCCAAGTAGGGACTACACCCGTTGAGGCCGGTTAGCAGAGGCACCAAGAGCACGGGCCAAGGTCGGAACGAGAATGTGGGCCGCGCCGGAGGTGCTTTGGGCAGGAGGACGAAAAGGACGATTAGGCCAGCGCTGTACAGCCCCCACAAGGGAAGCACCAACTCAGTCGGTGTGGCAATCAGGTCGTTTAACACGACCAAAAATCCCACCCCCACAACTACCGCGCCGACAGCGAGGAAACTTTTACCGAAAAAAGACATGTCCTCCCATCGCGCCGACTCAAAAAGACGCCGGGTTGGCCAGCCAGCATCGAGGCGCGGGGGAGCAAACAAAAACAGTAGGGCAAAAATCATGGAGGAGAAGTTGTAAAATTCGCTTATGGGATTAAAGCCGACCGCCGCGTGGAAGAGGAGCCCGAGTAAAATACCGGCGTTGCGGGTAGGGGCCCAGCACAGCAGGAGCGGAATGGCTGCTTCAACGGCTAGGGTGAGGTAGATGGGGACCGCTCCGGCCAAGGCGAAGGGAAGAGACTGGAGTTGGGCCGCGTAGAAGTGGACCGCGCAGCTTGTCTGGGGATCGAGGAAGTCGGCGTTGAGTTTGTGAAAGACGGCGAAGAAGTAGAGGATGATCAGTTCGAGCCGCACGATGGGGACAAAGGTTCGGTACAAGACCCCCGGCTCCACGGCGAATGTGCGCCCGCTCCACGCTAGTCGGGCGTAGGCCTGGAGGAGCGTCAGATTCACCAGCCCGGTGAAGAGCCAGTGATTGGAAATAAAAGGAGCCGTCGTCCAGCTTTCGCACATCTGTAGGACGGCTAGCAATACGAGGCGGTGCGGTTCGGAGGGTCGGTGGAGCAGATAGAGTGCGGCGGCAGCGAGTAGGGTGCTGAGCAACGGAGCCGGCCATGGGTCTTTGGCAACGAGGTGAAAAAGCGTTGCCAAGCCCCAGAGGACGCAGAAGATCGAGTACGTCTTTTGCTCGCTGGTCGGCATAGCGGCACTAAGATAGAGAATCCGACCGGCGCTCAATAGAGAGGAATGCGATTGCCCACGGTACCGGTCACGCTGTCGATGAGTAGCCAGACGCCGCCGCTGCTAATGTGGCCTAGGGCCATGCCGAGAAAAAAAGGCTGCATTCTGTGGTACGCGGCGGCCCCACCAAAACGCAGCAGGCATCTTTTGCTCAGCCAAGCTAAGAATACCGCAAACCAGATCCGCTCCATCACGTAGCCGAAGCCGACGACAAAACCGAGGGGGTGCAGGGGCCACCACAGCAGGTAGCGTCGGGCCGCTAGCAAGCCCGCCATAATCGCGCCGCCGCCGCTAGTCCATAGCCAGCCAGCTAAGCTCGGCTCGGTGGGATCAAGGAGGTGCCGCGCCGCCAAGCGCGAAGGCTCGGTGGCGTAGTGCGTCGAAAGGTACAGGTTGATGGCCCCGTGGCGGTAGGCGAGGTGCAGAGTGTACCACATGGACAGCACCCAAGTGAGGAGCATGGCGGCGGCCAAAGCCCAAAAGAGGCGGCGCTGGCCGCTTTTTACCTCGCTGACCAAGCGCAGGCTATTGGCCAAGGGCGCCATCATAAAGACCAACAAGTCGCCACACCACACCATGGTATAGCCCAAAGCTACCGTCCCGTGGGGTCCCAGTGCCGAAGACCCCACGCCAGACAGGGTAAAACCTGCCGGGATCATGGCCGGTTTGACAATCGGCAGGCCAGTCTCGGCGATGATGCGGGCTAAGACGACAAAAATGGTCAGACCGACCGCCAAGACGAGTAGGGCGATCCATCCGGGGAGGCCGGTTTGCCACAGCCAGAACCACAAGCTCGCGAAGCCAACCACAGTGCCGACTACCGCGGCTCGGAAGGACATGATCTCGCTTTGGTCGTCCACTGCATCGGTTCCATCCCAAGTGCGCTGCAGGACGGCTTTGAGATGGTGCCGAGCGTTCCACAAGATCGCACCCAGCAAGACCACAATGGCTCCCATCATAAGGTGCCCTCTGATCGGAACGCTCCAGTGGCCCAAATCGGCTTGACTGTGAATGCCCATAACGCCGAAGGCCGCGTCTTGGAAATAGGCGATTAGATAGAACAACCACAGGCTGAGGCTGATGTTGAGATTGATGAAATAAGCCAAGCCTAGCATGAGAAAATTGATGTTTAACTGGAGACTGCGGCCGCCTTCAATAGGTTGCACCGCGGTAGAGAATCCCGGGGCGGCAATTTGAGGAAAGTAGTGATGCAAGGCTCCCAAACTGGTGAGTAAGAAGGGGATAGAAAAACCTAACCACATGACCCAGTTTCTGAAAAATGGTTTGAGCAGACGGTCTTCGGTCCCCTCGTCAATCATGGCCAGCGGCGCTTGGGCGAGGGGATAGGCCAAGCGCTCGTAATCGACCCATTGGCGGCGCAGAATCGCGCTGATGCAGAGGAGCGTCAGGTACAAAGCCATATAGAAGGCGAACCACGCCGCTAGCGGCGGCAGCCAGTGTGCCCAAGGGATGGTTGTACCGCCTTCGTAGAAGTCGGTGATGGCTTGGGCATCATCGACCAAGATCCACCGAGGCAGCAAAGGATGGACCTGTACGGCCCATTGATTTTCGGGCGAGGCGTAGTACAAGAAGCCCGTGATGATGGGCAACAGCATACTGACCACGCCTTTGGTGGGTATGGCTGCAGCCGCGGTCATCATCGTGAAAATGGTGATCAGTTCGCCGCGGGTAAAAGCCCACTCGCGGCGGCAACGACCCAAGAGCAGATGCAGGGTCAACAGCAAGACGAAGAGTAGGAAAAAGGCCACTGGAGTGGCGGATGTCAGGGCGAGGGCTGTCCCTTTGATGATCTGCCGAGCGTAGGGAGCGCCCACGGCAATGAGCGCACACAGCAAGGAACCCACTAGCACGCCTCGCCAAGTAACGGCTGTCCGGAGATTGTGGTGGACCGTGGGGGCACTGCGACGCGCTAGATAGTCCTGATAGTCCGGTGGTACCTTTGATTGCAAGCGATTAGCTCCAGCCGATGGCTAAATGATCAAGGTTTTGATTTAGGGTCAGCCCCCACCGCTTGCAGGGCTTCGGCGAGATTGGCGCGGGCTTGGCGATAGGTGGGTTTGAGTTGCAGTGCTCTTCGGTAGTGTTCGATGGCCGCTGCGAACTGACCCCGGAGAGCTAAGAGCCGCCCCAAATTGTTGTGCGCCTCGGCAAAGTCGGGTTTGAGTTGGAGTGCACGGCGGTAGTGTTCGATGGCTTCCTCGTCCCGTCGTTGGATAGCCAAGGCAGCGCCCAGATTGCTGTGGGCCAAGGCGAGGTCGGGAGCGAGGCGGAGTGCTTGTCGGTAGTGGTCGATGGCCTCTGCGACCGCGTTTTGGCCGAGGAGGGCGTTGCCCAGTTTGAGGTAGGTTTCGACGCGGTCCGGCTCGGCTTTTAAGGCGCGGCGGTAGTGGCGCAGTGCGGCGGCGGACTCGCCCTTGGCTCGGTGGGCGTCGGCGAGGTTGAGGTGAATTTGGGCGCTGCCTGGCTCTAGCAACAGGGCTTGCCGGTAATGGCCGATGGCTTGGTCGAGTTGGCCGCGCTCTTTGAGGATATTGGCCAGATTGTTGTGGGCGATCCAAGCGCCAGCGTTTTTTTTGAGAGTATCGCGCCACAAGGTCTCCAGATCGGCATAGACTTGCCCTTGCCGCCAAGTGAGCAGACCGCAGACGGCCAAGACCAACGCCAAGGCGACTGGTCCGGCCACCGGCTGGCCCAGCCGCGTCCACGCGCGGTGCCCACCAGCGGCGGCCAGCGCCAAAAGCCCCAGACTGGCCAAGTATTGGAAGTGGTCGGCGACAAAGGAGTAGAGCATGGGGTAGAAGTTGAAAAAGCCCAGGGCCGGCGCTAGGGTACCGGCAAAAAACAACACTCCGGTCAGCGGCCCTCGCCCCAAGCGCTCCCGAAAGGCCCATAGCAAGACTCCGACGCCCAAGGCTCCGGCCGGATAGAGATATTGCCAGACCGCAGTCGCATCGATTGCCCAGCGGGGATAGATAAATGTAAGGTTGAGCGGCGCGAGGAGTTTCGCCGCGTAAAACCACAGCGCCCGCCCGGCGATCAGGCCGCGCTCCACCAGCGACAAGTCCCACTCCGGCCCCCAAGCGCCGACGCTGTGCTTTTCCATCCACACCGTCACCCCGCTCATGGCCACCCCTAGAGCAAAAAAAGGCGCGAGGGCTACTGCCGTGTGCCGCATTGGCGTTTGCCCCTTCCTCCACAGCACCAGCAACAGGGCGGCCGGCAGGGTGCAGGTTACGGTCTTGCTGAGCAGGGCTGCGGCAAAAAGGAATAAGGCGGCCCAGTACAGGCGAGGGCTGCGCGCTTCTTCGTAGCGCAGATAGGCCCATGCCGCGCTCAGATAGAATGCGCCGGACAATGTGTTTTTGCGTTCGGTAATCCACGCCACTGATTCGACGTGGACTGGGTGCAGGGCAAACAGGGCGGCAGCAGCCCAAGCGCCGGGCACTTTTAGGCGGATTAGCAGCCGCCAGACCAAAACGGCACTGAGGGCGTGCAGGATTACATTGACCACGTGGTAGCCGGTCGGGTTCAAGCCCCACAGACGGTATTCGAGCCAATAGGTCGTATGGACCAGCGGGTAGTATTGGCGCGTGGCTCCCGGCTGGAACCAGATCTGCCCAAGCCCCGCTAACGAGCGCAAGGCGAGGTTATCCTGCACGTAGTCGTCGTCGTCCCAGATAAAACCGCCGCTCATCGCCGGTATATAGGTCCCGGCGGTCAGCCCCACCAGCAGGAGAGCTGGCAGGAGCCAAGTGCGGCGGTCTGGTTGGGAGGAAACTGCGGATGGGCACATGGGAGGATTGGGCGTTGGGCGTATTGCGGTGGGCGGACCTTGTGCATTACAATATAGATATGAATATGCGCACCTGCTTGAAAATAGGCTCCGGCCTGCTGCTGGCCGCCCTCTTAGGGCTGCTGGCTTGTGGAGATCGCCGCACGGCTCCCACAGGGGCTGAAGAGGCCGGCGCAGTCGTGCTGCTGACCGCTAAGGTAGATGCTGAAGCGGCCGCTAGGCTCGCCCAAGTCGAGGTAGTGGTCACTGCGGTCGATATGCCAGCCATGCGCCAGACATTGGCCGTGGATGGCGATCGCATCGTCGGTACTGTCTCCGAGATTCCGGCAGGTGCCGCCAGACTATTTACGGTGACTGGCTACGATGCGACCGGAGCCTTGGTGGCCAGTGGTTCGGCCAAGCTGGACCTATCTCCGGGGCAGTCTGTTCCCCTCGGTTTTACCCTCGTTGTTGAGCCAGAGGCTTCCCGCTCACAACCTCCGATTACCGTAGAGTTGGCCCCGGGCGTGCTGCTGGATATGGTGTGGATCGAGCCGGGCGTTTTCACTATGGGTTCGCCGCTAGACGAGCAGGGCCGCAACGACGACGAAGGTCCTCAGTTTGAGGTTCGCCTGACCCAGGGTTTCTACCTAAGCCAGTGCGAAATCACCCAGCACCAGTGGACGGCTGTGACTGGGGAACAGCCGTGGAATCGCCACGCTGGTGAGGTGGAAGAGGGACCCGACCGCCCGGCTGTGTACATCTCTTGGGAAGATGCGCAAGAATTCATAGCTGCCCTCAACGCCACAGCCGGTGGTCAAATGTACCGGCTGCCTACCGAAGCCGAGTGGGAGTACGCTGGGCGGGCGGGCACGAAGACGCCGTGGTCTTTTGGCAAAGCTGAAAAAGAACTAGACCTCCACGCTTGGTGGATGAACAATATTTCCCTCACCGGGCGGATGGCCGCGCAGCCAGTGGGGTTAAAAACGCCCAATCCTTGGGGGCTGTACGATATGCACGGCAATGTGTGGGAGTGGGTAGGCGACTGGTTGGGAGCGTACCCGGAGGGGCCGCAGACCGATCCCCAAGGGCCGACCGAGGGCACGGCTCGGGTGTTTCGCGGCGGCAGCTTTAAAGACGCGGCTTCGCTTTCCCGCTCGGCGCAGCGTTGCTGGAATGCGCCCGATTTGCGCTTTAGTCACATTGGGGTTCGGCTAGTGCGGGACTCGGACCCATGAGCGAAGCCACGCTAGGCCAGCTTACCGCGGAAATTCGCCGCTTCGTAGAGGAGCGCGACTGGGCGCAATTCCACACCCCCAAGGACTTGGCCATTGGTCTTTCGACCGAAGCGGCTGAAGTCTTGGAGCACTTTCGCTTTCGCTCCGACCAAGAGATCGCCACCCGCTTAGAGGACGAATCCTTTCGCCGGGCTATCGGTCACGAATTGGCCGACGCGCTGTACTTTGTCCTGCTTATGTGCGACCGCTTCGGCTTGGACGCCGCGCAAATGTTGGAGGAGAAATTGGCCATCTCGGCCCAGCGCTATCCAGTGGAAAAAGCCCGGGGCAAAAATCTCAAATACACCGCCTATCAAGTTCGTGCAGAAAGCGACCACACCGCATAAAGAAGACGGCCCCCCAAATAGCTACTAGCGCCGCATTGTCGAGAAACAGGCCCCTGCTGCCGGCGTCTTGTCTATGTCCATAAACAGCCGCCATGTCGTCGCCCTTTTCCTCCTGGCCCTGATCCTGCGTCTGGCCTACTTGGTGGAAATCCGCGATACACTCTACTTTCACACTCTGATTCTCGACGCCTGGGAGTACGATCATCTAGCCCAGGCCCTGCTCGAAGGCGAGGGGTGGTTTTCCACTCCTCGCCTCTACGTTCACGGACCGCTCTACCCGGCGCTGTTGGCCCTGCTCAAACTGGGCGGTGCTGGGCTTGGGGGCGTGCGCCTGTTCCAAGCCGTCCTTGGGGCCTTTTCCTGCGTCCTGCTCTACGCTATTGCCCGGCGCTTTTTCCCCGCTCCTACTCCTTTGCTAGCCGGCTTGATGGCAGTTGGGTATTGGCCCTTTATGCTCTACAACGGCGAACTGCTGGCCACCACCCTGACCATCTTCATTGAGTTGCTTTTGCTGATCCAACTGGTGCGTTGTGCCGACCGGCCTAGCTATTGGTCGGCTGCCGGTGCCGGGGTGATAATGGGCCTGCTGGTCGAGACGCGCAGCAATACCCTGTTGCTGTTGCCGGCAGCTCTTTGGTGGCTCTGTCTGCGGACTCGGACCCGATTGCTGGTGCCTTTCTGCGTGGGACTCTGCGCCGTGCTGACTCCGTTCCTAGTCCACAACTATCTCGTCCAAGGCACACCGCTTCCAGCTCAAGGTGCTTGGAGCTTTTACATGGGCAACAACCCTGCGGCCGACGGTACCCCGTATGCACGTCAGGGGATCGACTGGCAACGTCTCGAAATACTGCCCTATGAGGCGGATATGGCCGCTTCGCCAGCCGACAGAGGCCGGTTCTATCTGAGCGAGGGACTCGGCTTCATGGTTGAGCAACCGCTTTCCTACCTCCACTTGCTCTACCGCAAATTCAGATTGTTCTGGCACGCCTTTGAAATCCCCGTGAGTGTTGACATCCACTTTTACGAGGCGCATTCCTACCTGAGTTACCTGAATGTCTTCGGCTTTGGCATTGTCGCGCCTTTGGCGCTAGTGGGGTTGGTATGGAATTGGCACCGATGGCGTCAATACGGTTTGCTCTATGGTTTCGGACTATCCTATTTGGTCTCGGGCCTGCTTTTCACGGTGTGCGCTCGCTATCGGCTTCCCGCGGTGCCTTTGATGATGCTTTTCGCTGCCGAAGTTGTCCGCCAAGGTGCCCTCAGTCTAAAGGGGCATCAGTGGCGGCGCAGTGCTGCCTTGGCGCTGGCTCTGGGTGCTGCTTTTGCACTGGGACACACTGGAATTGATCCTGCACAGGTGGATCACCTGCGTTCTGCTTGGCTCCAGGGGCAGGTTCACATGCGCAACCGAGCATATGATCGCGCCGAGGCGACCTATTTGCAGGCGCTCCAAAACGATGCCGAAGATGCCGACGTGTACAATAGTTTGGGCGCGGTTTACGAAGCGCAGGGGCGGCCTCGTGAAGCTGAAACGGCGTATCGCCAAGCCCTTGTTCTGGCCTCTGATCACACTAGGGCACGGCTCAATCTGGGCAATCTGCTCCGCAGGGAGCAGCGCTTTGATGACGCCAAATCCCTCTTCCTCGCAGTGCTCGCCAGCGATCCCCGTCCCGCCATTCAATATGAGGGCCACTACTATCTGGGCTATCTCCACTTGGACCAGCGAGACTATCTGCAGGCGTATGATTTTTTCGCCACAGCCTTGAAAGCACAGCAACGCGCCAAAGGCTTTTACGCCCTAGCCAATGCCTGCCACCATCTGGGACGCCAAGACGAACAAATCCAACACTTGCGGCAGGCTGTAGGCCTAGAGCCAGAATTTGCTGCTGCCTACCGCAACCTTGGAGTCTTGTACCTACAGCGAGGTGAATACGCTCTTGCCGAAGAGGCACTGCGCCGCGCTTTGCACCTAGAACCTGATGTGGCCATTGCCCACTACAATCTAGGTGTGCTCTATATGCAAACTGGGCGACGGGAATTGGCCCGGCCCGCTTTCGAAACCGCCGAGCGGCTTCGCCGGGCGGGGACGTCCCCTGAAAAGTAGGGTCTCGGATTGGCCCAATATCACTGCCTTGCCCGCCGCGTCAGAAGAGTAGCCTTTTATAACACCAGCTCGTCCGGCGGCTCGTAGTCGCTGTTGAGCGGGTCCCAGCGGGTGCCGCATTTGTCGCTGATGACCACCCATTCACCCGAACTGAGGTTCCCCTGGTGGTGGTAGTTGAATCGTCGCAGCCCTGCGGCTTCGGCGGCGTCGAGCAACATCTTGAGGTCGCGCGCTGACATGGGGTCGCCGTCGTGGGGAAAGCGACCGGTGTCGAGCCAGGGCACGATGCGCTCGGGGTCGTCAACTGCGGCTAGTGCCCGCCGCGTCTCCTGCGTTACCACCTGTTCGAAAAACTCTGGATTGAGGGCGCTCTCGAAATCGAGCATGTCGTCGCCCACGCCCGGCAGGACGATGCCGAAAAGGGCCTGCACGACGTCGAGAGTGTCGGCTACGCGAATCCCGGGATTCCACTCCAACAGCGTCTGCGAATAGCGATAGACCGTGCCGAGGAAGCCGTCGAAGCCGCGGTGAAAGAAGTAGTGCTTCGGCAGCAGGAAATCCATGAACTGGGCCAGATCGACGAAATCGTATCCACACAAAGGCGCGAAGGCGGCCGAGCGCGGGCCGCATCCTAGGCGCACCGGACGCTCTAGCTCGGCGGCGACGCCCTCGCGGATGCGGCGAAAATAGCGAGTCAGCGAGTCGGCCCGGAACGACAGCCAAGCCATCAGGTCGGGATCGGCTCCGAGCATGCGGTAGGCTCCGACTAAGCCGCCGCGAGCGTGTCCGCGGATGCGCACTGGGTCGAGGTTGTGGAACAGGGACAGCAGCCTGTCTTTGGCGGCCACCATGGCCTCGTAGTCGTACCCTAGATCCTCGGCCATCGGTGCTACAGATTCTGGCAGGTCGTGAAAGAAGTAAGAGCGGTGATTCATGTGATGGGGGGCGATTTCGTACCCCCACTCCGGGCCGTCCATCACGGCACCGTCCGCCATCGGGAAGTGCTCTAGCGTATCGACCATGCGCGCCACCCGCGATGCCAGCGTCTGGTCGTCGTGCAGGTGGTGGCCCTGTCCGCCTGGACCGGCACCACCGTCGGCGTACATACAGTAAACCTGCATCCCGCGATCTTTGGCGGCGTTCATCGTCTTTTCTAGCAGGGCCCTTTTCTCGGGCAGCTTGTGTTCCGGTGGCGGCGGTGGCTCGACGCCGAGTCGCGCGTACACCGCTGGGTTCGGATCGTACGCCTCCGCCACGATATCGCCGGTAGGAGCGGACACGGCGTCTTTCGATAGTTTCGAGGTGCCGAACACGAGCGGACCGAAAACGACTCCATCGACGCCACCCTCCGCCCAAGCGTCGAGTATGCGTTCGTGATCGTTCATCACGCTTTCGAGATCGCGCATTACATCCATCCATAGCTTCATGGTCAACCTCTGCTGTTTTAGTGGGTAGGCGTAAAGCGGCACACGCCGTCGAAGGAGATGCGTAGCCGGGGGTGGCTCTCGTAGGGCCACGGATTGTAGGAGCGGGGAATGTAGTGGCCGGCCCAACTATGGCGGAAAGCGCCCTCGTCCAAAATGGGGCCGCCGCGATGGATTAAGCGGCCGTTGAAGAACACGATGTCGCCTTTGTCCGCTTCAATGGCAATTTCCGGCAACCCATTGCGCGCGAAAAGGGCGTCAAAAGCCTCGTCCGGCTCCCAGCCAGACCAAGGGCCTAACTCGCCGTCTTCATCGCGGCGGAAATGGCGCTTTTCTATTAGCTCTCCCTTGTGAGAGCCTACCTGAATGTGAATGCTGCCGTTGCGGGCGCTGACTTGCTGGAGAGCGACCCAGGCGGACATACAGCCCGGCAGAAAAAAGGCGTCTTGGTGTCGGCGTTGTTCGGAGCCTTTGTAAAAATACATGCTCTGGACTCCATCTGGCTCGTCGCCGAGGAAGGTGCGCAGCGGTTGGCGCAGTCTGGGATCGAGCATCCAGGCTAGGCCGGTCGGATGGTGCAGGCTGCGGCTGATTAAGCGACCCCAATCGTCCGGTTGGCGCGAGGGATAGCCCTCGACGCTGAAGCGGCCGGCGTGGAGGTCCATCATGTAGGCGACAAAGCGGTCGCATTCGTCGTCGGTAAAACCACTGCGGACGATCGTATAGCCGTCGCGTTCGTACTGTTCTTGGTGCAGGGAGGTTATTTCCAGTTCCATCGGATGTTTGTTCTGTAATTATAGGCTTGACAACTGACTGAATTAACGTTAATTCAGTCAGTATTATGTCCGATATTTATATTCCCCAAGCACAACTTACTCAACTCAAGCACTTGGCTATCCCCGGTAAAGTCGCCGTGGTGTACGGTCCTAGACGAGTGGGCAAGACTACCTTGATCCAGCACTACGTCCAACAGTACGACCGCGACGCCCTCTTGGTGACTGGGGAAGATATAACGGTGCGCGAGTATTTGGAAAGTCAATCCCTAGTCAAATTGCGAGCCTTTATCGGTCAACGGCGCACATTGATTATCGACGAAGCCCAGTACGTGCGGCAAATCGGCCTGAATCTAAAGCTATTAGCCGACCACGTCGAAGGGCTGCGCATTATCGCCACGGGGTCTTCTTCCTTTGATCTAGCTCAGCAGACGGGCGAGCCTTTGACGGGCCGCAAATACACCCTGCTGCTGTTGCCCTTGGCCCAGCTCGAACTGCAGGAGGTGGAAACAGCTCATCAGACTAGGGCCTTGCTCGAACTGCGGTTGATCTACGGGTCGTACCCGGAGGTCGTCCTGATGGAGTCGAACGAAGATCGCCAGCTTTATATAAAGGAACTAATCGCTTCCTACCTGTTCAAAGATATTCTACAGTTGGAAGGTATTCGACACGCCGACAAACTGCTCCGCTTGCTCCAGTTGCTTGCTTTTCAGATTGGCCGCGAGGTTTCGGTGGCGGAATTGGGAACCCAACTAGGCATGAACAAGAACACGGTGGAGCGCTATCTCGACCTGCTCGAAAAAGCCTATATCCTCTATAGCCGCCACGGCTTTAGCCGCAATCTCCGCAAGGAAATTACCAAGAGCCGACGCTACTATTTTTACGACAATGGCATTAGGAACGGACTGATCAACAACTTCAACGTCCTATCTTTGCGCGACGATGTGGGAGCCTTGTGGGAGAACTATGTCTTGGTCGAACGACTGAAGTACAACCTATATACAGGGCGCTTGGCCGAGAGCCATTTCTGGCGCACCTACGATCAGCAGGAGATCGACTTGATTGAGGAGTGGGGAGGGGAGTTGCACGCCGCTGAAATGAAGTGGTCGCCGCAAGCGACTACCCGGGTGCCGCGTGGCTGGCGTCAGGCGTACCGCGACAGTTCGTTCGAGATAGTCCATCAAGGGAATTACCTCGATTTTATCACTGGACTAAAAAAGACGTGAGTTGCAGGAGCACCATCGTTCCCGGCAACACTTCGACGACGGCCCCCCGGATAGACGGGTCGGACGCCAAGCATACGATTTGGCCTTGGACAAACTCCGCTTGGGAACTCCTATCAGAGCTGACTGGTAGCTGTAGCTCTGCTGCCTCGCGGAAAAATTTTCCTCTCACGGCCCTAGTACCCCTTCTTCTTGTCGATGATATTGAGCACCGGCTCGCCCTTGAGGTAGCGCTCCAACTGGGCGCAGAAGAACTCATAGACCTTGCGCGGTCGGTGCTGTGAGGCACCGGCCCGATGCGGGGTGAGGATGATGTTGGGCGCGTCCCACAGTGGGGATTCTTCAGGTAGCGGTTCGATTTCAGTGACGTCGATACCGGCTCCGGCGATCTGCCCGTCGTGCAGTGCCTCGGAGAGAGCGTCCTCGTCGATGATGCCGCCCCGCGTCACGTTGATCAGGTAGGCGCTCTCCTTCATCAGCTCCAGTTCCTCGCGTCCGATGAGGTGATACGTCTCCTCGGTGCGTGGACAGGCCATCATCACCACGTCGGCGCGACGGAGGAGGCTGTGCAGATTTTCGCGGGAGTTGTCCTTGAGTTCGGAAATGCCCGGCGGCAGGTCGCGGCGCACCGGGTCGATGGCGATGATCGGCATGTCGTAGCCAGCGGCCCGCTTGGCCATTTCAAGCCCAAATCCCCCCAATCCCACGAGGCCCAACGTCTGTCCAGTTAGCTCGACGGTAGCGCCGCCAGCCCACTTGCGCTGGTCGTTGTGGCGAATCGCCTGATCGATGCCCCGGGTCAGAGCGAGGAGCAGGGCCCAGGCGTGTTCACCGCCTTGGGGGGCGTATAACCCGGCCACGTTGGAAATGGCGACTTCGTCGCGGGCGATGATTTCGGGAAAGAGGAACTTGTCCATGCCAGTGCTGAAGGACTGGATCCAGCGCAGGTTGGGAGCGGCGGCGCATACTGCGGGCGGGAAGTGACCGACGATGACGTCGATCTCGCTGGCCACTGCAAGAGCTTCTTGAGCGTCGTTGGCCACAAAGACTTCGTGGCCGCCGTTGTCGCGCGCTATTTGGCGCAAGTGGTCGTGCTGTTCGTCGGTGAATGGGTAGTGGACTAGGATTTTCACGCGGACCTCCAAGCTAGGTTGAGAAATGGGATAGGATGCGATCGATGTGATCGGTGAGCGATTGTTCTAGGCGCGGCCCGAAGCGGGTTACCACTTGTGCGGCCGCATAGCAGCCTAGGCGCGCCGCGTCTAAAGGGCTGTACCCGTAGGACAGCCCGTAGAGCACGCCACCGGCGAAGAGGTCGCCGGCACCGTTGGTGTCGATAGCTTGCACCGGGACGCCGGGCACTTGGTGGTAGGTGCCGTCGGCATACACTAGGGCACCGTCGGCTCCGCACGTTACATAGGCTGTGCCGACTTGGGAAGCGAGGGCCGCGCCGGCAGCTTCGCGGTCGTCGATCCCAGTGCTAGCGAGGGCTTCCTCCTCATTGCAGAAGAGCAGATCGACACCGTCTTGCAAGAGCGCGTCAAAGCGCGCCCGAAAGGCCCGGACGGCAAAGGGATCGCTCAGGGTTAGGGCAACAGCCGTGCCGTGCCGTTGGGCCATTTGCTGTGCTCGGTGCGCGGCGGCAAAGCCGTCGTCCGAGCCGAGGAGATAGCCTTCTATATAAACGTACTGGCTGTCGGCAATGACCTTCTCGTGGAGCTGGGCTGGACCGATGGCGCTGCTGATGCCCAAGAAGGTGTTGAGGGTGCGGTCGGCGTCTGGCGTAACAAAAACCAAACACTGGCCAGTTTTGCCCACGCCGCGGTTGGCCGGATGCGTGGTCACGCCGGCTGCTTCGAGATCGCGCTGGTAAAAGTCGCCCCAAGCGTCGCGACCGGTCAGGCAGGCGTAATAGGTGCGGCCACCATAGCGGGCGACGCCGATGAGGGTGTTGGCGGCCGAACCGCCCGAAGCCGAGGCGACTGGCTCGCCATCGACCGCGGCTGTGAGGTGGCGCTGCCGCGCCTCATCGACGAGGGTCATAACCCCCTTTTCGATTTGGTGCTCGGCGAGGAATTCCGGGGCGACTTGATATTGGATGTCCACTAGGGCGTGGCCGACTCCATAGACGTCGTACGTGCGGGTCATAAGCTCTCCTGCGGGTGAAAAATAGGCAAAATAACCTATTCGCTCATAGCTGCCAAAAAGGGAAGGGGCAAATCTTTGCTTGTTTTAATTCGCGCTGAGAATATATTAAAAACTCTGCGGGAGACGCCCGCGCTTTCCACCCTTTACGGAGGTTGATGCAATCGCAGCAAAGAAAAAGAGTTTTACGAGAGTAAACGGTGATATTCGCGTGCCCCAAATCCGGCTCATTGGGTCTGATGGGGGGCAGGTGGGGATCATCGAAACGGCCCGTGCCTTGGCCATGGCGGAGGAAGCCAATCTCGACCTAGTGGAAGTGGCCGCTGAAGCGCGCCCGCCGGTCTGCCGGATTATCGACTACGGCAAGTTCCGCTACGACCAAGAGAAAAAGGCCAAGGAAGCGCGCAAGAAGCAGCACAACGTGCAGATGAAGGGCATTCGCATTGCCCAACCTACTATTTCCGAACACGACCTCGAATACCGGACGAGCCACATCCGCACGTTTATCGAAAAGGGGAACCGGGTCAAAGTCAGCGTCCGCTTTCGCGGGCGGCAGATGGCCTATCAGGATCGAGGATACGAGCTACTGCAAAATCTGGCCGATAAGCTCAAGGACGTAGCCGTCGTCGATCAGGCTCCCAAGATGGAAGGCCGCG
Source organism: Candidatus Latescibacterota bacterium (assembly GCA_022826515.1). The sequence continues at coordinate 47,252 of JAJDUT010000005.1, forward strand.
AAATGTCGCTCATTCTCAGACCCATCTGAGATTGGTCCGAACAACGTAAAAAGGCCGGTGTCCGCACTGCGGGCGTCGGCCTTTTTTGTTTGCATGCGATGGATGCTCCCCCTCGTTGGCACTTAGGAGTATAATCTCTTTCTTTAGATTGCTTAGGAGGCAACTAGCATGTGTTCGGCTGCGCCATTGAGACCGGCGATGACGGGGAAGGTCTTCGACTGCGGGCCATTGGCACCGGGCACGTAGCGCACGTGCGGCGAGAAATAGGCGTAGAGTGCGGTATTGCGCGAGCGGTCGGTCTGGTTGGGGCCGGAACCGTGGACCATCAAGCTGTGGAACAGCACGGCAGACCCGGCCGCAAGTGGCACGTCGATTTGACGCGAGCTGTCGATGTCTTCGCGGTTAGTCAGCGGTGCCCCTTGCTGTTGGGCGATGTGCCCCCATTCCTGCAAGCCCCAATGGTGACTGCCGGGAATAATTTTGATGCAGCCATTGTCCGGGGTGGCGTCGTCTAGGGCGATGCTCACGGTTACGAGCGCGGGCGGCTCCATTGGCCAATAAGCCGAGTCTTGGTGCAGGGCGTGGGCCGAGCCGTGGAAGGCGGGTTTGAGCATGAGGGTGCTGCGGAAGAGTAGCAGGTCGTCCCCGAGCAGCGATTGCACGATGGCGACGAGGTGGGGATGGGCCGCGAGTTGGGCAAAGCACGGCGACAGGGCGCGGGTGTTCTCGATTTTGCGCAGCACCGGCAGGCCGTTGCGGTTTTGGTCTTGAGAAAAAGGCTCGCGCTGAAAGTGGCGGCTGAGCGGGTCTTGGCTGGCATCTAGGTCGGCGGCTAGTTGGTGCAGGCGTTGGATATCGTGCTGGCATTCGGCGACTTCGCGGCTGTTGAGCAGGTCGGGGACGATTAAGTAGCCTTGCTGCTCGAAAAAAGCTCGCTGCTCGTGAGGTTCCATGCGGCACTCCTGCTGTTGAGGTGATGACCCGCTAAGTGTACACTGGTCGCCGACTAAGTGTCAACCGATCTCTAGCGAAACGCATGAAGCGATTTTTTCCATTTATCCATTGGCTGCCCGAACTCGTCCGTCCGTCCGTCTTGCGCGCCGATGTGCTCGCGGGCCTGACTGTGGCGACGATCCTCGTGCCCCAGGCTATGGCCTATGCCGAGTTGGCGGGGTTGCCGCCGGTCTATGGGTTGTACGCGGCCTTTCTGCCGCCGGCTGTGGCCGCGCTGTTTGGCTCTTCCCGGCATTTGTCCACCGGCCCGGTGGCCATCGCTTCGCTCATTAGCGCGACGACCGTGCAGGGGCTTGCTCCCGAAAGTGGCGAGCTGTATATCGCCTATTCGCTGGTTTTGGGCTTGCTGGTCGGTTTGATACGGATCGCCTTGGGTGCGTTGCGCTTGGGCTTGCTGATCGATCTGCTGTCTGGCCCGGTGGTCGTCGGCTTTACCAATGCCGCAGCCTTTATCATCGCTATCTCCCAATTGCACAAGATATTCGGTGTGGAGCCTCAGCCGGGAGGACATTTGCTGGCGGCCCTCCGCGTCATCGACGTGGCGCTATTCGAGGTCCATTGGCCGACGTTGGGAATGGCGGTGTTGGCCGGGGGGCTGCTGGTGGTTTTGCGCCGCGTGCGCTGGGAACTGCCGAGTATGTTGACGACGCTGGTGGTCACCATGCTCGTTTCTTGGTTGACTGGGTTTAGCGGGGAAGTGGTCGGCGAGGTCCCGCGCGGTTTGCCACGGCTTTTGGTGCCGGACTTAGACGTGGAGATCTTGTCTCAGCTCTTCGTGGGTGCCCTGACCTTGACCATGCTCGGCCTGATGGAGGCCATGGCCATTGCCAAGACCCTCGCGGCGCGGACGCGGCAGCATCTCGATATCAATCAGGAACTCATCGGCCAAGGCATGGCCAACGTGGTCGGCGGGCTTTTCCAAAGCTATGCGACTTCAGGCTCGTTTTCGCGCTCGGCGGTCAACTACCAAAGCGGAGCGCGGACGGGTTTTTCCTCGGTCGTGGCGTCGCTGGTCATTGCCGCGACCCTGCTCTGGCTCACGCCGCTGTTGTATTACCTGCCGCAAGCTACGCTCGCCGTTGTCATCATCGCTGCGGTGTGCGGCTTGGTGCGCATTCAGCCCTTGGTGACAGCTTGGCGCATCAAGGCCCACGACGGGTTGATTGGGATTGCGACGTTTGTCGGCACGCTGGCCTTGGCACCGGATCTGCACTTGGGGGTTGCCCTCGGCGTGGGAGCCTCGCTGGTGCTCAACTTCTACCGCACCATGCGGCCCCGCGTGGTTTTTCTCGCCCGGCATCTTGACGGCACAATGCGCGAAAGCGACGCGGGGCTGAGGACAGATCAGCAGATCGCGATTATGCGCTTTGACGGCCAATTGTACTTTGGCTCGGGCCGTTATTTTGAGGACAAGGTGCTCGAAACGATCGCCTCAGCACCCGAGCTAAGGTGCTTGATTCTCGATGCGGATGGGATCAACCGGATCGATGCTTCTGGCGAACAGGCGTTGCGCAACGTAGTAGAACGCCTGCGCGAAGTCGGGCTAGACCTGTACTTTACGAGGGCCAAACGGCAGCTTACCGACGCGCTGGAGCGGTCGGGGCTGATGGAGCAGATCGGCCGCGATCACTTTTTTCGCTGGAACCAACACGCGCTCGATTACCTATGGGCACGGCTCCATCCCGACTACAAGGCGCGATGTCCGCTCAATGTGCCTCGTTCCCAAGAGTCGCAGGACGGGGAAATCGAGTATTATATCTGAAAGAGAATTAGAACCGCTTGGCGTCAGTGGAGGGGTTATCTGTGGTGGAAGGTGCGTCGGATAGCAAGCGGTTAAAGGAGTCGAGGCGGGCATCAGTGCGGTCGAGCAGCGCGTCCTTGTGCTGACGAGCGCGGAGCACTTCCTCGGCGATATTGAGCGCGGCTAGGATGGCGATATCGAGCGGACCCCGGTGCTTGATCGTCGCGGCAATTTGCTGCATCTTCTCGTCGAGATAGGCTGCGGCGTGCCGAACGTACTCGGGATCTTGATCGTCGCTGTTGACGAGATGATAGATCTGATTGTAGATGCGGACAGTGACGGGCTTTGCTTGCGACATGAGGTTTTTTCGAGATAAGATAAAAAGTGGGGACTCCCGCGATCTCCCCTTGTCTCGGAAGCCCCCTCTTTGCGCGCTAACCACGTGGTGAGAACCAATGTATTGGGGTTGGTAATGATTGTCAACAATATGTTGGATATTTTTTTGAAAAAATGAGCTACCCGTAAGAAGGCGACAAGTGCGGAAATTTGACGGTCCGTAGCGGGCTTTCTTAGTATTGAAGTGCCCCTACCAAGTTGACCAAAGTGTGCGCTAAGCCCTCGGCCGGGCGAAGAAGGTGCGCGCTGCCGATCAATGCCTAAATATGGATAGAAATACATTGGAAATGGCCTTGCAACAGGCCGTTCAAGGCGAAGTGCGCTTTGACGCGGTTTCGCGGATGCTCTACCGCACCGACGCCAGCATCTACGAGATGGAGCCTTTGGGGCTGGTCGTGCCCAAAGACGAGGCCGATGTGGTCGCCGCAGCAAAAATCGCCGCTGAGCAGGGGGCGGCGGTCTTGCCGCGGGGTGGCGGGACGAGTTTGGCGGGTCAGTCGGTGGGGGCGGCGGTCCATCTCGATTTTTCCAAATACATGAACCGGATTTTGGAATTCAACCCGGACGAGCGCTGGGTCCGGGTCCAACCGGGTTTGGTTCTCGATGAACTCAACGCCTACTTGCAGCCCTACGGCCTGATTTTCGCGCCTGATGTCTCTACGAGTAGCAGGGCCAATATCGGCGGGATGATCGGCAACAATTCCTGCGGTGCGCATTCCATTATATACGGCAAGACCATCGACCACGTTCTGGAGCTAAAGGTGGTGCTGGCCGATGGCTCGCAAGCGGTATTCGGGCCGCTAGACGACGCGGAGTGTGAACGCCGTGCGGGTTTGGACAGCCTCGAAGGACACATTTACCGCGAAGTTAGCCGCATCGTCCGCGAGCGCGAAGCGCAGATCCGCGAAGGCTTTCCCGAGGTGATGCGCCGCGTTTCGGGCTACAATCTCGACGAATTTATCGATGGTGCGCCCTTTGACCTGAGCAAGCTGGTCGTCGGCTCGGAAGGCACGCTTTGTGCGGTGGTCGAAGCGCGGTTGAACTTGGTCGAATTGCCCGCGCACAAGGGCTTGGTGGCCGTCCACTTTCACGACTTGGTCGAGGCCACGGAGGCCAATCTGATCGCGTTGGAAACTGCACCGGTCGCCAGCGAGTTGATGGACAAAATTTTGCTCGACCAGACCAAGGACTCACCCGAACACGCCCCGAGCCGCCGCCTTCTACAGGATGACCCAGCCGTCCTGCTCGTGGTCGAGTACTTCGCGGACTCGGTCGCCGAACTGGAGCGCAAGCTGGACGGGTTGGAGGAGCGGTTGCGGGGGCGGGAGATGGGCTACGCTTGGGTGCGGGCCGTCGATCCGGCAGACCAACAGGCTATTTGGGGGATACGCAAGGCCGGGTTGGGGCTTTTGATGGGCATGAAGGGCGACCCCAAGCCCCAACCCGGGGTGGAGGATACCAGCGTCCCGGTCGCCAAGTTACCCGACTACATCCGCCGAGTGGTCGCGCTGATGGAGGAACTGGGGATTGAGGCCGAATACTACGGGCACGCCAGCGTCGGCCTGTTGCACATCCGGCCAATCTTCAGCCTCAAAGACCCCGAGGGCATAAAGCTCCTGCGTCAGATGGAGGAGCGGATGAGCGATATGGTGCTCGAATACGGCGGAGCCATGTCGGGCGAGCACGGCGATGGCTTGGCGCGCAGCGAGTGGATCGCCAAGATGTTTAGCCCGGAGTTGGTCGAGGCCTTTGTCGAGGTCAAGGACGCCTTTGATCCACAGGGGATTATGAACCCCGGCAAGATCACCCGGCCTCCTCGAATGGACGAGAATCTGCGTTACCACGAGGATTATCAGACGCCCCAGGTGGAGACGTTTTTCAGCTTTAGCGAGGCGGGTGGTTTTCAGGAAGCCGTTGAAATGTGCTCTGGGGTGGGCCACTGTCGCAAAAAGCTGGTGGGCACGATGTGTCCTTCGTACATGGCGACCTTGGACGAGGAGCACACCACCCGCGGCCGGGCCAATGCCTTGCGCGCCGCGCTCGCTGGTACTTTACCTGACGGCCTGCACAGCCAAGAGGTACATCGCGTGATGGACCTTTGTTTGGAGTGCAAAGCCTGCAAGGCCGAGTGCCCGTCGAGCGTGGATATGGCCAAGCTCAAGTACGAATTTCTCGCCCACTACCATCGCGAACATGGCTATCCGCTGCGCTCGCGGCTCTTTGCCGACATAGCTCGCATCAGCCGCTTGGGATCGGCGTTGGCACCGCTGTCGAATTGGATCGGCCGCAGCGGGTTTAATCGCTGGCTGTTGGATGCGTTTTTGGGCATTGACCGGCGGCGGCGACTGCCGGCCTTTGCCCGCCAGCCGTTTTCGCGCTGGTTCGCCGGGCGGCGTCCGGCTCGCGGCGACAAGGGCCGCGTCGTGCTGTTCAACGATACCTTCGTCGAGTACAACGAGCCGGCCATTGGCATGGCGGCGACGATCATCTTGGAACGCGCCGGGTACGAGGCCGTCTTGGTCGCAAACAAGGTCTGTTGCGGCCGGCCGTTCATATCCAAGGGCTTTCTCGACCGCGCCCGCGCCTTGGCGCAGCGCAATGTGGAGGTACTCGCGCCGTGGGCCGAAGAAGGAGTGCCGATCATTGGGCTGGAGCCGAGTTGCGCGTCGGCTCTCAGCGACGATTACCTAGATTTGGTTGACGATCCGCAAAGTCGGCGCGTAGCCGAGCAGGTCGTCTTGCTCGAGGACTTTCTCGTCCGCGAGGCTCCGCTCGATTTAGAGTTTGCCCAGACCGTCCGCCACATTTTGGTACACGGCCACTGCCATCAAAAGGCCCTGACGGGCACAGCCGCGACCGTGGCCATGCTAAACATGCCGCCCCACTTTAGCGCCGAGGAAATTCCATCGGGCTGCTGTGGCATGGCCGGTAGCTTCGGCTACGAGAAAGAGCACTTTGAAATATCGCGCGCCGTGGGGCAGGAGCGGCTCTTTGCCGTACTAGAGGAGGCAACAGAGGATGTGGAAATCGCGGCCGTAGGCACTTCGTGCCGCCACCAGATTGCCGATTTCACTGGGCGGCAGGCGCGGCATTGGGCCGAGATTTTCGTCGAAGCACTTTAACGCGAAGTGAAAGGATTACGATGGCATTTAACGTCAAGCAACGCGGTCGATTAACCTACTACTACGGCGGGGACCACCCAACCTTATCGGCCTTGGTAACTGAGGCACTGGACAATGGCGACTTGAAGATCTACTTCGCTGGCTTGACCGGCGGACATTCGGCGCATGGGATTCTTGGCCGCGACGAGTTGGTGAGGATGACGCCTTCCGTCGAAGTCGAGCTAGTCTTCCGCTGTTGGGAGAAGTGGCTGCAAGAAGCTGAGATTTGCGATTCGATTGCCCAGATAGATTTTATCGAAGTACACGCCTTTGGTGCCCAGCCCAAGGACGTCAACCCGCTGACCGACCCGCAGCGCTTTCACGAGGAACAACAGCGCATTTACCAAGAATACGCCCAAGCCTATAGCAGCTTTTTCCGCGACTGTATGCCCGACACCGGGGTGCCGGCTCGCTTTACGGTACACGTGGTTGATTTCCCTGACAAAGCTGCTTCTTATGAATTCTACAGCGTAGGTCTGTATCAGCCGGCCCTGCACGGAGCTTGAGCCATGCCGATTTTTGAATACGCCTGCATGGAGTGCGGCACTGAGTTCGACGCGCTCATACAAGGGACGGCAACAGCCGCTTGCCCGTCTTGTGAGAGCGCAGAGTTGGAAAAGAAGCTGTCGAGTTTTGCCGTTGCTGGTCGCGCTGCCAGTGAGCGCGAGCCAATAGGTCCGTGTGGTACCTGCGGCGATCCGCGCGGTGCTGGTGCCTGCGCTCTCGATAATTGAGGAAGACCTATGGCTGAGACGCAAATCGAACTGCCCTTTGGCGACTCTCAGTTGCAAGTTGACGTTCCCAGCGAGTGTCTGCTAGGCGTCGTCTTGCCGAGAACGGAACAATGCGGCGACGGCTCGGAGCGGGCATTAGTGCGGGATGCGCTGACCCGGCCCGTGGGTACACCGGCATTGCGGGCATTGGTGCGGCCCGGCCAGCAGGTGGCGATTGTCGTAAGCGATATGACCCGGCCCTGCCCGACGGATCGTCTGTTGCCGCCGGTGCTAGAGGAGCTTGCCGCGGCTGGCGTGCCGGATGCCGACGTGACGGTAGTTGTGGCCTTGGGGCTGCATAGAGCGCAGACCGTAGCTGAGTTGGCTGCCTTGGTGGGGCCGGAAGTTTATGCCCGAGTGCAGGTGGTGAACCACGATCCCCAAGACGTGGTGCGGCTGGGAGTCACTTCCCGCGGTACGCCCGTGGAGTTGTTCCGGCCCTTGGTGGAGGCCGATGTGCGGATCTGTTTGGGCAATTTGGAGTTCCACTACTTCGCCGGCTTTTCGGGTGGAGCTAAGGCGATCTTGCCCGGCTGTGCCTCTCCCAGTGCCGTAGCGGCCAACCACGGCTTGATGGCCCGGCCCGGCGCGGAGACCGGGCGGCTTGAGGGCAACCCGGTGCGGGAGGATTTAGAAGAAGGGGCGGGCATGTTGGGGATCGACTTCATCCTCAATGCGATCGTCGACGATCGCCACCGCATTGTCGCCGCCTTTGCCGGGCACGTGCGAGAGGCTCACCGCAAAGGGTGCGAGCAGGTAGCCGAGCGCGGAGCCGTGCCCATTGCGCGATGCGCTGATATTGTCCTCGTCAGCGCGGGCGGCTATCCGCTGGATGTCAATATGTATCAAGCGCAAAAGGCTCTCGACAACGCAGTGCATGCCGTGCGCGAAAGAGGCGTTATCGTCTGGGTGGCCGAATGCCGAGAGGGACTGGGCAGCGCTACCTTTGCCTCTTGGTTGCAGGAGGCGGATTCAGCCGACGAGATTCTCGCGCGCATAGAGCGAGAATTCGTCTTAGGAGGGCACAAGGCTGCAGCCATTGCTTCGGTGCTGAAAAAGGCCCGCGTGCATTTGGTCTCGTCGCTGCCGGTTGAGGCCATCGGCCGCGTCGGCTTAGTGCCCTTTGACGACCTAGGCCAAGCTATGGCGGCCGCGCACGAGGTAGTCGGCCACGAAGCCCGAATCTGGGCGCTGCCCTATGGAGATTCAGTGTTGCCGCAGGCCGCGGCCTAGGGTTTTTCGCTGGCAAACAAATCGAGCTGCTCAATCTCCTCGTCGTCAAATCCCCCCAACCCAATGCCGAGCAGACGCGTACCTAAGTCGTCGGCTTCTGTCTGTTCTAATAGCTCGCAGGCTGTCGTGAAGACGGCTTGGGCGCGATCGGTAAAGGCGGCCAAGCGCGATGTGCGCGTCGCGGTGCGAGAATCTGGATAGCGCACCTCTAGGGTTACATCGCGTGCTTGTAGCCCTCGGCGCTGCAAGCGCCCGCAGAGCGCGGCGGCTAGCTCGCGCAAGGCATCGCGCATTTCTTCACGGGTATAAAGCGGGGCGGCAAAAGAGGTTTCCTCGCGGATTTGGTCGAGCTGTTCGGCTGGGGCGACCGGGTCGTCGTCCCAACCTTGGGCGAGGTGCCAAAAGCTGCTGCCCCGCTGGCCAAAGCGGCGCACGAGTTCTTCCAGCGGCGCTTGGATCAGTGCGCCGATGTGCTCTATTTGCATAGTTGCGAACTGCTGGCGCGTAACGGCCCCCACGCCGGGAAGCTGGTCAATGGGCACATTGGCGAGAAAATCCTCTATCTGTTCGGGCAGCACGACTGTTAGGCCATCGGGTCGCTGGCGTTCCATCGCTAGCTGCGCCAAGAACTTGCTGGGTGCCAACCCCACGGAAACGCTCCAGCCTAGCTGCCGCTTGATATCGCTTTTGATCATCTTGGCGACGCGCGTTCCAAAGGGGATGTCGAGCTTATTGTCGGTGACGTCGAGGATGGCGTAGCCGTCGCCCCATTCGATCCAATCGGTGTATTCGCGCAGGAGCGCGGCGAATTCGGCGTAGGCACGGGTGTTGTGGCACGGGCCGCTATCGATTCCAATGTGGACTATCTTGCGGCGTCCGCCCTTAGCGGGACTCATGCGATGAAAAAGGCAGGGATACTACGGTGGCCTGCGCTCCGCCCGCGTCTAGCACAGTGCCTTCGACGCAAGCACTCCGCCGCACATAGGCGAGGGCAATCGGGCCGAGGCTAGGGGAGTGGACTGCCGAAGTAATGCGTCCTACTTCGCGCGCTCCGTCGCGCAGTGGTTGCCCCGTTGGCGGCAATTTGGCAGTGGAAAGACGCAGCCCGACTAGATGCTGTTTGACTTTGTCGTAGGTATCTAGGCGGGCGATGACTTCTTGGCCGATATAGCAGCCTTTATCTAGATGAATAGCGCGACCAAGCCCTGCTTCCCAAGGGTTGTACTCTTGGGTCAACTCTCGTCCGAGCAGGGGAAGGCCCTGTTCGACGCGCAAAATTTCCCATGTCGCCGCTTCTATTGGACGGGCACCTACGGCGGCAAGGCGTTGCCACAGGCCATCCACGGCTGCGGGCGGACCGAAGGCGCGCAGCCCCGGCCCAGGCGTGCGCGCCAACCACAGACCGTCGGCGACCTGTGGGTCGAGTAGCTGGTGATCCTGAAATTTCGCTATATCTGTTTCCAATGTTCGGGCGACTAGCTCGGCAGCTTGCGGGCCGACAAGCTCGAACATGGCCGTCTCGTCTGTGCGGTCTGCCAATTCAAGGGCCTCGGCAAAGATAAAACGGTCCAGCCAAGCAGGAATTGAGGTGCGCGAATCGGGACTCAAGATCAAGGCCGTGGCGTCTGGGCCGCGATAACAGGTGGCGAGATCGAGGATTCTCGCTCGCTGTTCGATAAAGACGGCTTCGAGGCCGTGCCCTATTTGCAGGTTGTGAAAGTCGTTGGAGGTCATGCGATGCAGGAAGTCGAGGTGGTCGGCACCGCGCATGTACAAGCGAAATGAGGCTTGCGCGTCGCGTAGGGCCGCGCTGGTGCGGGCGGCGTGATAGTCGTCGTAGTGGGCCATAATGAGCAAGAAGCTAGGCGTGCTGCGTCACGGAGAAACGCGAGCCTAAGTCGGGGTGTTTGGCGACCTCGATTTGCACTGGAAAGGCCGCTTTGAGTTGGTCTAGATGTGTGACGATCAATACCTTTTTGAAATCCTCGCTGATTTTTTGGATGGCTTCGATGAGTTGTTCCAGCCCTTGTTCGTCTTGGGTACCGAAGCCTTCGTCGATGAAGAGGGTGTGGAGGCGGGTGCCCGAGCGCATGGCCAGCACTTTGGAGAGCGCAAGGCGCAAGGCAAAATTGGTGCGGAATGCCTCACCCCCGGAATAGAGGTGATAGGAGCGCTCGCCAACCTCGTCAGCGATCTTGACGTCGAGGGTTTCGCGGGTGCCGCCTTTTTTGAGGTCGCGCAGCGATTCGAAGGCGACTTGGATGCGGTTGGCGGTCAGGCGAGCGAGGATGGCGTTGGCCTCGTCGGCAATCTGCGGCACGGCGTTTTCAATGATCAGTGCTTGGATCCCATCCTTGCCGAATGCCTTGTCGAGTTGTTGGTAGCTCCAAGCCTGACGCTGGGTGCCTTGGAGCTTTTCGCGTAGTTGGTCTTGTTCCTGAGCTAACTCGGCGCAGCGCGCGCACAGGGCCTCTAGGTTGCCCCGGCGCTGGAGATGTTGGTCTCGCTCGACCCGTAGCTTTTCCAATTGGGCTTGGTTTTCGCCGAGTTGCCTATCGACGTCTTCTAACTCGTCGGTCCGCTCGTGCAACTTTTCCTTTTCTTTTTTTATAGTCTGCAATTGTTCCGCTAAAGTGGAGGCTTCAGCTTCGTAGCGCATCTGCGATTCGCCGGACGAAGCGCGGCGTTGGCGGGCGTGTTGTAGGCGCTCGAACTGCCGGGCACTGTCGCGCAGGTCGTCGTGTTGCAGGCGCAACCGCTGGTGCTCGGCACTATCGTAGCCCAAGGCTGCAAGCTGTTGCTCGGCTTGGCCGAGTTGTTCCCGTTCTTCTTGGGCATAGTGGGCCTCGGCGAGTTGGCGCTCGGCCCGCTCGAGTTGGTTCCGGGCTTCGGCCTGCTCGCTGTTGAGCCGCTCGGCTTGGCTTTTGGCGTCCTGCAAACGGGCATGCTCAGCTTCGACTGGGCGCAACTCGGAGAGCTTTTGCCGCAGCGTCTCGTGTTCGGAACTGCTGTAGCCCAACAGTTCGATTTCTCCGGCTAGTTTGTGAAGACGTTCGCGCTCTTGGGGAGCGTATGATTGGTCGCTGAGTTCGCGGTCGAGGGTGGCTAATTGCTCGGCTAGTGACTGGATTTCGGAGGCAGATTCCCGTATTTGCGCGAGACGAGCCTCCTCGGTGGCTAGGTCTTGGTGGACCTGCTGGAGGGGCGCGATTTCCTCGTCAAGGACCTTGTAGCGCGTGCGCATCTTTTGCAATTGATCTCCGAGAGCGGCGAGTTCGCAGTCGAGAGCGGCGATGCGCTCTTGGCGGCGCTCTTCCCGCTGCGCCAGTTCGGCCGCGACCTGCTGGCGATGTTCGGCGTCGAGGACGCTGCCGCACAATGGACAATTGGCGTCGTCGGAATCGGCTAAGGCTAGAGTCTGTTGGCGCTCGGTGGCCAATTCTTCTTCTTCAGCGCGGCGCTGCTGCTCCCGCTCGCTGATCTGGACCTTGAGATCGCGGCCCTCATCCGCGAGGCGATCCCGTTCCTCGGCTTTGGTCTGCAATTGAGTCCGTTGCGTTTGCAACTGGAGGATGTGGGCTGCTAGGGGTTCTGCCTCGGCCCTAGCTCGTTCTAGCTGGGCCAATTGCTTGGCGAGTACTTGGCGCTGGCTTTTGCGGTGCTCCTCTGCAAGCGATAGTTCGTGTTCGAGGCGACGGCGCTTGCTGAGGAGCACCTCGTAGCGGATCCGCGCCTGCTCTAGGGCTTGGACCTGCTCACTGATGGTTTTGAATTGGGCGTAGCGGATGGCGATGGTCTGCTCTCGATTGAGCAAGGCTTGATGCTCGTCGAGTTGGCGCTGGCGCTCGCCGAGAGTGGCTGCCCAGCGCTCTTGCTGCCGCTCCACTTCTTGGCGCACTTGGGCGATTTGCTCTGCTAGCTGGCGGCGGTGGGTTTCTAACGCGCCGTGCTCCTGAGCTTTTTGTTCGAGCAGGCCGATTTGGGTGTGGAGCTGATTGTAGGTTGCAAAGTCCCGCTCGATGGATTCGGCAGCCGCTAGGATCTCGCTGTCTTGACGCTGCTGTTCTCGCAGGTTTTCGAGTTCAGCGGAGACCTGCTGCTTCCGCTCGGCGACGCGCTGCTGCTCCCGGTCTAGCTCGGCGACGCGCTGGCGGATCTTCACCAGTTCTAGACGCTGGGCTTCCAACTCGGCTTGTGTTTTTTCTCGGCTGCTGATTTCGCGGCCGAGCAGAGCGAGGTGATTATCAACGGCGCACAGCTCGGATTCGTAGTTTTCGTGCTTGGCCAATTCGGCCTCAAGTTCACCGAGGCGGGCCTGCAGGATCTCGCTCTGGCGCAGGTGCTCTTGATATCGGACCCGAGCCATGCCTTGGAGTTGGTCGTAGCGCCCTAGGCCGAGGATTCGCCCGAGGACTTCTTTGCGCTGCCTAGCGTTTTTTTGGGTGAACTCGTCGGCGCGTCCTTGGACTATGAAGGCCGAGTTGACAAAGGTGTCGTAGTCCATGGATAGGAGTTCGTTGATGCGCCGCTGGGTGGGATTAATGCCCTCGCCTTCGCTGAGGGTGCGGAAGACGCCGTCGCTTTCTACTTGTAAGTCTAAGGCCGGGACGCCTCGCTTGGTGCGACGCCAACTGCGGATGACGCGGAAGTGCTTTTCGCCGAGGGCGAAGTCGAAGTCAACCCGCATCTCTCTGGCCCCGATCCGACACAGCTCTTCGTCGCTGCGGCTTTTGCGGGCTTGGCCCCACAAGGCATAGGTGATCCCGTCGAGCAGGGCGGACTTGCCGTGGCCATTGCCGCCCGTGAGGCAGGCGACGTGAAACTGGGTAAAGTCGAGCGGCGGCACCTCCTCGCCGTAACTGAGAAAATTGCGCAGCGAAAGGGAGAGAGGGATCATTCGGCGTCTTCGTCGCGTTGGCCAGCTTCAAGCTCGCGCTCTAGGTGGAGCGCGTAGTTTTTGAGCTCGGCGCGGTGGGCTTGCAAATCTGGAATGTTGTCGATGTAGCGGTCGAGGGCGTCGCCTAGTTCGGCCTCTTCGCTGATTTCGGCGCGGCGTTGGATCACTTCTGGAGCAAAGCGCGGTTGGATGGAGGCGACGTGAAAGGCCGGTTCGAGCGCTTGCCGCACTTGTTGTAAGTCCACTGACGTAGCGTAGCCTGCGGGCAGGTCGTAGAGGACGCGGACCACGGCGTCTGCTAGATCGGCCTCGGCGCAGGCCGCGACGATGCGTTCGGTGGCGTCTTGGCCATCGTGCACCTTTAGCTTGATGGTCGCAAAGCGCCGCGCTGGGACGGGGATGAACTCAAAGGTGGTTGCCCGGCCTCTCGGTGCGGTTGCGTCCTCTGCGATGCGTACGAGGCAGAAACCCTTGTCTTCACCTTCCTCGCCAAAGTCGATGCGCTCTAGACTGCCCGAATAGACCACGGGCGGATGTTGGCCGCGGTTGAGGTCTTGGTATTTGTGGATGTGCCCCAAGGCGACGTAGTCGTAGGCGGGATTGGCAAGAGCGCTAGTGAGCAAAACGGGGTCTTGGCCGATGATGGCGGTGCGTTCGCCCCCAGAATAAACGGCGTCGGCCGCGGCGAGGTGGGCGACGAGTACGCCCGGCAGCTTTGAGTCGAGCTGACGGGCGTACTCGTCGATCTGGGCCGCGTAAATTTTTTGGATCTCGACGCGGATTTCCTCTATTGACAAGTCGCGGTATTCGTCGCGAGTGAGTAGGGCATGGCGCGTCGGCCAAGGTAGGCCGGCCACTTGCACGGGACCGTTGGCGGTTTCGATGTGCAGGAACTCCGGGCGGCGGATGACGTGAGTGCCCTCTAGCTGTAGAGTGCTGAAAATGTCAACCGAAGTGGCTTTGCCGAAAGCGCCCGGCGCGTCGTGGTTGCCCACCACTAGCACGATGGGGATACCGGCCGCTTGTAGGCGCTGGAGTTGGCGGGCCAAGACGCGCTGATGGGTCGGGGTCGGATCGCAGTTTTTGTACATGTCGCCAGCGAAGAGGACCAGATCGACTGCCTTTTCAATGGCTAGGTCAAAGACCGCTTCTAGGCTGGCGGCGAAATCTTGCACCCGCGAATGCAAGCCAGTGCTTGGGTCGAGGCTGCCGTGGTTTTCGACGCCCAGATGCAGGTCGGCAAAATGCAGGAGTGTCAATGCCATGAGACTCGTAAGTGCGTTGTTTGGGAAGGAGTGGCTCGGTCTATGAATTTATAGGAGGGTGGCGAACTTGGGCAAGTCTCTTATCTTGCACCTGGGCATCGTTTTTAGTACATTAATTTTCTTAAGCAGCGGAAGCGGTAGCGCGCTTCCGCTTTTTGTGTTGAATAGCGCATGTTGTTCTCTCCTGCTAGAGGCTTTGTATGAGTGAAGTATATCTTTCACGAGAAGGCTACGAAAAACTTCAGGGCGAGTTGAAGGAACTCAAGGAGACTGAACGCCCGGCAGTGCGCCAGGCTTTGCAGCGGGCACGGGAGTTTGGCGACCTATCTGAGAACGCCGAGTATTCGGCCGCTAAAGAAAGGTTGCTCTTCCTAGAGCAGCGCATCGGTAAGCTCGAAGAGACACTCAGCCGGGCTCGCCTGCTAGAAAACGAGGCGATCCCAGAGGACAAGGTCTATATCGGTGCCACCGTAGAGCTGGAGGATCTTGCGAAGGCGCGGCAGCTCACCTACACGCTCGTCGCTCCCGAAGAAGCGGATTTTGAAGCGGGGAAAATCTCCACGGTTTCGCCGATAGGCAAGGGGTTGCTCGGGCACGAAGAAGGAGAAGAAATCGAGATTGAAGTACCTATTGGTAAGCTGCATTACAGGATTGTCAAAATCACGCGCTGAGCGCAAATATCCAGTTTACTTGGCGACTCCCGGAAAGGCCTGCGTCTCTCCGGGAGTTTCGCGTTTTGGGGCTGCGCTCCAGTATTCTTGACATATTGGGAGGGCTGTTATATATTTAACCTTCTGTAAATTAAACGGGCATTAATCCGGCTCGAGCGGGAATAGCTCAGTTGGCTAGAGCGCGAGCCTTCCAAGCTCGGGGTCGCGGGTTCGAGTCCCGTTTCCCGCTCCAGATCACCAAAACGATTGCAGCCGATGTAGCTCAGTCGGTAGAGCGCATCCTTGGTAAGGATGAGGTCACCAGTTCAATCCTGGTCATCGGCTCCACTTTCCTAAGTGCTTCCATCTAAACGCGACAAGTTCTGATGCCAAGAGATCAAATAACGCTGGAGTGCGAAGTATGCAGCCAGCAAACTTACACGACGACCAAAAATAGACGAAACCAGCCAAGCCGCGTGGAGTACAAAAAGTATTGCCGTTTTTGCCGCAAGCACGCGGCTCACAAGGAAGCCCGCTAGGCATAGGGCAGTAGCTCAATTGGTAGAGCACCGGTCTCCAAAACCGGCGGTTGCAGGTTCAAGTCCTGTCTGCCCTGCCAGGCTTCTGCATTAGGGAATGGGATGTGGAATAAACTTACTAATTTCATCAAAGATGTGCGGGCCGAATTTTCCAAAGTGAGTTGGCCTACTCGCAAGGACTTGGTCAATTCCACTGGGGTGGTATTAGTCTTTTCGGCGATTTTTGCGGTTTTTATTGGCATATTCGACCTGATTATTTCTTTTGTTTGGGGAATACTTCTAGGCCAGTAATGCCCGCTGAGGCGTATCTAAGGGAAGCGGCGCACAACGTGCACCGCTTCTTTTCCTTATTTGCTTTGCTCGGCGAATGGGAGCTAACACCGGATTGAAGCTATGGCACAGCGCTGGTATGCTCTACATACATATTCAGGGCACGAAAATAAAGTAAAGACCTACTTGGAGTCGCTTATTGAGTCGGGGGCTGCTAATGGTGCGATTGCCCAAGTCGTCGTGCCGACCGAGGAGGTGATTGAACTCCGTGCCGGCAAGAAAACCAAGACTAGGAAGCGGTTTTTGCCTAGTTATGTGCTAGTGGAAATGGAAATGTCCAAGGACGCTTGGTACCAAGTGACCAACATTCCCGGGGTGACCAACTTCGTCGGCCCAGCGCGCAAACCGCAACCGCTGCGGCAGGAGGAAATCGACCGCATCTTGGGGCACGTCGATCGCCGCAAAGACCAAGAGGTTGAGGAGATTCCCTTTGCCGTTGACGATCAAGTCAAGGTCAACGATGGCGCGTTCAAGGATTTTATCGGCACCGTGCAAGAGGTACTGCCGGAGAAGCGCAGGTTGAAAATCATGGTGAGCATCTTTGGGCGCGGTACATCAGTGGAATTGGACGTGTTGCAGGTCGAGCCGGCTCAAGAGCCGGTAGGCTGATTTTTATTTAAGGAATAGTTAATAAATGGCTAAAAAAGAAATAGCCCAAATCAAGTTGCAGGTTCCAGCCGGTCAGGCGAATCCAACGCCGCCTGTTGGGCCGGCGCTGGGGCAACACGGCGTCAACATCATGGAATTCTGCAAGACATTCAATGCCCAGACCCAAGACCAGCAAGGGTTGATCATTCCCGTAATCATTACGGTGTACGCTGATCGCACGTTTTCATTTATAACCAAGACGCCGCCGGCTGCGGTGCTGCTGTTGCGGGCTGCTGGACAAGACAAGGGATCGGGCGTGCCCAACCGGGATCACATCGGCGTTGTATCTTCGGATCAAGTGCGCGAAATCGCCGAATTGAAAATGCCTGATTTAAATGCGGCCTCAATGGAAGCCGCGATGTCGATGATCGCGGGAACGGCCCGCAGTATGGGGCTCTTGATCGAGTAGTTGCTTCTCATTGTAACCCTCATAAGAGGTTTAAGACATGGCCAGAGGAAAAAAATACAGGAACGCCTTGGCGTCTTTCGACCGCGACAGGGCCTACTCGTGGGAAGAGGGGGTTAAGATCCTCAAGGGATTCCCGGCGTACAATTACGATCCGACCGTCGAGCTTTCTTGCAACTTGGGGATTGATGGCCGTCAAGCTGACCAATCGCTGCGCGGCACGGTGATGTTGCCTCACGGTACCGGGAAGGAGCTCCGGGTCTTGGTCATCACTCAAGGACCGCTAGTGCAGGAAGCCGAAGACGCTGGGGCCGATTTCGTCGGTGGAGCCGATATGGCCGAGAAAATCCAGGGCGGTTGGCTCGATTTCGACATAGTTGTTGCCTCTCCAGATATGATGGGGCAGGTAGGCAAGCTGGGGAGGATCTTGGGGCCGAGGGGCTTGATGCCCAACCCCAAGACCGGCACGGTAACGCGCGAGGTTGCCCAAGCCGTCCGCGAGGCCAAGGCCGGCCGCATAGAATACCGCGCCGACAGCAAGTCCGGCAACAACGCCCAAGGTTCCATCGGTAAGCTGTCCTTTACCGATCAGGCGCTGATCGAAAACGCTCAGGCTTTTACTGACGCCATTTTGCGCGCTAGACCAGCCGCGACAAAAGGGCAGTACATCCGCAAGTTAGTCCTCTCGTCGGCAGTAGGGCCGGGCATCAAGATTGACCGTGCCCAACTCGCTGCGTAAAGAAAGCTCCCTACTACTATGGCGACGGCAGAGAAAGAAGCAAAAGTAGAAGAATTGAAGGCCATTATGGCCGAGGCCAAGGGCTTTTATTTAGCCGATTTTACGGGTATTGACGTAGCTGCCGTGACCGAGCTGCGCAACAAGCTGCGCGATGCCGACGTCCAATACCAAGTGATCAAAAATCGCTTGGCCATTCGTGCGGCTGAGGAAGTGGGCATCGCCGGCCTCGAAGAGCATTTCTCCGGGCCTACGGCCTTGGCCTATTCAAAAGAAGATCCCATCGCACCGGCCAAAATTCTGCAAGACTTCGTCGCCGATGGCGGGAAAATTCAGATCAAGACCGGCTTTATGGAGGGTGAAATCCTCGCCGCCGACAAAGTCGAGGCGTTGGCTAAGCTGCCCTCTAAGGAAGAATTGCTAGGTAAGGTAGCCGCCGGCGTCCAAAGCCCGCTTTACGGGTTAAGCGGTGTCCTGAATGGATTGCTTAGAGGCCTAGTCGGCGCGTTGTCAGCCATCGAAAAGCAACGGGGAGAAGGCGGGGAAAACGCCTGATTCTCATTCGTCCCTTTTAACAAACTCAAATACGGATTACAGGAGGTTGTATCCCATGACCGAAGAAACCACTGCCACCACCGCTAATAGTAAGGTAGGTGAAATCATTGAGACCATCGGCGGCCTGACGGTCCTAGAACTAGCCGAGTTGGTCAAAGCCCTCGAAGATAAGTTTGGCGTGTCGGCCGCAGCACCGGTGATGATGGCTGGTGCGATGCCCAGCGATGGTGCTGGCGAAGAGGCCGCCGTAGAAAAGGATTCCTTTGACGTAGTGCTTACTAGCGCTGGCGAGAAGAAAATCCAAGTTATCAAGGTCGTCCGCGAGATCACTAGCTTAGGGCTGAAAGAGGCCAAGGCGCTCGTCGACGAGGCACCTAAGCCGGTCAAGGAAGGGGCGACCAAGGAAGAAGCCGAAGAAATCCAGGGCCGATTGCAGGATGCCGGAGCCACGGTAGAACTCCAGTAGGGACTGCTGCTGATATAGTAGCTCATTCGTTTATACCTACTTTTCTGCAGAGCGCATTCATGGAGCTATTGGCCAATAGCTCCATGAACATTTGGCTAAAACCACAAATTGAGGAGTTGGACTTTGGCAAAGACGAACGGCAGTATTAAAAGGCGCTCTTTTGGCAAAATCAAAGAAGCCGCAGAGATGCCAAACCTGCTTTCGGTTCAGCTTGACTCCTTCGAGGACTTCCTGCAGCTCTCCGTTTTGCCCCATCAGCGCCAGCGGCGCGGTTTGCACTTGGTCTTCCAGAGTATTTTCCCAGTTACCGATACCAATGGGATATACTCTCTCGAATACGTCAGCTACTCCATTGGCAATCCCCGCTACAGCGAAGAGGAATGCCGCGAGCGGGACATGACTTTCGCCGCCCCGCTGCGCGCGACCCTGCGCCTCGTTTCCCGCGACAAGGAAAGCAAGGACCTTCCAGTCAAGGACGTGGTCGAACAGGCCGTATTCTTGGGCGAACTGCCCCTGATGACTAGCGAGGGGACGTTTATCATCAATGGAGCTGAACGCACAGTCGTCAGCCAGCTCCATCGCTCGCCTGGGGTGTTCTTCGACGAGACCTTGCACCCCAATGGCAAGCGGCTGTTCTCGGCGCGGATCCTGCCCTACAAGGGGATGTGGCTAGAGTTCAGCATGGACATCAACGACATCATGTACGTGCATATCGACCGGAAGCGCAAGCTGCCGGTGACCTCGCTCCTGAAGGCGCTCGGCTTTTCCAAGAATGGCGAAATCCTCAGTCTGTTTCGCGAGGAGGTCGAGGAAGCTGTAGATGAAGAATTGATCGACCGCTACAACGGCGGCGAGGACATAGTCGATAAAGACAGTGGTGAAATTTTATTAGATGCCTACGAGCAGATAAGCAGCGAAAACCTAACAAAGCTACAGGCGGCCAACATCGAGAAGTTAAAGGCTCTGGCCGCCCCACCGGACAAGGATCCCGGGGTCATAGAGAACACACTCGCTAAGGATCCGAGTAAAGACGAGGAAGATGCCCTCACGCGCATCTACAACCTCCTGCGTCCCGGCGACCCCCCCAATATCGCGACCGTGCGCGACTTGCTGGATAGGCTCTTTTTCAACGCCAAACGCTACAATCTAGGCGATGTGGGTCGCTATCGCATCAATCGCCGTTTGGACGTGGGTATCCCCTTCGAGAGCACGGTGCTGCATCTCGAGGATTTCATGGCGATAATCCACTACCTGTTGGGTTTGCGAGTGGGACAGGGCAATACCGATGATATCGATCATCTGGGCAATCGCCGCGTGCGCTTGGTCGGCGAGTTGCTAGCCCAGCAATTCAGCATTGGCCTAACGCGCATGGCGAGGACGATTCGCGAGCGAATGAACCTACGCGACGAAAATCAGATCACGCCGCACGATTTGGTCAATGCGCGAACGGTTTCCACCGTTATCCAAGCGTTTTTTGGTTCGAGCCAACTCTCGCAGTTTATACAGCAGACCAACCCGCTCGACGAGCTGACCCACAAGCGTCGCCTCAGCGCCCTCGGTCCGGGGGGGCTAAGCCGCGACCGCGCTGGTTTTGAAGTGCGGGATGTGCATTATACGCACTATGGTCGGATATGTCCCATCGAGACGCCGGAAGGCCCCAATATCGGCCTGATCTCCTCGTTGAGTACGTATGCGCGAGTCAATTCCTTCGGCTTTCTCGAGACGCCGTACCGCAAGGTGATAAACGGTAAGGTGACAAATGAGATCGAATTTCTGACGGCGGCCGAAGAAGACAAATACATCATCGCCCAAGCCAACGCACCTATCGACGACAAAGGCAAATTTCTCAATCCATTGGTCAAAGCTCGCAAGCGGGATGATTATCCGATGGTAACCCCTAACGAGGTTAACTACATGGACGTATCGCCCAATCAGCTCGTTAGC
Organism: Candidatus Latescibacterota bacterium; assembly: GCA_022826515.1. Next base: position 68,006 of record JAJDUT010000005.1, read on the forward strand.
GGGGCGGCGGCCCTAATCCCCTTCCTCGAACACGACGACGCCAACCGAGCGCTTATGGGCTCCAACATGCAGCGCCAGGCTGTGCCGTTGCTCTTTACCGAAACACCGTATGTCGGCACTGGCATGGAGAACAAGGTCGCGCGCGATTCGGGGGCGATCGTCGTAGCCCGCAATCCCGGCGTGGTCGTCAGCGTCGATGCTGAGCGCATTATTGTGCGTCGCGACAAAAAGTATAGCACGCGGTTGACTCCGTTGGATACAGCAGACGCCGACGAGTACAAGTTGACTAAGTTCGCCCGTTCCAACCAAGACTGCTGCATCAATCAGCGACCTTTGGTCCAAGTAGGAGACAAGGTACAGACCGGTCAGCCTTTGGCCGATGGTGCCGCTACGGACCGCGGGGACTTAGCCCTAGGCGTGAACGTCCTAGTTGCCTTTATGCCTTGGAACGGCTACAACTTTGAAGATGCTATCGTCGTCAGCGAGCGCCTCCTCAAAAAGGATATCTTTACCTCCGTCCACATTGAGGAATTTGAGCTGCAAGTGCGCGACACCAAACGCGGTCAAGAGGAGATCACCCGCGAGATTCCCAACGTCAGCGAAGGTGCGGTGCGCAATCTCGACGACGAAGGTATTATCCGCATTGGGGCCGAGGTCGGTCCCGGCGATATTCTAGTCGGCAAAGTGACGCCCAAGGGCGAGAGCGAACTGTCGCCCGAAGAGCGTCTCTTGCGGGCAATTTTCGGCGAGAAGGCCGGGGATGTCCGCGATGCGTCGCTGAAAGCGCCTCCCGGCATGGAAGGCGTGGTCATCGATCGCAAGGTTTTTTCGCGCCGCGAGCGGAGCAGTTCGCCCCGGCGTCGGGAAAGCATCGCCGCTTGTGAAAAAGAGGCAGCCGAGCGGAAGGAACACCTGATTGCAGAGCGCAACACTAGATTGCTGGAGATGGTGGGGAAAGTCAAGTTGGGCAGCTTGTACTCTCAAGACGGCGAATTGAAGGTGCGCAAAGGTACTCAATTGAGCGAGCGGCTACTCGAGCGGGTTGATTTCTCCACGGTGCAGCCCGAAGGAGACTGGACCGCAGATCCCGAAGTCAGCGTTGAAGTCGCCGAACTGTTGCGCTATGCCGAAGAACAGCTAAGGCTGATCGACGAGCAAACGGAGCGCCAAATAGAGCGCATCACGCGCGGTGATGAACTGCCGCCGGGCATCGCGCAACTCGTCAAGGTTTATGTGGCCAAGAAGCGCAAGCTCTCGGTCGGCGACAAGATGGCCGGTCGCCACGGCAACAAGGGGGTAGTCGCGTATATCGCGCCGGAGGAGGATATGCCCTTCCTCGAAGACGGTACGCCCGTAGATATTGCTCTCAACCCCTTGGGCGTGCCCTCGCGCATGAACTTGGGCCAAATCTTTGAAACCCATCTAGGCATGGCCGCCCATGCCCTAGACGTGCATGTGGCGACCCCGGTTTTCGACGGGGCATCCCTCGACGAGGTGCGAGCCATGCTCGACGAGGCCGGGATAGACAACGACGGCAAACAAGTGCTCTACGATGGGCGGACCGGCACCAAGCTAGATAAGCGAGTGACGGTAGGCTACATATACATGTTAAAGCTTTCGCACTTGGTCGCCGACAAAATTCACGCTCGTTCCATCGGACCGTACTCGCTGGTCACTCAGCAGCCCTTGGGCGGCAAGGCGCAGTTTGGCGGCCAGCGCTTCGGCGAGATGGAAGTGTGGGCCTTGGAGGCCTACGGTTCAGCGTACACGCTCCAGGAAATGCTGACTGTCAAATCCGACGACGTCGCTGGGCGTTCCAAGATCTACGAGGCCATCGTAAAAGGAGAGAATCCGCCAGAACCAGGCATTCCAGAATCGTTCAATGTGCTGGTCAAGGAATTACAGAGTTTGTGTCTGGATGTGATCCTTGAAGACAGCAGGATCGTCGAGACGTATTGAATTGCAGAACATTCGCATAAAGCGCAAAGGGGGTGCCAGTGTTACAGACTGCCAATGCATCGCGCAAACCGACTGATTTCGATTCCATCCGCATTCAGCTCGCTTCTCCCGAGACCATTCGCGCTTGGTCGCGGGGGGAGGTCACCAAACCCGAAACGATCAACTACCGCTCCTTCAAACCGGAGCGCGACGGGTTGTTCTGCGAACGCATCTTCGGTCCGGTCAAGGACTGGAACTGCCACTGCGGCAAGTACAAGGGCATCCGCTATCGAGGCGTAGTATGCGACCGTTGCGGCGTCGAGGTCACGCAGGTCAAGGTTCGCCGCGAGCGCCTCGGGCACATCGAGCTGGCCGTACAGGTTTCCCACATCTGGTATTTCAAGTCGCTGCCTTCGCGCATCGGAGCCCTGCTCGACATCTCGATGCGAAACCTTGAGCGCATCCTCTATTACGAGTCCTATGTCGTCATTGACCCGCGGGGTGCACCTGTAGAGAAGCTGGGTCTTTTGACGGAGGAGGAGCTTTTCGAGATACAAGAAGAAGGCGGCGATCCCGAGGTCGAGATGGGGGCACCCGCAGTCAAGCGGCTCTTAGAGGAAATCGACATTGAAGAGCTTTCAGCCGAGCTGCGAACCTTGGTTCGAATGGAGAGTTCGATACAACGCAAGCAAGAAGCCCTCAAGCGTCTCAAGGTCGTCGAAGCCTTCCGCCAGTCCGAAAACCGGCCCGAGTGGATGATTCTCGACAACATTCCGGTCATTCCGCCGGATCTGCGTCCCTTGGTACCCTTAGAGGGTGGTCGCTTCGCCACTTCCGATCTCAACGACCTCTACCGCCGAGTCATCAATCGCAACAATCGCTTGAAGAAGCTGATTAACATCAAGGCTCCCGAAGTCATCCTGCGCAACGAGAAGAGGATGCTTCAGGAAGCCGTTGATGCTCTCTTCGACAACGGGCGTCGCTCGCGGGCCGTGCGCGGCGACGGCAATCGTTCGCTCAAGTCGCTCAGCGATCTGCTCAAGGGTAAACAGGGCCGTTTTCGCCAGAACTTGCTAGGTAAGCGCGTTGACTATTCGGGCCGTTCGGTCATCGTCGTCGGTCCAGAACTCAAACTGTACCAGTGCGGTCTGCCCAAAGGAATGGCCCTAGAGCTGTTTAAGCCATTTGTAATTAAAAAGTTAGAAGAAAAAGGGCTGGTGCAAACCGTCAAGAGTGCCAAGAAGCTAGTCGAGCGCGAGCGCCCAGAGGTCTGGGACATTCTCGAGGAGATCATTCGCGACCACTGCGTATTGCTCAATCGGGCACCGACGTTGCACAAATTGGGCATTCAGGCATTTCAGCCCATTCTCGTCGAGGGCAAGGCCATTCGCCTGCACCCGTTGGTCTGCGCTGCCTTTAATGCCGACTTCGATGGCGACCAGATGGCCGTGCATGTCCCGCTCTCGTTCGAGTCTCAGATCGAGGCGCGGCTGCTGATGCTTTCTACTAACAACATCCTCAAGCCGGCCGATGGCGAGCCGGTCATCATGGACAACCCTCAGGACATCGTGCTCGGCAGTTATTACCTGACCAAGGTGCGTTTTAGCGAAGCAGGTGGAGTCGAGCGCGCCTTTGCCAACAAGACCGAGGCGGTTGCGGCTTTTGAAGCGGGTCGCATTACCTTACACCAGCCGATTATAGTGCGCATTGATGACGAGATGGTGAATACGACTGTCGGTCGCTTGCTTTTCAACGAGGTGCTCCCGGAGGAAATCGGCTTTATCAACCGCACGGTTGACAAGGGCGATATCAAGAGGATTACCGCCCAAGTGCATCGCCTCCTGGGCAACAGGCGTACGGCCGAGTTCGTCGATCAGCTCAAGAATATGGGCTATCACTACGCGACGCTGGCCGGCGTATCCATCGCCGTTGACGACGTAGTCGTACCCGATACTAAAACCAAGCTCATTGACGGAGCGCTCAAGGAAGTAGAGAAAGTTCGCGATCAGTATGCCAACGGCATCATCACCGATGGCGAGCGCTACAACAAGATCATCGACATCTGGATGCATACCACATCGAAGGTCTCACGTGCGGTGCAGCACACGCTTGAGGAAGTCGAAGAGGGCTTTAACTCGGTTTACATTATGAAGGATTCCGGTGCGCGCGGCAGCGAGGATCAGATCAAACAGCTAGGCGGTATGCGCGGCCTGATGAACAAACCGCAGAAAAAGCTGACCGGTGCTGTCGGCGAAATCATCGAAACGCCAATTATCGCCTCTTTCAAAGAAGGGCTGTCGGTACTCGAATACTTCATCTCGACCCACGGAGCGCGCAAGGGTTTGGCCGATACGGCTCTGAAGACGGCCGAAGCCGGATATCTGACGCGGCGGATGGTCGATGTGGCTCAAGATATGGTGATCAGCGAAGAAGACTGCGGGACTAGCCAAGGGCTGACGATCGGCGCTCTCAAGGACGGAGAGGAGGTAATCGAGCCGCTGGCCGACCGCATCGTCGGCCGCGTATTGCAAGATGACGCTCTCGATGCCGACCAAAATGTGGTGGCCCACGCGGGTACCCTGTTGGAAGAAGAAGACGCCAATCGCATTGCTCAAGCCGGCATTGAAGAAGTATACATTCGCTCGGTGCTCACATGCGAGTCCGAGCGCGGCGTGTGCATCAAGTGCTACGGGCGCAACATGGGTACTGGGCGCGAGGTCAATGTGGGCGAGGCCGTTGGGGTCGTAGCCGCACAGAGTATTGGTGAACCAGGTACTCAGCTCACGCTGCGAACTTTTCACATCGGGGGTACGGCGAGTCGCATCGCCGAGCAGTCGCAGATCACCGCGCGCCGGGCTGGTCGCGTTCAATTTTCCAATGTCGATACGGTGCAAAACCCGATAGCTGGCGTCACGGTCGTCGGGCGCAACGGCGAAATTGGCTTGCTCGACGAACAGAATCGAGTGCGTTCTTCTATCGCCACCCCTTATGGCGCAGTACTCAAGGTCGAAAATGGGGAGCAAGTCGAGATGGGGGCTGTGCTGTACGAATGGGATCCATACAACAATGTGATTCTCACCGACCGCCCGGGCCGGATCCAGTTCACAGATATCACCAAGGAAACTATGCGCGAGGAATTCGACGAAAGTACGGGCCTGAGCGTCCGTAGTATAGTCGAACAGCGCGACCGCTCGCTAAGTCCGCAAATTGAGATCGAGAGTGAAGAATATGGAAACCGTTCCTATATCATTCCGGTCGGTGCTCGTCTGCTGGTCGAAGACGGCGATAAAGTCGCACCGGGGCAGGTGTTGGTCAAGATCCCGCGCGAGCGTTCCAAGACGCGCGACATCACCGGCGGTTTGCCGCGCGTTGCTGAACTCTTTGAGGCACGTCGGCCCAAGGAACCGGCGGTCATATCGGAAATCGACGGCACGGTAAGCTTTGGCGGTCTAGTCCGCGGCAACCGCGAACTATTCGTCTCTCCGCTGAGTCCCGAGGACGAAACAAAGAAATACTTGGTGCCCTATGGCAAGCACTTGCGCGTACACGAAGGCGACCGGGTTGAAGCTGGAGAGCGCCTCTCCGAGGGGTCGGTCAACCCGCACGATATTTTGCGGGTCCAGGGCGTGAGTAAGGTGCAGGAGTACTTGGTCAACGAGATTCAGGATGTCTATCGCCTCCAGGCTGTGGAGATCAACGACAAGCACATTGAGGTGATTGTCAAGCAAATGCTGCAGAAGGTGCGCATCATTGACCCAGGCGATACGAACTTCCTTGAAGGAGAAGAAGTGGATAAAATCCGCTTCGCCAGGGAGAATGACAAAGTCCTCTACGAGGGAGGAGACACAGCCACCTGCCAGCCGATCCTTTTGGGCATTACCCGTGCTTCGCTGCGCACGGATAGCTTTATCTCTGCCGCCTCTTTCCAAGAGACAACGCGCGTGTTGACCGAGGCAGCCGTGCAAGGCAAGATAGACCACCTGCGCGGCCTCAAGGAAAACGTCATCATCGGCCGCTTGATTCCAGCCGGTACCGGGCACTACCAAGACGGCACCTATGAGAACTTGGAGCCCGAAGGCAATGGCAAAGCCGAGTTGACCGAAGTGGCGGCTGCGGAATCAGGTGTTTTGGGCGAGTAGTATTGACAGTTATACAATCTATATGTAAATTATAAGTTTGCTATTTATTACGGAATGACGAGGAGAAACAGCGTTTGCCAACGGTTAGCCAGCTGGTTCGCAAAAGCCGGCAAAAATCACTAAAAAAGACGGATTCCCCAGCGCTGAGAGGTTGTCCCCAGCGCCGTGGCGTTTGCACGCGTGTTTACACCCAGACGCCCAAGAAGCCCAACTCGGCTCTGCGCAAGATGGCTCGCGTGCGTTTGACTACGGGGATTGAAGTCACAGCTTACGTGCCAGGCGAGGGCCACACGCTGCAGGAACACTCCATCGTCTTAGTGCGCGGGGGTCGCATCAAGGATTGCCCTGGTGTGCGCTACCACATCGTGCGCGGCGTCCTCGATGCGACGGGCGTGGCCGATCGCCGTCAGGGTCGCTCCAAGTATGGCACCCGGCGGCCAACTTAAGAGTACGAGCAATGTCGCGGCGTAAAAAAGCAATCAAGCGCAGGCTGCTGCCGGATCCGAAATTCCACAATGTCTTGGCAGCTAGGTTCGTAAATTCGTTAATGAAACAAGGCAAGAAGAGCGTGGCCGAGCGGATATTCTACGACTCGATTGACTTGGTCGTCGAGCGCAGTGGCCAAGACGGGATTGATATCTTCCAGAAGGCGCTGGAAAATGCCAAGCCCATCGTCATGGTTAAATCGCGTCGAGTCGGTGGTCAAACGTATCAGGTGCCGGTCGAAATGCGGCCAGACGAGCGCACAGCTCGTTCGATTCGCTGGTTGATTCGCTTCGCCCGCGAGCGCTCTGAGCGCACCATGGCCGAACGGTTGGCCAACGAGTTTATCGCTGCGTCAAGGGGTGAAGGTGGGGCTGTGCGAATGAAGGAAGACGTCCACCGCATGGCCGAGGCGAATAAAGCCTTCGCTCATTACAGATTTTAGGGAGTTCTCAGGCCAAATGGCACGAAAGTTCACACAAAAAGACACGCGCAATATCGGGATTGCGGCTCACATTGACGCTGGCAAGACCACTACGACCGAGCGGATCCTCTACTATACTGGCCGAGTTCACCGCATGGGGGAGGTTCATGATGGTACAGCGACGATGGACTGGATGGAGCAAGAGCGCGAGCGCGGAATTACCATAACCTCTGCCGCTACTGCCTGCCAGTGGAAGGATCACCGCATCAACATCATCGACACGCCCGGCCATGTGGATTTTACCGCCGAGGTCGAGCGTTCGCTGCGCGTACTCGACGGTGCCATAGGCGTTTTCTGCGCGGTCGGCGGAGTTGAGCCGCAGTCCGAGACCGTCTGGCGCCAAGCCGACAAATACCGCGTCCCGCGCATTGCTTTTGTCAACAAAATGGATCGCAATGGGGCTGATTTTTTTCAGGTACTCAGCATGCTCCGAGAGCGATTGAACAGCAATTTTGTGCCGGTCCAGTTGCCCATCGGCGTTGGCGAGACGTTCAACGGCTTGATAGACTTGATCGAGATGAAGGCCATTACCTACGAAGAGGCTAGTCAAGGCGTCAAGTTTTTCGAAGACGAGATCCCTGCGGACCTGCTAGAGGGGGCCTTGCAATACCGCGAAAAGCTGTTAGAGTCGGTGGCTGAATTCGACGATGGCTTGCTCGAAAAATTTCTCGAAGGGGAGGAAATTCACCCCGACGAAATCAGAGCTGCGCTGCGCCAAGCCACCATCTCGCTGAAGGCCGTGCCCGTAACGTGCGGCAGTGCTTATAAATATAAAGGCGTCCAGCGCTTGCTCGATGCGGTGCTACACTATCTGCCGTCTCCAGCCGACGTCGGCGAAGTCAAGGGTATGCTGCCCCATTCCAGCGCGGAAGCGGTGCGTCCTGCCCTCGATGATGCGCCTTTTGCCGGGTTGGCCTTCAAGGTTATGACGGATCCCTTTGTCGGGCGTCTCACCTTTGTTCGCGTCTATTCAGGTGTGCTAAGCTCGGGCACGTATCTTTACAATGTGACGACTGAGCGTCGCGAGCGCACCGCACGCTTGTTAGAGATGCATGCCAACGACCGCACTGAGTTATCTCGTGCCTATGCCGGTGATATAGTCGCGGTGGTCGGCCTCAAAAACACGACTACTGGCGATACGCTTTGCGACGAGCAACATCCCATTGTCTTGGAAAAGATCGAATTCGCCGAGCCGGTGGTCCATGTGGCGATTGAGCCAAAGACGCGGGTGGATCAGGAGCAGCTATACATTGCCCTGTCCAAGCTCAGCGAGGAAGACCCAACCTTTCAGATCAAGTTCGACGACGAGACGGGCCAGACAATCATGTCGGGCATGGGCGAATTGCACTTAGAGATACTTATCGATCGCCTCTTCCGAGAATTCAAGGTCGAAGCCAATGTCGGCAAGCCCCAAGTGGCCTACAAAGAAGGTCTGCGCAGGGGCGTCGAGATTACAGGTAGGTTTGTGCGACAGACCGGAGGCCGCGGTCAGTACGGGCACGTCGAGTTGGAAATCGAGCCGGGCGAGCCGGGCAGTGGGCTGGTATTCGAGTCGAAAATTGTCGGTGGCAACATTCCTAGGGAATACATCAATCCAGTGCGCGAGGGCATTATTGAAGCGATGAGCACCGGTCCTGTTGCCGGTTACCCGATCGAAGATGTTAAAGTCGTGCTGGTAGATGGGTCGTATCACGAGGTTGACTCATCGGAAGTCGCCTTTAAGGTCGCTGGATCCATGGCCTTCAAAGACGGTGCCGCCAAGGCATCTCCCTATCTCATGGAGCCGATTATGGAGTTGGAGGTCGTCGTCCCCGATCAATATCTGGGCGACGTAATGGGCGATCTCAATTCGCACCGCGGAGAGATACAGGGCATCAATCCCCGTTCCGATGCCCAAGTCGTCAAGGCTTTCGTGCCGCTGAGCGAGACTTTTGGCTACGCCACGCGCCTGCGTTCGCTGACCCAAGGCCGGGCGCTTTTTACCATGCAGTTTTCCAAATACCAAGCCGTCCCAAGCAACATCACCGAACAAATCATCGACAGCACTCGAGGTTAAGCGGTAACCCGCCTTTCAGAACAGGAGAGGATTTAAGAAATGGCTAAGGAACAGTTTCAGCGCAATAAACCGCACGTCAATATCGGCACCATTGGCCACGTCGATCACGGCAAGACCACCTTGACGGCGGCTATCACCTTACACTTGGCCAACAAAGGCTTGGCCGAAGCTAGGGGCGTCGATGAAATCGACAACGCCCCGGAGGAAAAGGCGCGCGGGGTGACGATCAATGTCTCTCATCAGGAATACGAGACCGAGAAGCGCCACTACGCGCACGTTGATTGCCCCGGCCATGCCGACTACATCAAGAACATGATTACCGGTGCCGCCCAGATGGACGGTGCGGTCTTAGTCGTCAGTGCCGCCGATGGGCCGATGATCCAGACCCGCGAGCACATCCTCTTGGCCCGCCAAGTCAACGTGCCCAGCATTGTTGTCTATCTCAACAAGGTTGATCAAGTAGATGACGAAGAACTTTTGGACTTGGTCGAGCTAGAAACACGCGAGTTGCTCTCCGAGTATGGCTTTGATGGCGATGATACTCCGATAATTCGCGGTTCGGCCCTTGAGGCGCTCGAAGGAGCGGACACGCCGACCGGTACCCAGTCGATCGACGAATTGATGAGTGCCGTTGACGAGTTCATTCCCGATCCAGTGCGCGATATTGATCAGCCCTTCCTGATGCCGGTCGAAGACGTTTTTACGATCCAAGGACGCGGCACGGTTGGCACAGGTCGCGTCGAGCGCGGGCGGATCAAAGTCGGAGAAGAGGTGGATATCGTCGGCATCAAGGAGACGCGCAAGACCACGGTCACGGGCGTCGAGATGTTCCGCAAGTTGCTTGACGAGGGCGAGGCCGGAGACAATGTTGGCTTGCTGCTGCGCGGAGTCGAAAAGGCTGAGCTAATGCGCGGGATGGTCGTCTGCAAGCCCGCTTCTGTTCAGCCGCACACCAAGTTTAAGGCCGAGGTCGTGGTGTTGACCCCCAAGGAGGGTGGCCGCGAAAAGCCCTTTTTCTCTGGTTATCGACCCCAGTTCTTCTTTCGCACCACCGACGTCACCGGGAGCATTGCACTGCCCGAGGGCACCGAAATGGTCATGCCCGGCGACAACGTCAACATGGAAGTAGAGCTAATCCAGCCGATCGCCATTGAGCCGCAGTTGCGCTTCGCCATTCGCGAGGGTGGTCGCACCATCGGCTCCGGCGTCGTAACCGAGGTCTCCAATTAGGAAAAGCCGCGTTAGGGAGATGCGAGCCAGTGGCAGTTGACAGAATACGCATTCGCCTCAAAGCCTACGACCACATGGCGTTGGACAAATCCGTGGACGAAATCGTCCAGACGGTCAAGCGCAGCGGGGCTCGCATCGCCGGCCCGGTGCCACTGCCGACGGCTCGCACGGTGTACACCGTGCTGAGATCTCCACATGTGGACAAGAAATCGCGCGAACAGTTCGAGACGCGCATCCACAAGCGGCTTATCGATATTTACGATTCAACGCCGCAGACTGTGGACGCGCTGATGAAGCTCGATCTGCCGGCGGGCATCGGCATCGACATAAAGGTTTGATTGGATCATGGGCGTGCAGGTAGAAGTGCTAAACAGCGAAGGGCAAGCAAACGACTCAGTGGAATTGCCCGAGGATTTGTTCGGCATTGAGGTTTCGGAGTACGCCCTCTACCGAGCGGTTGTCGCCACCCAAGCGAATCAGCGGCAGGGGACGGCCTCGGCTAAGACCCGCTCTGAAATAGCCCGCACGAGCAAGAAGCACCACCGCCAGAAAGGCACGGGTTGGGCGCGTCGGGGTTCACTGCGCTCGCCTTTAGTGCGCGGTGGTGGCGTGGCCTTTGGTCCCCGCCCCCGTTCTTATTCTTCTAAGTTGCCCAAGTCCCTCAAGCGTTTGGCCTTTCGCTCGGCACTCACGCTCAAAGGTACGGAAGGGCAGGTCAAGATCGTCACTGAATTTGACTTTCCCGCTCCCAGTACCCGTTCCTTTCAGAAGGTTATTGAAGCGTGCGGCCTCAAAGATCAGAAGGTTCTGTTCATTACTCTGGAAAGTTCGCCAGTATTGATCAAATCGAGCCGCAATCTGCCCAAGGTAAAAATGGCTCATCTAGGATCGCTATCTACGTATGACTTGCTGGCAGCGGACGTGGTTTTATTTACGCGCCAAGCCTTTGACCGGCTCGTAGAAAACCGTGGCCAAAGGGACTGAGAAAATGAACCCGCGAGCGATTATTCAGAAGCCGGTGATTACCGAAAAAGCCTCCATGTTACGCGAGGGCAACAAATACGCCTTTCGCGTCCATCCCAAGGCCAACAAACTCCAGATCCGTCAGGCAGTAGAATCCATTTTTTCGGTTAAGGTTGAGTCCGTCCGCACCATCAAAGTCCCCAGCAAGCCCAAGCGGCAAGGGATGTACCTAGGGCGGCGTGCTGGTTGGAAAAAGGCCTATGTGACGCTCCGGGCCGGCGACTCCATTGAATTTGCAGAAAATACCTAGCTAAACTGGACTTAAGATGGCAGTCAAGAAATTCCGTCCCACAACTCCGACGCTGCGCTACAAGACGGTCAATTCCTTTGAGGAACTGACACGCAGCAAGCCCGAGAAGTCGTTACTTGCTGCGGCTGTTAGCAAATCGGGCGGGCGCAACAATCAGGGCCGCATGACCATGCGTCGGCGTGGAGGGGGGCATAAGCGGCGCTATCGCGTCATCGATTTCAAGCGCACCAAGCTTGGTGTGCCAGGTCGGGTCGCCGCGATTGAATACGATCCCAACCGCTCGGCGTTTATTGCTCTGATTGTCTATGCCGATGGAGATAAGCGCTACATTCTCGCGCCTTTGGGCCTGAAGGTTGGGGCCGAGATCTCCGCAGGTTCCAATGCTCCAATCCGGGTCGGCAATGCCCTCCCGTTGGCCAATATTCCCTTGGGAGCAACGGTTCACAATGTCGAACTCAATCCCGGCCACGGTGGGCAGCTAGCGCGCAGCGCGGGCGCTGAAGTGCAGCTTCTCGGTCGCGAGGGCGGGCGGGCGCAACTGCGTCTGCCTTCCGGGGAAAATCGCGAAGTTCCTGTCCAGTGCATGGCCACCTTGGGGCAGGTGGGCAATATAGAGCACGCTAATATTGTCATTGGCAAAGCTGGTCGCTCCCGTTGGTTGGGGCGCAGACCCAAGGTGCGGGGCGTAGTTATGAATCCGGTTGACCACCCGCATGGGGGGGGGGAAGGCCGATCTTCAGGTGGACGGCACCCGGTCACCCCTTGGGGGAAGCCCACCAAGGGCTACAAGACGCGCAAGCGCAAAAACCAAAGCAATCAGTGGATTATACGTCGGCGAAACGCGAAGTAGCGAGAGATTATGCCAAGATCGATCAAAAAAGGCCCTTTTGTTGACGGGCATTTAGCAAAAAAGGTCGAACACCTCAATCGCACGGGCGACAAGCAGGTCGTGCGGACTTGGTCGCGGCGCTCGACCATTACGCCCGACTTCGTCGGCCATACGCTAGCCGTTTACAACGGCAATAAGTTTATTCCAGTGTACATCACTGAGAACATGGTCGGGCACAAGCTCGGCGAGTTTGCTCCGACCCGCACTTTTCGCGGTCACGGAGGCCGGTTGACCGAGCGCGGCACGAGGATTCAATAGCATGGAAGCCCAAGCCGTCCTCAAACAAATTGGCGTACCGACCACTAAAGTGCGCCAGCTCATCGACCTGATTCGCGGCAAGCCGGTCGATGAGGCGCTTACCATTCTCCGGTTTTCGCCTCGCCCAGTAGCCAAGCTAGTCGAAAAGACCCTGCGTTCGGCCATATCGAATGGGATCAATCAGGACGAGGAAAATCCGGTTGACGCCGATGATCTCTATGTAATTCGCGTCTTCGCCGACGAAGGACGCGATCTTAAGCGCATTCGTCCACGGGCTCGCGGCTCGGCCGATCGCATTCGCAAGCGCCACTGCAATCTCACGGTCGTCGTCAGCGACGAGGTCAACTAAGGGGGACACCTTGGGCCAGAAAACACATCCATACGGCTTCCGTCTCGGGGTCATCAAGCCTTGGCGTTCAAATTGGTTCGCCGAAAAGGATTTTTCCGAGTTGCTCAAGGAAGACCTCATGTTGCGGCGCTACGTGCGTCAGCGCCTACAGCGAGCTGGCGTATCTCAGATTAATATCGAACGCCAACCCAAGCGAGTTACCGTTGAAGTGCACACAGCGCGTCCTGGTATTGCCATTGGTCGTCGCGGGGCCGAAGTCGATAAAATTCGCGACGAGCTCAAGGCGCTGACCAGCAAGGATGTTTCTCTCAACATCCAAGAGATCAAAAAGCCCGAACTAGATGCTCAGCTAGTGGCCGACAATCTGGCTCGCCAGTTAGAACAACGCGTTTCCTTTCGCCGGGCCATGAAGAAATCTGTAGCCTCGTCGATGCGCATGGGGGCCGAAGGTATCCGCATCGTCTGTTCCGGGCGCATCGGTGGTTCGGAGATGGGCAGGCGCGAGCGTTCCGAGCCAGCCGGTCGGGTCCCGTTGCACACGCTGCGCGCTGATATCGACTACGCCATGGCAACGGCTTATACCGTATCGGGGACTGTGGGCGTAAAAGTTTGGATTTGTCACGGCGAAGTTATGGCCGAAGGAGAAGGGGCCGCTCAGGCGGTCTGATTACAGCGAGGCTCTCTTATGTTGATGCCCAAGAAGTCCAAGTGGAGGAAGCATGCGCGAGGCCGCATGCGCGGCCAAACCAAAGGCGGGGACATGGTCTCCTTCGGCGAATACGGCCTCAAAGCCCTTGAGCCTTGTTGGATTACCAGCCGTCAGATTGAGGCCATGCGCGTGGCGATTAGTCGGGCAATGAGCCGTACGGGCAAGATGTGGATCCGCATTTTTCCCGACAAACCGATCACCAAGAAACCGGCTGAAACCCGCATGGGTAAAGGCAAGGGGCCGCCCGAGGGATGGGTTGCGGTGGTCAAACCTGGGCGGGTGATGGTCGAGCTTTCTGGGGTGCCCGAAGACACGGCCCGCGAGGCATTCCGCCGTGCTGGCCACAAACTGCCCATCAAGACCAAGGTCGTCAAACGAGTATGAGGTTATGAAGGTTAGCGAATTGCGTGAGATGAGTTCAGAAGAAGTGCAAAACAGGTTGGAAGAACTACACGAGGAATTCTTCAACCTGCGTTTTCAGCACGTAGCCGGCCAGTTGACTAGCCCCATTCGGTTGCGGCAAGTGCGGCGCGACATTGCCAAGGCGCACACCGTGCTCAAAGAGCACGCACTTGGCATTCGCTCCTTGGCCGGCGGGAAGTAGGTGGCAGATGGCTAAACAAAAAAGGGATCGGAGCCTAGACCGGCGTCAGGCCGAAGGCCGAGTGCTCAAGGCCAACAACGTCAAGACGCGGGTCGTGGCGGTCGAACAGCGCATTCCGCATGCCCTGTATGGCCGGATCATCCGCCGCACCGCCAAGTTCGTCGCCCACGATGAGCGAGAAGAGTCGCAGGTTGGAGATCTCGTGCGCATTGAGGAATGCCGCCCCATGAGCAAAACCAAGCGTTGGCGGCTCGTTGATATATTAGAGCGGCAGTAGATTAAATTTAGGCTTGTAGGAACAAAATGATTCGGGAATACAGCGTAGTCAAAATGGCAGATAACGCCGGGGCCCGCACAGGTCGCTGCATTCGCGTACTCGGCGGCTCTCGCAAGCGCTATGCCAGTATTGGCGATCTGATCGTAGTCGCCGTCCACGGCGTAGCGCCGAACGGACCTTTAGAAGAAGGGCAAGTGGTCAAGGCCGTAGTCGTGCGGACCAAGAAGGAATATCGCCGTCCCGATGGCTCTTATATTCGCTTTGACGACAACGCTGCTGTATTGGTCAACGACGATAAGGAGCCAACAGGTACTCGCATATTTGGTCCGGTGGCCCGCGAGCTGCGTGAAAAGCAATACATGCGCATTGTATCGCTGGCACCCGAGGTAGTCTGAGGAAGAGCGCAATGGACATTCGCAAAGACGATACAATACAGGTCATAAGCGGCAACGACAAAGGGCGGCGCTCGACGGTACTTAGCGTGTTTAAGGATCGGGAGCGGATCATCGTCGAAGGCGTGAATATGCGCAAACACCACACCCGCCCCACATCGCGCGATCCCCAAGGGGGTATCATTGAGCGCGAGGCACCCATTCACGTTTCCAATGTCATGATCGTCTGCCCCAAGACTGACCTACCAACGCGCATCGGTCACAAGAAATTGGACAATGGCAAATGCGTGCGCGTCTCTGTGCGCAGCGGCGAAATGATTGATCCAGAATAAGCCATGTACGAAGCCAGACTCAAAAAACACTACCGAGAAGAGGTGCTGCCTCAGCTTAAGACCCGCTTCTCATTTAAAAACGACATGCAGGTACCGTGCCTGCAGAAGGTCATCGTCAATATGGGTGTCGGTGAGGCAGTGCAGGAGCCTAAAGCGCTTGAAGGTGCGGTGTTCGAATTGACGGCGATCACCGGTCAAAAGCCCGCCATCCGCCACGCCAAGAAGGCGATTTCAAACTTCAAGTTGCGCGTCGGTATGCCGGTCGGCTGCATGGTCACCTTGCGGGGGGCGCGCATGTACGATTTTCTCGACCGCTTGATCAGTTTCGCCTTGCCGCAGGTGCGAGATTTTCGCGGGGTTCCTCCTAGAAGCTTCGACGGACGCGGCAACTACAATCTAGGCATCAAGGAGCAGATCATATTCCCCGAGATCAACTACGATATGATCAACCAAGTCCGGGGCATGAATATCACCATCGTCACCTCGGCCAAAAGCGACGAGGAAGGCCGAGAGTTGCTCCAGTTGTTGGGCATACCCTTTAGTCAATAGAGTTGGAAGAACCTGCTAATGCCAAAAAAATGCTTGATAGCCAAAGCGCAGCGCAAACCTAAGTTTTCCTCGCGAGCCTATACCCGTTGCCATCGCTGTGGGCGTCCGCGTGCAGTATATCGCAAGTTCGGACTGTGCCGCATCTGTTTTCGCGAGTTGGCCCTCAAGGGCGAGATTCCGGGTGTTAGCAAGGCAAGCTGGTAGTAAGTTGGAGAAATCAATATGAGCATGACAGATCCCCTAGCGGATATGTTGACCCGCATTCGCAACGCTTGTAGCGCCAAGCATTCGAGAGTTGACGTGCCCGCCTCTAAGCTGAAGCGCGAAGTGGCTCGCGTATTAGCCGAGTCCCGTTTTATCGACAACTTCGCTTTTATCGAAGACGGCAAGCAGGGCATTTTGCGGCTCTATCTGCGCTTCGATCAGAATGACAATAGCATCATTCGCGGGCTAGAGCGCGTCAGTAAGCCCGGGTTGCGTCAATATGCGGGTAAAACCGATATCCCGCGTGTGCTCCGCGGCCTAGGCATCGCCATCATTTCCACCTCTAAGGGAGTGATGACGGATAAACAAGCGAGGATGAGCGGCGTAGGCGGCGAAATCCTCTGTAGCGTCTGGTAAATGAAGCCACTGGGAGAATGTTAGATTGTCGCGCATAGGCAACAAATCCCTTCCCCTACCGCAGGGCGTTGAAGTCGCGTTGGCTCCTGCCAAGGTCTCCGTAAAAGGGCCAAGAGGCCAGTTACAGGTGCCGTTTGTCGCTGAGTACCTCGCTGTGGCTCAGCAAGACAGCGTTTTAACGGTAACGCGGAAAAGCGAAAGCAAACAGGCTCGCTCCCTACACGGATTGACCCGAACCTTGATCGCCAACGCGGTCGAAGGAGTCTCCGAGGGTTTTTTCAAGAACTTGGATCTATTCGGCGTAGGGTACCGGGCTGAGGTCCAAGGCAAACAACTAGTGCTCCACGTAGGTTATTCGCATCCAGTGATCTACGAGGTGCCCGAGGAGATCCAAGTCGAAGTGTCCCCAGGTGCGGGTGGGGCACAAGCCCGCATCGTCGTCCGGGGCATCGACAAGCAACTCGTGGGTCAGGTGGCCGCCGATATCCGCTTCAAACGTCGCCCGGAGCCCTACAAGGGCAAGGGGATCCGCTATGAGAACGAGACTATTCACTGGAAACAGGGCAAGGCGGCCGTAGGCTAATGAAAGACAAAAAACACTTGGTAGAGAATCGGCAGCGGCGGCAGCGACGGCGACACCGGCTGCGCAAGATCGTCTCCGGTACGCCCACGCGTCCGCGCATGGTGGTGCATCGTTCCTTGCGCCATATCGAGGTGCAGCTAGTCGACGACGTGGCGGGTCATTCCCTTTTAGGGCTTTCCACTCAGTCTCAGGAGCTAAGGGAACGGCAGTTTGACAGTCGCGTGGCGCAAGGGCAGGAGGTTGGCAAAATGGTCGCTGCTAAAGCGCGCGAAAAAGGCATTGAACAGGTCGTCTTTGACCGTGGCGGATTTCTCTATCACGGGGTGGTCAAAGCCGTGGCCGACGGAGCGCGTGAAGCTGGATTGAATTTCTAAGGGAGAACGGCGTGGCGAAAGCAGATACTAGCAAAGCGAAATCCGACCCCAGCGGTACAGAGCTGAGCGAGGTTGTCGTCCAAAACAGCATCAAGCGAGTTTCGCATGTGCGCAAGGGTGGTCGGCGCTTCAGCTTTAGTGCGATGGTCGTAGTTGGCGACCGCAATGGCCGAGTGGGATTTGGTGCTGGCAAGGCCGGCGAGATCGCCGAGGCCATCCGCAAGGGGGCCGAGGCGGCGAAAAAAAACGTCTTCGAGGTCCCGGTGACCGATGGGACCATACCGCATGAGATCATCGGGGCCTTCGGCGCAGCCAAAGTCCTTTTTAAGCCAGCTACTCCAGGGACCGGAATCATCGCCAGCGGTGGCACCCGCATCGTACTGGAGTTGGCCGGCGTCCACGATATTCTGACCAAATCCCTCGGATCCAACAACGTGCAGAATTCAGTGAAGGCGACCGTCAAAGCACTGGCACAACTGCGCAGTGCCGAGATGATCGCTCGGGAACGCGGGGTACCGGTAGAATCGCTCCGCGCTTGGGATTGACAGCCAATGAAACTGGTCATTACGCAGCGGCGCAGTGCCATCGGTCGCGCCAAAGGTCAAAAGGCGACGATCGCGGCTTTGGGAATCAAGCGCCTGTATCAACAGGTCGTCCACGACGACACGCCTCAGATTCGGGGTATGATCGCCAAAGTCAAACATCTGGTTTCAGTTGAGGAAGTAGCAAATTAAGCGAGAGCGTGCCATGCGTCTAGAAAATATAAAATGCCCTCCGGGGTCTAAGCGGAACCGCAAGCGACTGGGGCAGGGGCCAGGTTCGGGGACGGGCAAAACCGCGGGCAAAGGCCACAAAGGTCAGCGGGCTAGGTCCGGTGCTAGACGAGGCAACCGCGTTGGGTTTACTGGTGGTTCGCTGCCGTTGTTTCGCCACATCCCCAAGGTGGGTTTTTCCAACCACAAATTCAAAACGACCTACCAGATCGTCAATCTGCGGGATCTCGAAGAGCGGGGACTCAGCGGAGAAGTCGGGCCAGAGCAAATGGCGGCTGCCGGATTGATCGCCAAGCCAGCGGGGCTGCTGAAGGTCCTAGGCGAAGGGGAACTGAGTCAGCCGCTGACGGTTAAGGCGCACAAATTCTCCACTGCGGCAGCAGAGAAAATTGCCAAAGCGGGCGGCCAAGCCGAGGTGATTTGATGCAATTGGTGCAGAGTTTCCAAAACTGCTTCAAAATTCCCGATTTGCGGCGTCGCATCCTCTTCACTTTAGGGCTTTTGATCGTCTATCGCATCGGTGGCCAGATCACGGTCCCCGGCGTCGAGTTGGTCGTGCTCAAAGAGTACTTTGAAAGCGCTGGTAACACTCTCTTTGGGCTGTACGACATGTTCGTGGGTGGTGCCTTTACCCGTGGGACGATCTTCGCTTTGGGCATTATGCCCTATATTAGTGCCTCAATCATTTTGCAGTTGCTAGGCGCAGTTATTCCCTACTTCCAGAAATTGCAGCGCGAAGGCGAAGAGGGGCGCAAGAAAATTACTCAGTACACGCGCTATGGTACGGTCTTTCTAGCGGCTGCTCAATCCTACGGCGTCAGTTTTTTCATTACCAGTATCAAGGCCCCGTACTCGGGTCAGCCAGCCGTTGCCGACCCAGGCATTGGCTTTACGCTGGCGACCATGCTGACAATTACCACTGGCACGATCTTTATCATGTGGTTGGGCGAGCAGATCACGGAACGCGGTATTGGCAACGGCATTTCCCTGATCATTTTCATCGGCATCATCGCCGAGTTGCCCTACGCAATCAATCAGGAATACAATCTCTTTATCATCAACCGCGGTTTCAGCAAGAATATTATTGAAGAGATATTCCTCATCGCGCTCATGTTTGCCGTAGTGGCCTTTGTGATCTTGTTGACTCAGGGCTTGCGCAAAATTCCCGTGCAGTACGCCAAGCGCGTCGTCGGGCGTCGGGTTTACGGCGGCCAGACTACGCACATTCCGCTGCGGATCAACACCGCGGGCGTGATTCCGATCATATTTGCCCAGTCGATTATGTTTCTGCCCGGCACGATCACGCAGATGTTCCCAGGCCATGAATTCATGCTGGCGATTGGTTCGTTTTTCTCGACTGAATCCTTGTTTTATTGGTTTGTCTATGGGCTAATGATCATCTTCTTTTGTTATTTTTATACTGCCATCGTCATGGATCCCAATCAGCTCTCTGACAACATGAAAAAGCACGGGGGATTCATTCCTGGAGTCCGCCCCGGTCCCCGGACTGCCCAGCACATTGATGGCATTATGACGCGCATTACTCTGCCGGGCTCTATTGCCCTCGCTATGGTGGCCATCTTTCCTTTCTTCGTCACTAGGCAATTCAACGTGGCTCCTTCTTTTGCCCAGTTTTTTGGTGGGACAGGGCTTTTGATCGTCGTTGGCGTGGCTTTAGATACCTTGCAGCAGTTAGAGTCCCAGCTAATGACGCGCCACTACGAGGGATTTATGAAGCGAGGCAAGATCCAGGGACGCCGTGGCTAAACCCCACTTGGAGCGAGTACCGTGAAAGTTAGAGCATCCGTCAGCAAGCGCTGTAACGAGTGTAAAATCGTCCGTCGGCACGGGGTTGTGCGCGTTATATGCAAGCGCAATCCCCGCCACAAACAGAGACAAGGCTGAGGAATAACACTATGGCGCGCATAGCAGGTGTAGATTTACCCCGCGACAAGCGGGTCGCCATCGCATTGACTTATATCTTTGGCATTGGGCACACAACGGCCAGTCGCATCGCCTCCCAAGCGAGGATTGAGCCCCAAACCCGCATCAACGAGTTGAGCGAAGATCAGGTCAGCAGTTTGCGCTCGATCATTGAGGTCAGCCACAAGGTCGAAGGTAGTCTGCGCGGCGAAACCACCATGAATATCAAGCGGCTGATGGACATCGGCTGCTATCGGGGTTTGCGGCATCGCCGCGGGCTGCCGGCCAACGGCCAGCGCACCAAGACCAACGCCCGCACGCGCAAGGGGCCGCGGCGAGCCATTGCCGGCAAGAAAAAGGCCCCAGTTAAGTAGATAACCCAAACGGAGAGGATTGACCTTTGCCGCCCGAAAGACGCAGACGCAAGAAAGCAAAACAGGTAGAGGCTGTGGGCGTGGCGCATATTCTGGCCACGTTCAACAATACGATTATCACTCTTACCGATACTAGGGGCAATGTGATTTCTTGGGCGACCCCAGGGAAAATGAGCATCAGGGGCAGTCGCAAATCTACGCCCTTTGCCGGCCAGATCGCCGCTGAAAAGGCCGCTCAAGAAGCCATGAATATGGGATTGCGCCGCGTGGAGGTCTGGGTCAAGGGGCCGGGGGTAGGGCGCGAGTCCGCCATCCGCGCTTTGCAAAACGCCGGGCTCGAGATTTCCGCCATCCGCGACGTGACGCCCATGCCGCACAACGGCTGTCGGCCGCCCAAGCGTCGCCGCGTTTAGAGGAGCTAACTACGTTATGAGCAGGCATACAGGTCCCAATTGTCGCTTCTGCCGCCGGGAAGGAGCTAAACTCTTCCTCAAGGGCGAGCGCTGCAATCTCGAAAAATGCTCCTTTGAGCGGCGTAGCTATGCCCCGGGCCAACACGGTCAGGGCTTGCGGCGCAAGCAGTCCGACTACAGCGTACAGCTACGGGCCAAGCAAAAACTGGCTCGGCTCTACGGAATCCGCGAAGGCCAGTTCCGAGGCTATTACAAGGAGGCATCGCGCGTGCCGGGCGTTAGTGGCGAAAACTTGTTGCGCCTGTTAGAGCGCCGCCTCGACAACATTGTCTATCGGCTCGGTTTCGCGCCGTCGCGCAAGGCCGCGCGCCAGTTAGTGCGCCACAACCACATCGTGGTAAACGGCAAACGGGTTAATATTCCTTCCTACCTGACCCGGATGGGCGATGTGGTACAGGTCGCCCAACGCAGTCGCCAGCTAGAAGCCATTCACGAATCGCTGCGCCGTTCGCGGGAGACTGTGCCTTGGCTGGCGATAGATAAGGTCAACCTGACTGGAACTGTAGCAGAGGTTCCCAGCCGTGAAGACATCCCCACGGTCGCCGAAGAACAATTGGTCATCGAATTTTATTCTCGCGTCTAAAGTTTTACTCCGCCCAATCCATCAAGGGGCAAGAGGCTAAAGTATGAAATTAGAAGGTCTCCAGATGCCGAAGCTGGCCGAGGTCGAAAAAGAAAGCCTCAGCGACACTTATGGCATGTTTGTCGTCGAACCGCTCGAGCGCGGTTTTGGCGTTTCTATGGGGCACGCCCTGCGCCGCGTCTTGCTGTCCTTTATTCAAGGAGCCGCGATCAAGCAAGTCAATATCGAAGGCGTGCATCACGAATTTTCCACAATTGAAGGGGTGCGCGAGGATGTGCCGGAGATCGTGCGCAACTTCAAGGAAGTGGCACTTCGCTATAGTGGCGAAGAGGATCGCGTCTTGCGCGTCGAGCGCACGACAGCAGGAGCCTTGGTGGCCAAGGATATAGAAGTGGACCCCAGGGTCGAGGTTCTGAATCCCGACCTACACATTGCCACCTTGGATAAAGGGGCTTCTCTGAAAATGGAACTAACGGTTGGCTGCGGTCGCGGCTACCTGTTCGCCGAGGAGAACAAAATCCCCGAGCAGCCCATTGGTGCTATTCCTCTCGATACAAACTATTCGCCGGTTCTCAAGGTCCACTACGATATCGAGAACGCACGCGTCGGGCGGCGCACCGACTACGACAAGCTGATTATGGAAGTCTGGACCGATGGCTCAGTTCATCCCGAAGACGCCATGTCCCAAGCCGCCCAAATCCTGACTGAACACCTAAACCTTTTTATTAATTTTACAGAAGAGCCCGAAGGCATTGAGGAAAAGGAAGTTGACGAAGATGCCAAGAAGATCGTTCAACTCTTGCAAACGCCTGTCGAAGAGATTGAATTGACGGTGCGCTCGGCCAACTGCCTCAAAGCCGCCGGGATCACCCATCTCAGGGACTTGGTGTCGCGCACGGAGGCCGAGATGTTGCAGTATCGCAACTTCGGCCGCAAATCGCTCAACGAGTTGCAGAAAATACTCGAGGAAAACAATCTTAGCTGGGGTATGGACCTGACTCCGTACGACGGTATTGAGATCGACCAAACAGCGGACAATTCGCTGGCGGAAGAATTCTAGCCATGAGACACGGAAAAAAAATAGCCAAACTGGGGCGCACGGCTCCGCATCGCAAAGCTATGTTGTCCAACATGATGGCCTCGCTCTTTATCAACGAGCGCATCACCACCACTCAGACGCGTGCTAAAGAACTCAAGCGCACGGCCGAGCGGGTGCTGACTTGTGCGAAGAAAGGCGACTTGCACGCCCGTCGCCAAGTGTTGCGCGTCATAGCCGACAAGCAGGTGGTCGCCAAGCTGTTTGACGAACTCGGCCCGCGCTACAAAAGCCGCAACGGAGGCTATACGCGCGTCATCAAGTTGGGCCCGCGGCGCGGCGACGGGGCATTTATGAGCATCGTCGAGCTTGTGGATCGCCCTAGGGAAGCCGCAGAAGAGACTCAGCAGGCCGAGACTGCAGCAGAAGAGGCTCCTAAGGCCGAAGAATAAGGTGGGCGTCCAAAGGTAAGTAGTGACGGGGCAAGATGATGACCATCTTGCCCCGTTTGCATTTTAGATAGAGAGCACGTGAAACGAGGAGATCGCATCGAGGTCGAGGTCGCCGCGCTCACCACCAAGGGCGACGGAATGGCTTACGTCGGGCACCGCGAGGTCGTCGTGCGTCAGGCTGTTCCTGGAGACCGGGTCGCCGCCCGGATCGTAAAGAAGCGCAAGGGGCGCTTTGAGGCCGAGGTAGAAGAGTTCCTTATAGAGGGCTACAAACGCGAGGAGCCTCCCTGCACTCATTTCGGACATTGCGGCGGCTGTCGCTGGCAGGAATTGCCTTATGCGGCCCAGCTTGCCGTCAAGGAGCAGATGGTCGCTAGCGCATTGGCAACCAGTGGCCTGACGCTGCCGACCGCCGCGCCGATTCTGCCCAGTCCGACCCCCTTTTTCTATCGCAACAAGATGGAATTTTCCTTTGGTACGGATCGCGCGGGCTTGTTGCAACTGGGCTTGCACGTGCGCGGGCGTTTCAATTGGATCTTCGATGTCGAAGAGTGCCATCTACAATCTGACACTTCCAACCGCATCGTCGGAGCAGTACGTCGCATCAGCCAAGCGTTGGGCCTGAGCGCGTACGACCTAAAGCGGCATCAAGGGCTATTGCGATTCTTAGTCATCCGCGAGGGCAAGCGGAGCGGGGAAGTAATGGTCAACCTCGTCGTGTCCGCGTATCCCGACCGAGGCGTCCAACAGCTCGCCGAGCAATTGTTGGATGCCGTACCTGAAATTGACGTTTTGCTCGTCACCTTACACACCGGCAAGGCCCAAGTCGCAGCCGGGGAGCGCGAGTTTGTGCTCAAGGGAAGCGGGCGCATCACTGAAGTGTGCGCTGGCCTCGAATTCGACATTTCTCCCCAGTCCTTTTTTCAAACAAATTCGCTGCAAGCCGAGCGGCTCTACGAGGTCATAGCCCGCGTGGCCGGGCCGCAAAAGGCGGTGTTAGATTTGTACTGTGGCACCGGCAGCATCAGCCTGCTGTTGGCGCGCCAGTCCCAGTTTGTGTTGGGCATCGAAGTGGTCGCTGAAGCAGTGGAGGATGCCAAGCGCAACGCCGTGTGCAATCAGATAGAAAACTGCGAGTTTATGGTCGGCGCAGCCGAGGACATACTGGGGGAATTGGCGGTACAAGGCCAGCATTTTGATCTGGCCGTCGTCGATCCCCCGAGACCTGGGAGCCACAAAAAGGCGCTGGCCGGTCTGTGCGCGTTGGCACCGCCGCGCATTATTTACGTCTCCTGTAATGTCCACGCACTAGCCGGTGATTTGCGTACCTTGGGTCAGGCTGGTTACGGCGTCCGCAGCGTGCAGCCCGTAGATATGTTTCCCCAAACGCCGCACTGCGAAGTGGTCGTCGAGTTGTGCAAGCAGGTTGTCTCGTGAGTGAGAAACTCCATACGCAGCCGCGGCTCTTGGTCGTGCTGCCCGAATCCCAGCAGGCCCGGGCGCTGATTTTCTATCTAGAACAACAGGCGTACGAAGTGATCTGGGCGCACGAGGGGCAGAGCGCGTACGACATACTCGACGCAGATGCGGTTGACGCGCTGATCTACGCCTTGCGCGAGAAGCGCATTGATGGGTTGCGGGTCCAGCAACTAGCCCACAAGCGCAATCCGGCCATCTGCGCCATTGCCATTGCCGGGCCCGAAGACATTGAATTGGGGGTTGAAGCGATGCGCCAAGGGGCGTACGACTTTCAGCTACTGCCGCTGAATTTTGCCAAGGTCGGCGCGGTGTTGGAAAAGGGCCTGAGCTACCAGCAGCTAGTGGGGGAAGTCTCGGATCTACAGCGCCGCTTGGACGAGCGCTACCGCTTTGATGATATCGCTCGTCGTTCGTCGCCTTGGCAGCGCATCTACCTCCAGATCGAACAGGTGGCCCAATCGCGGACTAGCGTTTTGATCGCTGGTGAGACCGGTACGGGCAAGGGCGAAGTAGCAAAGGCCATTCACCAACGGAGCCGGCGGCGGGAAAACGCCTTCGTCGAGATAAACTGCGGTGCCCTACCGGAGAGCTTGGTTGAAAACGAGCTTTTTGGCCACGAGAAGGGGGCCTATACTGGGGCCGTAGCCGCGCGCAAAGGGCGCTTTGAATTGGCCGATCAAGGCACCTTGTTCCTCGACGAAGTCGGGGACATTCCCCTGCCGACGCAAGTAAAGCTGCTGAGAGTGATTCAAGACGGCTGCTTTGAGCGGATCGGCGGCACCCAGACCCGGCGGGTCGATGTACGCCTGATCGCGGCGACGCACCGCGATCTAGAAGCCATGGTACGGGAGGGCACCTTCCGAGCGGACCTCTTCTATCGGCTCAACGTGATCAAGGTCGAGGTGCCGCCCCTGCGCGAGTGTCGCGAGGACATACCCATTCTGGCCGATGCGTTTATCCGCCAGTTCGCCGCCGAGAACAACAAGCGCATCGCGGGCATCCGACCGCGAGCCTTAGACGTGTTGCGCGATTACGATTGGCCGGGCAATGTGCGGGAATTAAAAAACTGCATCGAAGGCATGGTCGTCATGTGCGCCCGCGAAGGCGTACTCGAAGTTGGGGACATCCCGCGCTACATAAACCGCCAAGAGCGCGTCTTCCCCGGATTGGGTTTTCGCGTCGGCATGAGCATGGCCGAGATCGAGCAGACGGCCATTGCCGAGACGCTGAAGGCGGTTGGCAACGACCGACGGCGAGCGGCCGAAATCCTGCAAATCGGCCTCAGCACGCTCTACCGCAAAGTAAAGCAATACGGTGGGATTTAGCGGCGTTGATTGTAGTAGTGTTTGACGAGCGCGTTGAGTGCTTCTTGGGGATCGGCGACTACATCGGCGTCAATGCAAAACTGGCTCAACCCGGCCAGCTTGAGACCGTGTCCGTAGTCGCTGAACATTTCTTCGCACAATTCGCCGGGGGCGATGTCCCGCGTGCTGGCTAGGGCCTCGATTTGCGCGGAGGCTTCTGGCGTGATCTCCAAGGCGATGTCGTGTTCGCGTTGGAAGTTGTCGATAAAACGGCGCAGCGAAGTGTCTTGGAGCAAGCGTTCCAGACCAGCCGCAGGGTCTAGGACGGTATCGGCCCCAACGGCAAAGCGCTCGACGCCGACGGAAGGGAGCTTTTTTTCGTAGTGGAGCAGCACCTTTTCAATGGCGCTGACCAAGCCTCGGGCACCGATGTGCTCGGCGTGGGCGCGCTCAGCCAACAGGGCGAGGGCCTCATCGGCAAATTCGACCTCAATGCCATAGGCGCGGAAGTCGCGCTTTTTGGACAGGATGACGCTGCTTTTGGGGTTGCGGAGGATTTCGAGCAAATCTTCGGGGCCGAGGTCGTGCAGCACGGCGATGACGGGCAAACGCCCAATGAACTCGGACTCGAATCCGTATCCGATCAGATCTTCGGCCCGCACGTGGGATAGGAGCTGATCGGCATCGAGGTGAGTCGGGTCGGCTTGGGAGCGGAACCCCATGGTGCCTTTGTTGAGCCGGCGGCCAATGATTTCGTCGAGCCCGGAAAAGGCTCCACTGACGATAAAGAGGATATTGCGCGTGTTGACCTTCTGGCGTTCGATCTTGCCCGTTTGCTGCATCTGGATGACGGATTCCATCTGCGAGGCAATGTCGTGCGGGGCCTTGAGATCGACGTCGGTTTCCTCCATCAGCTTGAGCAGGTTGCGCTGGACGCCCGAGCGCGACACATCCGGGCCGTGCACTCCCTGCGCGGAGGCGATTTTGTCGATTTCGTCGATGTATATGATGCCGTACTGGGCGCGTTCAATGTCGCCGTTGGCCTCGCGGACTAGGTCTCGGACCAAGTCTTCGACATCGCCGCCGACATAGCCGGTCTCGCTGAATTTAGTGGCGTCGCCCTTGACGAAAGGGACGCCGATTTTGCGGGCGATGAGGCGGATTAGATAGGTTTTGCCCACGCCGGTAGGGCCGATCATCAGCACGTTGTTTTTGATGTTGCCGACGAACCCCTCGTCGTCTTCCGGGGGTAATTTCAGGCGGTTGAAATGCGTGCAGATCTTGGTGGCGAGAATGGCCTTGGCTTCTTGCTGCTTGATGACGTATTGATCGAGATAGGCCTCTAATTCTTCCGGTTTGAGGTCGAAATGGATAGCTTCGGACTCGGTAGTCTGCGTGCCTTCGCCCTCGGTGGAGGAAGCCTCGGGTTGGGCAGGCGCTTGCTCTTGGTCTTCGATTTGTCTAGCTAGGAGGCGACGCAGTTTTTCTGGATCGATCTCGACTTTTTCAGCGCGTGGTTGCATATATTTAACCTAAAGGAAAGGTTGGAAATGCCGTGGCGTAAAAAATATACTCGCCCCCTCAGATGTGGACAACCTAGGCCCCGTTGTCGGCAGTACATTGCTCGCTACGTATGCGTGGTCTTTGCAGCGGTACTGGTGCCGAACTTCGCCGAAGGGCAGGCGCGCACGTGGACGTATTCGGCCGACGCTGAAAATATCTTTGGCAACGGGCTTGCAGCATATAAACAGGGGCGTTTTGACGAGGCTCTCAATCATCTGCGGCAGCTAGCGGAGTTCCCGATCAACCAGCGGTCCAGTGCCGGTCAGTTCCTCGTGGGAAAAGCCCTGTACCGCTTAGGTCGCTTTGCCGAAGCCATCGACGCAGCCTTGGTCTTGCAGCGTAGGTTTCCCATCAGCCGCTACCTGCCCAATGCCCGGCTGTTGATCGGCGACTCGTTTTTCAACAGCAAGCATTACTCCGAGGCCGCATCCCAGTACGGCCGTTTGT
This sequence comes from Candidatus Latescibacterota bacterium, assembly GCA_022826515.1. The sequence continues at coordinate 95,953 of JAJDUT010000005.1, forward strand.
TGGCCACGCAGGCCCCTCTTAGCATCCAAGCCCAAGCAGCCGAGCGGTTGGCGGCCATGGATTGGAACGGACAGCTAAAAGAACAAGAGCGGCCGCGTCTGCGTCAGGCCGTAGGGGCTGGGCGTCTGCGCGAGGCCCTGTTTTTCGGTCGGGCGCGCTGGTATCAGCGCCTCGGCTGGCAAGAGGAAGCCGCCCAAGCGATGCAAACTTATCGCGATAGCGTCGTCAGTGGCATATTCGCTCCGATAGCCGCTGTCTGGGGGAGCGATCTGACCGCATATAGCCCGCGCGTTGATTCGGAATCGCCCCGGTTGGGCTTGCTGCTGCCGCTGACCGGGCCGGACCAACGGTACGGCGAGGAACTCCGCCAGGGCGTACTGTTGGCCAATCGGGAGGCTGGCAGTCCTTTCGAACTCGTAATTGACGACACCGGGGTTGACTACGGGAATCTGCCTATCGGCAAAGATCGCGGCGGCGACATTAGCGAAAGCCTGGCCAGCGGTTTGTTGCGCGTGGCGTACGGTGCCCAGCGGCTGCTGGATCAAGGCGTCGTGGCCATCGTCGGCCCGCTCTGGAGCAGAGAAAGCGTGGTGGCGGCCACGGTCGCGGGGCGCGCTGGCGTTCCCCTGCTGGTGCCGCTGGCTCGACAGAGCGGCTTGGATTCGCTCGGCCACAGCGTTTTCCAGTTGAGCACAGTCTCGAAAACAGAGGCGCGTCTGTTGGGCGAGTACGCGACTCTCGTCCTCGGCTTGGAGCACTTGGCGATTATTTCCCCTCTCAGCGACTACGGCTGGGATTTCGCGCGCGAGTTCACCCGCATTGCCGAGCGCAACGGCGGCCAGATCGAGCACAGCGATTGGTATGTGCCCGAAAAGACCACGGATTTCCGCTACGTCTTTGAGGAGATTCGCGCGGCTGGTTTGGCGCTTATACCGCCGCCTGCGGATACGCTCGAAGTAATCGAGGAAGAGCCGCTGGAGGATAAATTTATCGACACCATCGACGGAGTCGTGGTGGTGGTCGAGAGCTTTGCGGACGCCAAGGCGATCGCGCCGCAGGTGCATTTTCACCGCTTGCAAACCCAAGTCCTCGGCAACAATGCTTGGTGGGATCCCGAAGCCATTCGGCAGATGCGTCCGGGCGAGCGCAAGAATTTCGACGGGGTCATTTTCGTTTCCTCGCGGCAGGCCGAATCTGCGGCCGAGCAGTCGTTTGTCAGCAACTTTCGCAAGCAATTCCGCCGCGACCCATACTACGCCGCGGCTAGTTACGATGCCACCCGCTTGCTCATTGACGGGTGGGAGCAGGGGCACCGCGATCCGGCCGCGCTGATTGAGTGGTTGGCCGCGATCCGTTTCTACCAAGGAGCCTCGGGCACCATCTCCCTGTCCTCGGACATGCGCTCCAACAGCGCGCTGACCTTGCTCAAAATCGAGCGCGACAAGGTGCGCTCCCTCGACACGGGCGATCTGCCGCAAATGGGTAGCGATGAGTAAGACTCGGCGCGTCGCCAAGTATTGCGTCCCTAGTTGACCGAATTTATATTATTTAATTTGTATTTTTAGTTATAACAAGAGCCAACGCTATGCCCACATACGAATACGAATGCCAGCAGTGCGGCCACCGATTTGAAGAGTTTCAGAGCATCACGGCCGAGCCGCGCCAGACCTGCCCGGAAGCAAATTGTACAGGCCCAGTCAAACGGCTTATCAGCATGGGCGGCGGCCTGCTTTTTAAGGGGACGGGCTTTTACATAACGGACTATCGCAGCGATGGATATCAGAAGGCGGCGAAGGCCGACAAAGACAGCGGCAGCAGCAAGGCGAGCGACAAAAAGGGCAAAGCGAAGGCCGCCAAAGCCGATTGAGGAACTCTCCTGCGCGATGCGTGGTTAATTATAGATGTGGTCGAGGATATTACTGGGAATATTTATCGCCGGATCTTGGTGGACAGGTTGCGACCAGCAAAGTGCTGAGGAGCTGTTCGCGGCCGGCGAGGCCGCGGCGGTCGACCCGGCTACGGCCGACCAAGCGGTCGCGCATTTTACGGCTTTTATCGAACGCTTTGGCCAATCTCCCAAAGCACCGGAGGCGCTGAGAAAACTCGCCGGGTTGGCCCAGCAGCAAGGGAAGATGCAGGAGGCCATCGGTTATTACGAGCGCGTGTTGGCCGAATATCCCGCTAGCGAGCACGGCGACGAAGCCCAATTTATGATCGCCTTTATATACGAGGAATACATCCGAGATCTAGAGAAAGCGCGGCGGGCCTATCAGCGCGTGATTGAGAACTACCCAGATTCCGAACTCGCGACTAGTGCTCGACACCTATTGCCCAACGTCGGACGCACGCCCCAGGAATGGGTTCAATTTCAAGACGAGGTCGCCGCTCCGTAACGCGTTAGAAAATTGCCATAGAGATTTAAGGCAGATGGGCCCAGCCGCTTGCGAATCCGCAGGGCGGTTTTTTATTGGCTGAGGCCTAAAGCACGTCGAGAATACAGCCGATGACGCAAACAACAATAGACATTCACGCCATTAGCGAGCAGGTCCAGCGCGAGAGCGCGGTGGTAAAGCGCATCTTGCGGGAAATGGACCGGGTCATCGTCGGCCAACGCGCCATGGTGGAGCGGATCCTGATGGGGCTATTGTGCAACGGCCACATCCTCCTCGAAGGGGTGCCTGGGTTAGCCAAGACCCTGACGGTGGCGACGCTGGCGAGAATCGTAGCGGCCCAGTTCAAGCGGATCCAGTTTACCCCCGATCTTTTGCCCGCCGATCTGACCGGAACCACCATCTACAACCAGCACCAAGGGGTCTTTATACCCAAGAAAGGCCCGATTTTTGCCCATTTGATCTTGGCCGACGAAATAAACCGAGCACCAGCCAAAGTGCAGAGCGCGCTCTTGGAGTGCATGCAGGAGCGGCAGGTGACCATTGGCGAGGAAACCTATACACTCGACGACCCGTTCTTGGTCATGGCCACTCAGAATCCGATTGATCAAGAGGGAACCTACCCGCTGCCCGAGGCCCAGGTCGATCGCTTCATGCTCAAAGTGAAAGTCGATTATCCATCGCGCGCCGAGGAGCGGCTGATCTTAGACCGCATGGCCAACGACAGTCTAATCGAGGTGGAGCAAGCGGTGGGCATCGACGAGATACGCCGCCTGCGCGAGGTGGTGGAGATCGTCTATATCGACGACAAGATCAAGGATTACGTCGTCGATCTCGTCCAAGCCACCCGGCGACCGGCCGACTACGGGCTAGCCGACATGGCACCACTGATCGAGTACGGGGCCTCGCCGCGGGCCGCTATTTTCCTCGTCCGCACGGCGCGCGCCCACGCCTTCATCCAGCGCCGCGGCTACGTCACCCCGGAAGATGTCAAGGCCGTGGGGGCCGATGTGCTCAGGCATCGGATCATCGCCTCGTACGAGGCCGAGGCCGAGGAAATCGACAGCGATCACATCGTGCAACAGCTCTTCGACCACATCGAAGTTCCCTAAAGCCAAGGCGAGCCAAGCCGTGATTCCCAAAGAGATACTCGACAAAGTTCGCCTGATCGAGATTCACACTCGCAGCATGGTGAACAACCTCTTCGCCGGCGAATACCACTCGGCGTTCAAGGGGCGGGGGATGGAGTTTGCCGAGGCGCGCGAATACCAGCCCGGCGACGATGTGCGCCACATCGACTGGAACGTGACGGCGCGGGTGGGCACGCCCTTCATCAAAATATTCGACGAGGAGCGCGAGTTGACCGCCGTGCTAGTAGTAGATGCCAGCGCGTCTGGGGCCTTTGGCTCACAGCAGCAGATGAAGGGGGAAATTGGGGTCGAAGTTTCGGCGCTGTTGGCCTTTAGCGCGATCAAGAACAACGATCGAGTGGGCCTGCTCATCTTCACCGACGAGGTCGAGGTTTTCGTGCCGCCGAAAAAGGGGCGCAAGCACGTGCTGCGCGTGTTGCGCGAGTTGCTGTACTTTCAGCCGCAGGGGCGCAAGACCTCCATCGCCGGGGCCTTGGAATACCTCAGCCGCGTCTTGCACCGCCGCAGCGTGATCTTTGTCATCTCCGACTTTCTCGATCAAGGCTACGAGCCGGCGCTGCGGCACATGAGCCAGCGCCACGACTTGATCGCCGTGGTGGTGAGCGACCCACGCGAGTGGGACCTACCCGATGTTGGTTTTATCAACCTGCAAGACGCCGAGACCGGCCAACAGGTGCTCGTCGATAGCAGCCACGAAGGCGTGCGCGCGTTTTTCGCCGCCGAACAGCGGGCCGCGGCCGAGCGCCGCAGTACTTTATTGCACAAGGCGGGCGTTGACGAAATCGCGATTGATCTGTCGCGCCCCTATGTCGAACCCCTTATTCACTTTTTTCGCACGCGGATGCAGCGACACTAAGGAGGAAGTACCGTGATTGAAGTACGCGAACTGTCCAAACACTACGGAGATGTCGTCGCCGTGGAGAATGTGTCCTTTAATGTTGATAAGGGCGTCATCCTCGGTTTCCTCGGGCCGAATGGCGCGGGCAAGACTACGACGATGCGCATACTTACCTGTTATCTGCCACCTTCGCAGGGCGAAGCCAAAGTCGCTGGTTTCGACATCATCGAAGAATCTATGGAGGTGCGCAAGCGCATCGGCTATCTGCCCGAGCAGCCGCCGCTCTACCACGATATGACGGTAAACGCCTATTTGCGCTTTGTAGCCAAAATCAAGGGCGTGCCCAGTGCGGCTCTCAACAGCCGGATCGACGACACCATGGAAAAAACCGGCATTGCCCACCAGCGCCACACAGTGATCGGCCACCTGTCCAAGGGCTATCGGCAGCGCGTCGGTTTAGCTCAGGCCCTCGTTCACGAGCCGGAGGTACTCATTCTCGACGAGCCGACTGTGGGTCTCGACCCCAAGCAGATCATCGAAATCCGCGAGGTCATCAAGGGACTGGGGGGCGACCACACGGTCATTCTCAGCACTCACATCCTGTCGGAAGTGAGCATGACCTGCGGGCACGTGGCGATCATCAACAACGGCCGCATCGCCGGCCAGGGCACACCCGAAAGCCTCATGGCCCAGCTCAAGGAGGGCGAAGTGCTGCGCGCCCAGATAGACGGCCCCAGCGAGCAGGTGCTGGGCATGATCGGCCAGCTAGAGGGTGTACTGGAGGTGGAAGTTAGTGGCGAGGAGGGCGCGTACGTGGTGACGAGTGAACCCGGTGCCGACGTGCGCGACGACCTGACCCGCAAGGTCGTGGAAAGCGGCTTCAGCCTGCGCGAGTTGCGGCCGCTCGACATGACTCTCGAAGACATTTTCCTGAGCCTGACTAGCGAGGAGGTAGCAGCTTAAAATGCGTAATTTTGCCGCCGTGTACACCAAGGAGATGCGCTCCTATTTTGTTTCGCCGGTCGCCTATGTGATCGCCGGCGTGTTCCTATTTCTCTCAGGCTATCTGTTTCGCAACATCCTGATGCAGTTCAACCTCTGGTGCTTGCAGTTTGGCCAGCGGGCGCAGATGGGCATGGGGGGGATGCCGGCGCTCAATCTCAACGAGATGGTCGTCACCCAATTCTTCGCGGTCATGGACTTCATCTGGCTCTTGGTCATCCCGATGCTGACCATGCGGCTGTTTGCCGAGGAGAAGAAGTCGGGCACCATCGAATTGCTGATGACCTCGCCGCTGCGCACCATCGAGGTGATGTTGGGCAAGTTTTTTGCCTGCTTTTCGCTCTACGGCATCATCGTCAGCCTGACGCTGATCTACTTTCTCATCCTCGAAGTGTACGGCTCGCCCGACTGGGGCCCGATTTTTTCCGGCTATTTAGGCTACTTGTTCCTCGGAGCGACCTTTATATCCGTGGGCATCTTGGCCTCGGCGCTGACTGAAAATCAGATCGTCGCCGTGCTTTTAACCTTTGGCATGTTGCTTCTGTTCTGGCTCATCGACTGGTCGGCGAGCTTTGCTGGTCCGACAGCCGCCAAAATTCTGCAGTACCTCTCCTTTATAGCACACCTCGAAGATTTCCAGCGCGGCGTCATCGACACCAAGGACGTGGTGTTCTACCTGAGCTTTACGTTTTTCTGCTTGTTTTTGACCACGCGCGTCATTGAATCGCGGAGATGGAGGCGCTGAGCATGAAGGCATATACCACGCCCTTAGGGCTGGTCGGCGCGGCGCTGATGGTCGCGGGTGGCTTGGCCTATCTGCTCAATGCCGAGAGCGGCTCAGCCGGGCTTTTCAACTTGGCACTCGGTGCCCTGATGGTGGCCGCGGCCGGCTTGCTCAACCCGGCGCTCTTCCGCCAGTACGGCCGCTGGCTCAATGCCTTTTGGGGCGGCATCATGGTCTTTGGCATTGTGGCCATGGTCAATTTTTTGGGCAACCGCTATCCCGAGCGCTTCGACCTGACTGAGGGCCAGCTACACAGCCTCGCCGATTTGACGGTGGAGACGCTCAAGGCGCTGGACCGGGATGTCCACGCCCTCGCCTTTATGGAGGGGGGAGAAAACGCCGAACTCGAACTGCTGCTGGCCGAGTTGGAGACGTACAACACTCGCTTCAGCTACGAATTCATCGACCCAGACCGCGCTCCGCTCCGCACCGAGGACTACGGCATCCGCCGCTACGACACGCTGGTGTTGGAAAGCGGCGACAAACAACAGCAAATCACCGAGCTCGAAGAGCGCGAGATCGTCAACTCGCTACTCAAGCTGACGCGCGAGCGCCAAGACAGGATTTATTTGACGGTGGGGCACGGCGAGCGCCAGCTTGCCAGCCAGCCCGATGGGCTAGAGCAGTTAAAGGCCCAATTGGGGGCGATCGACTATGCGGTCGAAGATTCGCTCTTCCTCGCCCGCGAGGGGGCAGTGCCCGAAGATTGCGCCGTGCTGGTCGTAGCGGGTCCGCGCACGCCTTTCTTCCCGGTGGAGGTCGAGGCCATCCGCTCCTATCTAGCAGGAGGCGGTGCCCTGCTGTTACTCTTGGACCCGCTCGCCGACAGCGGCTTAGCAGAGTTGTTGGACGAGTGGGGCGTGGCGGTCGGCGACGATTTCGTCATCGACACCAGCGGCATTGGCTCGCTTTTTGGCCTCGATTTTACTACGCCGGTCGCCCTCTCCTACGGCGATCATCCGGTCACGCGCAAGCACCAGGGCGTGATGACCTTCTTCCAACTCGGGCGCTCGGTGCGCTTTGACGAGGGCAGCGGTCGCGAGGGAGGTCCCTTGGTTATGACCTCGGAGGCTGGTTGGGCCGAAACCGACTTGAGCGTGCTCACCACTGAGGGCAATCAAACGGTCAAACTCGACGAGGGCGTCGATCAGCCTGGGCCGGTGTCCTTGGCTGTTGCCGCTCGCGATACCGAGGCGGGGGGCCGCTTGGTGGTCTTTGGGGATTCGGACTTTGCTACCAACCAGTACTTCGGCGTTCAGGGCAACGGCGACTTGGCGCTCAACGCCCTGAGCTGGCTGGCCGAGGACGAGGCCCTGATCTCGATCCGTCCCCGCGAGCCAGGCCACAACCCCATCGCCCTGACTGAAAGCGATGGCGAGTGGATCTTCTGGCTCAGCGTGGTGCTCTACCCAGGGCTGATCGCCTTAGTCGGCATTGTGGTCGTCTCGCGCAAGGGGCGCTGGAGCTTGGCCGACTTGAGCGCGGCCGGGTTGGGCATTGTGATTTCGCTCGGCATTGCCGCGATGGTCAACTTCCTCGGCGACCGCTACCACCTCCGCAAGGACATGACGGCTGACGCGCTGTTTACGCTGTCGGACGACACCCATCGGCTCCTCTCGCCGCTTGAAGACAACGGCCAGTACGTCAGCGTCAAGACCTTTATGGGCGAGATGGAGAACATGCGCTTTGAGGATCTCTTAAAGGAGTACAGCTATGTGTCGCCCAATTTCGACTACGAGTTGCTCGATCCGCAGAAAAATCGGCTGCGCGTCGAGCAGAACAACATCCGCGAGCGCGGGACCTCGATTATTGAAGTGATCGACGAAGGGCAAGTGCGCACGGAGCGCATCACCGCCCAAAGCGAAGAGGCGTTGAGCAATGCCATTCTCAAGGCGCTCAAAGGCCGCGAGCTAAGGGCCTATTTTACCAGCGGCCACGGCGAGGCCGAACTCGACCAAGTCGATGAGCTTGGCTATTCCACCCTCAAGGGCCGCCTCAAGGAGCTAAACTTCGCGGTCGAGGGAGGACTGATGCTCGCCGAGCCGGTGCCCGACGACGCTACCTTAGTGGTGGTTTTGGCACCGAAGGAGCGCTTTGCCGCGGCTGAGGCCGAAGTGCTGCGGCAATACTTGGCCGGTGGAGGCAGCGCGCTGTTTTTGCTCGATCCGGGCCAGCCGACCGGGCTTGAAGCGTTGTTGAACGAATACTCGGTTGAGCTAGGGCAGGACTTTGTCGTCGATTTGAGCGGCTTGGGCCAGCTTTTTGGTGCGGATGTCTCAGTGCCGGTGGTCATCAACTACGGCGATCACCCGATCACCGAAAAGTTGTCAGGCGGCACGATGAGCTTCTTTCCGCTGGCGCGCTCGGTGCAGATGACCGAACACCGGCTCAAGGAGCCGGACATCGCCGCGTTGGCGTACACCCACAAGAGCAGTTGGGGCGAAGCGGATCTAGCGCCCATAATGGGCGAAGGCGGCGAGGTGGATTTCGACCCGGAAGTAGATATGCGCGGCCCCGTGCCGCTGGGCGTGGCCGTCTCCGCGGCTGCCGACACCAGCTTAGCGCCCGAGGGACGGACGCGACTGGTGGTCATCGGCGACGCGGATTTTGCCTCTAATCAGTACTTTGCCCAGCAGGCCAATGGCGAGCTATTCCTCGGCAGCGTCAGTTGGCTCACCGAGGATGAAGACCGCCTGACCATCGCCGACAAGCAACCCGCCTTTAACCCCATCAACCTAATCGGCAATCAGGGCGCGGTCATTCTCTGGGTCTCGGTGTTCATCGTGCCGTTTGCGGTCGCGTTGTCGGGCATGGTCATGGTGCTCCGGCGCGGCTATCAGACCTATGCCGACGGCTTTGTGTCGTGGCTGGTGTACACCTTCTGGGGCAATGCGATGTTCTTCTTCATCAGCGGCATCATTGCCACCAGCGAGGGGGCGATCTTTGAGGGCGAGGTCAAATTGATCGCAGCCTTGGCCTCGGCAGCCATTGGCTACGGCCTCTATCGGCACGCAGCGTGGGCTTGGCAGGCCGGCTTGGTATTTTCGGTGTTGTGCGCTGGCGTGGTTGCGCTGACGATTTTCACCGGTGCCAGCCTTGGGTTCTCGCTGATTCCCAACGAGACGGTCCAACTGCTCTACGCCGCGATTTTCGTGGTCAATGCGGCCATTCTCGTGTGGATTAAAAAGGTCTTTGTCCAAGAGGAGCAAGCATGAAATTCAAGACCAATATCGCAATCGGTGCCGTCTTTGTGGCGCTGTTGGCCTTTGTCTATTTCTACGAGATCAAGGGCGGTGAGGAGCGCCGCCAAGAAGCCGAAAAATCCAAGCAGCTATTCGTCTTCCAAGAAGATGATGCACAGCGGCTCGAGCTGTTGCGCGGCGACGATGCCTTGGTGTTGGCCAAGGGGACGGGCGGCTGGAACCTGAGCGCGCCCATGACCGACGGCGCGGACCAAGAGGCCGTAGAGCGCTACTTGCGCAATTTGCTCGAGTGCGAGCGAGAAAAGGTGGTCGTCGATAGCGCGGCTGCAAGCGCAGAGCAAGCCGCCCAATACGGGCTTGACGCGCCGAGGCTCAAGGTGCGGCTGCAAACCGAGGACGGTGCCGAGCAGGTGGTGGCTTTTGGGGCGGACAGTCCCACCGACCGCTTCACGTACGCCCAACTGCAAGGCGACAATCCCGAGATATTTGTGGTGCGCGCTTGGCGCTTCGACAACCTCGACAAGCGCGCTTTTGACTTGCGTGACCGCCGGGTGCTGGCCTTTGCCAAAGACGAGGTGATGCAGGTGCAGCGGTGGGGTGCGGGCGGTGCGACTGTGCTAGCGCGGGCCGAGCTTGGCTGGCAAATGCGCGAGCCGGTAGTTGCTCGGGCCGCCACCGACGCAGTAGATGGCCTACTCGACAAAATCGACCAAGCCGAGATCGAGGCTTTTGTCGCCGAAGATCCAGATACCAGCGCCTTGGCCGCTTACGGCTTAGGGGAGCGCGCGTCGCAGGTGGAGATCGCCCTGCTCGTCGGCGCAGACCGGGCCGAGAAGCGCTTGGCCATTGGTGGTGTGGACGAACAGGGCCGTTGGTACGCACGCGACGCCAGCCGGCCGCAAGTCTTCTTGGTCGATTCGACGCTGGTACAAGAGCTTACCAAGAGCATCTCCGACCTGCGCGACAAAGAGCCGCTGCGTTTCGAGCGCGAGCAGGTAGAGCGCATCGTCTTGGCTCGCGGGGCTGCAACCGCATTTGCGGCTGACAAGGACACGAGTGGTGTGTGGCACTTGTCCGAGCCTATGGGGCGCGATGCTAAATCGTGGAAACTCAACAGCCTCTTGAGCGACTTGGAGCAACTTGAAGTCGAGGATTTTGCCGAGAAATTGCCCGCCGAGGCCGCGTCGGCTTTCAGCATCGAACTCCACGGCGAAGGGCAAACCTTGCTGGCCGCTCGCTTCAGCACAGCCGCCGGAACCTCGTACTTACAACAGGAAGGCGACGACGCGGTGTACGTCGTCAGTAGCGACGACTTCGCCGAGTTGGATTTGGATATAGACGACGTGGCACAAGCGCCCAAAAAGCCGGCTGCACCCGCCGCCAGCAGCGAAGAAGATCCCAACGACGGCGGCGCTGACAGTCCGTAATGTATATCGGCGGTCTGCTCGCCGCGCTCGTCGTTCTCGCTGAGGGGCTGCACGCCCAAGTCCCTCGGGTCGAGGCGGCCTTGGACACCGCGACGGTTCGGGTCGGCGATCCCATTCGCCTGACGTTGACGCTCCACCACGACGCTACTGCGCGTCCCGAGGCCCCGGACCTGTCCCAGATCCTCCAGGATTTTGTTCCCCGTTGTGGAGGCTGGAACCAACGCGAGGTCGCGACTGGATTCGAGCTAGCGCAAGAATGCGAACTGCGTCTCTACGAACTGGGGCTGCACGAGGTGCCGGCTGTGGCCGTGCCCTTTGTCACTGCTGCGGGCGATACGCTCCTGCGCGCGACTCAACCCTTAGCCATAGAGATCATCAGCGCCCGAGGCGAAGGGGAGGACCAACTACGCGACATCAAACCGCCCGTGCTCATCAGCGGGGGAGTGCCGTTGTGGGTGGTCGTCGCAATTGGACTGCTGGCGTTGGCGCTTTGCACACTCGGCGGCATTTGGCTCTGGCGTCGCCGTACCCGCACCCCAGAGCCTCCGCCCCCGCCCGAGCCGATAGACTACGCGGCTGAATTCGCGCGCATCGGCGAACTCGGCCTGTTGGAGCGCGGCGATTTCAAAACATACTACTCACTGCTATCGGAGAATCTGCGCCGCTTCTTGGAGGAGAGTCTGGCAATTGAGGCCATGGAGCAAACCACATCCGAACTGGTGGACGCGTTGCGGGGGGCTGAAGTCGATGGCTCGCTTAGGCAGCAGATCTTCGACTACTTGGCTGTGGCTGACTTGGTGAAATTCGCCCGTTTTCATCCGGCGCTAGACGCGGCCCGGCGCGCACCGGATGACGGCCTAGCTATATTGTGCGCTATTGAGGAGGCGGTTGCAACCCGCGCTGCCGAGGTCCATGCAGAACATCCGGTTTGAAAATCCCGAATGGCTGTTGCTGCTGCTGCTGTTGCCCGTCTTGATCTACAGCTATGTGCGCGCGCACCGGGGCCGCCGGAGCAGCGTGCAGTTTTCCGACCTCGGCGTGTTGCGCCGCGCCACAACGTCGCTGTGGACCAAGCTCCGGCACGGCCTCCTCGTATTGAAGCTACTTGGCTTGGGCTGCCTCATCGCGGCTATGGCCCGCCCACAAGCCGGGCGCGAGGTGCGGGAAATATCGGGCGAGGGCATCGACATCATGCTAACGTTAGACATTTCGTCGAGTATGGAGTTGAACGATCTAGACGAGGGCCAGAAGAGCCGCTTGCAGGTGGCCAAGGAAGTGGTGGCCGACTTTATCGCCGGCCGCCATAGCGACCGCATCGGCATGGTCGTCTTTGCCGGCGAGAGCTTCACCCAGTGCCCGCTGACCCTCGACTATCGAGTGCTGTTGGAGTTTCTCGAGGGCGTGGAGATCGCCAGCGAGGAATGGGATGGCACGGCCATTGGCATGGCGCTGATCAACGCCTGCAACCGCCTGCGCGACTCGGACGCCGAGAGCAAGGTGATTATCCTGCTGACCGATGGCGTGAACAACGCCGGCGAGGTCGAGCCGTTGACCGCGGCTGAGGTGGCCGCGGCCGTGGGCATTCGGGTTTATACGATTGGCGTGGGCAGCGACGGGGAGATTCGCCGGCCCGTGCTCGGGGTGTTCGGCACCCGCTATCAGACCGTTCAGGTGGAGATCGACGAGGAGACCTTACAGGAGGTGGCCGCGCGCACCGGCGGCCAGTACTATCGAGCAACTAGCGAGGAAAAGCTAGAGGCCATCTACCGCGAAATCGGCGAGTTAGAGGCGACCGAGATCAAATCCGAAATCCACCTGAACTACTCGGAGCGCTTCGCCTATTTTCTCTATGCGGGCTTGGGCTTGCTGTTGGTGGAGATGTTGTTGGCGAATACCCGTTTCCGGTCGTTGCCTTGATCCGCAGATGGACGCAGAATCGTTCAATCATTCAGGATTGCTATGTGACAGGGGTGCGTAAGGTCGGTTAATATGCGCTTTGCGAACTTGTACAATTTTTGGTTGCTGTTGCTGCTGCCCTTTTTGGCGGCCTTTTTGGCTTGGGCGCTGTGGGTGCGCCGCCGCGCCTTAGCGCGTTTTGCCCACGGCCCGTTGGCCGAAAAGCTGACCCGCAACCTGAGCCGGGGCCGCCAAGTGGGCAAGCTAATCCTATTGGGATTGGGGACCTTTTTTGCAATCCTCGCGCTGACTGGCCCCCAATTCGGCACGCAACTCGAAATGGCCGAGCGCAAGGGCGTAGATGTGATGGTGGTGCTCGACGTGTCGCGCAGTATGCAGGCCGAGGACGTCAAGCCGAGCCGTTTGGCGCGGGCCAAATACCAAATTCGCGGCCTGTTGGACTTGCTGCGGGGCGATCGGGTCGGATTGGTCGTCTTTGCTGGTAAGGCTTTTGTTCAATGCCCTCTGACGACCGACTATGGTGCGGTGGAGTTGTTTCTCGACGTGCTGGACGCCGGGGCCATACCCGTCCAGGGAACGGCCATTGGCGACGCGGTACGGCTGGCCGTGCGCTCGTTTGAGGAAGGCGAGGGCCAGCACAAGGCCATCGTGCTCTTTACCGACGGCGAGGATCACGTGGGGCAGCCGCTGGCTGCGGCGCAGACAGCCGCCGCACAGGGCGTGCGCATCTTTGCCTTGGGGTTGGGGACGCCCGATGGCGAACTGATTCCCACCGAAGAGGAGGGTGGCGGCGTGAGTTTTCACAAGGACCAGCGCGGCCAATACGTCAAAACCCGGCTCGACGAGAGCACCTTGCAGGACATGGCGCTGGAGACGGGGGGCGATTACTTTCGCACTAGCTTGGGAGGCGCGGAATTGGACGCCTTGTACGGCCAGATCGCCGAGATGGATCAGCGCGAAATCGGCTCTACCCGCCTCACCCGCTATCAGGAGCGTTTCCAATGGCCCCTATTGTTGGCCCTTTGCTGTTTCTTCGCCGAGGCTTTCTTAGGCGATGCGCGGGTACAGGCCCGCGAGTGGAAGGGGCGGTTCGCTTAATGGGTACACTGTGGGTCGTCTTGGGGATTTGGCTGGTCGTCTGCGGGGCGACCGTGGGCGATCCCGTGGCCAGCAAGAGTGCCGAGGCGTTGGAGCACTACCAGCGCGGCGAGTACGATCGGGCCCTACAGCTCTACCGCGACGCGCTGCTCGACCGGCCCGACGCGCCCGAGCTGCACTTCAACGTCGGGGACGCGCTTTTTAAGCGCGGCGAGTACGACCAAGCCTTGCGGGAATTTGAGCGCGTGCTCAGTGCCGAGGAGCAGCAAATCCAGGCGCAGGCCCATTACAACATGGGCAATAGCTTCTTTCAGCAGCAGGCGTTTGAACAGGCCGTCGCCGCGTACAAGCAGGCGCTGGAGCTAGACGCGGCCGACGAGGATGCAAAGGTAAACTTGGAACTGGCGCTGGAGAAATTGCAGGAGCAGCAACAGCAGCAACAGCAGGATTCGGAACAGGATCAACAGGACCAAGAGCAACAGCAGGATTCAGAGCAGAATCAACAGGACCAAGAGCAGCAACAGCAGCAAGATTCGGAGCAGGATCGACAGGATCAGCAGAAACAGCAACAAAGCGAGCAGGACCAACAGGCGGAGGAGCAGCCCGCCGAGCAGCAGTCTATTAGCCCCGAGGAAGCTCAGCAGCTCATGGATGCACTCAAAAACCGCGAGTTGGAAGCTCAGCAGCGCCGATTTCGTGCCACTGGCAAGGCGCAGGCCAGGGACTGGTGAAGGCACGGCTGACCATACCGTTAGTGCTGTGGGCACTGGCGGCATCCAGCGCTGCCGCGGCGACGATTCAGTTCGAGGCGTCCGTCGATCGCACGCGCGCCAGTCAGAGCGAGCCGATTCGCCTGACGCTCCGCATCACCTCGGACAAGCAGTTGAGCCAAGTGACGCCAGCGTTCGACCTAAAGGATTTCCACGTCGAGGGGCCAGCGACTAGCACGCGGATGGAGATGAGCAACTTCTCCAACATTAGCTACACCCGCGAGCTAACGTACGCCCTCTATGCCAAGCAGGCTGGCACCTTTACCCTCGGTCCGTTCCAGCTAGAAATGGAGGGAGAGCACTATCAGACTAAGCCCATTACTGTCGAGATCGTCCGCGGCACCAGCAGTGCGCAAACTGGCCAAGAAGAGAGTCCCATCTTCGTGTTGGCGCGCGCCGACCACCAGCGGGCTTACGTGGGGCAGCAAGTCACCGTGTCCTACGACCTGTTCTACCGCATCCAGCCGCGCAACGTCAGCTTTAACAAGCTGCCAACCTTTGTCGGGTTTTGGACCGAAGATCTCTTTGTCGCCCAACAGCTAGAGTCACATCAGGAGATGCGCAAAGGCGTGTCCTATAACGTCGCGCCGTTGCGCCGCGTGGCTCTTTTTCCCACTGGTGCGGGGACTCACGCCGTCGGCACGTTGGCCGTTTCTTGCGACCTTCCCCAACAGCGCTCGCGGCGCGGCAGTGCGCTTGACGATTTCTTTGCTGGCGATCCGTTTTTTGGCCGCTCGCGCTCGGTGCTCCTGCAAAGTGAAGAATTGCAAATAGAGGTGCTGCCGCTGCCCGAGCAGGGCCGTCCCGAGGAATTCACCGGCGCGGTGGGACGCTTCCAGCTCAGCGTCGAGGCCCAGCCGACCCAAGTTGCGGTTGGAGATCCGGTAACGCTGCGCGTGCTGGTCGAGGGCGAGGGCAACATGGCCTCGGTGCAACCTCTACAAGTCGATGCGGCCGCTGGCGTCAAGCTTTACGACCCCAAGGTCGAAGAGGAAGAGCGGATCACCAACGGCGTGTACGGGGGCCACCGCCTCTTCGAGTACATCTTGATCCCCGAGCAGGGTGGCACCGTGAACATCCCGCCGTTGCGCTTTGCGTACTTCGACCCACAGCAAGCGCGCTACGAGGTCCTCGAGTCCGATCCCATCACCATTCACAGCAAGGGGAGCGTCGAGGAAGAAGGGGTGAACTACGGGTTGAGCCGGCGCGACATAGAGGCCGTAGGCGAAGACATCCGCTACATCAAGCCCGACGTCGAGGCCCTCATCGCGGCTACCATGCTACACGAGAACTATTGGTTTTGGACCTTGCAGGGCGCGCTGCCCCTCGCCTTCTTTGCCCTGCTTGTGTGGCAACGCCACCAGCGGCGCTTGCAGGGCGATGTGGCGTACGCGCGTCAGCGCCGGGCTAAAGGCGAGGCTGGTCGCCGCCTAGCTCGTGCCGATGACTTGCTTGAGACCGGTACTGAGGCCGAGTTCTACGGCGAGGTTCGCGCCGCGGTGCTGGAATTCGTGGCCGATCGCCTCAACCTCGCTGCGGCCGGCCTGACTATTGAGGTTTGTGCCGAGGCTCTGACGGCGCGCCAAGTCGAGGACGAGACGATTGCTCGGTTGCGCGATTTGCTGACGCGCTGCGACTTTGCGCGTTTTGCGCCCGCGGGTGGCCCGCCGACGGATCGGGCGTCAGCGCGGCGCTTGGCCGAGGAGGTAATCGCGGGTTTGGAGAAGCGGATATGATGCGCGCGCTAGCACTGTTACTTCTGTTGGGCACCCAACTCCACGCCGGGGCTGCGGCCGGGCAGTACAACGAGGCCAACGCGCTCTATCGGGCAGGAGATTTTGCTGCGGCGCGGCGCAGCTACTTGGCGGTGGTAGAAGCCGGGGTGCAAGACGCCCGGCTCTACTACAACTTGGGCAATGCTTGTTTCAAGTCCGGGAAGCTGGGCGAGGCGATTCTCTGGTACGAACGAGCGCGGCGCTTGCTGCCGCACGACGAGGACATTGAGGCCAATCTGCGTTTTGCTAACCTAGTGAAGAAGGACCGCGATCCGCAGACTGAGGACGGCCTCGGCGCGCTGGTCGCTGCGCTGGTGGCTGCTTACTTCTGGCCTACGTTTAACCAGCTCAGCCTGTTGTTCGCCGCGGCATTTTTCGCGGTTTTTGTCTTGGGGGTGCGGTGGTTGTTCGCCCAAACGCGCCCCGGTGCGCTGTGGCTAGTCGGGATGTTGCTCTGTGCGGGGCTGAGTGTCGGGTCCGCGCTTTGGCTGGGGACGCGCCTCCGCCATCAGGCGCAGACGAGCGAAGCCATCATCACAGTTGACATGGCGCACGCGCGCTCCGGCCCCGACCTCGGGCAGACAGAAGTCTTTGTCGCGCACGAGGGTACCAAGGTGCGCTTGGTGCGGCAGGAGGGAAGGTGGATGCTGGTGCGGCTGGCCAATGGGCTCGGTGGATGGATGCCGGCGGAAGCCCTGACGCGGATCTGAACCAGTCTAAACAACGGGCGACCACAAGCAACTGTCTTGGCGGTCAAGGGGTTTGTAGGGTCGGATTCCACGGTTGTTGGTCTCGTAGGATGGCATTGAGTATGATAATCAGTTTCCGCATGCAGGCGGTTAGGGCGACTTTTTTGGGTTTACCCGCCTCC
>JAJDUT010000082.1 GCA_022826515.1 Candidatus Latescibacterota bacterium
TACGACACCCTCTATCGGGTGCTAGTGACCTTCATCAAGGCCCTAGCCCCGGTCTTGCCCTTTATCACTGAAAGCATCTACCAGAACTTGGTGCGCCGCGTCGATCCCGATGCCCCTGAAAGCATCCATCTGTGCGACATGCCGCAGGCCGACGAGCACTTGCGCGACGCCGCCTTAGAACAGCAAATGGAACTAGCCACGCGGGCCGTGGTCTTGGGCCGCTCGCTGCGCAGCAAGCACGAGCTCAAGGTGCGCCAGCCGCTGCGGCACCTCTATCTCCTGCCCCCCAACGGACACAGCCACCACGGGCTGGAGCAGATGACCGACCTGCTAGCCGACGAGCTCAACGTCAAAGAGGTGGTGTTGGTGGAGGACGAGACCGAGTTCAGCAAGGTCTCCTACCGGCCTGACTTCCGCGCCTTAGGGCCGCGCTTCGGCAAGCAGATGCCAGAAGTTGCCGCTCGCATCCAAGCCCTGACGGACGAGGATATAAACCTCCTCAAAAGCGGCGGCCAGCTCTCCGTGGTCGGCGGCGAGATCGGGCTGGACGACATCGTCGTCCAGCGCCGCGAGAAAGAAGGCGTAGTAGTAGCCATCGACAACAACCTTGGGGTGGGGTTGGACGTCCAGCTCGACGACGAGTTAATCGCCGAATGCACTGCGCGCGAATTCGTCAACCGCGTGCAGAACATGCGCAAAGAGGCCGGGCTGGACGTCGCCGACCGCATCCACGTCTGGGTGCGAGGCACGACCGCTCTGGAGGAAGCGGTGCAGCAGCACAACTCGTACATCGCCGCCGAAATTTTAGCGCTAGCCCTCCACACTGGAGAATTGCCCCAAGAGGCGCTCCTGCAGCAGGAGCGGCAGGTCAACGGCCACGACGGCACTATTGCCATCGCTAAGGCCTAGTACTAGTGAAGAGAGGTAAAAGTAAAATGGCCAACAAACCCAATCAGATGGACCAAAAAGACCTCGATTTCTTCAAAAAATTGCTCCTCGAAAAAATTTCCCAGACCTCGGATGACGTCGAAGCCATTGAAAACACCTCGCGCAACGACGCCCGGGAAACAGCCTCTGAGGACCGCTCGACCTACTCGCTGCACATGGCCGACCACGGAACCGACGCCATGGAGCGCGAGAAATCTCTGCTCCTCGCCCAGCGCGGGGGCGATTACATCGATTATTTAAACGAGGCCCTACAACGCATCGAGGACGGCACTTTTGGCATCTGCCGCACCTGCAAAGGGACAATCGGCCGCGGCCGCCTAGAAGCCGTGCCCACCGCCACCCAGTGCATTAGCTGCAAATCCAAACGCGAAGAGGCGTCGGACTTAGAGTGACGTCTCTGTGGATCATACCACTGGCCGTGGCCATCGATCAAGCAAGCAAATTTATCGTCCGCGGCTCCATGACACTGTACCAGTCCGAACCTGTATTGGGCAACTTTTTCCGCCTGACCTACATCCACAACCCCGGCGCGGCCTTCGGGCTAAACATGGGCAGCCCGCTGTTGCACACGGTCTTCTCGTTCCTAGCCCTCGGCATCCTCGTGTACCTCTACCGCTCGCTCACCGCAAATGAGCGGCTTTTGCGCCTAGCCCTCTGCCTAGTGTTAGGCGGTGCCGTGGGCAACATCATCGACCGCCTGTACTTGGGGGAAGTGGTGGATTTTTTCGACTTCGGCCTCGGGGATTTGCGCTGGCCGATCTTCAACTTTGCCGATTCCTTTGTCACCGTCGGCGTCTTGCTCTTGGCCTTGGGCTACTCGCGCCGCGAAAAGACGGCCTCCTCCCCTGAGTCCGAAGAGGAAATCGCGCGGGAGTAAATTCCCATGGACCTCGCCGTCCCCGTCGAATCAGCCGCCGAGCGGCTCGATCTTTTCCTCCGCACCCACTGTCCCCAACATTCGCGCAGCAGCATCCAAACACTCATCAAGGCCGGAGCGATCCGCGTCAACGGCCAAAAGACGCGTCCGGCCTACTTGGTCCAGCCCGGAGACGAAATCGCCGTCGAACTGCCCGAGCCCGAGCCACTAGCCGCGCGTCCCGAGGCACTCCCCCTGTCCATCGCGTACGAGGACGACGACTTGCTGGTCGTGAACAAGGCAGCCGGCATGACCGTGCATCCGGCTCCAGGCGCGACCGAGGGCACCCTCGTCAACGCGCTGTTGCACCACGGCCGCAACCTGTCGGCCATCAACGGTGCGCTCCGGCCGGGAATCGTCCACCGGCTCGACAAGGAAACCAGCGGCTTGCTGCTAGTCGCCAAGCGCGACGCCGCTCACCGAACGCTGGCCGCAAGCCTCCAAGCGCACCAGATCGAACGCCGGTACGCCGCCCTAGTGTGGGGCGTCTTGCGCGAGGAAAATGGACGGATCGAAGCCCCGATTGGCCGCCATCCCAAGAACCGCAAGAAGATGGCTGTGGTCGAGGACGGGCGTGCGGCGGCGACCCATTTCAGCGTCGCCAAGCGCTGTCCTTTTACGACCTTGGTCGAGTGCCAGCTAGAGACCGGACGCACGCACCAAATCCGCGTGCATCTGGCCCATATCGGCCACACCGTCTTCGGCGACCCCGTGTACGGAGGCCGCGACCAAGCTAGAGGAGTTCGCCCCGAGTACCGACGCCAAGCCAACTGGATGCTGAGCCTGATCAAACGCCAAGCCCTGCACGCCAAAAAACTGCGCTTCGCACATCCGACCACGGGCGAGATGATGGAGTTTGCCGCACCATTACCGGAGGACTTTCAGGCCGCATTAGAAGCGGCGCGGATGGAAAACGGATAGTACGCCACGACCCTAGACAACCGACGAGGAGGACGGCCGGTGGACTTTCGACTCAACGACGACGAGATACTCGCCTTTATCGCGCGAGGGTACCATATCTTCCACCCCGCTATCGACGCGGAGATACACCAAGCGGTTTGCGCGCAGACTCGCGCCGCCTTTGTCGAGGGCAAAAATCCCGGCAACGCCATCTACGAACAGGTCCCGGCACTGGCACAGGTGTTGTCGCATCCACAGGTGGTGGGGCCGCTGACGAGCATCTTGGGTGCGGATTATCACATGCTCTGCCACCGCCACGCTCACCTGACCCAACCCGGCCAAGCAGCCGGCGGGTTTCACCAAGACGGGACGCCACGGGCCTTGCGGGGCTGGACCCGCCCCTGGCGCTATGGACACCGACCGCGCAAGGTGCTGTTGGCGTACTTCCCCCATGCAGTGCCCAAGGAGTTGGGACCGACGACCTTGGTGCCCGGGTCGCAGTACTACCGGCAGCGACCCGAGGCAATGGAAGCCTTGGAATGCGGGGTCGAGGGCGACGCCGGGATAATGGCCATCTGCCACTTCTCGTCTTGGCACCGGGCCGGAGCTAATACGAGCAACACTGAGCGGATTATGCTCAAATTTGTCTTCGACCGCCGGGGCGAACCGCAAGCGCCAAGCTGGAAGGCCGCAGCATCCTACCATCCCGATTTTACCGCAATCGCACGCCAATGGTCGGCGCTCCCCGACGGGTGCTTATTGTGCCTGCCCAAAACTTGGCAGACGATGTGGAATTGGCTTGGTGGTCGCGGGGCCGAACGGCTCGGCGGCACGGCGTCGCTGGAGTCGCTATTCCAAAATTTAGCGTCAGACCAAGAACACGAGGCGCTGGAAGCGGCCTATGGTCTAGGCGGACAAGTAGATGCTGACGGAGCGCAGGCTTTAGTCGCTCGGATGCGCCACGGGGACGAGCAAGAGCGCGAGATGGCCGCGGTGGCACTGAGTGCGGCGGGCCGAGTCGCCGTGGATGCGCTGCGCGAGACGCTGGCGGACCCCGATCCGTGGCTGCGGGCTATGGCCGCGGATATCGCGGGCGATCTAGGCCGCGAAAGTCTGTCGCTAGTGTCCGATATGGAGCGCGCGCTAGACGATGTAGATGTCTGGGTGCGGCACAATGCACTACAGGCGCTGGCACTATGGGGCCGGGAGGCGCGCGGTGCAGAGGATCGAGTAGTAGAGGCACTGACCGATGCCGAGCCTTTTGTCCGCTTTAACGCCCTCGGTGCGCTGATGAGTATGGGTCCCTTGGATGCGCGTTGCGCCGAGTGGTTTAAGCACGTCGCCGCCAACGATGAAGCGCATCCCCAATGGCGGGCACAAGATGCGTTGTCGCGCTGGGACAACGCCGAATTGCGCTATTAGCTGCGCCGAGAGGAAAAATCATGCACGAGACCAACCTACTAAGAGCCGGAGCGGCAATGATCGACATCACCCCGCCGGCGGGGACGCATTTAGCAGGCAGCGGAGCTGGCGAGCACCGCCCGGCCCAAGCCGTGATGGACCCACTCTTTGCCAAGGCCATCGTCTTTGAAGCCGGCGAGCAACGCGTCTGCATGGTGATCTTGGATCTCACCATCGTCACCGGCTCCTACACGGACCAAATCCGCACCGCCATCGGCGAACAAACGGGCATCGCACCCGAGGCGATCATGGTCCAAGCGACCCAAACGCACTCCGCCCCGAGCCTCGGCTACTTCATGCTGGACCCAGATTTCCCATTGGAGACCACCGCAGAGACCGAATATCTACGCGGGGCCGAGCGCACCTACGGCGATCGGGCCGCTGACGCCGCAGTCGAGGCCGCAGTCGAAGCCGTGGGCAAACTGCAACCTGTGCGCATCGGTCTGGGGCGCGGCGTATTGGGGGATTTGGCCTTCAATCGCCGCGGCATACGCCGGGACGGCACCATCGCCATGCCCAAGCCGCTGGGACGGGAGCAGCAGCCGTTCGGGATCGCTGATATCTGCTATCTTGAAGGGCCAATGGACCCGGAAGTCGGCGTGTGCTGCGTCCAAGATATGAATATGCAGCCGCTGGCCTTTCTCTTGCACTACACCTGTCACCCGGTCAATGCGTTCGGGCATCCCGAGACCTACCGGGCCGTGTCCGCGGATTGGCCCGGTGCTTGGACGCGACAGATGCAGCAGCTATTCGGCTCCGACGCCGTGCCATTGGTCGTCAACGGCTGTTGCGGCAACATCAACCCCTGGCATCCCTTCGACCCAGATTGCCGACCGGACCACCAGCGGATGGGCCGCGAACTAGCCCAGATGAGCGAACGCATCGTTCACAACATGACGTTCACCAACGACGCTGCATTGGATTGTAAGCTGGAAAAGGTCGGCCTGCCCTTGCGCGAAATTCCGGCCGAACGCTTGCGCGAGGTCAACGCAATGCTCGCGGAGAACCCGCAACCGCCACGCGGTGCCAACGGCGAAGTGGACCCGCACTGGTTCCGGGCCGCATCGACCCACAGCGTCGAACTATGCCGCCAGCGGGACGCCGAGTTCCCCTATGAAATCCAGGCTTTCCGCATCGGCGACCTCGGCGTAATCGGCCTGCCTGGGGAACCTTTTGTCGAAGGACAACTCGCGCTCAAAACGAACTCAGCGGCCCCTTTTCTCTTTCCAGCGCACCTCACCACGCACTACGTCGGCTACCTCCCGACGCGGGCAGCTTACACCCGAGGCGGACACGAGGCCAACGAAGACGTCACCTACTGGGCCAAGCTCGCCCCCGGCAGTCTCGAAACGGTCGTCGAGCAGGCTCGGACGCTGGTGGAAGAACTGTTTGTATGAGCTAGGGAGCAGAGACGTTCAGGTGCAGGTGGATGGGGAACCAAGCTAGTCGCTAAACGCCTTGAACGCTAGCCCGGCAATCGCTAAGATCGTCGTTATCTGGAGCGGTACAACCCAGCGGTATAATCGGTCAATTTTGGTTTCCAGCGCCTCGCGGGTAGCATCAATTTTACCGTCGAGTGCCTCGCGGGTGGCGTCGATTTTGGCTTCGACGCGGCCCAGCCGCACGTCGATTTGCTCGACAATACCCTCTAGCCGGGCGATGCGTCCCTCGTGGTCTAACGGATACGGACGCTCTGGCGGCGGATGGTGCTCACTCACGATCCGACCTCCTCGGTGTTAAAGATTGATGCGGTGCAGGCATGACAGTAGATTCTTGATGCCATGCCTACTACTCAGATTACCCTTCGCAATATCGATCCCGAACTCTCGCAGCGACTTCGCGCTATCAGCACAGAACGCGGCGAGAGTCTGAACAGTACTGTGCTGTGCCTCCTGAAAGACGCGGTTGGATTGGATGCGCGTCGCGATCGCCTGCGCCGATACATCACATGGACGACCGATGACCTCGCGGAGTTTACCGATGCGCTACATGCACAGCGAATCGTCGATGAACGGTAGGCAGTGAACTTCTTACCGGGTATCTACGGGTGATCGACTATGTGGGCACTCCCACTTCCTCAGCTACTGAACCCAACCTCGCGCTCCCCCCTGTCGGCCACTTCCTGAATGCGAATGACGTTGCGCGTCGAGCGCAGTACCGCAGCGGTGTCGAGGCCGTTGGCGGGCACATCGCCGGCGATGTCGTCGAGGAAGGAGCGCAGGTAGCCGCCCCGTTGGGCCGGGGGTAGCGGCTCAATCTGCACGGTGGTGTCTTCCCTGCCGAGCACTTGAATTTCCTTGGCCGTAGTCGAAGTCTCGATCACTCCATCCCGCCCCCAAAACGTAGTCCGCCAGTAGTAGGGCATCGAGTAGCCCGCCCTATCGGGTGCAAAGTACGACACATCGCCCAAGACCCCGCAGCCGTTGTCCATCTCCAGCATCATCTGCCCGGCATCCTGCATGTGAAGGTCTTGAGGAACAAAGGCCCGCCAGCAGCGCGCAGCGTTAATCTTCGCCCACTGGCGACCCGTGACCCAAGGCAAGGCGTCGATGGCGTGGATGCCAATATCCGTGATGGTGCCGCCGTGCTTGCCCTGTTCAAAATACCAGTCGGGCCGCGAGCCCAAGAGCAGTGGGTGTTGGCCACCAAAGGCGATGGCGTGGACTTCGCCGATGCGGCCAGCTTGGATCAGGTTGCGCACGCCAATAATCTGAGCGGCATCGCGCATGGTCAACATGCAGCCGACCTTGAGGTTTTTCTCGCCTGCCAGCGCCTCAATGCGGTCGAGGTCGGCCATCTTGGTACACAGAGGCTTGTCGCTAATGACGTGCTTACCGCGCGAAAGGGCTTCAATCAACACCGGGCCGCGACCGGCAAAATAGGTGCCAGTAGCGACAATATCGCAGTCCACCTCATCGAGCATTTGCCCGATCTGGTCGTGGGTGATTGCGGCAGTACCCTTTGCGCGGATTTCAGCGCGCGTCTCCGCGTGCTCCTCGCACGCAGCTACCACTTCGAGCGCGGGCGAAGCGCAGGCTAGTGCGTAGAGGTCGAAGATGTGGCCGTGGCGCAAGCCGGCGAAGGCGATTTTGTGGCGGGCTTCACTCATTCTTACCTCGCCTCACGATTCCTCTTCCTCGTCGCCGTACGAGTGTCCGCCGAAAATGGCCCGCAGTTCGGCCGCGGACGTGGCTTGGCGCATCTGGGCCATGCGCTCGGCCTCGTGTTTTTGCAGAGCGCGGACGTTTTCCAGCACCGCGCTGAGCTTGTCGGCGGGGAATTTTACCGCGCCGTTTTCGTCCATGTGGATGATCTCGCCAGGGGCCACATCCATACCGGCGACCGAGACGGGGACATTGACCGCGTGAATGGCTTGGGCACCGTGACCCGCGGTGACGCCGCTGAGCAAGTACTGGAACTTCATCGGGCGGATCTCGTCGATGTCGCGCGAAGGACCGTTGGAAATCGCGCCAACGCAGCCAATGGCCTGCATAGCAGTGGTCATATTGCCGCCGGCTAGGCCGACCTTGCCCTGAATTTCGGGCGGAAACTTCTGCTGGAAGACCAAGATCGTCGGCTTGGGCGAGGCGTCGAGGGCATCGAGAACGTCCATGAAGCTAACGCCGTTGTAACTGGGGTCGGGTAGGCCGAACGTGCAGGTGACCGCGTAGCCGACCGTGGGGCCGAGCTCGGGATACATGCAGCGCAGCGACTGATCGGTGTACCAGTTTTCGCTCCAGGGATTGTACAGCCCCAAGCACAAGGGGTCGCCCGGATAGGTGGCGACGACATTGGTAATGGAAGGCGTGTCGAAATTCTTCAGCTCGGCGAGCATTTCTTGTTCGGTCATTACAGGCTCCTGATTGGGTAATGGAAAACGTCAACTTGCGTCAGTCGCGTTTTTACGTCGCGTATGGTAAAGCAGATTCGCTACGAGGAACATAGCGAGTATGGTCAGATAGGCACCTATTGTGCCGATCTCTTTCTCAATAATGGCCATCACAGCATTGGTAACGATCATCGCTGCGTACAATACAAGAATATGTCGCCACTCAAAGTTCCAACGGTCCATGACACTTCCTTCTTGTGTCGTCGCTTTCTTCTTTCGCACATAGTAAAACAGATTCGCAGATACGACAAAGAGCGCGAGTATGGTCAGATAGGCACCTATTGTGCCGATCTCTTTCTCAATAATGGCCATCACAGCATTGGTGACGATCATCGCTGCGTACAGCACAAGGACATGCCACCACTCAAAATTCCAACGGTCCATGACAATCCTCCTTATTCACAGTAGTTCCAAATGTGCGCGTCGCGTCAATGCTGATCGCGGCGCGGCAGAATCGGCTGATTCTTCAACTCGCGGATTAGCTCTACAAGCCCCTCGGTCGCCGCTGCTAAAAATTTTTCGCCCTTTTCCTTGGTGGCTTTAGTCGCGTCCCCCATAACCCCGCTGGCCGTCTGCTGACTCCAGTACGGTATCAGCCGCGCGCCCGATCCCTCGGGATGCGTGCCCCCCAACAGATCGGTGCGGAAGCTGGGCGACAGCGGCGAACGCTCGTCAACGGCCTTGTCCATCTCCACCAACTCCGGCTTGAGCGCCAAGTAAAGCGAGGTCTCGTATTCGCCGGCGTGCGAAGTGCCGCCGTAATCCGAGTCGCGCAGTTCGTTGCCCACGGTCTTGGCGCGGCGTATATCCCAGTGATTGACCGAGGCACAGAGGATCTGGCCTTCGTATTCGAGGACGGTGAGACGGGCCGCTAGGTCGAGCGGCGAGGTATTGGAGCCGTGGCCATTGACGATGAGGATGCGCTTAAAGCCGTGGTGGGCCAAGCTGCAACACACGTCCTTGACGTAGCGGATGAAGGTGTCCCACGTAATGGTTAGGGTGCCGTGGAAATCCATGTGGTGCGGGCTGTAGCCGTGGGTGACAGGCGGAGCGAGTACGGCTTCTTCGGGGATGCGAGCCACGGCGCGCTCGCAAATGCCGTGGCACAGAACCACATCCGTATCCACCGGCAGATGCGGGCCGTGGTCTTCGTGGGTGGCGACGGGCAGCACGGCCACGCGGCCCGCGACGGCAGCGTCCCGGGTCTCGTTCCAGATCATTTCAGCGTAGCGGTATTTCACGGCAGTTCACTCCTTGAGATAAGTAGAGTCAGCGCACGAGAACGCGGGAAGAAATACGCAATTCGCGCAGCACGGGCAAGTTGCCGTTCCTCGACAGTTTTCGGCATCCCTTCTATATTTCAGGGAGGGGCAACTCTACTCGCAACTTAATCGAAGGAACAGCAATACATGGGTCGCAAGATACGCCTCGGTGTGCTCTGCGGCGGGCGCTCGGCCGAGCACGAGGTCTCGGTGATTTCAGCGCGCTCGATGTTGGAAGCCATCGACAAGGACAAGTACGAATTGGTGATGATCGGCATCTCCAAGGAAGGACGCTGGCTGTCCGCCTCGGACACGCAGCAGCTTTTAGCGTCCAGTCAGGTCCACGAGGATGGACTAACGCCAGTGGCACTCGACTATCTGGGGACGCGCTCGCTCGTGGCGCAGCGAGGCGATGTGCAGGACCAAGCCCTCGACGTAATCTTCCCCCTCCTGCACGGCCCCTACGGCGAGGACGGCACTGTGCAGGGCCTGATGGAGCTGGCCAATGTAGCCTATGTAGGGGCCGGCGTCGTCGGCTCAGCCGTGGGCATGGACAAAGAGTTGATGAAGCGGGTCTTCAAGGCTGAGGGGTTGCCGCAAGTGGACTATCAAGTAGTGCGGCGCAGCCGTTGGGAAAAAAATCGCGCCGGGGTGCGCTCCGAGGTCGAAGCCGCTTTAGCCTACCCCGTCTTCGTCAAGCCAGTGAATCTCGGTTCGAGCGTCGGGGTAAGCAAAGCCCGCGATAGCGCCGAGCTGGAGCAGGCCATCGACGAAGCAGCGCAATACGACTACAAAATCGTAGTCGAAGCCGAAGCTACTGGCTGCCGCGAAGTCGAAGTGGCGATCTTGGGCAACGAGTCGCCAGAAGCGTCCATCACCGGCGAGATCGTGCCGGGCAACGACTTTTACGACTACAACGCCAAATACATCGACGACAACTCCGATCTAATCATTCCAGCGCGCATCTCGCCCGCCACCCAAGAGGCCGTGCGCGAGCTGGGCATCCGGGCCTTTCAGGCGGTCGAAGCCTGGGGCTTGGCGCGAGTGGACTTTTTCGTGCGCGAAAGCGACGAGGCGATTTTCATCAACGAGATCAACACCATGCCAGGATTTACGCCCATCAGCATGTATCCCAAGCTGTGGGAGGCGAGCGGCGTGAGCTACGGTGATTTGATCGACCGCTTGGTCCAGTTGGGAATCGAGCGGCACGAGGACAAGCAGAAGACGAAGACGGCGCGGTAAGCGGTATGCACATTCTGCGTCCATCTGCGGATAATCGTTGATTGCGAATTGATCTATGAAAACAGCGCATTGGGAAAAAGGCAACGTCAGCAACCTAATTTCGCTCGTCCTATTGGTGGCGGGCCTCTGGGGACGCATTGAAGAAGTCGCTGGCAGCGAATGGGTGCTGGCGGTTGGGTTGTTTGGCTTTGCCGGCGGCGCGACTAACTGGTTGGCCGTAAAGATGCTCTTCGACCGGGTGCCCCTGCTGTACGGGTCGGGGGTGATCCCGGCGCGGTTTCGCGCCATCCGGGAAGCGGTCAAAGACGCCATCATGCGCTATTTCTTCGACGAGGAGTACCTGGAGCGATTCTTCGCCGAGCGGATGGCCGGAGACGATGTGGGAGAAAAGGTGCAAAAGGTGTTAGCGTCTGACGAGGTTGACGCAATCATCGACCGCAAGCTAGACGAGTTGGCGGAATCGCCGCAGGGGATGATGCTCCAGTTGGTCGGGACGCAGACGGTCAAGCCGCTGGTCAAGCAGTTCGTGATTGGGTTCGGGAGCGAGATCGCGCCGCTTTTGGCCGACGAAGCGGGCGTTGACGTCAGCGCCATGCGGGAGCAGGTTGACGGGCTGTTGGAGACCAAGCTAGAGGAACTGACGCCCGACCGGGTCAAGGAGATGATGGAGGAAGTAATCCGCGAGCACTTGGGCTGGCTAATCGTCTGGGGCAATGTGTTCGGCGGCACTATTGGACTTTTATCTAAAGCACTGGGGTATTGAAATGAGTCAATGGAATTTGCAGGACGAAGTAGCAGCAGTCATCGGTGGGACCGGCGTCTTGGGCGGAGCAATGGCTCAGGGATTGGCCGAGGCCGGAGCCTCCGTAGCGGTGTTGGGACGAGACCACGACCGGGGGCACAAGCGAGTAGCGGCAATAGAGGCCGCAGGCGGCACGGGCGTTTTCGCCGCCTGCGACGCCACGGACAAAGCATCGCTCAAGGCCGCCCACGAAGCGGTCGTCGCGGCATTGGGTCCCGTCAACGTGCTCCTCAACGCAGCCGGCGGCAATCAGCCGCAGGTGACCCTAAACGACGACCTAGACTTTGCCGCAATAGCAACCGACGATTGGCAGCGTTGTTTCGACTTGAACTTGGGGGCTGGCGCGCTGTTGCCCTGTCAAGAATTCGGCTCGGCCATGGCCACACAGGGCCGGGGCAGCATCATCAACATCGCCTCGATCGCCGCCCATCTGCCGGTTTCGCGGGTGGTGGCGTACTCCGCGGCCAAAGCGGCCGTATTGAACCTAACCCAGTTCCTCGCGCGGGAGTGGGCCGACAAAGGCGTGCGGGTCAACTCCATCACCCCGGGCTTCTTCCCCGCCGAGCAAAACCGCCGCTTGCTCTTTGAAGAAGACGGCACTCCAACCGAACGCGGCCAACAAATCCTCTCCCACACGCCCATGGACCGCTTTGGCCGCCCCGAGGAGTTAGTCGGCGCAGCGGTGTTCCTCGCGTCGGACGCGGCCAGCGGCTTTGTCACCGGCACAGACATCCGCGTTGACGGGGGATTCTTGGCGACGACGATTTAAATTTGTAGCTGGCATGGATTTTGAAATTCTCGGTGAAATTACGCATATCGAACCAATTGCCAGAGGTACAGGAGTTCGCGCTCGCGTCCGATTAAACAAATTTTACGGCCAAGGTAGATGGCGTAAACTCAAGGGAGTCGCGCAGGTTCGCCTACTTGATGGAACAATTCGCCTTGCCGAAATTCATTGGTATGAAGCCCACGGCATAGGCCGGAAAGAATTCAAACTCAAACTTCCTTTCCTTGGGTAATTTTACAGTGAAGAAAAAAACATCACAGTTTGCGATTTGTCTCAACAACGAAGGCTATGAGGCTTCTCTCGAAGTCGGAAAAGTGTATCGCGTAATTCCCGATCAGGAGGCGACTGCTCACGGGTACATTCGCATGGTGGACGAAAGTGGCGAAGATTACGCATTTGATGCCGATCGCTTTTACAAGATCGAATTCCCACCCCCGGTTGAAGCAACGCTAGACGCTGCTCTGCACTAAGATTTGCCTGTTATGTAATTGTTTGCTCATCAATATATTTCTCCATTGCTCGTTGAATTCCATCACTTATTTCTATATCTGATTTGCCAGATTCCCGTAATCGTTGAAGTACGAGATTATTCACACTATTGCTAACCTGCTCTAGGAACGGCCAAATTTCATTTAATAATTTAGTGGCCTTCCGTTGTAGAGAGAGACTAAAGCCTACTGCACCATACTCTCGGAAGAAATGGTGTGTTACCCAATTTCTTTTTTTCAAGGCATCTTCAAGATCTTCTTTTAATTCTTCTGGTATTTCTAACTCCCTAAGAGCATCTTTAATCAACTTACCAAGTGTCTGTTTATAGCGAGTATCCATGAGCGGCTGAATCATAGCACCATCTAATTGTGCCTTTTTTAGCGCAGTCGCAGCATACAGTGAAACCAGAGAATACTCAAGAACTTGGGCTTGGAATGTGGCCAGACCGAGTGCCGTCGCCATATCTCTTGCACTTTTTTCTTCACTCATTTTTTCCCTCAATACTTGGTCTATCGACGGCAGAATGGGGTCCCTTGATGGAACCTCAGCTTCCAACCACCAGACGACCGCGTCCAGATTGAGCTCCTTCGTGCTTTCTCGATATTTTCGCCGTAGGTGACGACACTATTGTACGTTACCTGTGCAACACCTTCAGAAAGAAGACGCGCATCAAAGTCTGGCAGTGGAATCACCGCTTCTATGGGCGTTGAAGGTACCGAAAGCGTGTCGGTGCGCTGGTAGATACGCCCAGACCTTCCAAACTCGAAGAAGTCCTCGGCAATGACTTCTTCCATTCTCGATAAGTCGAAACGCGTTTCCTCTCGCCACAATTCTTCTTCTAGGCGCTGTAGGAGTTCCCGATCTTCGGCAGTAAGTTCAGTCTCCATCGATGGTTGTTCCTCTCTGTTTCTACTCGATCCAATCAGCACCTCATACGGTGTGGGATATCCCAGCACTCTCCAGTAATTCGTCTCCCATCTCGAGAAATCCGTGAACGCGACACTGCCAGTGCCAGCCCTGATCACATTAGTCGTCACCATCGGCGACGTAGATTCTCGATCACGGGGGAATGAACTCATGACTCTTACTGTTTTTGCGAAACTGGCGTTGTAGTATTTTCCACAAGGGGTTCATTCCTCGTGGCTTGAATTGCTCGGGATCTTTGCCCTGTTCGACAGCTTGCCAATAATGCCAACTCATCTTGTGACTCGATGCGATTTCATAATCTAACCCCGTCCATGATCCATCACCGCGAAAGGCGTAAAACGCCCAATGCCAACCTCGGCTATTATAGATTTCTATTAGGTCGCTCAGGTAGGCCGCAGCGCCTTCGAGCCGGCGGTCGTACCAAAATTCTGAAGCTATGATTCGGTGAGAAGGTATCTCATATCGCTCAGCAAACCGCTGCACCGCGTTGACCTCCTCCGCAAGACGATCGATAGTCCACGACTCCACAGGACCATCCCACCACTTCGGAACTCGGTCTGGATAGGCGTACCGGTCCTTATTGACTCGATAAGTCACCATCTGCCACGGCCCAGGATTGTGAAAAGCGTATAACACTTTGTCATCATCTACAGGGCGATTGAAGCCGAACGCTTGAGGAGCGGCATAGAACCAGCCATCGAGCATGATGGGCGTATCTGCATCTACTGAACGGATGGATTCGACCATTCGCTGGTTAAATCGGTTGAGGTCCGCTGGCGTATCCTGGATACTCTGAAACCATTGGCTGAAATTCTCGTCTCGTTCTTCAAAGCCGAATACCTTCTCTGGATGTGGTTCATTAAGAGGATTGTAAGCTACGATTGCAGGATGCTTTTCCAAACGCATTGCTAACTGACGCCAGAAATTGAAGGCTTGTTCATGGTAGCTTTCGTCACGCCAGAGCCGGCCATCATCTTGGTTCTCATTCAACTGCTTCCAGCGTGCACCGGGCAAGCTGGCCATCGCAAGGACAACTTTGATACCATTGCTCTCGGCTTCATTGAGTGCTTCTATCAACAGGGCTAGATCGATCTCATTGATTGATGCGAAATTATCAGCGTTGCCGATTAGGAAGTCTCTATTATCGGCGGGCCATGCATCGGGTAAAATCCGAACATAATCCAGTCCCAGTTCACCTGCCGCCTTGTACCACTCAGGACGATGTAACTCGTTCTGCTGATTAGCTCCCTTACGCTGCTTTTCCCAAAAGCTAATCTTGGGAGCATCGGACATAACGCCGCTGGTAAAGCACAAAATAGATATTATTACTATGTACCTATAAATACCCCGTTGCCCCCCTTCCTTATGACTGTTTCCGTTCCGAATAAGCATCTGTGCTTTATGGTTTCGTGTTCCTTTAATCATGCTTTCTTCCTGCGAAATGCCAAAGCAGTTTCGTAGTACTTGGTGATCGATCCTCCGTAGTTCTTGTTTATCAGGTCGGCGATACCATCAAATAGGTGCATGCGATTGAGTTCGGGCAGCGCGATGTGGTCAGAATAGGTGCCAATGAGTTTGATGTACTGTTTCGCCTCTATCCATTCCGCAAAGGTCCAAGACATCCCTGACAAGATCATCAGGGTCCGGGCCTCACTTCGTCATAGAGCAAGGCAACGGTATTGAAGTCACCGCGCCTACTTCCACAGCAGCCGGAGGTAAAACAACGGATTCGTCAGCATCTTGCGCGGCACGGCGTCGGCCATCATGCCGCAGATCATGTCGCTGACTTCGGCATTTTTGGCGGCCTTGCGAATGACCAAGTTCATCAGGTAGGGCCAGCGGCCCAAATTGTGCAGCTTGGTGCTCAGCTTCAGCTCGCTGCCCAGCGCATCCCACAGCCGATCCTCATAGCGCCGCAAAAAACCAGCCGAATAATCCCCGGCCTCCCGCGCTTGAACCGCAGTCTCCACGGCAAAGCGGGCCGAGTACAGAGCATTGCCAATGCCTTCGCCCGTGAACGGGTCGATCAGACCGGCTGCGTCCCCCAAGAGCAGAAAGCCATTCCCGTGCGCCGGCCGCCGCCGCGAGCCAACCGGCAAATTCCAGCCAACCGGGTCTTCAAGGGGACGAGCGTCGCGAAAACGCGCGCCAAAGGTCGTGCTCGCCACCGCGGCTGCGAGTGCCTCCTTGAGGTCGATGCCGCGCGCCTTAATATCTCGATGATCCATGCCGATGCCCACATTGGCGCGGTCGCCCTCTATGGGGAAAATCCAAAAATACCCAGGCCGTACCTCGTCTATAAAGTGCAATTCGATCTGATCGCTCAGGCCCGCCACGCCCTCAAAGTACTGCCGCAGAGCCACCATCCAATCGCGGCTCTCGTGGCGGTACAACCCGCTCTTGCGGGCGACGATCGAATTGAAGCCATCGCACCCCAACACCAAGGGCGCGCGAAATTCCAGGCTCGTGCCGTCCGCTGTACGCCCCTCCACCCCACAGACCTGCTCGCCCTCTCTCAGAAGCTCTCGCACGGCAAAACCCTCTAAGGTGTGGGTGACCACAGCCCGCGCTTTAGCAAAGAGAAAGTCGTCGAAGACCTCGCGGCGGATGACAAACCCCTCCATCGGCAGCACCCGACCAGTCAGGGCATTGCGCAGCTCATAGCTGCTCAGGTCGATGGACGCGGCGGTCGCGTCTGGGCTGCCGAAGACAATGCGAGCAATGGCCGCCCCAGGCAGGTCGCACACCTCCTCAAACAGCCCCAGCTCGTGGAGGATAGCCACCGTCTTGCCAGAGAGAGCGTCGCCGCAGACCTTGTCGCGGGGGAAGCACTGCTTGTCCAGCAGCAGAGCCGCCAACCCGTGGCGCTGCGCATACAGTGCGGCCGTGGCACCAGCCGGACCGCCACCGACGATGATGAGGTCGTAAGTTTGCACGTGGCCAGAAAATAGCTCGTCCAGCCCTCGCTACAAGGGCGCGGGTCAAACTTGCTTTGTAGGTGATCTTCCTTACCTTTTTGGTTTCGTCAACACAAGTGCCAAAGGAGCTGCAACAAGATGTCCGAAGACGCTCAAACCGAAGATCCACAGGTTGAAAAACGGGCTTTCCAAACCGAGGTCCAACAGCTACTTCACCTGTTGGTTCACTCGCTGTACACCCAAAAAGAAATTTTCTTGCGCGAGCTGATTTCCAACGCCTCGGACGCGCTGGACAAAATCCACCACCGCTCGCTAACCGACCGCAACATCCTCGACCCAGACGCCGACCTGGACATTGAGCTCGAGGTGTCCAGCAGTAACAAGACCCTGACGATCCGCGACCGCGGGATCGGCATGACCCGCGACGAGGTCAATGAAAATATCGGCACCATTGCTCGCTCCGGCTCGGCCGAATTTGCCGCCAAGCTAGCCGAAGCCGACGACGAGCAAGAAAAGCTCAAACTGATCGGCCAATTCGGGGTGGGCTTCTACTCGGTCTTCATGGTCGCCGACCGAGTGGTCATCACCACGCGCGCGGCCGACCTAGACGCCGAGGCCGTGCTGTGGGAATCCACCGGTGATGGCACGTACACGTTGGCCAATGCCGACAAAGCGGACCGGGGCACGGAAATCAAAATCTACATCCGCTCGGACTGCGAGGAATTCCTCGACGCCCACCGCTTAGAAGCGATTATCCGCAAGCACTCCGACTTCGTGTCCTATCCGATCAAGGTCGCCAGCAAGCAGGTCAACGACACAGCCGCGCTGTGGACCCGGCCGCGCAACGAAATTACTGCCGAGCAGTACAACGAGTTTTATACGCACCTGACCGGCGACCCGGACGAGCCGTTGGCGCACGAGCACGTAATCGTCGATGTGCCGATTCAGTTTTACGCCGTACTCTACCTTCCCAAGCACTCGCCGACGCCGTGGCTGGTCAATTCAGAGCCGACCATCTCGCTCAATCTGCACGTCAAGCGGGTCTTCATCCAAGACGACTGCAAGGACCTGCTGCCGCTGTGGCTGCGCTTTGTGCGCGGGGTGGTTGACTGCGACGACCTGCCGCTCAATGTCTCGCGCGAGACCCTGCAACAAAACCCGATTATCGCCAAAATCCGCGCCACCTTGGTGCGGCGGATCATCGGCATGATCGAGGGCATGGCCAAAAAGGACGAAGAGCAGTACCTGACGTTCTGGCGCGCTTATGGCGCAGTGCTCAAGGAGGGTGTGGCCATGGATGTCGAGCACAAGGGGGCGCTCGCCAAGCTCCTGCGCTTCCACTCCTCGCTAGAAGATGACGTCAACACCTACGTCTCATTGCAGACCTATATCGACCGGATGCAGAGCGAGCAAGAAAAAATTTACTACCTAGCCGGCGAGAGCAAGGAATCCATCGCCCAGAGTCCGCTGTTGGAGACCTTTCGCAAGCGCAGCTTGGAAGTCCTCTACATGGACGAGCCGGTCGATGAGTGGGTGGTTCACGGCCTGCAGAAATTCGCCGACAAGGAGTTCCAAGCCGTTGACGCGGCAGACCTCGACTTGGGTGCTGACGCGGATGAGGTCCAACTCGCAGGCGTTGATGAGGAGCAAAAAGCCGAGACCATCGAGTTGATTAGCTTCCTCAAAAAGCAACTCGATGGTCGGGTCGCAGACGTGGTCGAGTCCAAGAGACTGACCGACAGCCCTTGCGTCTTAGTCGCTCCGCAGGGCGGCCTGAGCCAGAACATGGAGCGGCTGATGAAGCTAACCGACCGCGAGTTCAAGGGCCATCTGCGGCTTCTGGAGATCAACCCCAAGCACGAAATCATCCGCAACATGGCCGCGGTACTCAAGCGCGACCGCGACTCCGCACAATTGGAGAATTGGGCGCATTTTCTGGTTGACTTCGTCTTGCTAGGCGAGGGCACGGTCGAAGACCCACAGCGACTGGGCCAGAGCTTGCAGTCCATCATGGGCGCGGCCACCGCGCGCGCCGCCGAGGAGAATTAGACATGTCCGATCAAGTGCGCCAACAAGCCCTAGCGGCCCGCGCCGCATCGCGCGTCCTCGCCGCAACTTCCGCAAAGGTGCGCAACCAAGCCCTCGAAGCCATTGCCACAGTTCTCGAAGCCAATCGCGAGCGCATCTTGGCGGCCAACGCCGAAGACCTAAAAGCCGGCGAGCAAGATGGGCTAGCCTCGCCTTTGCTCAAGCGCCTCGACCTAAGCGGACACAAGTTCGCCAGCACGGTGGAGATGGTGCGTGAGGTCTGCGCCCAGCCCGATCCCCTCGGCCAGACCCAGAGCGCGACCGAGCTAGACGACCAGCTCCACCTCTATCGAGTGACCGTGCCCATCGGCGTGATCGGCGTGATCTTTGAATCCCGGCCCGACGCCTTGGTGCAGATCGCCTCCCTATGCCTCAAGTCCGGCAATGCCGCCCTGCTCAAGGGAGGGCGCGAGGCCACCGTAACCAATCAGACCCTCGCCGAGATAATGTGCCAAGCCACGCAAGACATCCTACCAGAGGGATGGATGACGCTCCTGCCCGGCCGCGAGGAAGTCCGCGCCCTGCTCGGCGAGGAAGAACTGATCGACCTCATCATCCCGCGCGGCAGCAACGAGTTTGTGCAATACATCATGCACAACACCAAAATCCCGGTCATGGGCCACGCCGACGGGATCTGCCACGTGTACGTCGATGCCAGCGCGAACCTCGACAAAGCCGTGCAAATCGCCGTCGATGCCAAGACCCAGTACGTGGCTGTGTGCAACGCAGCCGAGACCCTGCTCGTCCACAGTGCCATTGCCCCGGCTTTTTTATCGCGGGCCGTACCGGCACTGCTCGCAAGGAACGTGGAGCTGCGCGGCGACGAGCGCGCCCTCGCCCTCGCCAATGCCAACGGGCAAGTCAAACCAGCCACCGAAGCCGACTGGTCCACCGAATACCTAGACTTGATGCTAGCGGTAAAAGTCGTCGATAGCACGGCCGAGGCCATCGAGCACATCAACGCGTACGGCAGCCACCACACCGACGCGATCGTGACCGAGGACTCGGAGGCTGCACGCACCTTTTTGCGCGAGGTGGATTCAGCTTCGGTGATCCACAATGCCTCGACGCGCTTTGCCGATGGCTTCAAATACGGGCTAGGGGCCGAAGTCGGCATCAGCACCAACCGCCTGCACAGCCGCGGCCCGGTAGGCCTAGATGGCCTCGTCATCTACAAGTACATTCTCCAAGGGGACGGCCACATCGTCGATATGTACGACGGCCAGCAGCAGCGCCCCTTCACCCATCGCCCCCTCGACCAGCACTGGCAGGCCTAACATGAGCGAGCACACCACAGATCCGACCTACACTCCGGTAGAGCGCCACATCTTTCTCTGCGCCACCCCCACCAAGCCCAAGTGCCACAGCGACGGCACCGGGGCCGACTGCTGGGATTACCTGAAGAAGCGGTTGTCCGAATTGGGCTACGGCCATCCGGGCAAGGGCGGCATTCACCGCACTAAGGCCGACTGCCTGCGCGTCTGCGAGTCCGGGCCGACGGTGGTGGTGTATCCCGAGGGCGTCTGGTACCACTCCATGACCGTCGAAAAACTAGAGCGCATCATCCAAGAGCACTTAATCGGCGGGCAAGTCGTAGAAGACCTGGTCAATAAGGAACCATTCCGCAGCCTGTAGCTGGCCGGCCATAAAAGCGCATGGCAAAATTCAAATCCAAACACATCGACCTCGAGATCAAGGACGCCAGCCTGATCTTCGACCGCGTCTGGAGCGACCTAGAGCAAGAATTCGGTCGCGCCAAGCTCTGCTTCCCCGGAGAAATCATCTGGCTCGGCGGCGCGCCCGGCGCGGGCAAAGGCACCAATACCCCCTTCATCCTCGAAGCGCGGGGCATTACGGCCACAGCCGTAGTAATCAGCGACTTGCTCGACAGCCCCCGCGCCCAACAGATCAAAGACGCCGGTGGCTTGGTCGGCGACGAGGAAGTCACGTATCTACTCTTGCACAAGCTGCTTGACCCAATCTACGAGCGCGGCGTGATCGTCGATGGCTTCCCGCGCACCCAAGTGCAGGTCGAGTGCCTCAAGCTGTTCTACGACAAGATGACCGAATTGCGAGAGGAATCCCGCAATCACGACTTCCCGCGCCCCCTCTTCCGCACCGTGTTGCTCTTCGTCGATGAAGAAGTCAGCGTCGAGCGCCAGCTCCATCGCGGCCGAGAAGCCCAAGAGAGCAACCGCAAAGCCACTGAGTCAGGCGTCGGCCAGCTTGCCGAGATCCGCGCCACCGACCTCGACCCAGCGGCCGCGCGCAAGCGCTACCAAGTGTTCAAGGAGACGACCTTTGAGGCGCTGCGCTCGCTGCGCGCCATTTTCCACTTTCGCTTCATCGACGCCAGCCAGCCGCTCGCCAAGGTACAACAGGAGATTGAGGAGGAGTTTTCCTACCAGAGTTCGCTAGAGCTTTCGCACAAGACCTTCGACCGCGTCCGCACCATCACGCCGGCCAGCCGCCTCGTACTCTACGCCCGCCAAGAGCTGGTCAAGCGGCTGGAGATCTACAACGAGGATCATCCCGAGCTGTTCCAGCGGGTCATCGACAAAGTCAACTTCAAGTTCATGCCCATTGTCACCCGCTATGCCATTACCGGCATGACGCTCGTCAACTCCGAGGATGTGCTCTTTGACGATCCTTTGGCCTTGGCCATGTTGATCGACATCTTTTCCGAGCGCGGCTATCAGGCCCTCGTCGATGTCAACCACATCGAAGTCCCCCACCGCATCGATCCACACACGCACGAAATCACCTGCCGCCAAAAGCGCGTCTATCGCTTCCAGATTCGCTTTGCAGCCTCGGCCATCCGGCATGGGAACGACTAGCCCGGCCCGATCTGTCCCTCTTCTAGCATGGTAATCAGGGCCGAGTCCTCCACGTCAAGAGGGAGCAACACCCGGCTGCGGCGGCGGCTCGACTCATAGGTGGCGAAAATCAGTTCGGTCGCTTGCAGGGCCCTACGCGCCGACAAGCGCGGCTCCGCACCGCTTTCGATACAGTCAATCAGGTCAAGCACCGACAGCACAGTGTCGTCACCCGGCGGCACGACATCGGCGATCTCTTCATCCGCAAAGTCCTGCCACGCTGCACCCGCGCGCAACAGCCGCAGCGGTGCCCGCTCCGCGCCGCCGACTTCGATAATGCCCTCGCTGCCGATGAGCCGGTTGCGCGGGCCTTGCACGTGCGCGGCTCCCGTGCCCAACAGGCCCTCAACGCCATTTTGCCAGCGGATCCACGACAGGCCGCTGGTATCTAGGGGCACGCCAAACACCGAGCTCTCGGATTCGACGGCAATCTGGCCCATGACCCATTCGGCCGGCACTTCGTCGTTGTAAAAGAAGAACATGTCAAACCAATGCGTGCCCCAATCAAACAGGTTGGAGCACGCGCCTTCGAGCCGCTGGAGCGCACCTATGGCCCCTTCGTCGAGCAACTGTTTGGCCTTGACAAACACAGCACCAAAGCGGCGTTGATGGCAGAAGGTGAGAAGCACGCCGCGATCGGCGCAGGCCCGCGCCAGCGCCTTGGCATCCCCCCATGTGCTGGCCATGGGCTTTTCGCAGTGGATGGCTTTGACGCCAGCCGCAGCCGCGGCCTCGACCATCTCGCGGTGCAGGCCGGTCCACGTACAGATGCTCACCACATCGAGGGATTCGCTTTCTAACATGGCGCGGTAATCTTCGTACGAAGACGCCACGGCAAAGTCCTCGGCAAAGGACGCGCGGGACGCTGCCACTGGATCGGCACAGGCTGCGATTGCGACTTGGGCGGAGGCTTGGTAGCCCTCGGCGTGGCGGCGACCGCGATTGCCGCAGCCGATCACACCGACTTTGTACTGAGTCATTTGCTTACCTCGCTC
The DNA here is from genome assembly GCA_022826515.1 of Candidatus Latescibacterota bacterium. The sequence goes on from JAJDUT010000082.1 coordinate 22,501, forward strand.
CTCAGCCTCCGGCTTTAGACACAAGAGTGGACAAGTGAACCCACATAGCGGCGATTATGGTCATTATGCCCAAAACTCCGGCAATTAGTCGGTTATTGGTCTCCTTGTTGGCATCGGCTATAACCTTCCGCAGTTCGGCCATATCTTGCCGGTGGGCGTCTTCAAAACGGTCTAACTGCTTTGATACCTGTCTAAATTCTCCCCGCAGTTCGCTTTGCTGTTCCCTCATATCGGCTTGGGTTTGCTCGGTCATGGCGTAGTCTCCTGTGGCTTGAGTCTAAAACTTAGGCTTTACGATCTAAAGGCTTGGAGGTAAGATAGGAAATCAACTCTACTATCAACAGGAGAACGCCATGTCCATCACCGACGCCCTCCCCGACATGGAGCGCGAACTCAAATTTTTCAGCGCGACCAACGACAACCCGCAAAAGCTGACCCGCGCCCAGATCCGCCAGTTCAACGTCCAAGGCTACATCTGCCCCTTGGACGTGTTCACGCCCGAGGAAGCTGCGGCCAATCGCCGCTATTTCGACGCGCTCATGGCCGAGGCCCAAGCCAACGGGCACAACAGCTATTCGATCAACGGCTGGCATCGCCACTGCCGGGGCATCTACGACCTGTTGCACGAGCCGCGCATTCTCGATTGCGTCGAAGACCTCCTCGGCCCTAACCTCGTCAGCGTTATGACCCACTACTTTTGCAAGGAGCCGGGCGAACAAAAGCAAGTCGCTTGGCACCAAGACGCCTCGTACTGGCCGCTGACCCCGAGCAAGGTGGTAACCGCGTGGCTGGCCATTGACGATGTGGATGAAGAAAACGGGCCAATGACCGTCGTCCCCGGCTCGCATGTACACGGACAGATTCCCTTTGAGCACAGCACCTCGGAGGAGCAAAACGTCTTGGGACAGAGCGTGCACGATCCGTTCCAATGGGGCGGCGAGCCAGTGGCTTTTACCATGCGCGCCGGTCAGATGTCCCTGCACACCGACCTGCTGTTGCACGGCTCGGCCCCCAACCGCTCCACCCGCCGCCGCTGCGGCCTGACGTTGCGCTACATGCCGCCCGAGGTGCGCACCCGCGAAGAAAAGCGCGCCCACGGCTATATTTGCCGCGGCACCGACCCGAGCGGCTACTGGATCAACCACCCCGTGCCGACCGGCGACAAGATGCCCCCGAGGTAGCTACCGTGCCTCTACCGGAAGCCTTTCGCGCCCGCTTGCAGGCCATCCTCCCAGCCGAGCACTTTGCCGCCTGCTGGCAGAGCTTGGCCGCCGAGCAGCCCACGGCCTTCCGCGCCAACGCACTCAAGGGCACGCCTGACGCGCTCGTGGCCGAGCTAACGGCTGCGGGCTTTGCGCTGACGCCGCTCACTTGGAAGGCCGACGCCTTTGTCATCCCGGCTACCCAACGCCGCGCCCTCACCGAATGCGCGGCCTACCGCGAAGGCCGGCTCTACATCCAAAACCCCTCCAGCATGATACCGCCAGTCCTCCTAGCGCCACAAAACGAGGAGTGCATTCTCGATCTCGGGGCCGCTCCGGGCAGCAAGACCTTACAGCTCGCCGAACTAATGAGCAATCAAGGAAGCATCTGGGCCGTAGAATCCGTGCGCGGCCGCTTCTTTCGCCTGCGGGACAACCTAGCGCGGCACGGAGCCGAAAACGTGCAAACCCATCTCGCCGACGGAACCCGCATCTGGCGTCGCCACCCGGAGCGCTTCGACCGCGTACTCCTCGACGCGCCGTGCTCGTCCGAAGGGCGGTTCCGCGCCGATGCACCCAAGACCTATGCCTATTGGAGCCAGAAGAAAATCGCCGAGGCCAGCCGCAAACAGCGGCGGCTCTGCTACTCAGCCGTACAATGCCTCAAGCCGGGCGGGGTGTTGGTCTATTCGACCTGCACCTTCGCACCCGAAGAAAACGAGGCCATCATCAACCGAGTGCTGCGGCAGTTCGCCGGTGCCCTAACCGTCGAGGACATCGCGCTGCCTTTTGCCAATGTGGCGTCGGGCTTGAGCGAGTGGAGGGGGAAGAAGGCATTTGATGCCCAAGTGCAGCGGGCCAAGCGGATTTTGCCGCTGGGGGGAATGGAGGGGTTTTTCGTGTGCCGATTGCGGAAGGCGGCGAGTACCGTTAGCGACCCACCGCAGCACTAAGCCCCAATCGCCAAGTGCGGCCCGCAGCGGGTTCAAAAAAGCGCCCGCCAAAGGCATTGGGAACCACTGAGCCGTTGTACCGGGCATCAAACAGGTTATCGACCGCGACAAAGGGCCTCGCTGCGCGATAGTCGATTCCCAAGCGCAGATCAACTCGCAAATACGCGAGGTTGAAAAACTCGTCGGACGCGGCCTCGCTGCCGGGCGGCGGGCCGTTGAAATCGTTGGCCCAGTAGCGGCCGACCCGCTCTAATTCAACCTCGGCAAACAGGCCCTGCGGACTGTCGTAGCTCAGCGCGGCGAAGAGCCGGTGGCGCGGCACGCCCGGTACCTCGTTACCAGCGAGCTGAACAAGTTCGTCCCCGTCCTCGACCTCGTAGTCCTCAAAAACATAGTCGCCAAAAGTGTACGCGAGGGTGGTCCGCAACCCAGAGAGCGGCATCGCCGACAGCGACAGTTCCAACCCCCGATTGCGCGCCTGACCGGCGTTGCGAAAATAAATCTCCTCGCTGTCTTCGCTCTCGACCTGAAAGGGAATCAGCGCGTCGGCGATCTGGAGTTGATACAAGGCCACCTCCAGATCCAAGCGCCCCCGGCGCACGTGGCGGCGCAAGCCCGTCTCCAATCCGAGGACGCGCTCAGGGTCTAAATCCGGGTTGAAGCCGCCCTCGCCGCTGGGCCGATTGCCCAACTCAGAGGTGGTAGGCGTCTGGAAGGCCGTGGCAACATGGGCGTACCAACGCGAGAAGGGATCGAGGCGGTACACCACACCCACCATCGGACTGAACTGATCCATGTCGCGCGACTGGTCGTCCACGGCAAATCGGTAGCGGTCGTAGCGGCCTCCTACGGTCGCAGTCAACGCATCACCCAAATCTCGCTCCAAGGAGACAAAGGGGCCAAAACTCCGCACCTGTTCCTCTTGATCCACCTGCTCCGCGCCGTACTTCACGAGTTCAAATACGCGCTCGTCTTCTACGCGCACGCCCTCGGGCAAGCCCTCGTTGGCAAACTCGCGGCGGTCGTCGCGCTGGAAGTCCAAGTCGAGGCCGGTCACAAGGCGCGTACCAGCCCAAGCAAATTGGTGCTCAGTGCGCAAGCCGCCGGCGCGGCGGTCAAGTTCGACAATACGGCCCGGAATGGGGTTTTTGAGCGCGCGACCAACACCGTATAGCACGAAGCTCGACGCGCGGTGGTGCGGCGCGTGCGGCGGGCGATATTCGAGACGAATGCCGCCTTGGCCTTGGCGCACCTGCTTGGATGCCCCCTGCCCTACCACGAATCCGCGTGCGCTGCGCGGACGGTCGCGGGCAGCTTCCGCGTCGAGCGAACTCGGATTGAACAAGTAAGGAGCATCGTACAAATGCAGCAGAAGCGTCAACTCAGTATTAGAGGTGAGGGCATGACCGACGAGTGCGTTGAGGCCGCGAGCGCGGGCATCGGCGTGGTCGCGGTAGCCCTCGCTACGCAAGTCGTACAAGCTGGCGAACGCGTGAGTATTATCAGCTCGTCCTGCAAGGCTCGTCTGCGCGCGGAACAGGCCGTTGCTGCCGGCGATCAAGCGCGGCTCCACGCGCCAAGCCGCCTCGGCCGGAGCTTGGGTGTGGGCCGCGAGTACGCCGCCGCCCGCATTGCCGTACAGCGACGAGCTCGGCCCGCGCAAAATCTCAATGCGGCCCGTTGAACCCAAGTCGAGGTTGTTGAGCTGGCTTTGGCCGTCGGGCATAGTCAGGGGGATGCCGTCGAGCAAGACCTTGATCCCGCGAACGCCAAACGCCGCGCGTGCGCCCAAGCCTCGCACACTGAGCCGATCGCCTTGAGACAGGTTGTGGCGGTTGGCGATAAACAGCCCAGGCACCGGACGCAGCGACTCGGCCAGCGAGAGTCCAGGCCGCGCGCGCCCGACCTCCGCGATCACGGTCGTAGCCAGCGGCAGGTCAAATCCCTCGCGGGGCGCGCGTGTCGCCGTGATTTCGATGGGGGGCATTTGGTAGCGGGGTTCAGGATCGTCGGCGCGAGCGGCTGCGGCGATCAGGATTAGCGATAGGCACTGGATTAACTGATTTTTTTTCATAGCATTATTATGACGTTACGCATTGTTTCTTCCCTGTCATGCTGAGCGGAGCGAAGCATCCCATACCTAAGAAGCCGTACATAATCAGTTTCTAAAGAACACCACGAAGAAATACAGACGCAAACCGGGAATTAGGACCAAGCCATGAGCATGAGAATCGCCCTACTGCTGTTGCTAGGCGGATGCTTTGCCGCAGAGGACGGACCAAGCGGCGCAGTAGAAGCCCTCCGCAGCGAGGTGGAGTTTGTCGAGGACGCGGGATTAGAGGGCAGCGTGTCGATCGACAGCTTGACTTGGTTGCCGTTTTTTCCAGAGCCGGGATTCGGGGGAACAGCGGAATTCGAGGGGGCCTTTGCGGCTGTGTTTAGCAATGTCGGTGAAGAAACCGTGTGGGTGCGCTACGACTTGCGGTTTTTCGACCAAGAGGAATTCCTAATCGACGCTTTTATACCCATTGGGCAGCCGGTCGTCCTCAACGCCGGGGAAACGCGCCGCGTGGAAGGAGATTTTCTAATTCGCACCGACGACCCACGCGATTTTGAGCGACTCGCCCTGATGAGACTCGTGGCACGCATCAGGCACCCCGAGTAGGGGCAACCCTTGGGGTTGCCCTTTTCCATCAGTCCTAATTCAAAACGCCACAAAGCCCCCACAAACCGGAATGCACTGCCCAGTAACGTAATCCGACAGATCGGACGCCAAAAACTCCACCACCCGAGCGCAGTCCGCGGGCGTACCCAAGCGTCGCAGGGGAATTTGCGGCTCTAAGTGCCGGCGCGATTCCTCGCTGTTGCGGCCCTGGGCCACGGCGCGAGACGACAAAATTAGGCCCGGAGCAATGCAGTTGACGTGGATGCCATAAGGGCCTAGCTCGGCGGCGAGCACCCGCGTGTAGTGGACGATGCCGGCCTTGGCCACCTTGTAGGGCATCCCGCCGCCGTCGCGCCCGCTCCACAAGCCCGCTTGCGAGGCCACGTTGATGATTTTGCCGGATTGGACTTCCTTCATCGCCGCGCTGACCGCTTGACAGCAGTGGATGGTGGCGGTGAGGTTGATGTCCATTATGTAGCGATAGTGGTCTTCTCCAGCCAAGGAGGCGGCTTGTTCCTCGTGCGAGCGCAAGTTGCCGCCGGCGTTGTTGACGAGTATGTCGAGGCGGCCAAAGTTATCAAGGGCCTCGGCGACCAAGGCATCTACGGCTTGGCGGTCGGTGACATCTACGGCAATGCCCACGGCGCGGCGACCGAGATTGACGACTTCGGCTTCCACGGTCTCGGCCGTGAGTTCTTCGCCGTATTCGCGGGCGGCCTGCAGGTCTATGTCGGCGATGACAATGTCCGCGCCCAAGCGGGCCAGATGGAGGACGTAAGCGCGACCCAAGCCGCGCGCGCCACCAGTGATGAGAGCTACCTTGCCTTCAAGCGACATCAAAAATCTCCTTTTCCCAATAATTAGGACACGACATCAATCGTCGGCAATCCACGAAGAGCCAAGAGAATTGGAGAAAACTTGCATGACAAGAGGAGCGTTTGGCAAATTAGGTGCTAGCGAATGCGCGTTACCTAACAGAAAGAGGTCGAATGGCAGAGCAAATCGGTGCAATCATTGAACAGGGGCCAGAGGACTGGCAGATCGTACAACAGGACGAGCGTGGGGAAGGAAGGATTGAGCTAGAGGGTCGCTGGAAATTTGAAACTCCCGGACAAGTGGAGGTGCGCTTGGTGTGGGAGGATACAGGGGTAGCGGTTGCGGCCGGCTTGGACTGGCAGGCGGTACCGACAGCGGAGGATGGTACTTGGAAGGGTGCTTTGAAACGCATACCCGCAGGAGGGCTTTACCGGCTGGAGACGCGGTTGCGGACGGCGGACAACCCGGCTGGGGAATGGTCGCCGCGCGGGGATATGCGGCACTTTTTGGGGGTAGGCGATTTGTGGGTGATTACCGGGCAGAGCAATTCGGCCGGATACGGGCGCGGGCCGTACGAAGATCCAGTGGAACTGGGAGTACACCTGTTTAGGAACAGCGAGCACTGGGCACTGGCGACGCACCCGATGAACGAATCAACGGATACTCAACACGCAGTGAACCGCGAGGCCGCCAACCCAGGGCATTCGCCCTACCTGCAATTTGGCCGCACGCTCAAAAGGGTGCTCGCGCACCCAGTGGGCTTGGTACAGACGGCATTGGGAGGCTCTCCGCTCACTCGTTGGAACCCTGGCGAGCCTGGGGCGGCGGACTTGTTCGACAATATGGTGCAGTGCGTGGACAAGGTAGGTGGAAAGGTGCGGGGGATTGTGTGGTACCAAGGAGAAAGCGATGCGGGCACCGACGCGGACGCCACCAGTTACGCGCAGCGGTTCCAGCAAGCAGTCGCCGCTTGGCGGGAGGCCCTTGCCGACGCGGAGTTGCCGGTGCTCACCGTGCAGCTAAACCGCGTGTACCAACCCGCCGACCCGGATGCCGATCGGCACTGGAGCCAAGTGCGCGAGGCCCAGCGGCAGGTGGCGCGGCAAGTGCCGAGCATAGGCGTGGTGCCCGCGCTCGACTTGCCGCTTGCCGATCTGATCCACACCAGCCCCGCCGGCAACATGCTCTTGGGCGAGCGGTTGGCGCAGGCGGCTTTGGGTCTGGTCTATGGCCAAGCAGTAGCTTGGCAAGCACCGGATTTAGCGGCGGCCCGGCGGCGGGAGGACCGCGTCGAATTGGAGTTTACTGCCGTCGAGAGCCGGATGGACAGCATTGACCTAGAGGCCAATAGCTTCCGGGTCGAGGATGAAGCCGGCGAAGTGCCAGTCGCAGCAGTGGTCTATCCCCAAGATCATCGCGTCGAACTGGTTTTGGAGCGGCCCCTGCAAGGGGTGGCTAAAGTCCACGGCGGCTACGGCAAGGATCCAGCGACCGTGCCAGCGGATATGGAGCGATTCTTGCCCATGTTGGGCTTTTGGGGCGTGGAGATTGTCTGATGATTAGGATACGCGCAAGCATCTTATCGGTTGCCCTGCTGTTCGGCAGCGCTGGGGCGCAAGCGAATCTGGTAGGTTCCTGGGAGGGCTGCCAGAGCGAGTTTGGCTCGTTCGTAGAGCACTTCTATATCGAGTTCAATAGCGATGGGCGCTTCCGCCGCGTGGCGCTCCGGGACGATTCCGAGCGACCGGTGACGGAAAATCAAGGCCAGTACGAAGCCGCTGACGGCATTGTTACCCTGCGCTATACCGCCAACGTCAGCGGGGTGCTGGCCGAACAAAGCGAGACGGTGCCCTTCCAGCTAGAGGACGATACCCTGTATTGGGGAGCCGAACCCGCAATCGCCTTGGTGCGAGCACAGGAACTAGGCGACGAACTGTTGGGTCGGTGGGGCATCGTCAATTTTGCCGATGGAACGCTGGCCGGACACGTGGTCTTCCGGGCCGATGGGACCTACGAGCTAGAATTGGGCGGCGTCGGTCAGAGCGGGGTGTGGTCGCGAGCGGGGTCGGGCGTAGTCCACTGGCCGACCGAGGCCGATGAAGCCGGGGTCGTCGGGTTGCCGGCGGTGTGGACCAATGTGCGCGTCGAGGGCGACCAACTCTTCTACGACATCGCCTGTAGTTTCACCGTTGAGGCCGTACGGTTGGCTACGGCTGTGGCGGAGGTGTCTTGGGGGGCGATCAAGCGCCGTCTCGCAGGCCCGCCAAAATAGCCGTCGCAAGCTCCATCGTCGCGATGGCCTCGTCCAAGTCCGCAGCCGGTGGGCCGATGGGCCGACCGGCCTTGATGCAGTCGAAAAAATGGGCCGCTTGGGCTAGAGTGCTGTCCACGCCCTCCTTTTGCAAGTGCTTGCGCTCCCCGTCGCAGACCAACTCGCAGGTGGAAATCCCCTCTATATAGGCCGAGATGTCGCGGCCGTGGATTTCGTAGCGCTCTAGGCGGGCGTCGGTGGTGTAGTTGGCGCAAATCTGGGCGACGCAGTCGTTCTCAAAGACGACTAACGCGGCGTGGACGTCCTTGTAGGCGGATGCGCGCCGGACGAAGCTATTTACTTCGGCGACCGGCGCTCCACCCAAGTGGCGCACCAGATCAATCGCGTGGATCGGGCTTTCGAGCAGCATGTTGTCCATGACGATTTCGGGAAAGCGGCCACCGGCGATAAAACCGCTCATGCTCTTGTGGAACTCACCGACTAGCTGGTAGATCGGGCCGCGAGACTCAATCTCCTCGCGCACCTGCAAAACCAGCGGATCAAAGCGGCGATTCCAGCCGACCATGCCACGGGCACCGCTGGCCTCAGCAGCCTCTTTGAGCGCGCGGGTCTGGTCCAAGCTCATACCCGGCGGCTTCTCCAGCAGGGTGTCAATACCTCGCTCCAAACACGGCAGGGCCGCCTCGGCATTGAGATGGGCCGGAGTAGCGACGATCGCCGCGACCAATTCCTCGGCGTTGAGCATGGCCTCGACATCCGCGTAACGGCGCTCAATCCCCCACTCGTCGCCCACCTGTTCGCGGCTTGCCACAACCGGATCGCAGACAGCGACCAACTCGACGTCCTCCAGCGCGTGCAGGGCACGCACATGGCCGCGACCGCGACCGCCGCAGCCGATTAATCCAACAGGTATATTCGCCATAGATAGCTCCTTTTATGTAGATCCTGAGCGCCGGGTAACGCAGCCCAGCCCACTAGTTGAGCCAAAAGGAATAGAGCTTGAAAATAATCCGACGATCACCCCAGCCCTTTTGTTGTCTAGCACCGACAGCACAGGCACGCGCTGATCGAACGTTCTTTAGTTTCCCTCTCCAGATAGCTCAAGTGCGTACTGTTTAATTTCAATAGATATCCACATACCGGCGTCAATGAGTTGCTCAAGCAAGGGGGCGATCTTTGGAATTAGGTTCTGTTCTTTGGCACGCATCAAGATGCCAATGGTGCCTATGACGTGTAACCCTAGTGTTTCAGCGGCATAGCGTGATCTAGATCATCTAGAATTATTCGGTCAGCCGATGTTTCTCTTGCCAATAGAATTGATGCACACTCACCATCGCCCAAGGATTTTAACTCGATTGGAATGGAATGGCTATCAGGTTTTTCAATGGTGATCCAAGAATAGTCCGTTATGTTTGGAACCAAATACCCTGTTGATTTTCCCCGATTTAATTCTTGTTCAACAGCATCAGCAACTATAACTTCATCAAAGAGTGTCTGGAGAATATCCAATTGGCCGATGCGAAAAAGATACTGTAGTGCAGATGTATCAACCACGCATCTTTCTGGCACTCTCGAAGTCCTTTTTCAACTCTTCGCGGGTCAAATTCGCAACAGGGACCTTGTACGACTTCAAAATATCGAAAAAAGCTACTCTGCCTAGGCCAGCGAGTTCTGCGGCTCGCCCTGAGGATAAGCGACCAATTTCATAAAGCTTTGCTGCCAAAAGTATTCGTGCTTCCTGTGCAAATTCATCAGGGGTTTCTTTTAGCGCATTCAGGATGTTGGCAGGGCATTCAATCTTTATATCTACAGACGACATCTTGGGCCTCCGACGGGCGGCGAGGGCGGTTATGCCTTAGCTTACATCAGAAAACATACGGGGGAGATAAAGGCGTTGTCAACGGAGCATTTAGTGCAGCAGTAAGCCTGTCGTTGGTCGGGATGCGATCTTGAAAACTATCGACAGCAAGGACTTCTGGTAGGGCCATAAACGCCGCTTTCCCACCAAAGCAAAACGGGCTACGTCTTTTGACGTAACCCGTTGTTTTTAATGGCGCACCCACAGGGACTCGAACCCCGAACCTTCTGATCCGTAGTCAGGTGCTCTATCCAATTGAGCTATGGGTGCAAAGCAGTGTTATAAAATAGACGCCGCCCCCACACTCGTCAAGGTGCGAACCCCTCGGACAAAGCCTCCAAATACTTGTAACCCGACCCCGTATTGAAGAGCACCACGCGCTCGTCCGGGGCCACTAGTCCCTGCTCCTTGAGCTTGATTAGGGCCGCTAGCGTTGCCCCGCCTTCGGGCGCGGGAAAAATGCCCGCGTGCGCCGCCATACTGTGCGAATGCGCGAGCAATTCCTCGTCGCTGACGGCAATGGCAGTGCCGCCGCTTTCCCGCAAAACCTGCAACATCAGAAAGTCGCCGACCGCACTGGGGACGCGCAGACCCGAAGCCACAGTGTGCGCGTCTTCCCACGCTTGGGCGGCTTCATCGCCTTGGGCAAAAGCCCGCACAATCGGCGCACATCCCTCGGCCTGCACCGAGATCATCCGCGGCCGGTGCTCGCCAATCCAGCCGAGTTGCTCCAACTCGGCGAATGCCTTCCACATCCCGATCAGCCCCGTGCCCCCGCCAGTGGGATAAATCACCACGTCGGGCAGGGACCAATCCATCTGCTCGGCCAGCTCATAGCCTAGCGTTTTCTTGCCCTCAATGCGGTACGGCTCCTTGAGCGTCGATACCTCAAACCACCCCTCGGCTTCCTTGCGCTCGCCGACGATGCGGCCGCAATCGCTGATTAGCCCGTCAACCAACTCGACCTCGGCACCGCAAGACCGACACTCGGCGACAAAGGCCGGCGGCGTATCGCGGGGCATAAAGACAATCGTCGGCAGACCACAGGCGGCCGCGTAGGCTGCCATCGCGCCACCGGCATTGCCCGCGGTGGGGATGGCCAGCTTTTGCGCACCGCGCGCGCGGGCGCAAGTGACGGCAGCCGAGAGGCCGCGCGCCTTGAAGGAGCCGGTGGGATTGGGAGATTCGTCCTTGATGTAGAGCTGAGAAAAGCCCGCCCAGCGACCTAAGCGCTCCGGGCGCAGTAACGGGGTGAAGCCCTCGCCGAGAGAGACGATTTCCTCGGGCGTGCGGATGGGCATGACTTCCCGGTAGCGCCACATCGTCGGCGGGCGGGTACTGAGCGCGGCGCGGGTCAGCTCGCGGCCAGCCCGGTCGAGGTCGTAGCGGGCGAGGAGGGGCGCACCGACCTCCGACAGGTTCTGCAACACGTCGGCGTCGTAGCGCGCGCCCGTACGGGAGCACTCTAAATGCGTCATGAACACGGGGCGGCGTACAATCCTTTCGCAAGTATGTGGGCCTCGACCGCTTCGGGCACCATGTAGCGGATCGGTAGGCCAGCGGCCCGGCGCGTCCTAATCTCGGTCGAGGACAGCTCAATGAGTGGAGTGTCTATGAAGCGCAGACGCGCCAGTAGCTTGGGGTCGTCGCCCGCTACCTCGCCGGGACGCGCTCCCACTACTACCGTACACTGGGCCAAAATGCCTTCGAGATCGTGCCACTCGTCTAGCTGACCGATGTTGTCCGCGCCGATAATAAAAAATAGCGCAGCATGAGGATGAAGCTGGTGCAACAGGCGCAGGGTTTCAACGGTATAGGACTTGCCCCGGCGGTCTAGCTCCAAGCGCGAGGCCGCAAAATCAGCGCAGTCAGCCACGGCTAGTTCAACCATGGTCCAGCGCTCCTCAGCCGGCGCGTGCGCACCCTGCTTGAGCGGCTGATCGGCTGCGGGAATGAAAAGCACTTCGTCGAGGGGGATTTGCTCTAAGGCGAAGCGGGCCAAGAGCAGATGGCCGTGGTGGATGGGGTCAAAACTGCCGCCGATGACGCCGATGCGCCGCATCTTTAGCCCGGCGATTGGCTCAGCCCGGATAGGTGCTTCTGCACGCCCTCCACCAGCTCCGGGTCGCCGCTGTCTTGCAGTACTTCCTTCCAATAGCGCACCGCTAGATCCACATCGCCTTGCTCGCGGGCGATTTCGCCCATACGGAAAAGCGTGGTGTAATACCACTCGCCGACATCCGGGTACTCGCGCAAAACTTCCTCGTAGGTCATTTTGGCTGCGTCGAGATGGCCCTGCTTGTGGTACAGGCGGCCACTTAGGTACTGCTTTTGCGCTAGGCGGCTCCGGCACTCGACGATGCGCTCGCGCGCCTGTTCCGCCAAGGGCGCGTCGGGATTGTCTTCAATAAAGTTGCGGAAGGCCGTCAGGGCCTCAAAGGTCTCCTTCTGGTCGAGCTCTGGGCGGCGCAATTGCTTGAAGTACGACTCGCCTACCTTGAACTGCGCCTCAACCGCCCACTCGCTAGACGGGTAAATATCGACGATGCGCTGATACTCAAAGGCGGCATTGACCCAATCGCGATTGCAAAAGTGCGCTTCGGCGAGGAGAAACTGCGCCTCGGCCACCCGGCGCGAGCCGGGAAAGTTGCTGACTAGGCGTTTGAAGTGCTCGGAGGCCTCTAGGCAGCGGTTTTTCTCCATGGCCTTTTGACCTTCTTCAAAGTAGTAATCTGCGCCTTGAAGTTTCTCAGACGGCGTGCTGGCGCAGGCGGCGACGCACAGGGCGAGCGGGAAAGCGAGATATTTCATAGCTAGCGGTTAGAAAAGAACAAATAGATAAGCCCACCGAGCACGGTGGAGACGATCACAGGTTCGACGAACTTGCTCCACGTTTGTTCCTCTAACTCGGTCTGGGCGAATTTGAACTGGTCGTGCTGGAGTAGGTCTAGCTGCTTTTTGGGGATCTGATCGCGCTGCGTGCGAGTGATTTCGTCCTGCCAGTGGACCACGTCGTCGCGCTCGTCGCTCAAGCGCAGGGCGAGCGTTACCCGGCCCTGGCGGCTGACTTTGCTGCCGCGCAGTCCCGAATACGCGGAGACGCCCAAGTCGAGCACTCGGTAGGACAGGCGCATACTCGCCGGTTGGGCCGCGGTCGAATCCAAGGTCACGCTAAAGCCGCGCGTCAGCAGCCGGTTGGCCAGCAGGTGTTCAACCATCCAATTGGCATCGTGCTTGCTCTGCGCCACGATCAACAAGGGAGCCGACGCGGCATCCGCTGGCATTTCAATGCGCCCCAAACTCTCATCGACCGCACTCGCCACGGTCTCGACCAACAAGTCCATATTGGTGGGAAAAGGAATGGCGGCCGACGCGGTGGCACCGATCATCAGCGCGGCCAAAAGGCGATAACAAATTCGCAACAAGATCGTTCTCATCAACCACCGAGGTGTTTTATCTGTTCGCGGGCTGTGGGCACATATTCGCTGTCTGGATATTCATCGACTAGCTTGCGCAAGGCCACAAGCGCCCGGTCGCGCTCGTCCAAAGCGAGGTGACAGCGGGCAATTTTTAGCTGGGAGTCGTCGGCTTTATCCGTGTTGCTGAAGGCAAACACCTTGGTGAATTCGATGAGCGCCTGCTGGTATTGGCGCAGCCCGTAATAGCACTCGCCTTTCCAATACTGGGCGTTATCGGACCATTCACTCAGGGGTGCTTTCTGCAGCAAGCGATCAAACTCGGCCAAGGCGCGGTCGTATTGTTTGTGGCGATAGTAGTAAAGCGCACCTTGGTACATGTTGAACGCATCGCTTTTGCCGCTGCCGGACGTCGCCGCGACTTGGGAAGTGCGGCGGCTAGTGCTGGCGGCGCGGCGCGGTAAAGAATCCAGTCGCGCACTTAGGACGCGGCTTTGGCTTTGGAGGGCTCTGAGTGCTTGCCGCAACTGGGCGTTGGATGTCTCTAGCTGGCGCACGCGCTCAGCCATGGCTTGCTCGCGCTCGTATGCGACCGCAACAGCGCGTTCGAGGGACTGAAATGCTTCGCTTTCCTCTGGCTGGACCTCTTCCCGCTGGACGAGGGGTTGTTCGGTCGGCGGCACAGGCGGCGCAGCGCAAGCCCCAAGGACCAAGACCAACGCCAATGCGCTTTTCGCGCTTTTCATCGCACTTTTAATCGGAAACACAAATGAACCATCTTTGACGAAAAATATAGCATAATCCCCCTCCCAAACCAAATGGGAACAAGGGGCGTTACGCGCTGGGTAGCGCCTTGATGCGCTCGATTAATTGGGTGGTGGAAAGGCACGGCCACAGCGGCAGGGCGCGAACTTGGCCGCGCGCTTCGACGTGTTCTCGACCGACGATAGCGGCCGGGGTGTAATCGCCACCCTTGACCAAGACATCGGGCGCGAGCGTAGCCACGAGGCTCTCGACGCTCTCACCTGAAAAGATGCACACATGCGAAACGCACTCTAAGGCCGCCAGCACCGCGGCGCGGTCGTCTTGCGGGCACAAAGGTCGGCCCTGTCCCTTGAGGGCGCGGACTCCATCGTCATCGTTTAATCCCACCGCAAGACAATCGCCCAAGGCGCGGGCTGCGCGTAGGTACTCGACGTGACCGCGATGCAGTAAGTCAAAGCATCCATTGGTGAAGACAAAGGTCTGCCGCGCTTTTTTTAATTGGCTACGGACGGCGAGCAATTGGTCACACGTAATGATTTTGGCGGGATCGGCCAAGGGCGACTACATGGCGAAAGATGGGGTGGATGACGGGAGTTGAACCCGCGCCCTCCAGGGCCACAACCTGGCGCTCTAACCAACTGAGCTACACCCACCACTAGATCTTGAGGACTGCATGGCGTGCCCAGTAGGACTCGAACCTACGACCGTCTGCTTAGAAGGCAGATGCTCTATCCAACTGAGCTATGGGCACATCGCCAAAGCGGCTGCGAAGCATTCAAAGATATTAGGGGCAATTGCGCACAAAGTCAACGCGCCGCGCGGCTAGGCCGGGCCGCCGCTTTCGTTGTTGACCGCCTGCACCAACGCCCGCATATAGGCGATGGAGTACGCGACGCCCACGCGACTTCCTCCGAGCATATCGGGAATATGATCGGGAATGATGGCTCCATCGAACTCGACAGCGCGCAGGGCCTGCATCACGCGGTGCATGTCCTGATAGCCGTCGTCCATCAGGGTTTCAACCCACGGGTCGGGCATGGGATTGGAGACGTTGCGGAAGTGAATTTTGAAGAGCTTGTTGCGCGCGCCAAAGTAGTGTATCGCTTCTTCGACCGACGCCCCCATACCCTGCTTGCCCCCCTCCAGCCAACAGCCGACGCACAGACAGACGCCGATATTGGGGCTGTCGGCAATGTCCATCGCCCGCTTATATCCGGCAAAGTTGCCGAAGATGCAGCGCGGTATTCCGCCTAGCGCATAGACCGGCGGGTCGTCGGGATGGATGCCGATATAGACTCCGGCTTCCTCGGCGACCGGCGCGACCTTGCGGATCATGTATTCGTAGTTTTCCCACAGCTCGTCTTCTGCGTAGGCGCGGCCGTGGGTCAAGTCGCCGGTAAAGGTCTCGCTACCCCAGCGACCCGTGGCGTTTTTGATGTCGAGAGTTCGCGCGCTCATGCCGCCGCGACGGGTGGTGCGGCCGGTGCTCCAGATGCCATTGCCCATGTGGGCGTACGTGTGGTAGCGGATGCCAGCGGCACCGAGATCGCGGGTGAATTGGATTAGTTCCTCGACTTTCTCGTCGCGGCCGGGTAGATTGAGCGTAATCTCCGGAACGTTGTGGACCGCGTGGTTGGCGATGCGATAGATCTGCAGGCCGTATTGGGCAAAGCGCGCGGCGAATTGCTTGTAGTGCTCGACGCTGTGCAACGCCGGGTCGTCAATGCCGAGCATGACCCATTCGACGCCGAGTTGTTGGAAGAATTGCAGATCCTCGTCGCTGGCCTTGTGCGAGGTCTGAACGGCGACTTGGATTCCCGGTTTGCTGGCGTACAAACCGGGGACGGCGCGCAATGCGTAGGGTCTGTTGGCGGTCATGGAGTGCATTCCTTTATCAGTTCGGAAACCGGCTGCGACCTTTCCCAACGCAGCGCGACTTCTTGGTCAATGCCGCAGAGCCAGTTCCAGGTGCGGATGCGCCGCACCCGATCGCGGTAGGATTCAACTTCGGTTACATAGGGCAGACGCGGACGATCGCGATAGGCGGGAATTTCCACTGCATCGCAGAGCCAGTCTCGCTGTGGTGCAGCCGTGCGGTGGTAGGAGAACTTGATCATGCTGCGGGCGCGGTCGTTGGTTTTGGGTCCGGCCTTGTGCCAGATGCCGTAGCGGGTCAGCACCACGGTACCAGCCGGCACCGTCAGCGAGACTTGGCCAAGGATGTCGCCGTAGTGGGATATGGCCTCGCGATCGACGGCGCGGCAATGCGAACCGGGCAGAACCATGGTTGGCCCATCGGCGAGCGCGACGCTGTGCGGGTAGTAGTAGCACTGGAGCTCGTCGACATCGTAGCCACTGCCCGAAAGCCCGTCCGAATGCCAAGTCTGGCCGAGGTGCGGCTCCTTGAAAAAGTGGTGGTGGCCGCCTCGGGGCACCAAGAAATCCTCGCCCAACAGCGAGCGCGCGACCCCGGCGACTTGGGGATGCAGCAACACCTGCTCGGTGAAGTCGTCCGCGGCGATAAAGGCGTCGCAATTGCCGGGAGCGAGGTCGTCGCAGCAGCGGTTGAAGTTCTCGTTGATGACGCTTTCGAGGACCACCAAGCCGGATGCGACAAAGTCCATGACGCCGTCGTCGTCTAGCGTCGGTTTAATTGGCGACATAGTTCCTCCTAAACGAATTTTTCGAGCACGAACTCATAGCCGAGGTAGTCGTTGTCCTGGCCCTCGTACGCGTAGAGCTTGGCAATGGGAAACTGCACCACGCGCCAGCCATCGGCCACGGCCGCGAGCACTGATTCGTAGGGCGGTTCGTCGCTGGGCAGAGTCGGCGTTTGCGGCTGGGTGGCGTCGTACAAGGCCCAGCTAGCCAGCGGCGAGCGCATATTGGTCGATTTGGCGTAGAGATAGATGATCTGCTGGCAGGGTTCGGCGAGTAAATCGCCGAGGCGGTCGAGATCCGCAGCGGTAATCGCCTCAGTGCGGAGCTTGTCGCGGCACTGTGTCAACCAGTCTTTTACAGCTTCGTGCATATAGGCTCCCTATGGCGTCGATGCCATAAGAAAGCGCCCCCTTTTAGCGTGGTCAACAACCTGAGATGCACCTAGTAATCAACCACCACCTTGACGGTTTGGGGCTGGAGCGCCGCGTCGAAACCAGCGACCAAGTCGAGAAAGGAGACGCGCTGCGAGATGAGAGGAGTCACGTCTAATTGCCGCCGCGCCAACAGGTCCAGGGCTTGGGGAAATACGTGGGCAAAGCGGAAGGAGCCGCGGACGGTCAATTCCTTTTGCATGGCCAAGTTGACCGGCAGTTCAATCGGGCCGCCCTGGACACCCAACTGCACGATGGTGCCACCGGCCTTGCAGTGCGCGTACGCGGCTTGCAGGGCAGCCGGAGCGCCGGAGGCTTCCACGACGACGTCGAAGCCCTCGCCCGCCGCCTGCGCCACGGCCGTCGTATCGTCGGCGCGCACGGGCTGATCGGCCCACAGCGACGCCGCCAAGTCGAGCGCACTTTGGCGAATGTCGCTGACGGCGAGATGGGCCGCTCCGTAGTGCCGGGCGACCAAGCCGATGAGCTGGCCAATGGGACCAGCACCCGTCACCAGCACGCGCTTGCCAGCGATGCCCCCTGCTTGGCCGACGCCGTGGACGGCGATGGATAGCGGTTCGAGTAAGGCCGCTTGGCGATAGTCCATCGCCGCGGGGAGCGGATGGCAGTTGTGTGCATGGACTTGCACGTATTCGCGGAACGAGCCGTCTTGAGGCGGGCTACAGGCAGCAGAACCAAAGTAGCGCATCTGCGGGCAGAGGTTGTAGCGGCCTTGTCGGCAGTGGGCGCACGTGCGACAGGGATGGGACGGGTCAATCGCCACTCGGCTGCCCACTGGCAGCACGTCTGCGAACGCGCCCGCATCGACGACTTCCCCGGCCGACTCGTGCCCGAGGACAAAGGGGCGCTCTGGGACGAAATCGCCGTTTCTGCCGTGGACGTAGTAGTGCAGGTCCGAACCGCAAATGCCGGTGGCGCGAACCCGCACCAAGACTTCGTCCGCGGCGATCTGCGGACGCTCGATTTCCGCGGCGCGCAGGTCGCGGGCACCGTGTAGGTAAAAAGCTCTCATGCAGCGGATAGTAGCGGCCAAAGTACGGCGCGTCAAGGGAAGGGCTGGCCGCGGCGAGATTTGCCTGCCGCAGGCGTTGTGCGTACTGTGCAGACACCATTCTCATTAGAAAGGAGACCTACCGTGAAACTCGGTCTCAAGTTCGGCCTCGACACACTCAGCAAAGAAAACCTGCAGTTCGCCCAGCAGATGGGCGTCACGCACATCGTCGTCCACAGTCCCCACCTCGGCAACGAGGGCGTGCTCGATTATTTCGAGTTGCTGCGGATGAAAAAATTCATCGACTCGTTCGGCTTGGAACTATGCGCCATCGAGAACTTGCCCGGCGACCACATGCACCCCATCACCCACGCGACGCCAGAGCGCGACGCCCAGTTGGCAAAAGTCTGCACGTCCATTGAAAACATGGGGAAAATCGGCATCCCGATCCTCGGCTACTACTTCAGTTTGGCCGGCGTCTCCGGCCACTGGCGCACGTACGAAAGCGGCGGCGGGCGCGGTGGTGCTGGTCTTAAAAGTTTTGATTACGCCCTAGTAAAGGACGCACCGCCGATCGTCGATGAGCCGGTCTCAGTCACCGAGATGTGGGACCGATTGGCCTATTTTCTCGAACGGGTAGTGCCCGTCGCCGAAAACGCCGGGGTCAAACTCGCTGCCCACCAAGACGATCCCCCGGCCGAAACCCTCTTCGGCACGGGCCGACTCCTGACCAATCACGACGCCTTGCAGCGGCTGATTGACCTCGTGCCCAGTCCAAGCAATGGATTGGAGTTCTGCCAGGGAACGGTGGCCGAGATGGGGCCGGACGAGACGATCTCAGCCGTGCGCCGCTTCGCCGCTCAGGGCAAGATATTCTACGTGCATTTCCGCAATGTGCGCGGCGGCTTCCCCAAGTTCGACGAGGTCTTTATCGACGAGGGCGACGTCAACATGATCGCCGCGCTCAAAGCCTATCGCGATGCCGGCTACGACGGGGTCATCACGCCCGACCACACGCCCCGCGTAATCGGCGACGAGCCGTACGGACACCGGGGCCGGGCTTTCGCTCTAGGGTACATTCGCGCCGGAATGCAGGCGCTGGAATTGCTGGATTAAGGGGCTAGTGGTGCCGAGGGCCGGACTCGAACCGGCACGTCCTTAAGCGGACAGTGGATTTTAAGTCCACCGCGTCTACCAATTCCGCCACCCCGGCGCACAGATAAAAAAATGGAGGCGACGCCCGGAATCGAACCGGGGATAAGGGCTTTGCAGGCCCCTGCCTTACCACTTGGCCACGTCGCCTCAAAATAGAGGTTTGAAAGTACGCGGCAGGCATGTTCCTGTCAACCAGCCCGCCGGCCGGTTGCGCTAGCCAAGATAGGGTAAAGATGCGCTGACACCTCGTCCACACACGGCCAAAGACGACCACACAAAACGCCTTTGACACGGTGCACAAAACCTATAAACTAAAAAAGAGCTTTCACAATGCGACAATACCTCGACCTAGTAAGCCATTGCCTCGACCACGGTGAGGCCAAAGCCGACCGCACGGGCGTCGGCACCCTCGCCATCTTCGGCTACCAGATGCGCTTTGATCTCGCGGACGGGTTCCCCTGCCTGACCACCAAGAAGCTGCATCTGCGCTCCATCATCCACGAACTCCTGTGGTTCCTCAAGGGCGACACCAACACGGCCTATTTGCAAAAGGAAAAGGTCAGCATCTGGGACGAATGGGCCGATGAAAATGGCGATCTCGGCCCGATCTACGGCAAGCAGTGGCGCGAGTGGTCAACTCCAGACGGCCCCATCGACCAAATTCAACGCGCCATTGACCTGATTAAGACCAATCCCGATTCGCGCCGCATCCTCGTCAGCGCGTGGAACGTCGGCGAGTTGGAGCAAATGGCGCTCATGCCCTGCCACTGCCTGTTCCAGTTTTTTGTCGCGCGCGGTCGGCTTTCCTGCCAGCTTTATCAACGCTCTTGCGACGTGGGGCTTGGCGTGCCGTTCAACATCGCCAGCTACAGCCTGTTGACCATGATTATGGCCCAAGTCTGCGGCTTGCAGCCCGGGGAATTCGTCTGGACTGGCGGCGACGTCCACATCTATCAGAACCACGTCGCCGCGCTGCGCCAACAACTCGCCCGCCCCCCCCGGTCACTGCCGGTGATGACCATTAAAAATCGCGGCCAGTCGATTTCCGACTTCCGCTACGACGACTTCAAACTACTCAACTACGATCCCCATCCCTCCATCCGCCTGGAAATCGCCGTCTGACGGGTCTGTTGTACCGACCTTATCCTGCCGGTTGGGCACGGTGTAGCGGTCGCGGATACAACTTTGCTCAGTCTTGATTTAAGATCTTCACCTGCGGATGTGTAGCATCTATGGTCCAAGCCCCAAGCTGACCGTCCCCGTCCAAATCGGCCCGCACCACCAACCAGAATCCTGTGTTCATAGGCCAGAACTCCCAAGTATAACCCTCTATCTGCCACCAAGCGCGCCGAATTCCCTTGTCATTCGGGTCGAAGTAGCGACCATGTTTGGCAAAATAGGCTTTTTCTAACAGGTAGAGCTGCTCCAAGCACGCCTCCATTTGGATCAGGGCCCGCTCATGTGGGGTCAAGCGAGAAAAATGCACAACCCCTAAGCCTATGAGCACCAGCACCAAAAACGTCAACTCGATCACTCTCAGCGGCATGGGATATCTACCTCTTCGACGACTTGGTCCTCATCTAAGTCAATCGGCTCGCCATAGCGTCCATAAGGCTCGGAATAGCGAAAGGGGCTGAGCAAGCCGCTGCTGTACTCGCCGTCGCCATCGCGATCTACAAACGCCCACAGCAAATAGGTCCCGGCCAGCAGACCATTTAGATCAAATCGCCCCGCTTCGTCCGCCCACTCAGCGTACGTCCGCCCGTCCTCGTTGATGGCCGCGATTCGGACGCGACCTTCTTCCCCGGCCTGCACCTGCCCCCGAATCGCCGCAGTCTCCGCGCCGACGCTAAAAGAAAGCGTCAGCAGGCTGTCGGCGAGGCTATTGCCGGCCCGGTCCACGAGCTGGGCAGTCGATCCTGCGAGCCGATACGCACCCGGTGCCAGCGGTTCGGCAGGCGCGAAGCGGGCGCGATTGGGTGCCGGCCACAGCCAATCCCCCGCTAATGCTTGCGTCGAATCGCTCGCCATCCAAAACCCTGCCAACGCGGCCGGCTGCATGGCTTCGGAAAAAAGTAAGTCCAGCGAGTCGCTTGGGGCCAGTCGATTCCGCGTCAGTCCGACAAAAGAGGGTGGCTTGCGGTCGGACCGCGCGCTGCTGCGAACAGACGCGTCCCACTGCACGGAAGCACCAGCGAACGCAAGCTGTATAGTATAGCGCCGGTCTGGCTCTTGCGCTGCCGTCTCGACGTAGATTTTCTCCTCCGCATCTGGGGCCGCATACAGCGACTCCACCGCCAACCCGAAGACTTCCAACTCTAAATCCTGTGGCTCCACAGCCTCGGCAAAAAGCAACATCAGCCGCTCGGCGTGTATGGCCTGGACCCGCTTGAGCACGGGCGCGGGCATCTGCTGGCGCGCGAGCGCTAAATCGCCAGCCAGCACCTCTTCCTCCCCCACTGCCACAGACGCCGACGGCAGGGCCAACCACTCGTCGGCGTCTGGCAGAGCGTTGCGATTCGCATCCCTAAAGGCCAGCACTCGATAGTGCCCCGGAGCGAGACGGACAAACTCGTAGCTCCCATCGGCCCCACTCTGCGTCTGATAGGATGGTTCGTCCGATCCTACCTCCCCGCTAAAGGTTCCCAAATCATAGGCCCAAACATGGGCACCGGCCACGGGTTGATGATCTTGGTACACCCGGCCCTGTACCAAACCCTGGTCGAGTTGCGAGCCGGTGGCAAAAGCTAAAGTAAAGGATTTTGTCAAGGCATTGCCCCGCAGATCCCGCGCCCCAGTACCCACTGTCAACACATAAGTTCGCTCTTCGGCCAAGGGCATCGCAATACGCAGTCGTGGACCGTGCCACGACAGTTGCAACGGCCCGACCGGCGAGGTAAAAAGAGCGGCCTCGGTCTGTTCGCGGTTCATGGGTTCACTGAAGACGATTTCTACTTCGGTGTCCCGCGCCACTTCCAAGGCGTCGCTCTCTGGGTAGTGAGACAGAATGCGGGGCGGCTCTTTGTCCACCGGCCCTCCGGTGGGCGGCCCGACCTTGGCACAGCCCAACAACAAGGCGACCAAGATGCTAATCAGCACCGTGCGGATGAGCCTCGGCGTAGATGGCTTGCAGGTGCTCCAAGCTCACTTCGGTATAACTCTGAGTCGCGGCCAAGGTCGCGTGGCCGAGGAGCTCTTTGACGGCCACTAGATCGGCACCAGCGTCGAGCAGGTGGGCGGCAAAGGAGTGGCGCAGACGATGCGGGCTGAGCGAATCGTCTTCTGAGACAGCGCGCAGATGGCGCTCGACGATGCGCTGCACGGTGCGGCGACTCAAGCGCTTGCCGCGCCCGTTGAGGAAGAGGGCACCGGCTTCTACTTGCGACATGTCGCATTCGAGCAGGACCTCGGCGCGACGTTGCAAATACGCTTCGAGTGCCTCTTGTGCCTTTGCACCAATGGGGGCGATCCGCTCCTTGCGCCCCTTGCCCATGACCTTGATGGTGCCCTCGGCCAGATCCAGCGACGAGAGATTGAGCGCCACCAACTCCCCGAGGCGAATGCCCCCTCCGTAGAACACCTCTAGAATGGCCCGATCCCGCACGCCGCTAAACCGCTCGGTCACCGGAGCCTCCATGGCCTCGGCGACCTGCTCTACGGGCAGGTGCCGCGGCAATGCGCGTTCGACCAAGGGCGATGCCACCGCACCAGCCGGGTTGGCGACAATCGCACCCTCGCGACAGAGATAGCGAAAGAGCGAGCGCAGAGCCGCCAATTTGCGGGCAACAGTGCTGGCCTTAAGGCCTTTTTCCTCTAGGTCGGCGACAAAGGCCTGCACATGCTCGCGCTGCACTACCCGCAACGGTAGTTGCAAATTATCGACTCGCGGGTAGAGAAAGCGGGCGAATTGCTGCAAGTCACAGCGATATGAACTGAGGGTGTACTCAGCGCAGTTGCGCTCTTTGTCCAAGTATTCCAAGAAGCGGACAATGCCCTCTTCGAGGCTGGATCCGGCGCGTAGAGCGCTCTGCAGTGCATCGGCCATGGCAGTAATGAGCCAAGGAGGAAAGGATTACTCAGGCAGCTTGGGCGCTTTTGTCTTTTTCGCCCTCTTCGCTTTCGTACTCGGTGCCGCAGACCCGGCAGTACATGGTAGGGGCACCCGAGCGGCGACCCTTTTCGTAAAGCAAGGCGGCGTCGCAATGGGTACACTTGCGGTCTATGGGGCGGTCCCAGCTAGCGAATTTGCACTGGGGATAGGTACCGCAACCAAAGAAGACCTTGCCCTTGCGCGACCGCTTCTCCACAATCTGCCCCTCGCAACCGTCCTCTGGGCATTGAATTCCGAGGACATAGGGCTTGACGTTTTTGCAATCTGGATAGCTACTACAAGCCAAGAAACGGCCATAGCGACCCATCTTGACAAGCATAGGCGCACTGCATTGATCGCAAGTCTCGTCGGTCTCCTCCTCACTTTGCTCTTCGAGGGGTTTGGTGTTTTTGCACTTGGGATAACCGGAGCAAGCGAGGAAGCGACCATTGCGACCCCACTTGACGACCATGTCGGCCCCGCATTCCTTGCAGTCTTCGTCCGACACTTCTTGCAGCGCGCGCTTTAGCTCTTTGCGGCGGTTGTTGGCCGAGTCTAAGTCGCCCTTCCACGAGTCGTAGAACTGCTGCACGATCTCCACCCAGTTGGTGCCCCCATCTTCGACCTGATCGAGCTTGTCCTCCATGTTGGCCGTGAAAGCTACGTTGAAGAGGTGCGGAAAGGTATCGACGAGTAGTTTGTTGACGGTCTGGCCGCGCTCAGTGGCCACGAAGTAGCGGTTATCGACCTTTTCGACGTACTTGCGATCGAGGATGGTAGTAATGATTTGCGCGTAGGTCGAGGGACGGCCAATGCCCTCGGATTCCAGTTGCTTGACGAGCGAAGCCTCCGTAAAGCGCGGCGGAGGCTTAGTAAAGTGCTGTTCAGGAGCAATCTGCTCTAACTTTAGCATCTCGCCCTCGGCAATGTCAGCGTGCATGGTCCGCGACGCGTCTTCCCCCTCGGCCATGCCATTAGACGCGGCCTCCGACTTATCCTCTTCCTCCTTGCTCTCGCTGTAGAGCAGAGTAAAGCCCGGAAACTTGACGACGCTCCCCGAAGCGCGAAGCAAGTAGGGCCCCGCCTCGACATTGGCCGTGGTGATGTTGAGCACCTGCGGCTTCATCTGCGAGGTCACGAATCGCTTCCATATCAAGGAGTACACCCGCACCTGATCCGGCTTGAGCAAGTGCTTAATCTCGTCTGGATGCAGGGCTACGGAGGTGGGGCGTATGGCCTCGTGAGCGTCTTGAGCGCTGTTTTTGGTCCGGTAGTGATTGGGCGTCTCGGGCACGTACTCGCGGCCGTAGAGGGCGTCAATCTGCTCGCGTACTTCGGCGATGGCATTGGCTGCAACGCGCACCGAATCCGTGCGCATATAGGTAATCAAGCCGCGGGTTTCGCCCTCGACCTCAATGCCTTCGTATAGCTGCTGAGCCACAGCCATGGTGCGCTTGACCGAAAAGCGCATCCGCCGAGCACATTCCTGCTGTAAGGTGCTGGTCGTGAAAGGCGGTGCCGGGCGGCGCATTTGGTCGCGTTCCTTGACTTCTTTGA
The DNA here is from genome assembly GCA_022826515.1 of Candidatus Latescibacterota bacterium. The sequence goes on from JAJDUT010000082.1 coordinate 47,354, forward strand.
CCCTTATATCTTGCGCGGCCAACTCGGCGGCGATGCGATTAGCCTCCTCCTGATTGCCGATATCGAGCTTATCGCCGTCTTTGGCCAACAGGCGCGCCCAGAACGAACCTTGGCTCTCGCGGCCCAAAAGGGCCTCAATCGACCAGTACTCTTGAGGTTCAAAGGCCTTGATCTCGCGGTCGCGCTCGCAGATTAACCGTACGGCTACGGACTGCACGCGGCCGGCTGAGAGCCCGGAGTGTATGACCTTCCACAACAGCGGACTGATCTCGTAGCCGACTAAGCGGTCGAGTACGCGCCGCGCCTGTTGGGCATCGACCTTGTGGAGATCCAGCACGCCCGAGTGCTCTAGCGACTCGTGTACCGCTTTGGGCGTAATCTCGTTGAAGAGAATTCGCTTGACGTTGTCGTTCTTGGGAGAGATGGCTTGCGCCACGTGCCAGGCAATGGCTTCGCCCTCGCGGTCGGGGTCGGTAGCCAAGTAGGTAGTATCGGCGGCTTGGGCTGCTTTGCGGAGGCCGCTGAGGATCTTGCCCTTGCCGCGAATGGTCACGTAGTGCGGCTTGAAGCCGTCTTCAACGTCGATGCCTAGCTCTTTCGGCGGCAGATCTCGCACGTGCCCCATACAGGGTTTGACCACAAAATTTTTGCCTAAAATTTTGTTGATTGTCTTGGCCTTAGCCGGCGACTCAACAACCACCAATGACTTGCTCATCTGCTCCCTCGGTTGATATTACTGAAAGCCGTAAGTTACGTAAGTTACGTAATTTTCTGAATATATAGACGCCCTAAGACAATCGCAAGACGCCCTCTTGACAAACCGGAGCCCCCGTCTTTTTGTAACGCGTTTAATATTGTGCGCTACATTCTCCGGGGTTTGCACCTTGATTCACCGCAAAAAATCAAGCGAAATAGAGCACATTGCCGCGAGCTGCGAGATCGTCTTCTCCGTCCAGCAAAAGCTCGAAGCGCTCATCGCGCCTGGCGTCAGCACCCTCGAGCTAGATCAAGTCGCCGAGACCGAAATCCGCGCCTTGGGAGCGGTACCCGCCTTTAAGGGATACCACGGCTTCCCCTACTCGATTTGCGCTTCAGTAAACGCTGCAATCGTGCATGGGTTCCCCGACGAAACTCCACTGCAAGAGGGCGACATCGTCAGCATTGACGTGGGGGCCTGTCTCGACGGCTACTATGGCGACGGGGCCTTTACTGTGGCAGTCGGCGCGATCAGCGCGCAGGCACAGCATCTCATCAATGGCACCCTCGACAGCCTCGCACGAGGCATTGCCCAAGCGCGGCCCGGCGGGCGGCTCTCCGATATTTCGCACGCCATCCAGCACCACGCCGAAAGCCAAGGACTGGCCGTAGTACGCGAGTACGGAGGCCACGGCATTGGCCGCGAGTTGCACGAATCGCCCTACATCGAAAATTATGGCTCCCCCGGCAAAGGCCCGCTGCTCAAGCCCGGACACGTATTCTGCATCGAGCCTATTCTCTGCCTAGGCAACCCTCAAATCGACCATCTCGACGACTGGACCACCCTCACCTCCGACCGCTCGCTCGCTGCTCACGCCGAACATACCGTCGCCATTACTAAGGACGGGCCGCGGATTTTGACCCTGTCCGCTGTGCCAGCATGAAGGTCACCTTTCTTGGCACTGGCACCTCTATCGGGGTGCCGCGCATCGGCTGCTATTGCCCGGTGTGCGCCTCGGACGACCCGAAAAACAAGCGCTTGCGCTGTGCCTTACACTTGGCACATCAAGGTCGGTCAATCCTCGTAGATGCCGGCCCTGATCTCAGAACTCAAGCCCTGCGCTATCGGATCGACCGCGTCGATTGCGTGCTGTTGACTCACGGCCACGCCGATCACCTGCACGGCCTCGACGATGTGCGCTCTTATTGCTTTGACCGCGATCAGCCGCTGCCCTGCTATGCGGATTCGCACACCATTGCACGCATCGAACGAGTCTTCGACTACGCCTTTGACAAAGACGCTCCAAGCGCGACGCCGCAGCTAGCCCTGCGTCCGATTGCCGGACCGTTCACAGCTTGTGGACTCGCCATCGAGCCGCTCACCATCTATCACGGCCGCTCCCCGGTCCTAGCCTTCCGCATCGGCAACTTCGCCTACGCCACGGACACCAATTACATCCCAGAGGCGGCCATGGCGCGACTGCATGGTCTAGAGGTCTTGGTCCTCGACGCACTGCGCTACAAAGAACATCCCACCCATTTCAACGTCGAGCAGGCGTTGGCCATTGTCGCCGAACTCCAACCTACTCGCACGTACTTCACGCATATAGCCCACGACCTCGACCACCATCAGACCAATGCCGAACTCCCCCCAAGCGTGGAACTAGCCTACGACGGGTTGGTGTTGGAGTTGTAAGAAAAAACAAGGATGCCGCCGGTCTCCCGACGACATCCTCGCCTCAAACAAAAAACACAGTCCGGCTTTAGTTCAACACTTGGACCAGCCGCAGTGCTTGCACATCAGACAGCTACTCTCATATGTTACCGTCGCCCCGCACTCTGGACAGGTCGTCAGCGTCTTCGGCTCGCTGCTCTCGACGGAACTAGGCGGTACGCCCTCGGGAGCATTAGCATCGGGTTGCTGGCCTGCCTTCCGCTGCAAATAGCGCTCCATCGCCTTGCCAATGGCGTCCGGCGTTGACAGCACGAGCTCGCCGCCTTCCCACACCGGACTTGGCCCCGAAATGCCCTTCAACTTACTGATGACTTCCCGCGGGTCAACTCCCGAGCGCAACGCGAGCGAAATTAGCCGACAGATAGCCTCGGACTGGGCGGCCGCATTGCCCCCCGCCTTGCCGATGGTGCTAAAGACCTCGCAGAGCCCGTATTCGTCTTCGTTGATCGTTACGTAGATCTTGCCCTCGCCGGTGTTGATCCGTTCGGTAATGCCCGTGGTGACGGCCGGGCGACGGCGACGGTGGAGGAAGCCATCCGGCCCCAGGTAGTTAGGGGCCTCCACAGCCGAAGTTTCAGCTTCCTTCTTGTCGGCTTGGCCCTCGGTCTGCAGGATGCCCTCGCGGCTGCCCTCGCGGTACACCGTCACGCCCTTGAGGCCTTCCTTGTACGCGGTGATGTAGATGTCGGCGACCGTCTCTAGCGCGATGTCTTCGGGCAGGTTGATCGTCGAAGAAATGCTGCTATCGGTGTACTTCTGGAGCACGCCCTGCATCTTGACGCGGAAGTAAGGGTCGATTTCGTGGGCCGTCACCACGTAATCGGGCAAGTCCTCGTCGTCGCCGAAGACGCGCTGTATCAGCGGATGATAGACCTTGTATTCGCGGAAACTCTCGCCGTCGTCCTGCTTTACTCGGCGGGTGTAGCTAGTGCAGAAGATCGGCTCAATCCCCGAACTCGTCTGTGCCACAATCGAACCCGTGCCCACCGGCGGCATGGTGATCAAGGTGCAATTGCGCAGACCGTGCTCGGCAATTTTCTCTTGCAGTGCTTGAGGCAGGCTCTGGATGAACTTGCTCTGCTTGACGCCCTCCCAGTCAAAAAGCGGAAAGGCTCCCTTCTCCTGAGCCAGTTCGACGGACATTTCATAGGCGTTGTGGCAGATGGTGGCCATAATGCGGTCAATGATCGTCAGGGCCTCGTCCGAATCGTACTTGCTCTGCATCAAGACCAGCGCATCGGCCATGCCGGTGATGCCCAAACCCACTCGGCGGTCAGAGGCTACGGCTTCGCGAATTTTGGGCAAGGCATGGTTGTCCACGTTGTAGTCAATGACATTATCTAAAAAGCGGGTCGCCACGCGGGTGGCCTGCCCCAACTCCTCGTAGTCGAGTTCGCCATCGGCCCGGACGAAGTTCACCAAATTGAGATTGCCTAAGTTGCAGGCTGTGTACGAGGCCAGTGGCTGTTCGCCGCAGGGATTGGTGCTAGTGAGTGGGTTGGCGTATTCGACATTGTGATGCTCGCGCATCGTGTCCCAAAAAATAATCCCCGGCTCGGCGCTGGCGTGGGCGTTGGCAATGATCTTGTCCCACAACTGGCGCGCCTTGACTGTGCGGAACACCTTGCCACTCCAGCGCAAGTCAAAGTCCGAGTCGGCCAACACAGCCTGCATGAACTCGTGGGTAATCAGCACGCTGATATTGGCGTACTGCACTTTGGTGCGATTGGCGTCGTTTTTGATGGTGATGAAGTCTTCGATATCGGGATGATCGACCCGCAATGTCAGCATCAGAGCACCGCGACGGCCGGCTTGGGAGACGGCATTGGTGCTCTCGGAGAGCAGGTTCATAAAGGCGGTGCAACCCGGCGAGGCATCCACCGTAGCGTTGACCGGAGCCCCTTGTGGCCTGAGGATCGACAAATCCGTGCCGACCCCACCGCCCGTGCGGTACACCATCGCCGACTCGCTCAAGCAGCGATAGATACCTTCTAAGCTATCTTCTTCAATGGGGATGACGTAGCAGTTGGACAGCGTCGGCTTGCGCCTAGCCTCGTCGCGGCCCGCGCCGTGCATGACGCGACCTCCGGGGATGAACTTGAAGTCCATCAATAGCGAGAAGAAGCGGTCGTACCAGAGTTGGGGATCCTCCTCCACCGAGGCCATGGCCCGGGCGATGCGATCCCAGATGTGCAGCGGGCCGGTTTCGCCGGGTGCCAAGTACTTGTTGTGCAAAACGTCGATGGCGAGGTCGTTGTCGCCGTAATAGGTCTCAGCATTGGCGGCGCGGGCCAAGAGAGCGTCGTGGCCGTTGCGCTTGAGCCCATGGCCTTCAAGTTGCGCCAGCAGATCTTCAAAGCGGTGTGCGACTGCGCGTTCGGATTCCATTCATACCCTCCCATTGAACAAAAAAGTCCATGAGCGACGTGAAAACATCGCCAAAAATGAGAACTTAAGTTAACTGCTGTTAGGATTAGGGGAGAGAACAAAAGTGCAGCCCCGAGACACATTATCTCAGGGCATTACACTCATTTGACACTATATGTAGTGTGTTGGGGCCTAAAGTAGAAACGGCGTGCGTATTTGTCAAGTCAAAAACAAGGTCCAGAGCAATTTCTTTTCAATCCGGTTACGATGCGCTAAAAAAACAGTTCTGGCCTTTAATTATTGGCCAATTGCTCCAATTCGCGCATGAAATCGCTCTTGTCTTTGAACTGGCGATAAACCGAGGCAAAGCGCACGTACGCCACGTCGTTGAGCTGGCGCAGATGCTCTATAACGCGCTCGCCGAGCTGTTTGGAGGGAATTTCCTTCACGTTGAGATTGCCCACTTCGGCCTCGATCTGATCGACGAGTTGCTCGATCTCCTCGGCCGAAACGGTCGTCTTGTAACAGGCTACCTGTATCTTGTCGAGCAGCTTGCTGCGATCAAAAGGCTCGCGCCGACCGTCGGCCTTAATGACGGATAGGGGTACGTTTTCGATGTATTCATAGGTTGTGAAGCGCTTGGTACAGCTTATGCACTCGCGGCGACGGCGAATCGCCATACCTTCGCGGCACGACCGCGAATCCACCACCCGATCTTCTTCACAATTGCAATAAGGACACCGCATAGACTAATCCTCCTAGCGTACGGTGGACGGCGTTTGGGTGGGGAAGAAGGGGAAGAAAAGTAATACTAAATATAATAAAAATAGGAAGATATTAGCAACCGTCAGTTAAGCCTGAAGGTGAAGGGTAGGCTGACCCAAACCTTGACGGGCCTATCGTTTTGCATCGCCGGCGTAAACTCCGACTGGAGCGCGGCGTCTTTGGCGACCTCGTGGAATACCTTGGGACCCGTGATCTTGCCGATCTGCTCGACCTTTCCGTCTTTGCCGACTAGCGCGGTGACAAACACCTTGCCAGTGATATTGGCCTTCTGGGCGGTAGCCGGATACTTCGGCGTTACTTTTTTAATAATCACAGGCTTTTTCTCGACCCGCCACAACTCGACGATCTCCTCTTCCTCTTCCAACTCAACTTCCTCAACCACCACCTCCTCTAATGGCGGCGGCGGTGCCAGATCGTCGAGATCGAGATCGAGATCGGTGTCCTCAATGGTCACGTCATCCGGGACATCCGGGTTGTCGGTGGGCACGGGCACGACCGGTCGGGCCGGTGGCGGGGGCCGGCGCTCCTGTTTAGTCTCGGGGATTTCTTCGAGTTGAATGATAATCGGCTGTTCGGATTTGGCGTAGGCGTCAGGCTCAAAGCTGGGAAATAGGCCAAAGAGAGCCGCGTGCAAGAGGGTAGAAAGACCCGTGCAGGCCCATATCGTCTTCCGGTACGTCAACCGCAGGTTGGCTTCAGGCTGTTTGCCACGAATCATTCGTCCAGCTCCCGCTTGGTGGAGAAATTGACCCGCAAGGCTTCGACCTTGCGCAATTCCTCCATGACATCGGAAATCACCCCAAACTCGGAGTCCTTATCGCCCCGCAATGAGATGATCAGCCGAGGATTGGCCGTCAGGTACTTATGTACCAGCTTGCCCACTTCGGAAAGCGGTATGTTCCGATCCTCGATATTGACGACTCCCTCGCTACTGACCCAAACCTGCAATACGTTGCGGCGGCTTTGGAGCTTCTCAATTTTTTCGGCCTGTGGCAACTCCACCGGCACACCCCTATAGCGCACGAAAACCGTCGAGACCATAAAGAATACAAGGAGCAAGAAGGATATATCGGCCATAGAGGCGGTGGGAATAACGCTAACTACTTTGGCTTTGCGTGCGAATTTCATCGGTTATTCTTCCGGGTTGGCAATCGAGATTTTGGTGGCCCCGGCCAGTTTGAGCTCGTCTAGTACATCGACGAAGGTCCGATAGGTAGCCCCGCGCTCGGTCTTGAGCGAAACGATCAGATTCTCGTTTTCTTGCAAACGCCCTTCAATGCGTCCCTTGAGTTCAGCAAACGGCACTGGTGTTAGCTGATCATTCTCAAAAAAGGCGACTTGGTCGCGGGCATTGATCCACACGTTGAGAATATTCTTTTCTCGTATTTCCTTGGTCTCGCCCACCGGCGGCAAGTGCAACGAGAGGCCCTTGTCTTGGTTCATCGTGGTCGTGACGAGGAAGAACACGATCAACAGAAAGGCGATATCCGCCATCGAAGCCGTGGGGATTTCCGGGGCAACCCGGCTCTGGCGCCTTCCGATCACGTCTAGGCTCCTTGGTGCTCGCGTGCGGCCAACAAGTCGATGAAGTTGGCCGTCTGCTCGGTCATATCGGCGATGATCTTATCGATGCGATTGGCGCAGAAGTTGTAGCAAAACTGAATTAGGATGCCCACGATCAAACCCGAGGCTGTGGTGATTAGAGCCTCGGAAATACCACCCGCGACCATGGAAGGTTCCACGTCGCCGGCTTCCTTGATCGCCTGAAAGGCGTTGATCATACCGCTGACCGTGCCTAAAAAGCCTATCATCGGTGCCAAGTTGGCCACTGTCGAGAGCCAGACCATACCGCGCTCGAGAAAGGCCATCTCCACTGCGCCAGAATTGTCAATGGCTTTCTCGACGTGGTTGAGGCCGCGCTCTAGGCGCAGGAGCCCTGCGTGGATGACCGAGGCAACCGGACCGCGCGTATTTGAGCAAAGCTCAGCCGCTGCGTCGGGGCCACCGCTTTCGAGTGCCTCTTCGAGGTTCGCAAAGAAATTCGCCGCGTCAATCGACGACCGCGACAGATTGTACAAGCGCTCAATCGCTACGGCAACGCCAACGATGAGTAGAATGAGCAGAGGATACATGGCCCATCCACCGTCTTGAAAAAGCTCTACCATTTTTTCTCCTCGCGATTGTAAAGTTAGCCCCGATCTAACAGACCGGAGCGGTGTTTAGTTCTGCTCCTCTTGTGCATCTTCACCACCGAAGAACTGCCGCTTGAGCTTTTCTTCCTCGGTCTCGGGTGGCCGGAGCTGCCAGATGCGCTGCTGGGCCACCTTTTCCCAAGCCGGATCGGCCTTAGCTTTTTCAAAGGCGGCGATAGCTCCTTCCTCGTCGCCTTCCTTCACCAGATTGTCGCCTTTGAGTAGCAGTAGGTGTGCATCCTTGGGATTTACCTTCAGCCCCCGCCCCAGCCACGCTTTTGCCGAGGCGAACTCGCCGCGGCCTTGGTGCCACTCCACTAGCTCAGCGATGCTCTTCGAATCCTTGGGGTCGGCCTCGACCATGCCCTTGAGGCCCTTGAAACGCCAAGTGTCATCGCCCTCTTCAGAAGCGATTGATGCGATTCGGTTGTAATAGGAATAGGCGTTCTGTGAATCCACCTTTGCCAGTTCCAATAGCGTGTCGTAAGCCCCTTCGACATCGCCGACCTCTAGCTTCAACTCGACGATGCTCTCCAATTGGTCGGCACCACCTGTCCCACCCTCGATTTGGCGTTTACGCCACTCAAGAGCCTGATCCACCTGTCCCAATTCCTGATGCAACAACGCAAGTATTTCAAATAGGTCGGCATCCTTTGCCCCATCCTCGACCAACTGTTCATAGTGAGCGACGGCCCGCCCGTTGTGGCCCCCGCGGCGGTAGAGGTCGGCCAACTCGCGGCGGTACTTAGCTGCGTCCGGCTTTTTGAGCAGTACGCGCTCCAAACTCCAAGCAGCCGAATCGGGCAAGTCCATGGCTTTATGTATCGTATAGAGAAGCAGGTTGGAATTCAGATGCAGCGAGTCGACGCTGATCGCCTGGCGCAGTGCGACGCGTGCCTGGGGCAGTGCGATACGTGCGCCGGTGGAATCCTTTTTTTCGTAATAGAGCTGCCCCAAGAAGTAGGCGGCCGTCAACTCTTGGGGACTATATTGCAAAACAGTCGTGTAATAGCCTATGGCCCTATCGTACTCTTTGTTTGTGCGAGCTGTCTTGGCGTAGTATTTGTACTTACGGATTGAATCGGCTATTGCAACCTCATTCTCGTTGGCTCTGGCGTCGGCACCCAAAACTAAAGCGCAGATCACTAGCCATAGTGTACGCATCAGATTACATTTCACGGTAAACAATCCTCAATATGGCCCTCAATATGGCTACGGTCTCCGATCCGCGACAATTTGCGGGTTTATTGTCATTGCTTAATGCAGGCTTCGTAAAGTTGTCAAGATATGGATTTACTGTTTGGGATGCAACTTCAAAGACTACCTAAATGTTAAATATAATACCCCCTCATTACATCTTTATAGCAACTGCGTTACATTTTCGCGGTTCTCCTCACATCTTTAGATTGACAAGTATTTATTTTTAATGCACTTTATCCGCTTTATAGCAGTATAGCGACGAGCGCGTTTATCCGCGCTACCGCCACATTCACTTCGCCGCAATCGAGCGGCGGAGCTAATCTGAGAGAAGAAGCCGTGAACTGGTTTGAAAAAATGAAATCTGGGATCAAGTCCCTAATAAAACGCGATATCCCTCAAGGCATCTGGATCAAGTGTAAAAAGTGCGGCCATTCCAACTACGAGATGGCCCTGCGACGCCGGCACTGGATCTGTCCGGAGTGCACTTGGCACTATCCCATTGGCCATCAGCAGTACATCGACCTGCTCATCGACGACGGTACATTCACCGAAATTAACGCCAACGTGGCACCTGTCGATCCGCTCAAGTTCAAAGGCTACCGAGACAAAATCAAGACCAGTCGCCGCCAGAGCGGCCTAAAAGAATCGGTGTACACCGGCATCGGCCAAATCGACGGCCATTCCGTCGCCTTGGCGATCATGGACTCGCGTTATCTCACGGGCACGTTGGGCGGCGCGACCGGCGAGAAGCTCTGCCGGCTCATCGACCGCGCCATAGCTGAACGACGCACGCTAGTCATCGTCTGCCAGTCGGGTGGTGCTAGGATGCAGGAAAGCGCCTATTCGCTGATGCAGATGGCGCGGATTAGCGCCAAGCTCAACCAGCTCTCGCAAAACGGCTTGCTCTATATTGCTATTCTTACCGACCCAACGTATGGCGGCGTCACCGCCAGCTTTGCCATGCTCGGCGATATCGCCTTGGCCGAACCCGGTGCGCGCATCGGCTTTGCAGGCCAAACCGTCATCCAGCAATTCCTCGGCACAGACGCTCCCCTGCCCGAAGGCTTCCAACTAGCCGAGACCGTCCTCGAACACGGCTTTATCGACCGCATCGTCCCGCGCGACCGCATGGCAGCGGAACTAGCGCGCTTGATATCTCTGTTGGTCCCGCAGACTGCCAGCCACGCCTAGAAGTTGTGTCCTAGGCTCAGCCAGATATCCACTTGCTCGTCGGCAATGCCCATACCCAGGCGGATCACCAGATCGGCGTCCCAGACCATGCGCACTCCTGCGCCGCCGCTGATGTGCATGCCCGACCACCCAATTTTATCCAAGTCGGGCCAGACTCGGCCCGCATCAAAAAAAGTTACCCCCTGCCACTCTATGTACTGTCCGTAAAACCAGATGTCGTACAGTTGGTAGCGCAATTCGACATTGGACAAAAAGCGCACATCGTCTGTAAACCGCTGGGTATCGAAACCGCGCAGCGAATCGCTGCCGCCCAGCCCCTTGACCCGGCGACTGCCTCCTATTTCGCCATAGGCATAGAGCGGTACTTCACCACTGAGTACCTCTAGCACGAGACGATGAGAGAAATTCACCCGAGGCGACAGCGGGATGTAGTAAGCGTTGGTCAGGGTTACGCGGCTAAAGTCAATAGGCTCAAAAAACAGCGCTAGCAGGGAGTTGCGCGCCGACTCGTACGACCACTCCTGAAAGAAGCCGCGCCGCGGCACCACTTCGTCGTCACGGGTATCCCACTGGAGAGTCGCACTGATAAACCCCGAAAACCCATCTATCACTCCATCTGGGGTGCCTCGCTCCAAATAGAACGCCTGCGTCCCCCGCTGGTCCACATCGACGCGCTCCAGCCCAAAACCGACCGACATGGATACTGGACCGTACAACTGGCGAAAAAGGCTCACCAAAATCCGCGGGTTTCTTTCTAGAATGTAATAGTAGTAGTTCTCATCCTTGAAATCAGCACTCTTAGGCTTGATGAAGTCGCGATTGAATGCGCTCTTGTTGCCCAACCCATAGTAGCGCGTACGCAGATTGCGCTCGCGGAAAAACTCCAGTCTCAGACCGAAACCCGTCCCCGAAATCCGGGGCACCCTCAGTCGTACGCGATGTTTTAGTTTGCCCTCAGAAGACTGCTGGACGTGCAACGTCAGCTTGTAGAGATAGGGCTGCCGCCGGTAGTCAGCCCAGTGGACGCGCGCACCCCAATTCCAGCCCGTGTTAGGGCTGAGATAAGCGAGCGGCAGGCCGGTGACGCCATAGGGAATGCCCCGCAGGGTAAACTGGCGTCGCTTTGCCATCCAGCGCACGGCTTCTACGGTCTGCTGGGTCGCCACCTGCGAGACTTTGGTCAGCAGCGGGGACGAAGGCTGGCTTTGAGTGGAATCGACGCGGCCTTCGCCTTCGCCCCATGCGCTCTTTGCGAACAATAGGACGCCGATGCAGCTATAGTTGAGAAGCCGCTTAACCACGACCATCTCCACCGCACTCAAAGCGCTGGCGATCAAGCGAGCTTATCGGGACATCAAGCGAATAGCGGAGCGGCGTAATCGCGACTGCGCCGCGCGCCAAGGCTCCCACATCGCTGTTAGCTCCATCGCCAATCAACTGCAACTGACAGCTATGGTATGCGAAGTGCGGCTCGTCTTCACGCCGAGCGAATAGCGGACCATAGCTCGTCTTCGCCAAATCCGTCATACGCCTCGGGGATTCTCGCTTGGTACTAGCGGGCATGTTTACTGCGATCATGTCGGCACCAGCCGGCAACCCCCCGCGCAAGATCTCGGCGGCGATGTCCGCAGTGACGGCCGCCGCCGCCGCGACCAGCGCATCGAGCGCGGGATCGAGCTGCCGACATCGCCGCCAGAGCGCGAAAGCCGATTCGGGCAACTCCAGCGAAAAGGCTGCGGATGGCACCCCGGCGAGAAAGCCTTCTACAGCCGCCCCTATGGTGCCGGAACTCAGCGTGAAAGCGAGACCGGAGTTGACGCCCATATTGATGCCGGAAATGACTAGAGCCGGCTTTGCAGGACAGAGATTGTGGATGCCGATATGGGCGCAGTCGGCCGGCTTGCCGGTCAGCGTCTGGATGGGAAAGCCGCCGCATTCAATCTCGGCCAGCACCAACGGCTCAAAGCGGCTCATACTCTTGCTGGTCCAACTGCATTCCGCAGCCGGCACGACCACGCATAGCTCGGCCAACTCGGATAGCTCCCGCAGCAAAGGCACTAAAAGAGGCGAATCAGCACCGTCGTCGTTTGTCACCAATACTTTGGGTTTTGCAGCGGTCACAGTTGGTTTTCCTTCGCTATGGACGCGCTCTGAGATGGGGATATAATAACAATCCGCCACTCGGCTCCCAATAATTCCTTGCCTAGCGGCGGCCTGCGGTTCTATTATTTTTTAATGGATGCCACCATTCTCCTACAGGAACTTGAAACCCTCGCCGCAGAGCTGGACATTGAGGTGCGCTACGACGACTTTGAAGGCCAAGGTGGGCTTTGCCGCTATGGCGGTAGATCCTACTTGATCGTCAATCGCGAACTCGATACTGAAGCCCGGGTACATGTGTTATGCCGTGCTCTTGCGCGGCTTCCTCTCGATGCGGTCTTTATCCGTCCCCAAGTACGGGAACGGATCGAAAAGTGTAGATCGCAGGCCGCCGCCTAATCGCCGACACTCCCACTGACCGCGCTCTAGCGTTTAGACGGGACCGCGAATTTTTCCGCCGAAATTCACCGCCTGAAAGGCGGATTGCGCTTCCTTGACAGCCCCTATGTCATGGTCTATTTTTGTCTTTTTCTGCCTTTAAGACAAAGGGACTACCATGCCCAAAATCAAAACGCATAAATCCTCGGCCAAGCGCATCAAGCAGCGCGGATCGGGCAGCCTGAAGCGGCGCAATGCCTATGCCACGCACCTTTTGGGTGGCCGTTCGACCAAGCGCAAACGGGCTTTCCGCAAAAATAGTTCGGTTTCGTCCGCAGACTCAGCCAATGTGCGCCGTGCCCTGAACCTCAAGTAAGCGATTTTAACGGAGAATAATTCATGCCACGGGTAAATCACGCCGTAGCCACTAAAAAGCGCAAAAAGAAGGTCCTCAAACAATCCAAGGGTTATTGGGGCGCGCGCAGCCGCCTCTTCCGCACCGCTAGGGAAGCCGTTGACCGCGCTCAAGTCTACGCCTACCGCGACCGGCGTCAGCGCAAGCGGGATTTCCGCCGCCTCTGGATTGTCCGCATCAATGCCGCCGCTCGCCGCAATGGCATGTCTTATAGCCAGCTCGTCCACGGGTTGAGTCAAGCCGGTGTTGCAATCAACCGCAAGGTCTTGGCTGATCTAGCCGTGCGCGATCCGGCCGCCTTTACCGCAGTAGTCGAACAAGCCCGGCCCCACGTCTAAACTTACACTCATCTGACAAAAAGGGGCCGGCGATCCGCGCTGGGCCCTTTTTGTTCTGTTAGGTCTATATGTTAGAAGAAGTGCGACAATTGGCGTCGGTGGCTGTAGCAGAAATCGAGGCCGCCCAAGACGATAAGGCGCTGGAGGCACTGCGAGTTCACCACCTCGGACGCAAGAGCCGCTTGCGCCAAATCGCGCGGCAGATCGGCCACCTGCCTGCTGCCGAAAGACCAGCGCTAGGGGAGGCCACCGGTCGCGCTCAACAGGCTATTCAGCAGGCGCTAGACGACAAGGCTCTAGCCCTTCGGCAGTCGGCTGAAGTCGCTTCTACCCTCGACGTAACACTCCCGGGCCGACGGCCTCTGTTGGGGTGTGCCCACCCCCTGTCTCAGCTAACCGACGAATTAATCAGCATCTTCCAAGGCATGGGGTTTGACGTGGCCGATGGGCCAGAAGCCGAAGACGAGTACCACAACTTCGACGCCCTCAACACGCCGGCCGACCACCCCGCGCGCGACCTGCACGACACCTTCTATCTAGCGGGCGGTGGACTCATGCGCACTCACACCTCCACGGTGCAGATCCGCGTTATGGAGCAAACGCCACCGCCGGTGCGGATCATCTCCTTGGGTCGCTGCTACCGCAAGGAGACAGTCGATGCAACCCACCACTTCGCCTTCCACCAGATCGAGGGTCTATACGTTGACCACGGGGTCTCTTTCGCCGACTTGAAGGGCACCATTGAGGCCATGGGACGCCAGCTTATGGGCGCGGAGACTCAAGTGCGCTTTCGACCTCACTTCTTTCCCTTCACTGAGCCAAGCGTGGAATACGATTTTACCTGCATCTGCAAGGGACAACGCGCCAACTGCTCTATTTGCAAGGGAACGGGTTGGATCGAAATCGCCGGCGCTGGCATGGTCGATCCGGCCGTCTTTGCCGCGGTGGGCTATGACCCAGACGAATACACGGGCTTCGCCTTCGGCATGGGGTTGGAGCGGATCGCCATGATCCGGCACGGCATTGACGACGTGCGACGCTTTCTCGAAAACGACTTGCGATTCATCCGCCAGTTCTGAGGTTTCCGGCAACGCCTTATGAAAATCACTTATAACTGGCTCAAGGAATACGTGGACTTCGCTTGGGATTGGCCCGAGCTAGTCGATCGCCTGACCATGGCGGGCTTGGAGTTCGAGGGCGTCGAGGATCTCGGCGCGCGCTATGAGGGCGTCGTCATCGGTCGCGTCAACACCTGCTGCCCACACGAAAACGCCGACCACCTGACCGTCTGCCAAGTCGATGTAGGGACCGGAGTCAACACCATCGTCTGCGGAGCACCCAATGTTGCGGCTGGGCAAACCGTCGCCGTCGCCCTGCCCGGCACCACGCTGCCCGGCGGCATGCAAATCAAAAAAGCCAAAATCCGCGGCGTCGCATCCGAGGGTATGCTCTGTGCCGAAGACGAACTCGGGCTAGGTGATAACCACGACGGCATTGTGGTGCTCGACGAAGCCCTCCCGGTCGGCACCCCTTTTGCCGCAGCCACTGAACTCGACGACGTGGTCATCGACTTCGAAGTTACGCCCAATCGCCCGGACTGCCTGAGTCTCTTAGGCATTGCCCGCGAGGTCCACGCACTCACCGGCAATCCCCTCCGTTTTCCCAACATACAAGTGCCCGAAAGCGGACCGGCCACCGCAGAAGATGTGCAGATCGACATCGAGGCACCAGACGATTGCCCGCGCTACGTCGGTCGCGTCGTGCGCGGCGTCGAGGTTGGCCCCTCGCCCGAGTGGCTTCAGCGCCGACTTCAAGCCGTAGGGCAGCGCCCGATCAACAACATCGTCGATATAACCAACTACGTGCTGCTGGAATTGGGGCATCCCCTGCACGCCTTCGACCTACATGCACTGGACCAGCGGCGCATCATCGTCCGCCGGGCGCGGTCCGGTGAGACCTTGGAAACCCTCGACGGCACCCAGTGCCAGCTCGACGAAGAGATGCTGGTCATCGCCGATGGAACGCGGCCCCAAGCACTAGCCGGGGTCATGGGTGGAGCCCATTCCGAGGTATCGACGGACACCACGGACATCCTGCTCGAAAGCGCGTATTTCGCACCATCGCGGGTGCGGCTAGCCCGGTCGCGCCTAGGGCTTTTCACCGAAGCAGCCACGCGCTTTGAGCGCGGTGCCGATTGGGATGCCCCAGTGCGGGCCATTGACCGCGCCGCTCACCTAATCGCCAAACTAGCCGGCGGTGCGGTCGCCCCAACTCCTCTAGACGTGTACCCCCGCCCCGGCCAGTGCCGCCAGATCCCGCTCTGCGTTGACCGCACTAACCAACTCTTGGCTACGGAGTTAGACTCCGCTGCCATCGTCCAGACTCTTGAACGCCTCGGCTGCCGGGTCGAATCGGGCCAGCCCCTCGTGGTAACGGCCCCGAGCTTCCGTCCCGATCTGACGCGCCCAGCCGACCTCATCGAGGAAGTTGGTCGCATCTACGGCTTCGACCGCATTGAGGGCCGCCAAGAGTCATCTGGGCCTTGGATCACCCGGCGCGACCCCGAACTCACCTTTAGGCAGGTCGCTCGGCAACGACTCCTGGGCTTGGGTTTAGACGAAGTCATCAGCAATACGATCGTCGAATCCCGCTGGCTCGAATTAGTCGAAGCCGCAGGCCAAGCCACCCGCTTGGCCAATCCGCCGACCGAGATCCAAGACGCCTTGCGCTCCACCTTGGTGCCAAGCCTATTAGACGTCGCACGTCGCAACTTCAACCAGCGGGCCGCAGGAGTGGCCATTTTCGAGTTGGGCAAGTGCTTTGTCGCCGCGGCCGAAAAGGGCGCAAGGCCCGAGGAAGACTGGCACCTTGCAGCCCTGTGGTCGGGTCGCATTTCAGCCTCCCCCTATCAGGCCGACGCCCGCGAGGCCGACTTTTTTGACCTCAAGGGCTTGCTCGAAGCGCTAGTGGGCGAGGGGGACTTGCGGTTCACCTCCGCCGACCGTCCCGAATGCCGGTCGGGACACGCGGCCTGCGTTTCCGTCGATGGCCAGCCGCTCGGCTGGCTGGGCCAAGCTTCGACCGACTTATGCGCGGCATTTGATTTAGAGCGCCAAGTACATATTTTTGAAATATCGTTTACCGCGCTAGTACGCCATTGGCATGGTCGGGAGCGCTCGTTTACCGCGCTTCCCAAGTTTCCGCCGATCGAGCGCGACTTGGCCATAGTCGTACGCGCAGACACTGCAACGGCCGAACTTATCGCCACCATGCGAGATAGTGTGCCCCACCTCGTCGAATCCATCGAGGTTTTTGACCTCTATCAAGGGGATCAAATAGCAACAGGCCACAAGAGCGTGGCGTTCGCCCTCCGTCTGCGCGACCGCGAACAGACGTTGCAGGACGCTCAGGCCGACGCGGCGATCTCCGCGATGCTCAAGCGTCTCAAAGCGCGGTTCGGCGCTCGCTTGCGCTAATTCCAACCTCAATCAGGAGTACAGGCACCCCAATGGATGTAAACGAAAATTTTGAGCGACTTGAGCAGTACATTAACCGCCTGACAGGAACACTTGAAACGCTGCGCAAGGAAAACGACGAACTGAATGGACAGCTCCAGAGCCTCAAAGAAAAAAACGACACCTTGGAGGCAGACATCCAGAGCCTTGAGGCAAAAATCAGTGTCGTCAGCAGTGAAAACGAACAGATCAAAAAGGACAAAGAAGCGGTAAAGGGACGCATCGAACAGCTCCTCAGCCGCTTGGATGGTGCCTTCAGCAGCAAAAACGAACACCTTGAGCAGACCGAAGTAGCCCACACAGAGGCTAAATAAGACAAAGACATCTGAGAAAGGGGTCTAGTATGTCGTCCCAAGTAGTGGTCAAAATATTCGACAAGCACTATACCCTAGGAGTTGACGAAGATCACTCTGCCGAACACGTGCAAAAGCTCGCCGAGATGGTGAACGAGCGCATGCACGAAGTCAAGCACGAGCTCCAGAGCGGCAATCCACTCCAAGTGGCCATCTTGGCCAGTCTGAGCTTAGTGGAGGAACTCCTCTCCCTGCGAGAGGACTACGCTTCCGCTGAAGCCGATATAGCCCAGCGGACTTCTCAGCTCGCCACCTCGCTTGGGCACCTTTTCGCCGAAGTAGAAGTCCCCCGTTCCGATAGCTGAAGTATCCCGAGCCGGGTTCCATCCCGTGCTCTGGCCCGATGCCCGAAGGCGTCGGGACCGATGAGGATAAGAAAGAGATACCCTTGTTTAATGGGTTTGACTACATAGTCCTAATCTGTTCTGCCGTCGCCTTTTTTGCCGGCGGTCTCCTCGGATGGCTAGGGAGTGAGCGGCTGCGCAACAGCAAACTGCACAGTACCCAAGCCACCGCCGAGCAGATCGTCGCCCGCGCCCGCCAAGAAGCCGAGGTCGTGAAAAAAAATGCCTTGCTCGAAGCAAGGGATGAATGGCACCGCGAGCGGGCACCGCTGGAAAAGGAGCAAGAGACACAGCGGCGCTCGTTGCGCGATCTGGCGGCCAAGCTGCTAGAGCGCGAACAGCAACTAGAGCGCAAAATAGACCTGCTCACGAGCAAAGAGCGCGAACAACTCAAGACCGAGCAGGACCTCGACCGCCGCGAGGCAGCCATAGCTGCGGACGAGGTCCAAGCCCAAGACCTCGTCCGAGAGCAGAGTCGGCGACTAGAAGAATTAGCTGGCATCAGCCAGCAAGAAGCCCGGCGCATACTCTTTGATCAGCTAGAGGGAGGCGCGCGCCGAGTGGCCGCTCGCAAGGTCCGCGAGATCAAGGACACTGCGGTTGCCACGGCTAACCTAGAGGCCAAGGAAATCATCACCCGCGCCATCCAGCGCTTCGCCGGAGAACTGACCGTCGAGAGTACGCTTTCGGTCGTGTCCATCCCCTTTGACGACATGAAGGGGCGCATCATCGGTCGCGACGGGCGCAATATCCGCTCCTTTGAAATGATCACCGGCGTCGAAGTCATCGTCGATGATACCCCTGGCATGGTCATGCTCTCGGGCTTTGATCCACTGCGCCGCGAAGTGGCCAGACACACTCTCGAAACGCTCATCCGCGACGGGCGCATCCACCCCGGGCGCATTGAGGAAGTGTATGACAAGGCCCGCAGCACCGTCGAGGAGATGATCCGCGAGTCTGGTTCCAAAGCCGCCTTTGACCTCGGCATTCACGACTTACCCGAGTCGCTATTGGAAACACTGGGCAAGCTCCGCTTCCGCACCAGCTACGGACAAAACTTGTTGGTCCACAGCAAGGAAGTCGGGCTTTTGGCCGGCATGATGGCCGAGATGCTCGACCTTGATATAGTGCTAGCACGCCGCGCTGGTCTATTGCACGACATCGGCAAGGCACAGGACTTTGAGTTGGGCAACGACCCAGCGCAAAGCGGTGCCGTGCTAGCCCGCAAGGGCGGCGAAAGCCCTGAAGTTGTGCAGATTATCGAAACCCATAGCAATCACACGCCCTCGCGCTCAGCCATCGCCGTACTAGTCGAAGCCGCCAATGAAATCTCCACCCACCGCCCGGGGGCCCGCAAAGAAAAAGTCGAGGAGTTCATTCGCCGCTTGCACCACATTGAGGAACTCGCAGCCGACTATGTAGGTGTGAAACAGGCTTTTGCCCTGCAAAACGGCAAGGAGGTTCGGGTCTTGGTCGACAGCGGAGTGGTAGATGACACGTATGCCGAACAACTCGCCGACGACATCACCACCAAGCTCGAACAACAACTCGAATACCCTGGGCAATTGCGCGTCTGCATCATCCGCGAGATGCGTGCCGAGTCCCACGCGCGGTGAACATTCTCTTCGTCGCCGATATCTTTGCCCGGCCGGGCCGCCGGGTCGCCGCAGCCGTAATTCCCGAGTTAGTAAAACAGCGCGAAGTCTCTCTGGTAATCGCCAACGGCGAAAATGCCGCCGGAGGGTTTGGCCTCACCGACCGCATCGTGCGCAAGCTACACAGCTATGGCACCGACGTCATCACCAGCGGCAACCACGTCTGGGACCGCCGCGAGTTCATCCCGTACCTAGACCAATCCGACCGCGTCCTGCGCCCTTTCAACTACCCCAAAGAAGCTCCCGGCATTGGTGCGACCGTCGTCGCCGCACGCAGTGGTCCCCCAGTGGCCGTGCTCTGCCTCCAAGGGCGCACCGGGATGCCCTCCATCGACTGCCCCTTCCGCACGGGCCGCGCCGAGGTCGAGCGCCTACGCGCAGAGACGCCCTTAGTCTTTGTAGATTTCCACGCCGAAGCCACGGCCGAGAAAATGGCTATGGGCTTCCACCTCGACGGCTTAGCCACCGCAGTCATCGGCACCCACACCCATGTGCAAACCGCGGATGAGCGCATCTTGTCCAAAGGCACGGCGTACCTAACCGACGCCGGCATGACCGGCATCCGCGAATCCGTGATTGGCGTGCGTCCCGAAATAGCCATCCAACGCTTCCTCACCCAAGTGCCCACCCGCTTCAAGCCCGCCGACGGCAAGGCGGTCCTCTGCGGCGCACTTGTCAAAGCCGACGAGGCAAGCGGCCGGGCCACTCGAATTGAGCGGTTGCAGCTAGCCGAGCCTTGACCTCGTAGGAATTAAGAATTAGGAATTACGAATTGCGAATTAGTGTCCTTGTTGCGCCTAATTCCTAATTCCTAATTGATTAGGAGCATCTATGTCCTTTCAAGAGCCGCTCTTTTGGACCGACGCCGAAGATGCAACTCACCGGCCTTACTCGGTCTCCGAAATCACCAGCCAAGTCAAGGGGCTGCTCGAAGAGAGCCTGCCCAAGTGCTGGGTCGAGGGCGAGATATCTCAGTACACCCACCACAGCTCCGGCCACCGCTATTTCACGCTCAAAGACAACGCGAGCCAGCTAAGCGCGGTGATGTTCAAGTGGCAGGCCAGCTCGCTCTCCTTCAGCCCCCAACAGGGCATGCAGGTGCAGGTGTATGGATATATCTCCGTCTTCGAGCGCGCCGGGAAGTACCAACTTTATGCCGAGCAGATCAAACCCGCTGGCGTCGGCGAGTTGGCCATCGCCTTTGAGCAGCTCAAAAACCGCCTAGAGGCCGAAGGGCTTTTCGACGAAAGCCGCAAGCGACCCCTGCCCCCGTATCCCCGCAAAATCGGCGTAGTGACCTCGCCGACCGGCGCGGCTATCCGCGACATCCTCCAAATCCTCGACCGCCGCGCCCCGGACATCGAGATCGTCCTCTGCCCCGCTCGGGTTCAAGGCGAGGGGGCCGCCGCTGAGGTCGCCGCCGCCATCGCCAGTTTAAATCAGCTAGACGACATCGACGTATTGATCGTCGGCCGCGGCGGTGGTGCGCCCGAAGATCTCTGGCCCTTCAACGACGAATCCGTCGCCCGCGCCATCTACCAGTCGCCGCAGCCCGTCATCTCTGCCGTCGGCCACGAGATCGACTATACCATCGCCGACTACGTGGCCGATTGCCGCGCCCCAACCCCCTCGGCCGCAGCCGAAATAGTCGCCCGCGAACGCAGCGCCCTGCGCGAGCGCGTCGCCGAGCAACAAGGCCGCTTGCTAGCGGAAATGGAGCGCTATCTCAGCTCCTTAGAGGAGCGGTTGCGCCACTGCGACCCAAGCCGCCTGCATGCACGCCTAGACGACCACTTGCAGCAGCAAAGCCTATACCTTGACGAGCGGTGCCAAGCCCTTTCTACCGCGTTCGATTGGTTTTTGCGCACTCGAGTCGAGGCCCTAGCCACCGCTACCACCCGCCTCGACGACCTCAGCCCGCTCACGAGCCTAGCGCGCGGTTTTGCCCTAGTGGAACGCGTCGCCAATAAACGCCTCGTCCGCGACGGCAACGAGCTTCAGCCGGGCGATAAACTGCGACTGCGCTTTCACCGCGGAAGCGCTATCTGCCGTGTGGAGGAGAAACTCAATGAGTGAATCTTTTGAAGAAGCCCTAGCCGTACTCGAAGAGAGCGTTCAGCGCCTCGAAGCAGGCGACCTCAAG
Organism: Candidatus Latescibacterota bacterium; assembly: GCA_022826515.1. Next base: position 68,762 of record JAJDUT010000082.1, read on the forward strand.
CTCGAAGAGGCCCTCGAAGTATTTGAAAAAGGCGTTGCCGCCTCGCGCACCTGCGGCCAGTGGCTCGACCAGACCCGAGAGCGCGTCCAAGTCCTCACCGCCGAGGCCGAGGGCCAGTTCCGCCTCTCTTTTCTGGACGACGAAGACGACCGCTAACCCCTCGGCCTCGGCCCGATGTTGACTCGCCTCTACATCAAGGACTTTGCCCTTATCGAAGAAGCGGTGATCGAATTTGGCCCCGGCCTCAACGTCATCACCGGCGAGACCGGGGCCGGCAAGTCCATCCTCATCGGCGCCCTCAACTCCATCCTCGGCGGCCCTGTCAACGCCGATTTAGTGCGCAAAGAGGCTAGCTCGTGCGCGGTGGAGGGCTTTTTTGAACTCGACGACCAAGGTCAAATCGCGCGCTTAGCTGATCTGGGCGTTCTCTTGGAGGATGGCCAACTCATCCTTCGCCGCGAGGTCCGCAGCCAAGGCCGCTCGCGCACCTTTGTCAATGGCCAAGGTCAGCCAATCAAGCAGCTAAAGCAAATCGGGGCGACCTTGGTTGACTTGCACGGCCAACACGAACACCAATCGCTACTCGACCCCAAGCTCCACGCCCGCTTTCTCGACGCATTTGCCGGGCTCGACGACCAGCGCCGCCTCGTGGGCCAACACTGGCGTGCTTACCGCGATAGCGTGGCTCACCTCGACCGGCTGCGCTCAGAACGCGACGCACTCGCCGCCGAAGACGAGTGGTGCGCCTTCCAGTTAGAAGAGATTCGCCGCCTCGCACCCCAACCGGGCGAAGAGGCCGAACTAGAACGCGAGTTGCAAGTACTCGACAACGCCGAGACTCTATCCCAAGGCGGCCTCGATCTCTACGACTTGCTCTATCAGCGCGAAGGTGCGGTTTACGAAGCACTCGGCCGAGTTCGTCGTCAGCTCGACCGACTGCGCGAAATCGACCCTGCACTCGGCCCCCAAGCCACAGCCTTAGAGGAATTGATCTACGAGGTCGAAGACCTAGCCGGTCAACTCCGCGACTACGCCCGCAGCATCGAGGTGCGCCCCGGACGGGCCGACGAACTGCGCGAGCGCCGCGACGGCCTGCGCGCCCTCAAAAAGAAATACGGCGGCACTCTCGACTCCGTGTTAGAACGCGCCCGCGAGCTTGCAGCGCGCGAAGACCGCGCTGACCGCCTCCGCGACGAGCTGGCCCAAGCGGCTGAACACCGCGATCAAGCACTCTCCGAGTTTGCCGCCTGTTGCCTCGCCCTTTCTGCTGCGCGCCAGCAGGCCAGCGCCACCTTGTCGCGGGCGCTAGTCGCCGCTCTCGGGGAGTTGGGCATGGCCAAGGCTCAGTTCTACATTGAGTTGGCAACCGCCGAAGACCCAGAGGGGATAGTTCAGCGCGATGGACGCCGCTACGCGGCGGGCGAGCACGGCATGGAACACATCGCCTTCCACATTTCCGCCAATGCCGGCCAACCCCCACGACCCCTAGTGCGCATTGCCTCGGGCGGGGAAATTTCGCGCGTGATGCTGGCTCTCAAGGAAGCGGTCGCCGGGCGCGACCTCGTTTCGACTTTGGTCTTCGACGAAATCGACTCCGGAATTTCAGGGCGCATCGCCGCGGCCGTTGGCCGCAAGCTACAGACCCTCGCTGCGGCACACCAAACCATCGTCATCACTCACCTACCGCAGATTGCCAGCCTCGCCGACCAGCACTTTTCAGTTCGTAAGCAGCAGCAGCAACAGCGGACCACCACCGAGGTCGTGCTGCTCGACGCAACGGCTCGCGCCGAGGAAATTGCCTATCTGTTGGCCGGCGAGACCATTTCGGATACAGCGCGCCAACACGCCCGTGAAATGCTGCAATAACCCCGCAATGTTGGCCAATTTCTTCAGCGTCCTGCGGGTTCTGCTTATCCCCTTCCTGCTCTACTTCATCGCTCAGGGACCGGCAGCCCAGTTCCAAGCCGTGCTCCTGCTGCTGCTCGCCGGTATCACAGACATCGGCGACGGCTGGGTGGCACGGCACTACAACCAAGTATCCTGCCTCGGCAAGATACTCGACCCACTGGCCGATAAAATTTTCCTCGCCTGTCTGCTCGGCGGGCTAGTCCTCTGGCGCGATTTGCCGCTGTGGCTTTTGGGGATGCTCTTTGCCCGCGATGTGACAATCGTGTTGGTAGGGGGATTGTTCTTGCGTTCACAAGGGCTGGTCATTGCCGCCAACCGCTGGGGCAAATACACAACCGTCTGCATGGTGCTTACGGCCCTCAGCTACGTCGTCGAGGCCCCGTCCAGCTTGCGCACCGGGCTAAGCCTAGCGGCGGCGGCCTTGGTCGTCGTCTCCAGCTTGAGCTACGCGCAACTCGCGCTTAAGCTCTTGCAACGAGACCGAACTTGAAAATCAGTTGGGCTGGATCAAGCGATACCAACGCAAATAGGCCTCGCCGAGGCGGCGGCGGTGGGCGTATATACCGATCATTTCTATCACTTTGAGCCGCAAGGCCAGCTTGTGTAGATCGACTTTGCCCACCTGACGCTCCGCGCGTTTCATAGCCCGAACCCAAAGTAGAAGCGCCAGTCGTCAATCTCGTCCAAGTTGCCTTCGGAGTCCCTCACGGTCAGGCTGCGGAAGCAGTCCTGCGTGGTCGAGGGGCATTCCTCTAAGCTGCCATTGGGCAATCTGGTGATCCAGAGTCGCTTCACCCGCGCCGATGGGAGCGGACGCGCCACTTGGAAATAGGCGAACATCGGGATGCGGTAGAAAGTAAAAAGCTGGAGCCGCAACTCGCCGCCCACGTCGGTCAGGAATTGGTCCATGTTGGGCTGAGATTTCCAACGGTCTCCCTTCCAAAAGTCGATGTCCTCAAAGCGCGAGAAATTGCCCACCACCCCGGCTTCGGCAAATAGCTCGGCGTAGAGCTTAGAAAAGTTGAAGTTGATAAAGCGGCTGCTGATGCGCTTGAGAACCGGAAACCCGTAGCCGACGCGGGCGTAGAGCAATTTGGTCCCCCAGTCGGTGAAATAGGGGTAGCCGCTGAGGAAGTTGCGCCCACCCATATAGTAGCGCAGCGGCCAGTAGTAGCGGCCCTCCAAAAACCCACCGTCTTCGATAAAGCGGGGCTTGAGGCGGATGTTTTTGTACGCGCCAATCAGCTCGATGTTGAGCGAATTGTCGAACGGCAACTGGATTCGCTCATTGTACGCGGCCACGTATTCGTTGACCCGCATGCGGCGCTCGACGCCGACGAACTGGTCGCGGGGGACTCCATCGGGGGGTACTTGCTCGGTCAGCGAATCGGCTACCGTCGGCATCAAATAGCGATAGACCAAAGCCATGGCGCGGCCCGATGGACTGATCAAGCGATCGGCCGTGGGGTTGATCTTCCGGTAGCGCCAAGACATGCTCAACATATGCGTGCGAAAAAAGCTGAGGTCGCCGTAGAATTCCAGCGGATCCTCGTTGTTCACCAACAGGGTATCTTGTGCCAAAAGCGACGGATCTAAGGCGGCCGATATATCGACGCCGTCTTGTTCCAAATAGATCTGGTTCTGGCTGCGGAAGCGGCGCAAGGTCCAGCCCTCGGCGTAGTCGCGCCATATGTAGAGGGCGTTCAACTCGGTTCGCCGAGTCAGCGGCACATCAACCCCCACGGCCAGTTGTCCCAAGGCGGTCTTGAACAAATCTTCGCGGCTCGTGCCTTGATAGATGTATTGACGGACGTCTGGGACGAGCAGGCTGGTGACCGAATCGACTGGCACCGGATAGATATTGCCCACATCAAGGGTATCGGCCGCGATCTGGCTACCCTTGATCAAGTTGTCGATTTCGCGGCGGCGGCCCGCTATGTAAAACGAGGGGTTGAAGGTCCGGTTGTTGCCCACTTGTGGCCGGAGCCGGCGCTCGTAGAAGAAGCCGACATCCGTATTGAGGTCTGTGGCATTGCGCATGTTCTTGCCGACAATGCCCCAAGCTGTCAGCTCCTGCCCACCAAGCATGTCGCCAGTGGAAAACTGCAAGCCGCCGCTGGCTTGATTGAGGCCAAAAGTGTTGCCGACATACGTGGGGCCAACCTGTAGAATCGGGATGTAGCGCAAGACGTTGCGCCCTCTGTACGTCGCGGTCTGGAATTGATCGGCGAGCTTGGGGCCGTCGAAGATGGAGCGATAGTCGCGCATCACCACCGGCTCAAAGTGCGCATCGCGCTCGAATTCGCCCAACTCAAAGCTATAGAGGCTATAGTCGTTGGAGTGGTAGCCACTGTACACCACGCGCTCGTCGGCGGCTACGGTCGGCACAAAAGCCCCGCCAATGACGTTGGTTAGCTGTTCGACTTCGCGGTTTTCCAAACGATAGCGGTAGATGTTGAAAATGCCGCTCTGGTCCGACGAAAACACAAAACCCGAGCCATCGGGCAGCCAGTGCGGATCGCGCTCGTCGGCCGACGAGGCCACGACCGCGCGGAACCCCGACGAGTCGGGATGGGCGAAGGCAACGGTATCGGGAAAGACTTCTATGGTTTCCTCCTCGCCTTCTTCGCCTTCTTCGCCTTCTTCGCCTTCGCTCTTCTTTTTCTTTTTAGCCTTCTCAAAGACCTTGGGCCGCGGCGGGCTATCGGCGCGGATCATCGCAATGTCGCGGTCTTCGCCGCGGAACAAACTGAAGAGCAACCACTCGCCGTCGGGCGAGAAGCGCGGTGCCATGTATTGGGTGGCGTCGTTGTTGTTGGTCAAATAGACCACGTCCGTGCCGTCGCGATCTATGAGGCCGAGGTTGTTGGTCCCATCCTCATTGTGTACGAAGGCGATGCGCTGGCCATCGGGGGAAAACGAGGGGTCTTTGGCGCGCAGCCTAGCGCTGATGCGGCGCTCCTTGTCCTCGGCCAAGTTGTAGATATAGAGGTCGTTAAAACCGCCCTTGTTGCGGACGAAGACGATCTCCTTCCCGTCGGGCGACCAGCTAATTCGCGTATCTATCCAGTTTTTGAGTTCGGTCTTTTTGTGCGTCTCGAAATCGTAGATCTTGAGTACCGTGAGCGCGTAATCCTGCTTCTCGCTGGTGAGATACGCCAGTTTTTTGCCGTCCGGTGACAGCGCGGGATGGTATTCAAGTACGCCCTCGTTGACCTCGTCCAGCGGCTCGCCCTGAAAGAAGCCCTGCGCGCGAATCTCGGATTCGAGGCGTCCGTAATTCTCGGCCAAGAAGGCGACCCAATCCGCGTAAAACTGATCCGCGGAAATGCCCAACACCCGGCGGATGGCCGGATCGAAGCTCATTGAGCCGATCTGATGCGTCAGTTCATCGACCTTCTCAGCACCGTACTGCTGATGGATGTACACCATCATCGCGTAGCCTTGATTGTACACGAACTCGCCGTAGAACTTGCCCATGCGGTCCAAGACCGTCCCCATCTCCTCCCACGAGAGCAGATCGTCTTCGAGCACCGCCATCCGCAGCAACATGTCGCGATGCGAATCCCAAGAATCGTAGCCGAATTTTTGCGCCCCGTACTGGGCGATGCCCTCGGTCCAACCGCGCGGGGTATTGAGATGGTATAGCGGGAATTGAAACGTAATGTCTGGATTGGAGTCGAAGCGCGAGACCGACAGCAGCGCGAACTGGAAGGGCCATTTCTTGCGCGCCTTGTTGAGCGTAATGATGTGCGTCAACTCATGCGTAACCACGTTTTTGATCCAATCGTGACTGCCGCGCAGTTCAAAGTCGAGGCTAGTGGCCCAAATGGCCATGGTATTGCTGTAGTAGTTGGCCCAACCGTTGCCTAGCTGGTCGGAGTTGTCGAAGACGAGGACGTGGATGGTGCGGAAGTCATCGTAGTAGTCGTAGGCCGCCGCGAGGGTAGGAAAGACCTCCTCGCAGGTTTCGGCTACTCGGCGCGCAGTGCCCTCGGCTCCAAGCGTGTAATGGACCCGGAAGTGATCGGTGACGATGGTTTTTATCTGGGCCTGGGCCGCTCCGACGAGGAACAGCGCGGCAATGGCGGAAAAAATCGCTCGGCGCAACGTGCATCCCTTTCGCAAAAAGGCGACCAGCAGCCAATTGCCAGTCGCTCCACAAGTTGTGTAGGAAAATACTGGAGACCATACTCCTCGTCAAACAGCACGGAGCCACTTTCACGCAGCTTCACCGTTAATTATTATACCTCTATGCACTACACCATTCATCGCACCGACGCCCTCGACCTGCCCGACGCCGATTGGCAGCGTCCCCAATGGCAGGCGGTCGAGACTCTAGAGATCTCCCACTTTTCTTGGGAAGATTCCGGCCACCGCCCCTGCACTCAGGCGCGCCTGCTCTACGACGAGTGGGCACTAGCCATTATCTTCCGCGTCGAGGATCGCTACGTCCGCGCCGTGGCCGAGCACTTCCAAGATTCAGTCTGCACCGATTCTTGCGTCGAATTCTTCGTCGCACCCCTGCCCGACTCGCAGGCTTACTTCAATTTCGAGGTCAACTGCGGCGGCACCATGCTCCTGCACCGCTGCCCTTCAGCCGCAGAGCGCGCCCAAGGCCGAGCAACTGAAAACGTCAGCGACGCCGACGGTGCCACCATCCGCATCGCCACAACCCTCCCCAAGATCGTCGAACCAGAGATCATCACCCCCACAACTTGGGCGGTCGAGTACCGCGTCCCCTTCGCCCTCTTCGCCCAGTACTTCGGTGCCCAGACGCCCGTGTCGGGCACTCAGTGGCAGGGCAACTTCTACAAATGCGGCGATCGCACCTCCCACCCCCACTGGGGTTCGTGGGCACCCGTGGGTACACCCAACCCCAGCTTTCACCAGCCCGATTCTTATCAGCCGCTCGTATTTGCCTAGCGAAGAGGAGAACTGTAGGAAGGCGAGTGGGCAAAGCGCTTCAGCCCAAGGTGCAAGCGAGCCTGAGCCGCCGGTCCCAAATGCACCTGGAGGTACTGATCCTCTACCTCAACAGACTGATCTTGGCCGTCTTCGTCCTCTAGTTGAGCACCCGTGAATTGGTGCTCGCCAAAGGAACCAGCCTGCAACAGGACGTTGCGGCCTTCCACCGGATCCGTATTCACCAGCGTCAGGCTAACTCCGTCGGTGCTGACCCGATCCACTAAAGCCGCGACGTACTCGGGCAGACCGGGGCGACGGCGCTGCGGGTCGAAATAATGCACATGGGCCTGAAGCATCCCGCCGTTGTAGATCGCCGAAGGCGTGCCCAAGGCCATCTGGATCAGGGCTTCGGGCAGCACGGGATTGAGCCGCTGGAAGTGGTAGCACTCGCGCGTCTCTGGATCGCTGTCGTCGTTTTCCAAGCGATCCAAGCTGTGGCAGATGCTGGAGTAAGTCGAGTCGATCACCTGATCGACGTAGCCTAAGTTTTTGCCTTCGACAAAGGCAAACCAAGCCGTCGGCGGGCAGATGCCGGCTTTGGCAGCGCCCCAGTCGGGGGGCAGACCGGCAAAAGCGGCGCGGTCGGGAAAGGCTGCATCGAGGCGAGCCAAATCCCGTTCGCTCTGGCTCAAGTAATATAAATGAATGTACAAGTAGGGATCGGGTGGCCGAAAATCGAACCAGCCCTGGTCGCCGTGGCGGGCTGGCACCTTGACGAGCCCGTCCTCCTCGCGTCGCAGTTCCCACAGCATGTCGAGCTGCGAGCGGGCCAAGTCCAAATGGGAATCATCGCCGGTCATCAGCAGAGCGCAACTCCCAGCCACTAGGGCCGGCTCGACGATATTGCGCGCGCCGTGCGGCCAGCGCCAGCCGTAGTACCCACCCCACCACTTGCCATCCATCAACTCGCCAATGGTTCCCTCGGGCCCAATATTGTCGGGCATGATGCCGCCGTTAGCCTTGCAGCGTTCCTCCCACGCCTGCAAATAATCGAGCACCCAAGTTTTGTACTGGTCATCGCCGGTGTACAGATAGGCATTGGTGATCAAGCCGGCGACACTCAGGTTGAGAGGCACATCGCAGCGGGTCATGCGCTGATTGATCAAGTCGAGGACCTGGGCGAATACTTCGTCGTCTGTCCAATTGACCTTGAAGAGCGGGTCGGAGCTGTCGGCCCCTGGAATATCCTCAAAGGGCGCTAGGTAGTCGGCTAGGATAGGTCGGTGGTAATCCCAATCGACTTGAGTAGTGACAAAGCGCGGGCCCTTGCTGCCGTTGAGCGGCGAGCGGATCATTTTGCGCTGGGCGTCCCAATTGGGTGCCAGCGGGTCGGCACCGGTGTACATGGCGGCGTAACGCAGGGCGCGGGTGCGATTGATGTGGTGCGCGGGATCGGCCAGCGCCAAATAGTAGATGTAGGTATAGCTTTCGGAGTGATGGAACCAGTCGAAACCAGTGACAAACTCGCGCTCGACCGTGCCGTAGTTGGCGTACTGCCAAGTGATGGCGTCCCACTCTTTGCAGGCGATCTGGTAGATGTGCTCGCCACCGCCTAGCAGATAAAACAGGGGGAACGATAAGAAAGCCTCGTAGCCATTGTCCGTGCCGTCCATGCTGGTCCACTCCGTGCGCTGGACCAGGGTGCCGTCTGGACGGGTGCTGTGTTCGACAAAGGGGTGGGCGGCGCGGTCCATCAAGGCGATCAAGTCGCGTTGGCGCACGGCCCAATGGGGCGGGGTTTTGCGAGTCTTAGCGGTGATAGATGCGTAGGCCATTGGGGTTCCTCCTAAGTGTACAAGCAGCGAGTTATTCAGGTCGCAAATCCGTGTACCGCTCCCCCCGCGCCCCCCCTTCCCCGCGCACTAGAAACACCGGAATCGGATGTTGGTCCATATCTACCCAAGCGGTATCTGTGCTGCAGTAGCGAATCGTATAGCCAGCGCGGCGGCGGCCACTCTCATTCGCTAGGCTGCCGTGCAGAATATAGGAATCGTGAATGGATAGACTACCGGCATTCATCTCCATTAGCACGGCCTGGGCCTCCATTTCGGGGGCGACCTGCACCTTCTTTCTCAGCATCTCGGTCTCCCCCGCAGGCACGGTTTCCAGCTCCCGGTAGTCCCGGTGTGAACCGGGTATGATGCGCATGGCGGCGTTTTCAGCGTCCACGTCGTCGAGCGCCAGCCACACGGTGGCCACATCAGTGCCGTGCACACTCGGCCAATAGTTGTTGTCCTGGTGCCAACCCACGCTGGTTCCATCGCCCGGCAGCTTGATGAACATGCTCGAATAGACCAAGATCAGATTGGGACCCAAGACGGCCTCCACTGCATCGAGCAGGTACGGATAGCGGCAGACCTCCAGCCAGAACACTTCCTTGGTGTGCGGCTCGCCGTAGTATTGATCCCGGTCGAGAAAACCCGCGCGCACGCCCACGTCCAGCGAATACTGCATGGCGTCGACCTCGTCCGACCCGAAAACATCGGGAAAAAAGCAATAGCCTTCTGTGGCAAAGCGATCGACGTCGGTATTCAGCACAACAAGTCCCTTTCAATTTTTCGGACGAGCCGCGAGTCTGCACAGGCGTCTCTTAAATCCCGTAAACCCGAGCAGCGTTCTCCCCCAGCACTTTGGCCCGATCATCCTCGTCCAAGTCCGTGGCAAAAGTGCGGATTATTTCCAAACTCTGCCGGTACGTGCTATGGCGGCCGACCGGCGGCCAATCCGACCCCCATAGCAGACGGTCGGCACCCAGACTCTTGAGCAAGAGGCTGAAAAATCTCAGCGCCTGGGAGCAGCGAAAATCCCAGGGAGTTGCCGCCGCCGCGTAAAAGCCCGACGCCTTGATCGACAAATTGGGATAAGCCGCTGCCTGCAGCAGTCCCCCATACGTCTCGTCTTGGACATCGGGGACACCTAACGAGGGCAGAGCTAGATGATTGGCGACAAAGCGAATCTCCGGATGCCTCTGCGCCAACTCCAGCAAGGTCCCGTAATTAGACGGCCCGATTTGCAGATTGCAGACTAAGCCGGTGTCTTTGTACGCCTGCCAGAGCGCGTCGCAAGCCTCTTCCAACATCCACTGCATTTTCTCATCGAGCTTGGGTGGGTAGTAACTGGTGCCCACGGCCCCGAATTCCTCGCCCGCGCGCAAGACCCGCTCAGCGGCATCTTGCTGGTGCATGGGTACATCCGCCAATACAGCAAGCCGATCGGGGTGCTCTCGCCCCCACTGGGCGCACTCCTGATTGTTGCCCGGCGAGTACTCTGCCACCACCGGCAGCACGACGGCTTTATCGACATCGCATTCGTCCATGTGGTGGAGGAGCCGATCTACCCGCCCTAGATCTTCCCAGGGAGCCATAGGAGCAAAGTTGGGCAGCATGTGAACATGAGCGTCGATAATGGGCATTGGCACCTCCTTACTCGTTTGATTTACCTACAGGAACTATGTACGCAATCACGCACCGATGCAACGGCAGCGGTCGCGGCCCCAGTGCTGACGGGCTATCTATTCCAACGTTCACCTTGTTGACCCAATACCGCGTCCGTATTCTTAGATGCACTTTGCCGCAACAGACCTCCCACTCACTAGAAAAGGGGAAGACAATGTCGAATGTATCTCTCGTCAGAGTAGGCGTTCTAACCTGCGCCCGGTACGTGCATATCTCAGGTATATGGGGTCCGATCATTGACCCCACCTGCCCGCGCCAATTTCAGGGCTGCACGACGCGTATGACGGGCATGGTCATGACCCACGTCTGGGATATGGACAAAGAAGGCGTCAAGGACTTCTGCGATACCTACAAAGGGGTCGAAGCAGTGGAAAACTATTGGGATATGGTCGGCAAGGTGGACGGCGTCATCCTCTCCGATTTTGATTCGACCCTGCATTTCAAAGAATTGGCCAGACCCTATTTGGAGGCCGGCGTCCCCATCTTCATCAACCGCCCCTTTGCCCTCAACCTCCAAGACGCGCAGGAAATAATCGATTTGTCCAAAAAGCACGACACTCCCATCATGTCGGGTTCATCCTTCGGCTCGGCACCGGAAATTGAGCACATCAAACGCGAAGTGGCGGCCATTGAGCCGATCAGGGGCTTTGCCGCGGCCAACTCCATGTCCGACTACGCCACCCACGGCATTCATGGCCTGTACATGATCTACGCGTGTATCGGCGGCGGCGTTAAGAGCGTGGCCTACCAGACGCCCGACTGGCATGTCCCCAATGGTCACCTCACCTTTGAATACGAACCCAGAGGAGAAGGAGGGAAGACCTTTTACGGATCGCTGCAGGAAATATCGGGGACGTGGGGCTGGATCCGGGTGTTCGGGGAGCGCACCTTTGAACAATTCGTACACAGCGGCATCCACTTCTGGGTTCCCCTGCTGCTGGAGATGCAGGAGATGTTCGAAACCCGAAAAATGCCCGAGCCCTACGAGGCCATCTACGAGAAGGTGCAGATGTTTTTGGCCGGCTTCAAATCGCACGTGGAATGCGGCGGTGCCCCGGTGAGGCTGGACGAAGTTGGCGACTGGACGGCTCCTCTGCTCAATCCCGATCCATATCCCGACGGGTTTTTCGGGTAGGCTCGGTTGTTGCGCACCACTTCGGGTCGGGTACGACGGTTGTAGGGGCTGGCTGACAGAGAGTAATAACGACAATAACAAGGCAGATCGCTCTATGCGGTTCCCAATCGTTGTAGGATGGTTTCTTATCTTGGTAGCCTGTGCTGAGCAAGAGCAGGCGGCCAGCACTCAGCGCATGGCTGAACTCCTAGAAGACATAGCCGTCAATGTCGATCCCGCTACGCATCCGTATGTGAATCTGGACCGAGTTGCATATTTCCGCGCTCGGTTGGATCACCTACGCCAGTCCAGTACAGCCACCAATCCCCAGATGCGAGAACAAATCTTGCAAGCCCGCTTTTCTCTTGCCAATGAACTGCTGCAAGCTGGCCAATCCGACCGAGCAGTGCAGGAGTACCGGCAACTGCAGACCGTGGTCCACCATCCTCGGCTTCGGCATTCTCTCCAACTGCTAGTGGGCTTGGCCTATCTTCGTTTGGGCGAACAAGAAAACTGCATTGTGCAACACAATATCGACTCCTGTCTAATGCCGATCCGCGGCACTGGAGTGCATCAAATCAAGCGCGGATCGAGTGCCGCTATCGAGGAGTTTTTGGGGGTTCTGAGCAGAAATCCAAACGATTTGTCGGCTCGTTGGCTACTCAATATCGCCTATATGACGCTGGGTCAATACCCGGAAGAGGTGCCGCAGAATTTGCTGATTCCACCCGAAATTTTCACCTCTGACTACGATATTGGGGTTTTTCGCGATGTCGCTCCCCAATTGGGGCTGGATGTGGTGGGACTCTCAGGGGGAGCCGTTATGGAGGACTTTGACGGCGACGGCTATCTCGATATCATGGCTTCATCTTGGGGACTGCGCGACCCACTCCGCTACTTCCGCAACCAAGGAGACGGCACCTTTGCCGATCACACACAAGCGGCAGGTCTGGAGGGTATTGTGGGTGGCTTAAATATCTGCCAAGCCGACTACGATAATAACGGCTATGCAGATGTACTGGTGCTGCGAGGCGCTTGGCTCGACGAGGGACGCTACCCCAACTCACTATTGGCCAATCAGGGAAATGGGCATTTTTTCGATGCGACCGAAGCAGCCGGCTTGCTCACTTTCCACCCAACACAGACAGCGACTTGGGGAGATTTCGATAACGACGGTTGGGTTGACTTATTTGTCGGCAACGAATCTCAGGATAGCGCCATTCATCCGTGCGAGTTGTTCCGCAACCAAGGCGAAGACTCTGGGCGCGGAGTATCGGCAGTACAATTCGTCGATGTGGCCGAGACAGCGGGACTCGATGTGGTCGGCTGGGTCAAAGGAGTAGTCTGGGGCGACTACAACAACGATGGACAATTGGACCTGTACATCTCGCGTTTGAAACCCGAAGAGTCTAATCTGCTCTTTCGCAATCAGGGGCGTGGGCGTTTCGCCGATGTGACAGACACGGCGGGCGTAGCCGGGCCACCCTATAGTTTTCCGACTTGGTTCTGGGACTACGACAACGACGGGTGGCAGGATCTATTCGTCGCCGGTTTTAAGGGTGAGGTAGCGGACGTAGCGGCCGCTTATTTGGGCTTGCCACACCCCGCCGAAGAACCCCATCTATACCGCAACAACGGCGACGGTACTTTCACCGATGTCACGCGCAAGGTAGGGCTCGACGAACCCCTTATAGCTATGGGTAGCAATTTCGGCGACCTAGACAACGACGGGTACCAAGATTGTTACATCGGCACCGGCGACCCGTATATGGCTACGCTAGTCCCCAACCGCATGTTCCGCAATGCCGACGGCAATTTCTTCCAAGATGTCACCACCTCGGGCGGCTTTGGGCATTTGCAAAAGGGCCACGGAGTGGCTTTTGGCGATATTGACCACGATGGCGACCAAGATGTTTTTTCGGTCATCGGCGGGGCTTTTACCGGTGATGTCTATCAGAACGTCCTCTTTGCCAATCCAGGCCATGGCAATCATTGGATCAAGCTCCGGCTCAAAGGCAGGCGTACCAATCGGTCCGCCATTGGAGTGCGCGTAAAGGTGAGCGTGAACACCGCACATGGCAGCCGCGACATTTATTCCACGGTGACTAGCGGGGGCAGTTTTGGTGCCTCCAGCCTGCAATGCGAAATAGGTCTAGGACAGGCTGAGTCTATCGAGGCAATCGAAATCGTCTGGCCTACCAGCGGAGAAGTGCAGATTTTCAACGACATCGAGATGGACCAAAGTCTATATATCCGCGAAGGTGATTCGCATCCGACTCGCCGACAGTTTAAATCTTTTGCCATCAACCCAAGCAATGAATCGGACGGGATGGCACACAACCACTAGTCTCCCCTGTCCGTCCGGCAAGACTCACAGTGCCCTTTGGGAGAGGATAATTTCTCTATGTATTTTCCAGGTCTGCGGCAGGCATTAAAGACCATTTGCCGAATCGGCTATACAATTTCATTGATATGTATCCTATGCCACGTTGGAGCCGCGCATGGACAGGATGGCGAGGCAAGTGCTTCCTCAAGGAGCCAAGAGCATTATAAGCTAGGCCTGCGCCACGCCCAAAGGGGCGACTACGAAAGCGCGGAGAGGGAGTACAAGCAAGCAATAGAATTAGATGCCAATAATATCTATCCGCACGACGGCCTCGGTTTCATCTACGCCTTACAAAACCGGTTGGGCGAGGCGGAAGAGGAATTTGCCAAGATCCTCCAGATTGATCCGAGCTACGCACCGGCGCACTACAAGTTGGGTAAAATTTTCTTCATTCGCCAAGAGTACGACGAGGCTCTCGATTCTTATCAAAAAGCCATCGAGGCCAACCCCAAGTATTTTCCCGCTCACCACGGCTTGGGTGTCATCTACATACAGACCCAAAAGCGGACTAAAGCAGCAGAGCATTTCAAAGCAGCTATCGCCGTCAACCCCAACTACGGTCCCCCTCGCTACCGGCTCGGGACGATATATCTAGAAGAAGGGGCCTATTCTCAAGCCATAGAGGAATTGCGACAAGCGGCCAAGCTGGTCGCCAACGAACCGTCTATCCACTTCGTCTTGGGAAACGCCTATATGGCAATAGGCAAGCTGGCAGAGGCCGCAGAAGCGTTCCACAAAACATTGCAACTCGAGCCGAGTTGGGCCGAGGTACACGATAAACTGGGCTTGGTCTATACCGACCAGTCTCTAGCCCTGCTGGGGGCTGTCATGGCGGATCAAGACAAGCTAGCAGCCGCCGTTGAGGAGCATCGCAGGGCCGTGGAATTGGCCCCTGAAAACGGTTGGTTCCAACACAATCTGGGTATGGCCTATGAACGCCAGCGACAGTACGACAAAGCAGCGGAGCAGTTCGTCAAGGCACTCGCAGTCAATCCCGATATGGCTTACACCCGTTATCGGCTCGGCATGATCTATTCGAGAGACAAAAAATACCAAGAAGCTATTGAGCAATATCAGTATGCCATCCGGCTCGAGCCCGACCGGTCGATTTTCCACTACGCCTTGGGGGCCGCATACGCCAAGATCGGCAATGGGGAAGAGGCGATTGGCAAATTCAAGAAAGCCATCGAACTCGACTACTACACTGCCGAAGCACATTTCGGTCTGGCCAACGCCTATTTGAAACAGGGCAAAAACGAGGAGGGCGCAAGGGAGATGGGAATCTTCAAAAAACTGCGCGAAGGCAATATAGCGGATATGGAACAACGGGTCGTCTTAGTGCCTGACAATCCAAAATACCACGGCGAATTAGCCGCTCACTATACCCAACAAGGTAGGTATATAAAGGCGATCAATGAGTACAAGCTGGCCATCGGTCTCGATCCACATAATCTCGAGTATCGCCGGTTGCTCAAAGATGCCTATATCAAAGCAGGGCGCTATCGGGAAGCGGAAGAGCAACAGGAGATTATCCAGAGCTTGGACGCCAAACGACAGCAGACTCCCACCCCATAGAGACTGCTGGTTTATATGCATTTCTTTTTTCTCCTACTCACTTCCTCGCGGCTCTTAGCTGCCGAAGGACGGGAGGTAGAGAGGCGAGTCCAGTTCGTAGATGTAGCGGAGGAAGTCGGAGTGGTGGCGCAGAACGTCTCCGGGGATAGCGAGCAGACGTACTTAGTCGACAGCATGATGGGAGGCTCGGCTTTTTTCGATTACGACCAAGACGGCGATTTGGATTTGTACATCTTGAACGGGTCGAAGGTGGTTGGCTTTCCAGACCAAGAGCACCCGCGCAATACCTTTTATAGAAACGAGCGTGGTAAATTCGTCGATGCTACCAATGAAGCAAATTTGGGCGACATAGGCTGGGGTATGGGATGCGCCGTCGGCGATTACAACAACGATGGCGACTTGGACATTTATATAACCAACTACGGCAGGAATGTCCTGTACGCTAATCAAGGCGACGGGACTTTTGTCGATGTGACCGAGTATGCTCAAGTAGGCGACGAGCGATTCGGCACAGGATGCGCCTTCCTCGATTACGATGGCGACGGCTATCTAGATCTGTACGTAGCCAACTACGTCGATTTCAAGCACTTTCTGCAGACCACTCCCAATAGATCCTATATATGGAAAGGTTTAAGGGTCCACTTCGGACCGCGCGGAATGAAGGGGGGTGGGGATATCCTGTATCGCAACCAAGGCGACGGGACTTTTGCCGATGTGACCGTGGAGGCGCGAGTGGTGGACCAAGATAAGCTCTACGGTATGGGCGTGATCGGCGGCGATTACGACCGGGACGGCGATGTGGACATCTATGTGGCCAACGACACCGGGGCCAATTTCCTTTATCAGAATCAAGGCGACGGGACCTTTGTCGATATCGGCTGGATGATCGGTGCTGCTTATGGCGAAAGCGGCGAGGCCCAAGGCTGTATGGGTATTGCCTATGGGGATTACGACAATGACCTGTACCAAGACATATTAGTCACCAACTTCTGGGAGCAGACCAATACGCTTTACCACAACGACCGCGGCACATTCTTTTCCGATCTCAGCTTTGACGCTGGCGTGGGCAAGGAGAGTTTCCAGTTTTTGGCTTGGGGCACCGAGTTTTTCGACTATGACAACGACGGCGATAAAGACCTTTTCGTGGCCAATGGCCACCTCTTTCCCCAATTGGACCGGGCCAACCTAGGCACTAGCTATGCCCAGACCAATCAACTCTTTGAAAATTTGGGCGATGGCACCTTCACCGAGGTATCGCAGGTATCGGGGGAGGGCTTGGAGATTAAAAAGGTGAGCAGAGGAGCTGCTTTCGGGGATTACGACGATGATGGGGATCTAGACATATTTGTCCTGAATATCAACGATCGCCCCACTTTGTTGCGCAACGACGGAGGCAATGAGAATAACTGGTTAATGGTCAAAACTATAGGAACTGAAAGCAACAGAGACGGCATAGGAGCTAGGATTGAGGTTCACAGTGGGGAGCTCACGCAAAGCGCCGAAATCCGAAGTGGTGCTAGCTATCTTTCGCACAATGACTTGAGGGCCCATTTCGGCTTGGGGCAGAGAGAGACCATTGACTTGTTGGTAGTACGCTGGCCAAGTGGCCTAGAAGAACGGTTTGAAAATCTCTCTGCCAATAGACTCGTGGTGCTTCGAGAAAGCAGGGGCATTGTCCACATAGATCAATAGTTCGTACACTTTTTGCGACTTCGGCCCAATTTATAGAAATTTTTCATATATAAATATCTATAAATAAACAACTTATATATTTATAATTGCGAATTTCATAAAAACAATGCTTTACAAGAATCAGCTTGATTTCCCAGTCTTATTTCTTTATTAATACGTTATCTTGTAGCTTCGCTTACCTTGCTACCGAAAAATATTTGAAAGGAGGAGACAAAGACCCCTTTGAGCAATGAGCAACCAACTGCTAAAAAAGCAGTTTTCTCACACAAGAAAGGACTTTGGGTGATGAGCAGAGCAACGAGTTGTAGTTTCTTGGCATTGAGTTTTGTCCTTTTCACCGTCGTGGCCAGTTCGGCTCACCTGCGGACAGACAGAAACTGGGCCGCGGTTCAAGTTCCTATTGGCGTCGATGGCATACGAGATGTCCAGATGGACGGAGATATAAGTGAATGGGACAACGTACCCTCGGTCTTCTGGGTGACCCATGAAGATCTGATCGAGACTGTCACCGGCACCCAAGGGGATCCCGACCCTTCCAATCTAGCCGAGCGCATCATTTTTGGTTGGAGTCCAGTGACCAACATCCTGTATTTCATGGAGGAACGGTTCGACGACTTCTTTTACGGAACCATCGAGAACAATTTCGATACGGTTGAGGTGACCTTGGACTTCGACCACAGCGGCGACGCCATCTTCCAGAATGTACAATCGGCGGATTTGGACCCGGAAAGGTGGGAAGGGGCCCTGTCCCAGAATTACCGCTACACGCTACACCAAGAAAATCACATGTGGCTCTGGGGCGGAGCTCCGTGGGCTGGAGTCGAGCCTTATTCCGGTGCCAAGTGGAGTTTTGAAGGCGATATCAACGGCGGGGCCGGAACCCTATTTATGGAGATGTGGTTCACTCCCTTCGACGATTTGCCTACTAGCTCTACGGGCATAGATGACGAAGATGTGATCGTCCACACTATGCAGGCAGGCGAAATCATGGGTATTGGTTTTGCCGTTCAGGACGATGATAACGGTGCCGAAGGCTCGTACAACGGCTACTGGACCAATAGCGGCGACACGGAAATCTATTTCAAAGCCACCGCTATGGTTGACTACGTCCTGCTCCCCTTTGATGAGAGCATCTGGGTAGCGGGTGAAGACGTAGGTACCGCCGTCGAATCGGATAGCTGGGGGGACATCAAGGCGAGTTTCTCCCGCTAAGGAGAACAAGTAAGAGAAAATGAGCAGTTTGGGGGGCGAGGTCATCTTCGCCCCCTTTTTTATTAATTTTGCCAAAGGATTGGGCATGCTCTCACCTAAGTCAATAGGGGTACTTTTACTCGCGTTACTAGGTGTCGGCCTCTGCCCCCAAAATGTCTCCGGCGTGGTTATTTACAGAATTGGTACGCCTTTTTCAACAACAGAAAAAGACAGTCTTGCAGGTCTCGGCATCGACTTCAGGGAAATCGACTGGTCGGCTTCCCACCTGCAAGAAGCCCTTGAATTGGACTCGTTGCAGGTGGGTTCACTGCAACCCAACTACTTTGATGAGGACGAGGACATCGCCGCGACCCTCTTGAGCAGGGGTGGCTGGGTACGGGTGCGGCTTTTCGCCAATCAAAATAAACTAATTGGAGAGGTCTTGGTCGATGGCGACCCGACTACGGGCCTCACGTGGCCAGCCGTAGCTCCTGAGAGCTTTCAGGTGGGCACTTCGCGGACCCTCAGTGAACAATTGACTTTTGATTTAGGCGGGCGATTTCTCATCCGGGAAGTGAGATTTCGTCCCCTAGCGGAAAAGCCAGAGCATTTTGTGGAGCGGCTCTCCATTGGCTCTCTTGATGAGAGGCTGGTCAATATTGGCAACAGAATGTCCTACTTCCCGACCGTAGCCGAAGTAAAAGAAAATACCGAACCTGAAGTCAGCGTGATTTTAGACCCGCCGCTATCGACTCAAACGGTCCAATTACTGATTTTTCGCGACACCCCCAAGGAAATAGGGCTCGCCGATTTTGAACTCTACGGCGGCGGTTTTTTGGCCCGAGCCTCGTATGAGTCCGAAGTAGTCGATCTAGGCGGCTTGGCCAGTTGGGGTGAGATTCGCTGGTCGGGCCGGCAAGATGCGGACGCCCGGGTCAATATCCGCACCCGGACGGGCGCAGACCCACATCCCGACATTTTTTGGCAACTGCGACCCGAGCAGCGGGACAGCGTGCAATTTCGCGATGGCGGCGGCGACTTGACCCTGAGCGAATACAAGCGCCGCTACAGCAAGCTGCTCGATGTTCTCAAGCCGGTAAAACCCCAGGATAGAGTGAGCCCCGATACGGAAAACTGGAGTTTCTGGTCCAGTCCCTATCTGTTTGAAAATTCGGGGACCAGCATTGTTTCCCCTAGTCCGCGCCAATTTTTACAACTCAAAGTGGATTTCTTTTCTACTATCGAGGATGGGGGCAAGGTCGATTATGTCGAGTTTAGAGCCTCAGTGCCGCCGGCTGTGCACGGCTTAGTGGGAGAAATTTTCCCGGTGGATACCCAAGTGGGGCAAGCGACGCATTTCACCTATTTCATCCGGCCGACCATCCGGGCCAGCGACACAGGCTTTGACGGCGTAGAGATTTCCACGCCGTCAGGGGTGGTTTCAGTCGATTCGCTGCGCATAGATGGCATCAACTACGACGACTTTACTTGGTCGAGAACCACAGATGGCTTGGGTTTTGAGCTCAACTTTCCGCGCAAGCTGGAGCCGACCGACAGCGGGGCCCTGATCGAGGTGGTGTTCAACGCGCCGGTATTGCGGGAAGTGGGCACGCTGTTTACTGGTAAAGTGTTCAATAGCGCCGAGCCGAACGAGGTGCGCCAGCGCATCAACCCAGGCAACGCCGCCGATGAGATAGAGAGCGACGGGATCGCAGTAAAAACATCGCTGAGCAGTTCACTGATATTTGCGCCGCAGATTGGGCCCAATCCTTTTACGCCCAACGGCGATGCCATTAACGATGTGGTGCATATTTCCTACAAGCTCTTGCGGGTAACGTCTCAGGTTCCGGTCTCCGTAGAAATCTTCGACCTGTCCGGTCGACTAGTTAAGCAAATATACGCCGGAGACATTCCCATCGGAGAGTACTCCCACTCTTGGGATGGGACAGACCACTCCAACCGGCTGGTCTCCCCAGGACTATACTTGTATCGAATAGCGGTAGACATCCAATCGGAAGAGGGCATCAAGAGCGGCGTTATCGCCGTGGCCTATTGATTCTTAATCGTCCCCTATGAGTGAATACGTGAGATACCAACGCATGAGAGCATTCAAGCTGGTAAGCATGAGCTTGGTCTGCCTCCTAGGTAGTCTGCTCCTAGGTGACGCAGCTTGGGGGCAAGAGGGCTTTTCTATCCAAGACGGCGCGGCTGTCATCGAGTCTAGGGATCACTGGGCCAGTTGGCAGTCGGTAGCAAAGACCATCCAAATCACCGAGGAGGGCGTAAAACCAGCCTTTATACGCAAAAGTACCAAGATCGAAGTAGATGGCGTTGAACAGGTAGTCCCCGGCATTAACGCGGTTTTGAATGCCTCCGAGTTCGGCGGCGGGATATGGGAGGCCGGCTCCAATCGCTCGAGCGCAGAAAACCTCATGGACGGCAGGATGGACACCTACTGGGAGCCGGATACTTCCACCCCGCTTAGGGATTGGTGGGTGCAAATCGATTTAGGGCGGGCCGTATCAGCCAATAAGATCGTCCTCAAGTTTGTCGGCGAGGATTTGGGAGACCCCTTTCTCCAATTCAAGGTCCTCACCTCTCAGGGGGAGACGATCATCGGGCCGCTGGTGTACAGGAAACGCTTCTCAACAAACAAGCCCATCAAGAATGAACGGGTCTTTGAAGTCGATTTGACCAACCAGTTGCCCACCAAATGGCCACAGGTGCGCGGGGACTTTACCGGCGATGTAATCAGATTCGTCTCTGTCGGCGTCACGGACAGCGACTTTGGCAAGGCAAGACAAGTTTCCCAGTCCGCTTACGAGGGCCTCGACCCCGACCAACAAGGCGACATAGAATACTTCCGCCGAGAAACCTCGGGAAGGCTGAGATTGTTGGAGGGACGCGAGGATTGGGAGGCCCTGGCCGACAGGGACAGTCAAGGCCCTGTCGTCTACTATCGCCGCGAGTTGCCTCGATTGGCGGAAGTGGAAGTCTGGTCGATCGGCGACAATATCGGGGTTGGCGTCCTAGAGCGGGGTGGTAAGGTGACGAGTTGGGAAAACAACGGTGCTGAGGGTGTGGTGGTTGACGGGGTAATATATAGTGTAGAAAAGGCGTTGTACTGGCCCGCTCAAGGAGGGTACAATCCCGATAGGCTGCTGCCTTCGGAGCCACCGGATGTCGAGCGTGCCTTAGTGGTGGATCTGGGAGGAGCCTTCTTCTTGGACAATGTCCGCGTACTCCAAGCCAGCAGTAGTCCTCCTGGGCCTTTTCGCGCTTACCGCATCGAAGTCTCGGATGGTTCCACCAATGCCGGCGGAAGTCTGGCTTGGAAAACAGTAGGTTCGATCGACCATATCAACGGAAATGAATCGTACCACGATTTTAAGTTCCCGCTCACCAAAGTCGAGCATTTTTCTTTTACCTATAAGCTCCATGTAAGGGCTGGACGCCACGGCTTGTCAGAGATTCAATTTTTCGGCGAAGGGTACATGCCCGAGGCCCGGATCGAATCGGTCTTTGACGGGCCTGCGGCGTTCATAGAATTGGGGGCCGCTCCCCAAAATTTAGCGTCTATAGAATGGGATGCGGATACACCGCCGGGTACGGACATTATTCTCCAGACCCGAACTGGCAACACCGTCAAAACTTCTACGCTCTATTATAAAAAGAATGGTGAATTGTTTCCCGGCACCGAAGAAGAAGCGGCGGCAGCGCACGCTACGGACAAGAAGTTCTTTGGCGATGCCTCTGTTGGACCCGTCGTTACCCAGACCAACCCGGGCAGCGATTGGAGTGGTTGGAGTCAACGCTATTTCAATTCGGGAGACAAAATCACCTCGCCCAGTCCGCGTAAATTCGTCGCCATCCGAGCGACCTTTCTCACGGACAACCCCCTCGTGGCCGCTACGCTGCGCTGGGTGAAACTCAACTTTGTAGCGCCAGTCGCCAAAACAATTATTGGCGAAGTGCTGCCCCCTCAACTCGAGACGATTGGCACAGAGCAACTGTTTTCCTATTTCGTCCGCACGACCTTCGAGGCGGCCAACGAGGGTTTTGACGAGATTCTCATTGAAGCTCCCCCTAGCGTCAAAATGAAATTCAAGCAAGCCCATCTGAGCCTCACAGGGCAGCCAACTCAAACCTATACCGCTCAAAGCGAAGGCTTTGAGGTTGTGTCTGATGATTCCGATTCGCTTTGGGTTCGTCTGCCTACCCCCATCAAGGGCGAGGCCGCGTTGGTCGAGCTTCAGTTCGAGGCGACCATATTCGATTTTACCACCTTCTTCAATGGCTCTATCGGCCATTCGGCCATTTCCAATTCGTGGCAAAGAGTGGACCCAGGCGATGCAAACGAGACCCGGGATAGCGAAAAAACCGTGATCCTAGCCCTTGAAAGAGGAGCAGTGCTGGGGGATATCGAAGTTAAAAATAAAATTTTCACCCCTAACGGCGACGGCATCAACGATGATATGGCTGTGAGTTTTTCACTCATGCGGGTGAAGGCTTCAACGCCGTTACAGGTGCAAATATACGATCTAGGTGGGCGTCTCGTTCACCAACTACGCGAAGAGTACATAACTACGGGACGGCATTCCGTGGTTTGGACCGGAGTCGATGCCTCCGGAGCTTTGGTGGCCCCTGGCATATATGTGCTGAAGATCGACACTAAGGTCGATTCAAAATCGAGTAGAAATACCTCGGACTACCGCTTAGTACACGTCTCCTATTGATCTTCCGCGATCCGAGAGGAACAGATTGGACAAACCACCGTTGGTCAAGACCGCGCTATTAGCGTTTTCTTGTCTATTGCCGGGACTTGCGCCGACCCAAAGCCATGGGGAGACGATCGTTATTGGCGGCGGGCCAGGCACCCTAGCGTGGGAGGACCATTATTCCGCGACATCGGTTATCGACTTTGACACCAGTCCCGGCCAGATTCAGCCTGCCCAGACAGGTCCCGAAGACAATATCGTCCTGAAAATATTTGAAAGAGGAGGGACCGTAACGTCGCCTAATGCGAGAATAATACTCGAAATATCCTCGAGTCTTTTGAATGAACAATTGGCGCATATGGTCAGTGGCGATACGACCAAGGCTTTTGAAGTGAAGGGCGGTTCCCCTACCGGCGTTATATTCAGGCTAGATTTGGGCGAGCGCTTCGGGGTCAATCGGATCAAGTTTTTCCCGCGCAAGGGATTTGAAGAATTTTTCCTTAAAGGCTATGAATTGCTGCTAAACGACGGCAGCGAGGAGCAGAAAACCCTAGCCGGGACGCCGGATTTCAAGGTTTTTAAAACCGAGGAACGCAACCTCAAGCCGACCGTTGACCTAGCCGTCCCCCTGCAGTTTGTTCGTTTCATAGAGGTGAAGCAACTGGTGCGAGGGGAGTGGGAAATTGACGAGTTTCAAGTCTTTGGTGCGGGTTTTGCCTCCACGTCATCGTACACCTCAATAGTATTTGATCGAGAGCAGCCCACGGTCTTTGGCGACATAACATGGGCCAGGGGGAGCATCGGCGAACCAACAAAAACGGATGCCATCCTAGTGACCCGGAGCGGCAACACGCCGGATCCCAGCGATTCGCTATCTTGGAGCGCTTGGTCCTCCCCCTATCCGGCCGGAGTCCGCACGGCGATTGAATCACCAGCCCCGCGTCGTTTTTTTCAGTTCCATTTACTCCTTAAGACCAGCGATATCCTAGCCGCGGCTACAGTTGATTCCCTCTCCTTTGAGATGTCTCCTGCCCTAGCTGACTCGCTGGTGGGCGAGATCTGGCCTCAACGTGCTCTGATCGGGCAGAACACCCCCTTTACCTATGCCGTGAGAGCTGTCAACAGCCGCGGCTTTGACCGTCTCGAACTAAAAACTATGGCACCGGTAGATGTAGTGCGCTCCGTGCAAATAGACGGAACCGATGTCGAATGGGAAAAGACGGATACAGAAGACGGAGTCCAAATTAGCTTCCCCCTGATTGTGGGAAACCGCACCTTGCGAGTGGTCTTTGAGAATGTGGCTTTGCAGTACAATACCTTTTTTGCCGGCAGAGTCTCCGATAGCCAAGAACCGGACAATCTGCCCCAAGTAGTCACCGAAGGAGACGCAGTTTCTGATTTTGAGGCACAGGGAGACGATCTTTCGGTCGAGATCTCAGTGGGCAAAGACCTCATTCATTCCATGGAAGTAGCTCCTCTTCCTTTCACGCCCAACGGCGATGGCCTAAATGATGAAGTCCTGGTGACCTACGACATCGTCAACCTGACAGGTGGTGCTTTGGTCTCGGTGGCGATCTACGATCTTTCTGGAAGACGTATAAAGGCGATCTATTCAGGGTTGGATCCCAGTAGGAGATACCAAAAGGCTTGGGATGGAACGGACGAGAGCGGTGCCAAGGTGCTACCCGGAATCTATATGGTGCGAGTGGAAATTGATGCAGATTCAGGGTCCGAGAGTAAGACGCAAATTGTCCCAGTAGTCTATTGATTATTCCCATTTTATCTGAAAGCTAGGGTGTAACTCTCATGCTGACCTGCCATATTTGCAACACTCTACTGCGCAGTATTAGTTCAGTTATCATAGTTTGCTCCTTGCTCGTTTCCATGTCATTTGACACCGACGCGCAAGCCCAAGATGTCGATCCGCTGCGCATAAAAGGTGTGCGCCGAGGGGCCGAACTCACCTTTGAACCAAGCGGATCCGGCGTGCTGTTCGGAGCCTTGGATCCAGCGGTCAAAAAGTGGTACGTCCCTCAAGAACTTTTCTTGGAATACCGTTGGAAACAGTGGGAATACACCAACTACGCTAGAGACCACTATAACCGCTATGTGGATATCAATTTAGCCGGGGATTACTTCTACGATATTTACGGATCCTACATCACTAGAGGATGGTTGCTCTACGACTGGTCCCAGACGCAACCCCAGCAAGGGGGTAGCAATTTATTCAAGACCGAGAGATTCCGAGACTTTTTCAGCAATTTGGTCATTGCCTCTGACCAAAAAGGGCAACACAACTTGGCTATAACCATAGGCAATGAGATCCGTTCGACTCTCACTCCGATGACCTTCTCAAAGCCAGCCATGGACGGAATCCAGGTAGATTACCAAGCAGACAAATACCAAGTCACGACGATTCTCTCGCGGATTTCTTCTCCCGGTGGGGCCGGTCCTCGCAACCCTGCGGTCAACCAAACGACCAGCCTGACAACGCTGATGGGTGGGAGGGCAGTTGCCCAAGTAGGCGATTTTATCAGCGTCGGGGCCAACTATGTAAGCGCCCACAATTCCTTCCAACTCTTAGATGCCTTTGAAGGAACCCCTAGGAGTGGTTCGATTACTTCTAGTCAAAATGCTGAAAATATCACCCAGCTCTTCGTCCGCCTAACCGACGATTCACCCGAAGATAACGAAGGTGGAGCTACCCTCTTCGCCTGGGACATGATTATAGAGGCCGACGTCGAAAGCATTGACGAAGAGGGAGAACGAACTCTTAGGCGAGAGGTTGTCCGGGCCAGTGAGGCCGGTCTCAAACCCTCGCCCCAAGGCGGCTTTCAGCGCTTGGGTTTCTGGGAAGCTAGCGGCTCTGAGCAGATCGAATTAGTATATGATTTTTCCGAGGGAACCTACACCGGCCCCGACCCCTCGGAGATACGAAGAGTAACCTTTGAACTGGTGGTTGCCAACGACTACAGAATTGAGGTGTCTTCGAACCGCCAGAATAACCGACAAAACAACAACGTGTTTCTGCTGGCGACCAGAGCCGAAGAAAATGTCAAAGATGGCTCCAATCTCAGAGTCCTCAAGATCCCGTACGGTTTGCCGACCGCCACCGAAATTTTCGGTTTTACTCTGGAGGCGAACAATATTGCGGGGCTTGATTTCTACGGCGAATTCGACCGCAGTAGGAGTTACCGAAAATACCCCAACAGGCAGCATACAAAACACCTGTCGGCTTTTGACCAAGGCGATGGCTGGATGTTGAATCTGTCGAGAACCGTTCAGCCGTGGTTCTTTTTTAGCGAGGCTTACAGTATGGACCACAATTATAATACAAGCGCTATCTTGGCCCGGGGCGAGGTCAACATAGATTATGAAGACCGGACGAGATTCTACTACGAACTCGTCGATGACAACGACGATCAGGATCGGTACCCCGATTGGCAGAGGATAAACGAAAGCATCGACTTGAATGTATTCCCTGGCTTGGACGAGAACGTCGATTTTATCTCCGACTTCAATCAAAACGATAGCGAAGATCTGCCCAACTTAGTACCCGACTACGACGAGCCCTTTCTGCGCTATTCTACGGACCGCCCCGAGTATCTGTTCGGCATAGATATGAACAACAATATCTGGGGAGATCGGTTCGAAAACGACGATGAAGCAGATTTGCCCTATGGCAGGGATTTAAGCGGGTACAACCTTTATGGGGGCGTCAACATTACTCCATACATGAGATTGACGGTCGGCCGCACCGACGAAAGCCTCATTGCCGGCGATGGACAAAACACCACCCATTATTTGCTTTTTACGCTAGAAAAGGACTACCCCGGACTAGGCAAGCTGAGGATTTTTGAAAACTTCAGACTCGCCAAGGACAATATAGAGAACGACCTTCGCCAATGGGACGAATTCGAGCGGCGAAACGTCCCTACCATTGATCCGCTGGCGGCCCGGAATACGTGGATAAATTCGTCCTATATAAGCTTCAACTACACCAAGCTGAAGAATCTAAATATCATCAACAAGCTGAAATACGACCGCTGGCGTCAACGGGAGAGGCAACCCGATCTGCGACGGGACTTCGTTTTTGTCGGTCTGATCAATAAAGTGGACTATGTTCTCAAATTCATTAATCTCGATATCCAGCCAAAAATTAAAAACGAATTGAGGATAGAATCTCCAGCGCTTAAATCAGATCCCAAACGGAAGGAAGACACGCTGATTTTTACTTTATTGGCCCGGTGGCCGTTGTTTAATAACTCCACGATGCAGGCCGGCGTGGAGTACACCGTTTTCCAACAGCTCAGGGATTCGGATACAGCGGTCAAGGAAGGGTTGCTAGACGACTTCCGTGAAATTGTGGGCGCGGCCCAGTTCGCCAATAACTCAAACTACTTGGGTTACAGCTTGACGACCCTGATGGGACTCAGGCTGACCAGAAGAGCCATAGACAACGAAACCGAAACGGGCAGAATGGCTTTTGCCACGGTATTTGCCGGGTTGGAGTAACCTGCTTATTACAGAAATACAGGGGAGATTTAAGCTACATGCCAAGAGAAATGACTGCATTTCGGCTTTTACTACTCGTGCTTTTTACCATGCTCATAGGTTGCACAGTAGAAATGGGAGACCGAGTTGTTGCTCAGATAGGTGATGCGGAGATAACAGTTGACCTGTTGCAGGAATTTATCGATGGCCTCCCCGAAGATGACAAGGCGGAGACCACTAGGGTAGAAGAAGCGAGGAATCATTTGAACACCATGATCAATATCCAACTACTGATCATGGAGGCGAAGGCGGCCGATCTCGACAAAAGTCCTGAATTTCGCGCCCGGCTGGAAAGGGTCCAGCGGGAAAAGTTGATCAGCATTTTCCAAGACAGAGCGCTGGAAGTAGAGGAGGAAGTGGAGGAGGGCGAAGTGCGGGAATACGCTGAACGAATGGGGCTCACTCGAGCAGTCAGATTGGCCGATATAATGGTTCCCAGCCGCGAAAATGCCTTGGCCGCCCTCCAAGAACTCAAAAACGGGGTGCCTTTTGGGCAAGTCGCCCAAAAGTGGTCCATAAACAAAAAAACCTCGGCCCAAGGTGGTGACTTAGGCCGTTACACCACCCGAGAGCACATGGTCACTCCCCTTCAGGACAAGCTATTTTCCCTCGCCTTGGGCGAAGTCTCCGAGCCCATAAAAATCGGTGGAAACTATTCGATCTTCACAGTCATAGCCGACTCTACCATCGAACTCAGTCCTCAGAGAAGATTGGCGATTCAAATGGGGCTGAAAAAAGAAAAAAAGCAGCGGGCGCTATCGACCTTAGTCGCTGAACTCAAGGAAAAATACCACCTCGAATTGGATCGAGAAGGGCTCGCGCTCATTGTCGAAAAAGTGCGTGGCGGTGCATCTTTTGCCTCGGAGACCGAACGCAATATAGTTCTCTATAGGTACGACGACGGAGAAATAACCGCTCAAGACTTGGCAGAAGCTGGCCACCCCCTGAAAGGCACTGCCTTGGCCCAACTCAGCGACTCCAGCCAAGTGGTCGCTTTTGCCGAGCGCCATGTCGTACCCAATGCAATGCTTGTGGAAGCGGCCCGGCGTGCTGGCATAGACGAGGAAGCAGAGACGGTCGAGTGGTTGGAAAATCAAGCAAATCAACTCTTGATAAGTGCCCTCAGGGCGCGGCTCCTGAGAGCTAAAGTGACCATCGCCGAAAACGAGTTACGCCAATTCTACAAGGCCCATGCGGAAAGATATATGCACCCCGAGCAAATTGAAGTGCAGGAGGTTCTGGTAGAGACAGAGGCCGAGGCACTACGGTTGATGGAGCAGATCCAAAAAGGAGCCCGATTAGGCGATTTGGCCAAGGAGTATTCTATCCGCTCGCTAGAGAATCGGGATGAAGAGGGCCGATTCCACTTTCATCTTTTCGAAAAGGCCTTTCTCGGTGGTTTTGTAGAAGTCGCCGAAAAAGCCGAGATCGGAGCGCTCACCGGTCCGGCCAAGGTAAATGAAGGTTATTCTATATTTAAGGTGCTTTCAAGGGAACGAAAGCGAGAGACCTTTGAGGAGGCCGAGTGGCGAGTCCGGTCCCAGCTCAGAAGAGAAAAAAACCGAAGGGCCTTTAATCTGTTTATCGAAGAAGTGCGGAATAAATACGCATCGAAAGTGGTTATTCGGGAGAATGACCTCAAAGCCGCTTTCGGAGAGGAGGAGGAATCATAGTCCTACTCTACATAGGGGTTGGCCCCCATTTCCAGAAAGGCATAGGGACCGCTTTGGCGGATCACCAGTAGCTTATTGGCTGGTACCGACGGCACTATCTGACGAGTACCGTCGGGCCAAGTGACCTCCACTTCATCTGCCCCTTCCGCTCTACCTAGGCCAAAAAAAATACGCATATCGTTGTAGGAGAGATAACTGGAAGCACCATTAGCCGTCCGCCACTGAGATCGGCCGTCGGCCAGCAAACGGATCTTGGCACCGACGGCGTCGCGATTGGGGCCACGGCCCAGAAGTTGGACGACAAGCCAGTTGTTGACGGGGGCGAAGTCGTTGCGCAGCAGGGTGCTCGCCTCGTCCAAATTGACGACGAAAATGTCCATATCGCCGTCGTTGTCGTAGTCGCCGAAGCTGGCACCGCGGCTGACTCTTTTAAGAGCCATTCCCGGGCCAGCCCCATCCCCTATATCGCTTAAACGATTGCCGCCGTCATTGCGGATCAATTGATTGCGCTGGGGGTAGGAAGTGCCCGCAATAGTGCTAGCCGCCCGTGGATAGACATGGCCATTAGCAACGAATAGATCCAAGTCGCCGTCCCGGTCATAGTCAAAAAATTGGGTGCCCCACCCCAGCATCCCAAGCGTGGGTTCTTCTAGACCAATCTGGGTCGTTATATCTTTGAAATGGCCCTTTCCGTCGTTGAGATAGAAGGTATTACTCTCGCGGAAAAAATGGGTTATATAGAGGTCGAGGTCACCGTCGGCGTCATAGTCTCCGCCGCTGACCCCCATACCTGCCTCTTCCTCGCCGTATTCGTTATACGCAATGCCTGCTTTGAGGCCAATTTCGCTAAAGGTGCCATCGCGGTTATTGTCGAAGAGTACATTGGGAGTTGCGTCATTGGCCACAAAGAGATCGGTGTCGCCATCGTTGTCGAAATCTTCGGCCAGTACGCCCAATCCATAGTAGCGATTGGCCCAAGAAATACCCGAGGAACGGGTGACATCGGTGAAGGTGTTGTCCCCATTGTTGCGGTAGAATAGGTCAGCGGCTCCAGGTAGGCCCTGGGGACCGCAGAAAATCTCGATTCCCTCGTAGGTGCATATCTTATCTGGGGGGGCATCAAAGTCGTAGATCAGATAATTGGCGACGTATAAGTCGAGATCGCCGTCACCATCGTAGTCAAAAAAAGCGGCGCTGGAGCTATAATCATTTCCTGCTACCCCAGTGGAAATGTCCACAAAGGTCCCGTTGCCTTGGTTGCGGTAGAGGATATTGGGACCATAATTGGTTACGTAAAGATCGCGGTATCCATCGCCGTCGATATCGCCCACGGTGCAGCCCATGCCCCAACTGCGGTCCCCGACGCCAGCTAGTAAGGCCACATCGGCAAAGGTGCCGTTACCTTGGTTGCGGTAAAGGATATTGCCCGGGCCGGATTTTTGCCGGTAGGTATTGACCGTAGCGCCGTTGACCGCGTATAGATCGAGGTCACCATCGTTATCGTAATCAAAAAAAGCAGCGCCGCCACCGGAGGTTTCGACAATGTGCTTTTTTTTAGCTCCGCCGGCCACATGTTGGAAGGCGATGTGCGCTTCCTTTGTTTGGTCGGTGAATTGGGGCAGAACAGATTCCGGCAGCAGCACGGCCAACGCCAGGGCAAAGGCAAGGACTCGGCGATAATAAAAAAAGTCCATACACTCATCGCTGTAGAAGTAAACTAAGCAGATAATGGTCGCAATTATAGAAATTACCCTTTGCTGCGGCAAGGACAGAGGATCCGTTGCACGCTCTCGCCATTCATGGATCCGGAGGTGCGAAATGAGACAGATTTTCGCCGCCCTAATAATGGGTATCACCTGTGCGGCTATGGGACGATCCGAGAACACTGTTGTAGAACTCCGCGACGGAGTCACGATGGAATTTGTGTGGATCGAGCCAGGTACTTTTCTGATGGGATCGCCAACTTCAGCCTCTACACGGGGCGAAGACGAAGTTCCACAGCACGAGGTCTCGATCAGCAAGGGATTTTACTTGGGTAAATTTGAGATTACCCAAGCCCAATGGGTCGCGGTGATGGGGACTGCGCCGTGGACCCGGCGCAAGTACGTCCAGGCCGCGCCGAACCACCCGGCAGTCTATATCTCATGGATCGATATGCAGGAATTCCTCCGCCGCTTGAACCAAGCCGCCGATAGAGATTTGTACCGCCTGCCTACCGAAGCCGAGTGGGAATACGCCTGCCGGGCCGGGACCACGACGAGCCGTTCCTTCGGGGACGACGAAAGCCTGTTAGGCGACTATGCCTGGTACATAGGAAACTTGGGAGAGGCGGAAGGGAAATTTGCCCAACCGGTGGGTTCAAAGCGGCCAAATCCGTGGGGGCTATACGATATGCACGGCAATGTATGGGAGTGGGTACAAGACTGGTACAGCAGCGCCTATTCAAGCGCCAAACAGGTGGACCCTACCGGAGTTGCTTCGGGTTCTACCCGCGTTATGCGCGGCGGCGGCTTTGTCAATCACGCGCGCAACGTGCGGTCAGCCAAACGCTTCAGCTTTGATCAATCGCTCCGCTACTGTGCTATTGGAGCACGCCTAGTGATGACGAAATAAACGGCCTCTCTTTGTCGCCCAAACGACTTACCCATTAGTTGAAGTGCGACATACGATAGCCCATAGAGACACGTATTGAAAAAGAGAATTCCGCCTCAACACCTCACATGGCTAAAAAGAAGCCAGCCGACCTATGGAGACGTCAAAGGCATTTCGGCCCGGGCCATCTTACTTGGGGCGGTACTGGCCTTTCTGCTAAATCTCCTCGACGCCTATGCTACGACCCTCATCCGAGGTTCGTATCTAACCCTGAACTTCAGCACTCCGGCGGCCCTGTTCTTCTTCTTTTTTGTCGTGCTCGCCAGTGCCTTGGTCGCCTGTCTCCGCCGGCCCCTGGCCTTGGACCAAGCCGAGTTGGTAACCATCTACATCATGCTAGCGGTGTCCTGCTGTGTTCCCGGTATGGGTTTCACTCAGTTCATCATACCCTGCTTACTCGGCTCCACCTACTATGCCACGCCCGAGAACAACTGGGATTTTCTCTACAACCAGTACATCCCTAGTTGGATGATTCCCCGGGGCGAAAACGCGGCGCGTTTTTTCTTTGAAGGTTTGCCTGAAGGCGAGGTCATTCCTTGGGGCATCTGGATCGTACCGCTGAGTTTCTGGTACGGGTTTTTTCTAGTGCTCAGCTTCGCCATGATCTGCACCATGGTCATTCTACGCCGCCAGTGGATGGACCGGGAAAAGCTGGTCTATCCACTGATCCAAGCACCCATGGCGATGATCGGCCGAGAAAAAGAAGGAATGATTGGTCGATCATTTTTCACCAATAAAGCCATGTGGATCGGCTTTGCCGCATCATTTATTTTGCTCAGTGTCAACGGCCTGCACTCCTACTTTCCGAACTTTCCACAGATCACCAAGACCTTCATATTGCCCTTGTTCCGCGATACGGTCGGCCTGAATTTCTGGTTTAGTCCGCCCTGGATAGGCTTTTTCTATTTCGTCAATCTCGATATCACGGCCTCAATCTGGATATTCTACATTCTTACTACTGTCCAGCGGGGCATCTTCAATATCGTCGGCTTGCAAAGTACGCAGCGGATCGATTTCTACTCTATCGAACCTTTCCTAGCCCATCAGGGTATGGGCTCTATGATCGTCTTTGTGCTGGTGGGATTGTGGGTAGGACGCGGCCATTTACAAAATGTCTATCGCAAAGCCTTCCACGGCGACGAAGAAATCGACGACAGTGGCGAGATGCTATCCTACCGACAGGCCCTTTTCGGCCTGATTGTGGCTCTCGCCCTAGTGGTGGTCGGCCTCTGTATGATGGGCCTAACTTTCCCCACGGCGCTGTTGTTCCTCTTTGGCGCTATGATGCTGTTTATAGGGCTAACTCGGGTAGTGGCCGAAGGGGGCATCCCGGCCATGCGACCCCCTATCATGACTTCGAGCTTTGTCATTTCGGGGGCTGGTGCCTCGGCCTTGGGTGCTTCAGGTTTAGTGGCCCTAGGCTTTTCCTACGGTTGGCATTCCGAAGTACGCTCCTTTGTCATGGCGTCTGTAGCTAACGGGCTGAAGATGGGCGAGATTATCACCGGTTCCAAGCGCCGACTATTCTGGGCCGTAGTCATTGCCATTGTGGTCAGTCTAGTCGGCTCGTCGTATATGACCCTAGTGCTGGCCTATAAATACGGGGGCATCAATCTCAATCCGCTCTTTTTCGTAGGGCAAGCTCCCACCTTCGGTCCTCGGGATATGGCTCCGCGCATCGCCGCAGAACTGCCCGGCCCCAGACTAGACGCTTGGCTGTTCATGGGTATTGGTGGAGGGGTGATGGCCTTGCTTATGTGGGCGCGGCACCAGTTTGTCTGGTGGCCGCTCAATCCCCTCGGCTATACCATCAGCGCCAACTGGAAGACGGGACATATCTTTGGCAGCGCCTTTCTCGCTTGGTTCCTCAAACTGTTAATCCTGCGCTACGGCGGTCCCAAGCTATACCGGAATTTGCGGCCGTTTTTTCTCGGCCTGATTTTGGGCGAGATCGTGGCCGCGGGCGGATGGCTGGTGCTGGATTATATAACCGGACACATGGGGAGCTTTCTCACGCAAATCTAACTGCTCGGCATGGCAGCGCATACGCAAACCTATCGACCGCGCAAGTATTCGTAAGAGGTCCTTTGGATTTCCCCCGGATCGTAAAACAAATGCTCCAAGTCATTGTGCTGATCGCTGAGCACACGTCCCGGTCCGAGGCGACTGCGCAGTTCGGCGTCGTTGCGGATCACGCGGTCAACTAGTGCATCGGGAGTTGAGACACCGATCCGCAAGAGATCGGTCCTAACTCTGTCGGATTTATAGAAGCGTTCGGACAGTCGCTCGAAACGGATGGGAGAGCGGCTGCCTAGCAGGATCAGGTGGTGGCCTGCCCCCTCAAACAACAGACTGTAGGGGAATACTGCGACGAAAGTTCTGGTCACCAATTCGATCGCGTCGTTGGGCAACTGGCCGATAGGCAGCCATTGGCTCATAAATCCATCGGGGCTCAGGTGCGCAAGAACTTGCTCGTAATACTCCCGCGAATACAGGCGATACACTCCCCCGGCCATGGGCGGCGGCGGTTCGCTGGTAATCAGATCGTACGTCTCGTCACTCAGCGCGAGGAAGTTGCGCCCGTCATCGTTGATCATCCGCAGCCGTGAATCCAAATGTACGAAGCCATGATGCTCGGCAAAGGCTGGCGCCATCTTGAATACATTCTCGTTGAGATCAACGGCATCAATTCGCGTGATACTTTCATGGGCGGCGATGGCTGAAGCGGTATTGCCGACGCCAAAACAGATCAGCAGGGCTTTCTCTGGATGTGGATGGGCGAGCAAGGGAAAGTGCGCCATCAGACGCATGTACTGCTGGGATCGCGGCGATGTGCCCGACATGGACAGACGGCCGAAGAAGAGCTTCATATTGTTGTTCGGAAGCTCGAGAAAATACGTAGTATGGGCGGCATTGCTTCTCAGACCTTGGGCCGCAACAGTGTTGGGCCACATCAGAGGCGTAAAAAAATCTCGGTCAAATCTTCTCGGCGTGGCAATACAGGCGCTGGCGACAAAAGCTACCAAGACAGCGATCTGCCACGCTTTTATGGGACGGAATTCCGAAATGCACGCTAGGGCGATCGCGGCGAGCACCATGAAGGCCAGAAAGAGCTTCAACGAGTAGAAAATGTTCAGGCGGGGTGCCACCAAAGTGAAGGCGATCAGGCCGAGACAGAACCCCACCGTATTCAGACCGTAGCCCAGTCCCAAGTGTTTCCCCATGCCCTGTAGTCGATTGCAGACGTAGGGCAGGAGCAGGGAGATCAGCAAGTACGAAGGCAGTACATAGATGCCAGTATAAACAAAGAGCTGTGAGAGACTCACTGGGAAGTGATGGACGCCGCGCACATCCGGCGGGTTGCCCACCAAGTAGGTCAGCTCGTCGCTA
Organism: Candidatus Latescibacterota bacterium; assembly: GCA_022826515.1. The sequence goes on from JAJDUT010000082.1 coordinate 104,038, forward strand.
AATCGCCAGAGCGCGAAGTAGTAGAGCGCGGCCAAACTGTACGCGCCCTTGATATGAGCAAGCCGAATGCGCTTGACGTGTCGCACGATAATGCTGGCCAGAAAAATTCCTAGCACTGCCCAGAAGGAGATAAACGACATGGTCGCCCCAGGGCTCAGCACGACAATGAAATCGATCCGTTTGAACATATCGCCTTCGAGTGCTCCGGCGAGCAAGCCGCTCAGCGCGGCACAAGCAATGAGGGCACTCCCCGACCTAGGTAGCGCTCCAGCACTTGGGAATGTTGCGCAGGCACTGTCCTCTACTTCGTCGCTTGCGGGTGCACCCCCGCTGGCTAGGAAGTACAATCCTAACAGTATGTTCAAGCCAGCCATCAACCAGAAGGTTGGCTTGTGTCCGATCTCCGATATCAGGATGAACTGGCAAGCGAGTACGCCGATACACGCACCAATAGTGTTCCAAGCGTATAGAGTGGAGGGAAGGTGACCGTTCCTCGGTATTGAGCGGAAAATATCGCACAGCAAGGGGAAGGTCACTCCCATGAACAGGCAGGGAATGAAGAGGCTGACCGTGGCGATGGCTCCCTGGGCAATCTGGTAGCGAATCGTCTGGACCCAGATTCCATCGTTCAGGTGATACGGGAAAGAACCCCAGAGGTCCGTCGGCAGATATTCAACCGCCACGGTCAAAAGGGCCGATACTCCGACCAGAAGTTCTATCAGCCCGTACAAACGCAGCTTGTCCCCGATGCCAGTCCGGTCGGTCAGCAGCCGGATGATTCGTTGGCTCAAAAGCGCGCCGCAGCCCAAGCCCCCGATGAAGTTGCATACTACTAAGGCGAAAGTGAGGTTGGTCGAGCCAAACCAATCGATGCAAATGCGGAACCACGCGACTTGGTAGCCGAGGCTTATGAAGCCCGAAAGGGCATATAAGGGAAAGACGCGTCGCAAAGAGAGTTATACCTTGTATTCTATAATCCCTAACAAAACGTCTTCCCAGCGCCTAAGCGCTAGCTCCGGGTCCTATTAACCGCGCAGGTATTCGTCCGGTTTGGCCGCATTGGGTGGCCAGTACCCGTCCCGCGACTGACGCCATTGCGTCCCGCACAGGCCGCTGATCACACTCCACTCGGACGGACTGGGGTCCGGGTCTGGGTGGAAGAGAAAGCGTTGGGCACCGGCGTCCTGCGAAGCTTTGAGAATACCGGCCAAATCGCGGGACGGCATGGCGTCGCCAGCGTGTGGGGAGCGGCCAGTGGACACCCAGAAGATGGTTTTGTCAACGTCCTTGATCGCCTCTAGGGCGCGCCGCGTTTCGCTGTACACGACTTCGGCGAAAAACTCGTCGGGAAAACCCATCTCCATATCCAGCAGCGACTCAACATTGGGCAGGCGCAGGCCGAACAGCGATTCGACCAGCAGGAAGCAGTCGGCCTCGGTCAGGGAGGGGTTCCACTCGGCGAACTTTTGCACCCAGCGGGCAATAGTACCGTACATGCCGTCGAAGCCGCGATGCCAGTAGTAGTGCTTGGGAAAGATGTAGTCGAAGAACGGCGGCATCTGCTGGTAATCTTGGCCAGTCAGGGAGGAGAACGTGGTAATGCGCGGAATGCCGCCCAGCTCTACGTAGCGGTTCACTCCGTCCAAGTCGGCGCGGGCCTTTTCCCAGGAACGCCGCGATTTTTCCGCCCGCGCTCGCAGCCAGTACAGGGCGTCTTCGTTGATATCGAAGAGGTTCAGACCGGCCAAAGTCCCGCCCGGGGCCCAGTAGCGCACGAGATCCGGGGTGAGGTTGTGGAAACGCTGGTGCATATGGGCAATGCCGCGCTCCAGCCGGTCGATCTCAAAGCCCAAGTTGGCAAACTCGACGCGCTCGCCGTCGCGCAATTCAAAGAGCTCGCCGCCGTGGTGCCAAGCCAACTCGTAGTGGTTCTCCCCGGGTCCGTCGATAATCACCCCGTTAACCTGGGGATAGCGGTTTATCAAGCTCTGCACATGAGCTGTGGTGCCGCTGTCGAATACCATGATATGCCAGCCGCGCCCAGCGGCGTCATCCAGCATCGCGCTTAGCTCCCGCTCCTTTTCCAAGTCTCGGGGCTGCTCCTCGGGCGCTGCTAGCCCTAGGTCGGCGTAGGCTTGGGGATCTTGGGGAAAGGCGGGAATTCGGCCACCGTCGTCCTCTAAAAAAAACATGCGCCCTACCACAATGCCGCGCACGCCGCCCTCTTCCCAAGCGTCGAAAATATGCTTGTAGTTGGCCATGTAGCGTTCGAGCGGATTGAAAACGAAAATCCAGCATTGCATGTCTAACCTCCTTAGGGTTAATGAGCTACCTCCGGCCCAGAACTGAACGACTTCTTATTTCTGCTTGTAAAGCCGCGATCCCTTGTCTTCTCTCCGGTACTGCGGCGGCGTAATCACCGCCTGCTGCTCCTCGGTCAACTCGGCGTAGAAATCCGGCGGAGTATAAGTCCCCATAAGCGATTCGGCCTGGACGCCGTGGTTATAGCGCAAAATCACCGAGCGCCGCTGGTGTTTGGCCGTCCACGGCACAGCCCCGTGCATCAGCGTCTCGACGAAAAGAATCGCGTCGCCCGCTTTAGCCGGGATCTGCGCGATGCGATCCTGATGTGCCTCGTACAGCCGGATCTCGTCCGGGCAGGGATAGTTGGCCTTATGGCTGCCGGGCAGGCAAGCAAAACCCCCATCCTCCGGCCCTACGTCCGACAACTGTACGGCGATGTTGGTCATCCCGCAAAACATCCGGCCATTGCGGTAGAGAAAACCCCGCGAGCGGTCGAGCGGCTCGCCGCCCTCGTGGAACCAGAAGCCTTCGGCCCCCTCGTCCATAGTAATGATCCCCAAGCCCTCCAGGCGAAAACCCGGACCCAGCAATTCTTCCAGATACGGCTTGAACCGCGCATGGGCAATCATCGCCCGGAACGGATCGCAATGCGGTTTGTCCCACGTCAGCATCCCGCCCAAATCGCCGCGACCCTGCGTGCCCTTGAGCGTCTCCGACTCGTGGGCCAAGTCATTGGGGCGGATGCCGATTTGATCGGCGTGGTGGTCAATCGCCGCATTGGCCGCCGCCACTTCCTCCGGCGAAAGCGCACCCTCAATCACTAGATAGCCGTGTACTTCGAAGAGATACTTTTCCGTTGCGTCCATCGTCAATCTCACTCTCCAGTTAAGCGGGCAGGACCTCGCGCAAAATCCGCAGGTAATTCCCGCCGCATATCTTGCTCGCGTCCTCCTCGGTGAATCCCGCATCCAGCAAGCCCTCTACCACCCAAGGCAATACCGCACTGTTGAAGTGGGTGCCGATCCCTACGCCTTCTACACCCATCACATCAACGGCGTAGCGAACCTGCACCAAGGTCTGTTCCAACTGTTCGGACGCGACCGCCTGATAGGGCGCGTCCCCCGGCGGCCGGGTGATCGGCGGCGGGATCCCCAACACGCCGCCGCGCTCGGCCAACGCCCGCATAACCTCGTCGGGTGCCGCCCTAGGCTCATCGACCAATGCCCGCGGACTTGAGTGCGAGTCAACCACCGGCTTTGCCGATACTTCGATGATATCGAGGGCGCAGGGGTCATTGCTATGAGCCAAGTCGATGAGGATCCCGGCCGCATTCATCTCCGCAATCATCCGCACCCCCAATTCAGTCATTCGCCCGCCCGAACGGGTCTCATTGGAGGCGTCCCAACCCAACTCGCGGGTCGCTTGGCCCAAGGTAATCATCCGCAGCCCGAGGCGGGCAAACATCCGCAGGACGCCGGGGCTGTCGCCGAACCAGTCGCTGCGATTGGCCCCCATCAATACCGCGACCTTGCCCGCTGCCCGCGCAGCATCCAAGTCCCGGGCCGTCCGCACCAGCAGCACCTGCTCGGGATAGGCTTCGACGTTTAACAGAAAACGGTCGAGCACCCCCAGCACCAGTTGGGTCGGATTCTTGATCGCCAGACTCAGGAACATATCCTCGCCGCCGCGGCCCGGACGCCATTCCGACTCCTGCCGCCACAGCGGCTTGTAGTTCTCATCGTAATAGGCCGCTCCCCCCTTGCACATCACCACCTCCACTCCCCATTCGGCAAACTTGGGAAAGTCGCCGCGACAAGTACTCACATCTTTTTTGCCTAGGTCAATATCGTCGATCACAAAACGAGGGTGGGTCAAGTTTAACCCCAGCATATCGCATACCGGATGCGGCCAAATCCGTCCAGAGGGCAATTTCATGGTCATCTTATTCGTCAAACGCTTGGTCGAAATCCCGGCGGCAATCGGCCAAAACCTGCGCTAGGGCAAAATCGCCGCCATACGCCAGCATCTGCGCCCCTTGTGCGCGGTATTTGGCCAGCAACTCGGGCGTGCCAGCGGGTATCCCCCAAGCTTTGCCGTGTTTTTTTGCCGCCGCGGCGACTCTGGCGACGGCCTGATCGAGATCGACATCCCCCCCGGCCAAACCGAGCCGCAACCCCAAATCCGCTGGGCCGACGAACAGCCCGTCCACCCCCTCGACCGCAGCTATCTCCTCGACATTGGCCAGCGCTTGCGGGGTTTCAATCTGCAAGACGACGAAGGTCTCGCGATTGGCGTCGTCGATATAGGTACTGCCCTCATGCCATACGTCGAGACCGAAATCGCCGTCCAAACCCGCCCCGTCCAAACCGCGATTGCCCAAGGGAGGGTACTTCACCGCGGCGACGATTTGGCGCGCCAAGTCCGCGTCGGAAACCAGCGGCATCATCAGACCAGTCGCTCCGTCTTCGAGATAGCGATAGAGGCGGGTGCGCTCGAGCGTCGGGGCCCGCAACATGCAATCGATATCGCAAGCATGACATAAGGCCAACAGGCCCTGAACCTCGCGCTGATCCATCGCCCGGTGTTCCAAATCGAGCCAGATGCCGTCGTAGCCGTTGTGAGCGGCATAGCGCACAAAGAACGGCAGATAATGCCCTAGGCCACAAATGCGGGCACACCGCCTCGTGCGCACTTTGTCCAAGACTTTGCTCTTTCTCATATACCCCGCTTTGCTGGAGGGTTGCGTTGCGCCGCAGTGCTGCAAGCGGTAGCGGTCCTGATCTGCGCAAGCATACTACTCGGTGATTCGCCCGTCAAGCGATTTGACGACCGAGAGCGCTCTTGCCCAAAGGTTCGTGCAATATCGATACTCTGGCAAACATTCTGTCGGATATTCTTAGAGGATTGACCATTTTGTATTTTAAAGTAGATTAGGCGGAACTTTTAGCCGATAAGTTTCGCCACGGAGAACAGAATGAATCTGCCAGATATACAAAATTCACATGACAAACGCGGCATTGAAATCGATCAGGTAGGTGTGTCCAACGTGCGCTATCCTTTGACCTTGCCGCTGCGCGATAATGGTGAATTTCACACAGTCGCCAATCTGTCTATGACCGTGAGTTTATCCCACTATCAAAAGGGCACTCATATGTCGCGGTTTATGATTGCGCTAAATGAGCATCACAAACACTTTACACCTAACAGTGTACACATTGTGCTCAAAGAAATACTCGAACTATTGGAAGCCGAAGAAGCGTTTTTGAGTATGGCATTTCCTATTTTCTTGTTGCGCCAAGCACCTGTGACGGGCATTGAAGGAATAATGGATTACAACTGCGAATTTAAAGCGATTTTGACAAATGAGGGTATACAAGACAAGCTGATCGGGGTGCGTGCAAACGTGGCAAGCCTCTGTCCGTGCAGCAAAGAAGTAAGCAACTATGGTGCTCACAATCAGCGTTCCGAAGTAACGATGAATGTGCGCCCCTGTGATGATGAATTTATCTGGTTTGAAGATTTGATCGATATTGGTGAATACAATGCGTCATGTCAACTGTATCCCATTCTGAAACGGCCAGATGAAAAATACGTCACCGAGCGTGCATATAATGATCCCAAGTTCGTCGAAGATATTGTGCGCGATGTGGCAACAGATTTGCTGGCGATGGTGGACGCAGAGCGCATTGCGTGGTTTTACGTATCGAGCAACAACTATGAGAGCATTCACAACCACGATGCGTTTGCCAAAGTTGAGCGCGGTGTGCGCGGCCCTCTATTAACACACCGCAAAGAGGCACAAAATGAGCTGATTACTTAGGAATAGTATATCCCATTAATCAGATGTGAGAGAGATCGCCTACAGCCGCACAGCGTTGAAGGCCCTGACCCGGATGCCCCGCAACTGGGCCGAGCGCATCCGGGACAAAATCCGAATTTACGCCGATAATCCGGCGGCGCTGGCCAACAACGTCAAACGCCTGAAGGGCCAAGATGGCTTGGTGCGGCTTCGGGTAGGCGACTGGCGCGTCGTGATGAGAGACGAAAGCGTACTGCAGGTTCTGTACGTGACCAGCCGAGGCAGTACCTACAGGGAGTGAAAGCCATGAGTGAAACTGTGACGATCCCCAAGGTTGAGTATGAGCGCCTGTGTGCTATAGAAGAAGATTTCGCGGATATGGCGGCGGCGCAGACCGTCGAGGCAAGGATTGCCAGCGGTGTGGAAGAACTTGTACCAGCGCATGTGGCCGACCGGCTCATCGACCGAGAATCCCCTCTGCGGGTGTGGCGTGAATACCGTGGACTGTCTCAATCCGCCTTGGCGCGCGCCTCTGGTGTCAACCGGGTGCAGATCGTCGAGATCGAGACGGGACGCAACATCGGGTCTGTGCACACCCTTCGCAAGCTAGCCGATGTCCTTGAGTTAGCGGTGGATGACATCATCCCCACGTGACTGGTTGGTTTCCGAAATATTTCACCGGAACCCAGATCGGCTTGCCGATGGGTTGCCGACGTTACTAGGGGTCGTCTCGCCGGTCGTCTCGTTTTTAGCTTTCTACCGCAAATACGCCTGCTCCACCTTCGCAAACGCCTCCGCAATATCCGCCACCTCCCGCGCGGCAAAATTCTCGTGAATCGACATGATAAAGTGGCTTTCAACCGCATCGACGGCGTTGGGACAGGGAAACTCTGCATTGCGGTCTCCTCCATACGCCGGTAATCCCCACGGATAGTCGCTGCCGGGAAAGACCTGCCGCTCCTTAAACCAGATCATCTCGGAGGGGATATAGCGATACGTAGCTGTCAGCGGAATGCCCTCGGCAGCCACGGCCCGGGCAAAGCCGTCTTTATCGACCCGCAGCTTGTCAGCATCCACATGGAACCTCATAAACCAGTACACCCCCTCCGACTCGGCCACCTGCCATCCCAGCCGCACCGCCTTGCACTCGGCAATGGCCTCTTCGATTTGCGCCGCTACCCGCCGCCGCTTGGCGATCATCGCATCGAGCTTTCTCAGTTGCACCCGCCCGATGGCGGCCGACAAGTCGTTGCCGTTGAGGTTGAGTCCGGCGCGCAGGTTAGAGGTCGCCTCCGTATTAAAGGGCTTGCCCCGGTCGGCAAAGCGCTTGGCCTCCCAGCAGAGTTCTTCGTCGCGGGTAAAGACCACCCCGCCCTGCGGCCCCGTCGCGTGGTGCTTGCCGCTCATGGTCGAAAAGGCCGCCGCCGTGCCCAACGATCCCGCTAGCTGCCCCTGGTAACGCGCCCCGTGGGCTTGGGCGCAATCCTCGATGACCGGGATGCCGCGCTCCTCGGCCAGCGCCAAAATCGGCGTCATATCCGCTGGTTCGCCGGCAATGTGGGCCACGACAATGGCGCGGGTGTGAGGCGTCAGCACCGCCGCGATCTGCTCCGCCCCGGCATTGAACGACCCCGGCGCGGCATCGGCGATCACGGGCACTTGGCACAACAGCGCCGCGGGCATCGCGCCCCCCGGATCCGTAATCGGCGGGATCACGACCTCGCCAGCTACTTCTAGCTTGAGTGCTCCCAATGCCGCGTAGAGCGCCGAGGTCCCTGAATTGACCAAATCGGCGTAGCCACCCCCCATAAACGCGGCGAACTCCCGCTCGTAAGTCAATTCTTCTGGCCCACTGTAGCCGATTGCATTGCCGCTCTCCTGAGCTTCAGAAAACAGCCGCATCGCGACTTCGTGCTCCTCAGCCCCGAACAGATGCCGCTTGGGAAATGGCGTCTCGCGTACCTTGGGTCCTCCGTCTATTGCCAACATTGTAAACTTCCTTTCTCGACAATGTGCCACTGGCGCTAGTCAGAAGCACACCGGTAATTTAGCAAACTCGCACTCCGCCTATAACTAACACCACTACTGATTTGCACAAAAGACACGATCCCTATTCCAGTCTGCGCGTCCCGCTCTTCCGGCGCTATCTCATCGCCTCCTCACTGGTGCGGATGGGTACAGCCGCCCAAGGTTTAGCCATCGGTTGGGAGGTGTACGACCGCACCGGCCAGGCGCTCTCCCTCGGCATGGTCGGCCTCGTTCAAGCCATCCCCATGCTGCTGTTGACCCTGCCGGCCGGGTATCTAGCCGACGTCTTCGACCGCCGCAAGCTGATGATGCTCAGCCTAGCCGGCGCAACGTTCTGCTCGCTGGCCTTGGCCGTCTTTAGCTGGTACCAGACGCCGATACTCTGGATGTACGTGCTGCTCTTTTTGGACTCGTCCTTCCTCCGCCTAGGCTGGCCTGCACAACGGGCCATCGCGCCCTTGCTGGTGCCGGATGCGCTCTTTGAAAACGCCGCCAAGTGGGCAACCAGCTTGCAGCAAATCATCGGCATCGCCGGACCGGCCATCGGCGGTTTTGTCATCGCCTTCAATCTCCAAGCCGCCTATGTCCTCAGCGCCATTTCCTCCGCGGCCTTCATCCTCTTCCTCAGCACCATGATCTTGCCGCCCGCTCCGCGCATCCAAGGGGGCAAGATGTTCGCGCAAATCGCCGTTGGGCTGCGCTTCGTCCGCGACCAGCCGCTCCTCCTCGGCGCGATCTCGCTCGATCTGTTCGCCGTCCTCTTAGGCGGCGCAGTGTACCTCCTGCCCATCTTCGCCCGCGAAATTATCGACCTCAGCTCCGTCGGCCTCGCACCCGAAGCCGCGCTCGGCTGGCTGGTCGCAGCCCCGGCCATCGGTGCCACTATCACCGCCTTGGCCATAGCCCATTTGCCGCCGATCCGCCGCTCTGGCAAAACCCTACTGTGGTGTGTAGCCGGCTTTGGTGCGGCGACCATTCTCTTTGGCCTCTCGCAAAACTTCTGGTTCTCACTGCTGATGCTGGCACTGACCGGCGCTTTCGACAACGTCAGCATGGTCATCCGCCGCGTCATCTCGCAGATGGGCACGCCCAACGAGATGCGGGGCCGGGTCCAAGCCGTCTCCGCCATCTTCGTCGGCGCGTCCAACGAGATCGGCGGTTTTGAGTCCGGGCTGGTAGCCCAGCTCTTCAACCCGGTCTTCTCGGTCGTCAGCGGCGGCATCGGCACGTTGCTGGTCGTCGCCGCTTGGACGGGCCTTTTTCCCTCGCTGAGGAACTTGGGCAGCCTCGCGTCCCTGACGGCCCAGCACTCGACGAAATGAGAGACCGGTGCTTTCGCTTCACGCGTCCTGCCAAATTTGTTATAGATATAGGTATTCCCACCTAATCGCAGGAGGTCCCATGAAATTCGTCCGCATCATTGCCGCCATCTTCATTGTACAACTAGCCCAAGATGCCCACGGGCAGATTGCGGTTTCAGGGACCGTGGTCTCGGATGAAACCGGCGACGCCCTACCGGGAGCAACGGTTGTCATTGAGGGCACATACATCGGGACGATGACAGACCAAGATGGGGCCTATTCGATTGACCTTCGGTCTCCTGAGGACATGCTAATTTTTTCCTTTGTGGGATTCCAGACAAAGCGACTGACGATACGTCCGGGCGTCACCACGCTTGATGTTCGTTTGGAACCGAGCGTCGTCGGACTTGAGGGAATCAGCGTCGTTGCCGAGCAGCCCCGGATCTTCGCCAGCAACGTCGTCGCCGAGCCGATGATCCTGCAGCAGTCGAATATCACCAGTGTGACATCGGTGGTCGATAACCTGCCCGGGGTATCCATCCAGGAGGGCGATGCGTACGGCTTTGACGACTGGTCGAGCAACGTCGCCGTGCGCGGCTTCCAAGTGACCATCAGCGAGGCGCAGATCGGCACGACCATCGATGGGTTCCCCAACGGTACATCCGACTACTTCAGCGGTGCCAAGGCGAACCGATTCATCGACCCGATGAACCTCGGCGGCGTCGAGGTGTCCCAAGGAACGGCCGACATCGCCTCCCGCTCGGTCGAGGCGCTGGGTGGCACCTTCAACTACCTGACGGACGATCCGGCGGCCGAGCGAACCTACACTGCGTCAACGACCATCGGCGAGAACGAAGGCCAGCGGCTCTACATGCGCCTCGACACTGGGCCGTTTTTTGGCCGCGAGACGCGCGCCTGGATCGCCGCGGTCCGCCAAGAATCGACCGATTGGATGCAGGGCTCGGCGCGCAACGAGCGGGAGCACATCGCCGCCAAGCTGGTCTCGTCGCACGGACGCCTTGACCTTACGAGCTACCTCTCGTACGACAGCATCCACGAGGACGCCTACCAGCGGCTCTACAGTGATGCCAACTTCAGGGCGAACCCGCGCTGGGACCGCTTGGTGGGCGACTGGCCTGGCGTCCCGTACCTGAATCAGTTCTACCGGCCCGGCTGGCAGACCCGGCGGAACAACACCTTGGCCTACCTGAAGGCGGACTGGTCGCTCGACGCCCTATCCATGAGCGGCGGACTCTATTTCCATCGCAACCGGGGGCGCGGCGATTGGCTGCCCCCCTACATCGTCGATGTCACCGACGACGACGGCCCAGAATCGGAACTGATGGGTCGGCCACCGGTGCAAGGCGGCACCCAACTCGGACTGATTCGCTTCGTGAACAGGGACGGCGTCGCAGTCGGGCCGGTCGCCGGGTGCACGTCGTCCTACATCTTCAACTACTACGGATCGGGCGGCCCAGAGGTCGATCCTGCGTGCCACCCGGACGCTACTGCGGTGCAGTCGTACCGCCACAGCCACTATGGGAAGGACCGCGTCGGCGTGACGCTCGACGAGGAGTGGTTCACCACCATCGGCACCGCCGGCAGCACACTGCGCGCCGGCATCTGGTACGAGGATTCGCGGCGGCACCTGGGTCGGGACTGGCATCAGATGCTGGATCCGACGCTCAGCTTCGACTGGAACGAGCAGGCCTACTGGCACCAGTACGAGTGGGATTTCCCGCAACACATCTTCAAGTGGTACGCCGAGGAGACGATCTTCGCCGGCCCGTTGTCCCTGAGCGGCGGCGTCAAGCACTTTCTAGTCGGCGTGTCGCGCGAAGACCAGTTCAATATCGACCCGGACCTAGAGGTCAATTCCGATTCGGATCTGCTCTTCTCCGGCGGCATCACATACGAGACGCCGGTCGAGGGTCTCGACCTGTTCGCCGGCTATTCGGAGAACTTCAGGGCGATCAGCGCTACGCTCCTCGAGGTGCCGGGCCGGAGCCTCGATCTGCTTGAGCCCGAGACCGCCTCGAACATCGACGTCGGGCTGCAGTACGCGGGGGAACGGCTGGCGCTGAGCGCCACGTGGTACACCATCGACTTCGAGAACCGTATCTTCTACCTCGGCCCAACGACGGCCGCCGGTCCCGACTACCTCATCCCGGGCGGCGGTGCCTATTTCAACGCCGGCGGCCTCCAAACGAAAGGCTTGGAGTTTTCGGCAACGGTGCGGATGCCGCAGCAGATTTCCTTGTACACGGCCGGCACACTCAACGACTCGGAGTATATCGGCAGCGGTGATCCCCTCGTTGACGAAAGCCAGAACATCGTTGCGGGGACCGACGTCACCGGCGTACCGGACCGGCTGTGGGTCGTCTCACTCGATCGGACCGGGCCTTTCCGCACGGGACTGACGGCCAAGTACACATCGTCGCGGCGCGTCAGCCTGACAGCCAACTGGTACACGGACGCCTATTGGCTGGCGGACACGTATGTCAGTTTCTCAGGCGCGGCGCTGGGTCCCTTGCTCCGCTCGACGGAGTTCTCGCTCGTGGCCAACAATCTGCTCGACAAGGCCTATCTGTCCGCCATCACTGAGAACGCGGCCTGGCTCGGCGCGCCGCGGACGGTTTCAATGACCGCGACTGTTTCTTTTTAAGCGGAGCACAGATAGTCTCCCGCCCGTCCCGCGAAGATCCCCAAACGACTTGCGCCCCGTAGCCCAAGCAAATAGTATAGACCGCGACTCAGCAGACGCCGCCAAACACGAGGAAGGGACATGAAGAAGAAACTTTTCATCACCGGAGCCGCCGGCAAAGTCGGGTCCGGCCTGCGCCGTCACCTCAAAGACCGCTACGACTTCCGCCTGCTCTTCCACCGCAACATCCCCGAAGTCGAACCAAACGACGAAATCGTGGTCTCCGACCTCGCCAACTTCGAGAACATGGTCGAGGCCTGCGAAGGCATCGACACCATCGTCCACCTCGGCATCGCCATCGTCCAGCGGGGCTATCCGCGCACGCGCTACAACCAGATGATCATGGAGACCAATATCCAGGGCACCTACAACATTTTTGAGGCCGCCCGCATCAACAAGGTCCCGGTCGTCGTCTTTGCCAGCACCAACCACGTAACAGGCTTCTACGAGAAGGAGGGCATCTACACCACCCCCGAGATGCCGATCCGCCCCGACAGCATGTACGGCGTCAGCAAGGCATTCGGCGAGGCCCTCGGCCGCTTCTACTACGACGAGTACGGCATCTCCTCGTACTGCCTCCGCATCGCCAACTACCCGGATACCGAGGAAGTCAACAGCCCCTATCCCCCCGGCGAAAACCGCTGGCTCAGTGCCCGCGACGTCTCCGAGCTGACCGCTTGCTGCATCGAGGCTCCCCGGCCCCAATTCGGCATCTTCTACGGGGTCTCACTGGGCGCGGACAAAAAGTGGGACCTCGCCAACGCCAAAGAACTCGTCGGCTGGGAGCCCCAAGACCGCGGCGCGCCCTCGCCGTGACGGATGTGGCCCACTTGGGCGGCGGCTACGCAGCATCCGCACCCGACCCCGGCCCCACCGTAACAGCCCTTCTGCAAGCCGCCCGCCCCGGTAGTCCATCTTCTCGTCTCGTGGTCTTGGGCGGCCCGCCCGGAGTCGGCAAAACCGCCGTCGCCCGAGCACTCCTCGCGCTCTGCCCAAATACCTTTCTCCTCGACAAAGACCACACGGCCGCTGGTTTTATCCTCGAAGCGGCTACGCTGCGAGGCGACGCGCCCGCCGCGGCTTACGGCACTCCGCACTACTGGCAAAAGCTCCGTCCCCTCGAATACGCCAGCGCCCTCACCGCAGCTTGCACCAACCTCGTCGGCATCCGCCAAGTCCTCCTCGTCGGCGGCTTTGGCCCTGAACTGGGTGTGGACAACCTCTGGGAAGGGCTAGTAACAAACATCGCCCCAGCCACCCTCTGCGTCCTCCACCTCAATCCGCCACCCCTGGACATTTGGCGCGCCCGCATGGCCAGCCGCGGCTCTCGCGCCGACGCTTCGTACTTTGCCCATCTCGCGCAGGCTCTAGGCAACCTTCCCGTCTGGGCTGGGGCCGTCCGCATCCCGACCGACGGCCCCCTGCACTCGGTCGTCCAACGCGCCCTCAACGCCCTCGCTTGAAGGCGCGCGGGCGGTTGACTTTTTCCGGTTTTACCCTTTATTTCTTAAGATGTTATGTTAATCGTCCACAGTGCCTTAGGTTACTTTGTTCTCCTCGCCATAGCCTATCTCAGCGGCCACCGCACTCGCTCCATTCCCTGGAAAACCATTGGCGTAGCCACGGTGCTCCAACTCCTGCTGGCCGCCGTCCTGCTGCAACCAGCTATTCGCTCGTTGGTCTTTGGCCTCGCCAGCGGCTTGACGACCCTGCTCAAAAACACCGCGCTTACCGCCAATGAGTCGCTGCTGTTTAGCGGTCTGAGCGCGGAATCGTTCGTCCGCGAACACGGACCAGTGGTCGCCCTCGAAATCGCGGCGATCCTCATCTTTGTCGCCTCGCTTTCGCGCGTGCTCTACCACTACCGGCTTCTGCCTTGGGTCATCGCCCGGCTCAGCCGGTTCATGCAGAAGTCCATGGGCATTAGCTCGGCCGAGAGCGTCGGCATGAGCGCCAACATCTTTCTCGGCATGACCGAAGCCCCACTCCTGATCCGCCCCTACGTGTCGCGCCTCACCGAAAGCGAACTGCTGTGCCTGATGATCGGCGGCATGGCCACCATCGCCGGCACCGTGATGACCATCTACGCGACCATGCTCGGAGCGATCCACCCGGATATTGCCGGGCACATCTTCGTGGCTTCGCTGATTAGCGCACCGGCCGCCATCGCCGTATCCAAGCTCATGATCCCGGAAACGGAACGGGCGGAAACAGCCCAAGAGAAGGTAGAGCTGCCGCCGAGGGACACCATCAACGGCCTCGACGCAGCCGCCCGTGGCGCGACCGAGGGCATGCACTTGGTAATCAATGTCCTCGCCATGCTCATCGCCTTTCTCGGCCTAGTCGCCTTGGTCAACTATGGCCTGAGCTACCTCGACGCCCTGATCAACGGCACGCCGAGCGGCTGGAGCCTGCAAACCATAGCGGGCGTCCTCTTCCACCCCCTGACGTGGTTGATGGGCATCCCTTGGGCAGAAGCGCGGCTCGTCGGCGAGCTCATGGGCCTGAAGACCATTCTCAACGAATTTGTCGCCTACCTAGCGCTCGCTCAGCAGATGGAAGGCGACACCGCCTTGAGCACGCGCTCGTTCATCATCGCCACGTACGCCCTCTGCGGCTTTGCCAACTTCGGCTCGGTGGCCATTATGATCGGCGGCATCGGCGGCATCGCACCCGAGCGGCGCGGCGACTTGGCGCGCTTGGGACTGCGCTCGCTGGTCGGCGGTACGCTCGCGACCATGGCGACTGGCTGCGTGATTGGGCTATACCTGTGAAACTCAACGGCACTTCGGGCGTTATATCCTGTCTAGACCAAAATTCCCGAACAAAACCTTCTGCAGCAGTTCCAACAGATGGCATGGCGAGCGTAGCCGAAAACAGCACAGGCGTGATAGACTCAAAATATACCTTTGAGCTGGCGTCCATCTCTACACCCAACCAACGTACCTTGCGGACTCCCAAGTCCTGTCGGAAGTAAGAGCTTGCCTGTTGGTCCGTACAAGACTACTTGTAACAAAACGGTGCGCCGACAGATGGCCTAACCCAAGGAGGTACATGATGCAGATGAGAAATTATCTTGCTGTTTTAGCGTTGCTTGTTGCGCTGGGGTCTGGTGTTTGGTCCACAGGCATTGACGTATGGGGCGAAGTCACCCAACCGGATGGGACGACCTTTGTGTACCATGCTTGGGGGGACGAATTT
>JAJDUT010000109.1 GCA_022826515.1 Candidatus Latescibacterota bacterium
AAACAGGCTATTGTATTGAGTAGGAGACCCGACAAGCGGAGCTCTGCTACGATAGTGGCGAGAACCAAGATACAATAGCCCGTCTGTTTAGTCAACTATATAATTCCCCATAATATCCTGCATCATTATTGTCAGTACGAACCTCTCCGCGTGTCCATTCCTCATGGCGAGCCACATGATCTGCCACTGGGTCAGTGATTCTTAATATGAACTCAGGAAAAACTGTGTAATAGAAATTCGCGTCACTTCTATCATCTTCTAATAGACGGGACCACAAATCAGACTCGCTCAAATACTGCCTGGCCCTTTCAAGAGGCGACTTATCCAAGCCGAAGCGTTCACGCCACATTCTTTCAATTTCATGGGGTTGTGCAGCGTCATTTACCGGAGTATTCGTGTCACAGACGCGAGTATAAATATGGTGAGCGTAAACTTTTTTATATTTTTCGACGAGATAGTAAGGCTTATGTGGAGTATCTTCGATTACCAGAACATCGAGTAATTTCTCATCAAGTTTGATTTCTTCCATATAGCACTCCGGGAACCTAGATTGAAAAAATTTATTGGCATTATCACGAAATAAACCTACTAAATCTGCTTGGGTTCTTCGCCCGGCATCCTTGTCTATTGAGTGCAAGGAAAACTCATCATCAACTCCAAATATCAAAAATCGATCACCAGTATGTTTGGCATTGGCTAGGCACAAGATATCGTGAATAAGATCAGATTTACATTTGTGGTGCTCAAGTTTAAAATCCCAATACGTACCTTCGGCTTTTCGACTGATAAGGGCTGAGATAGTTGTATGTAAAGCGTCTTTTTTGGTCATGTTCTACCTTCAGTGAGTGGTACGATTTGATTTGAATCCCCCCAGGCGGGGGTCTTTCTCAAGTATCTCTTCTTTCTCCTCGCCATCCCTACCCCTTAAGTACCCCAACAGTAACCCCCTTCGTCAAGTATTGCTGCAGAAACGCATACACCAGCATCGTCGGAGCCATGATCCGCACCAACCTTGCAAAGGCCATGCCCCAATCGCTGCGATACTGACTGACAAGCGTGATGTTAGCCAGCGGCCCATAGCTCGACCGCTCACCCGTTGCGCCGCCCGACGCACGGACTCGTTGCAGATCGGCGAGGTAATTCTCAACCGCTGCTGTCAGTCGCGTCGTCGTTTTGGTCATTATGCATCACGGCTTTTCGGTGGCTCCGAGTTTCTCTAGTCGCTCAACCCACGCCTTAAAGTGAGGACATTGGGAGCGGATATTCTCCAAGCCAATCCGTTCGGCCATCTGTGATCCTACTGTTGTTTTTGAGTATTCGGGAAATTCGGCGATGATCCGCTGTGATGGAGTCGTATGTTGTCCATCGTCAATCCGTTCTGGGGACTGGACATCATCGACAATACTCTGCAAAGCGGAGATTGGGGAACCTGCATTGTCAAAGAAGAAAGCGAACTGAGATACATCCGAAAACAAATAGGCTTCAAATTCATGCAACTGAATGAACGGGATAAAGCGATGATCGTTGGTCTCATCAAACCACGATCTTTCGAGAGCCTCCACCCGCTTATACGGGTCGAGACTCAATTTCTCAGCTTCTTCAACGCCGGGAAATTTCGTCGGCAAGGCATAAAGGTCAATCATCGTGGTAAAAAACACGTCATTCCCCGATTCCTGTTTGCGACGGCGATCGATGTCATTCTGCATCGCCCTGAAGTTTCTACCTCCTCCTCGATGGACTATTCCCTTCTTTCGGGCGTGAGCAATCAAGGTCGGTTTCTGCATATAGACGCCGAGATTCGCTAGATGCGGCTTCAAGACCGTATCGGCAAATGTCTGCTCTGTTTCACCTTCGGCGAAGAGATGGAGTCGCACCATCAGTGCGGCCCTCCACCGATGACGTTCTTCTCCCAGATTTCCCCAAGCGAGTACTCCTCCAGCCATGTTTCGAGCTCTTCGGCATCTGGCCTGGAGAACTCCGTGGCTTCACCATTCCGCTCGACAACCACTATATCCTCAGGCTCAAAGCTGTCGAGAAATGCGCTGGATTGGGTGCTGACGAGAACCTGAGTATGGTGGCTTGCGGCGCGAAGTAGCGAGGCAATCACATTGAGCGCGTAAGGGTGCAATCCGATTTCCGGTTCGTCCACCACTATGAGTATTGGGAGGTCTTCTTTGGGCTGCAACAACAGCGAAATCAGACAGATGGCCCGCAGCGTACCGTCTGAGAGTTGGTGAGGACCAAACACGAGATCGGACTTGCGATGTCGCCAGTTGAGAATGATATCTTTAGAATCGGTCGGCTCCAGATCAAAATCTTCAAAGAACGGTGCCACCTGCTGAATGGTCCCCACAATCCGGCGATAAGCCATTTCTTTGGAGGACTTGAGAGCATATAGTAAAGCCGCCAGATTCGCTGCATCGGGCATGAGCCAGCGGTTATCGCCAGCGTAACAATACTGCCGGACTCTCGAAGTCGGCGATGTATCGTGGAAGTGATAGACGCGACAGTGATTCAGCAGATACCGGAGCATTTTTGCCACCGGGTCATCCTTTTGTGCCTCCTCTCCAATCCGCGTTTCCTGATGCCCCCCCCCCAGCGATACGACCCTTGGTCTCGGATAGCCTGTTTGATGAAACGACAGCGTCTCTTCGGCAAAAATCATCGAATCACCGGCAGCGTGGAACAGTCGCATGCTATAGGTGTCTGTTCCATGCTCTACCTCAAACGCCATCTCCGCTTCCAATTGAGGAGTTATCCTCGGGCCAAAATGCAAATTGGCTGTGGCCCGCCCACTCGCCCCAATATGTTGCTGAAGTCGTCCGCCCATTAATTCATTTACTAACTTGAAGAAGGCAATGAGATTGCTCTTACCAGCCCCATTGGCACCGATCAAAACATTGAGCGGCCTGAGTTCCAGCGTCATTTCTTTGATGGACCGAAAGCCCCTGATCGTGATATTCTTCAATTTTGGCATATTACTTCCTCACTTTTCAATCGTCACAGACCCCTTCTACCCCTTAAGCGCCCCAACAGTAATCCCCTTCGTCAGATATTGCTGCAAGAAAGCATACACCAGCATCGTCGGTGCCATAATCAGCACCAGCCCGGCAAAGGCCATCCCCCAATCGCTGCGATACTGGCTGACAATGGTGATGTTGGCCAGCCCCAACGGCAGCGTGCGCAACGCCTGCGACCCCTCCCCAGACAGGAACATAAAGGCCATGAAAAACTCGTTCCAAGTCCCCAAAAAGGCGAAGATGCCCACCGTAATAAGCCCCGGCCGCGCCAACGGCAACATAATCGACCAAAACGCCCGAAACTCCCCCGCTCCATCGATCAGCGCCGACTCGTGCAACCCAGAGGGCAAAGACTTGAAAAACCCCGTAAGGATAAAGATGGCAAACGGCATCCCAAAGGCCACATAGACTATCAAGATACCCAACCGCGAGTTGAGCAGCCCAAAGTCCTTCATCTGAAAAAAGAGCGGCACAATCGACAGTTGCAACGGAATCATCAACCCGGCCAAGAAGTAGAAAAACATCGGCCTCACCCCAAAGAAGCGAAAGCGAGCCAGCGCGTAGGCCGCCATCGCCGCCAGCAACATGGAAACCGCCACCGTCGAGATGGTTAAAAAGACGCTGTTGAAGAAGTAGTCGCCGAAGTGCCCCTTAGTCCAAGCATTGGTAAAGTTGATCCATTGCAGATCGCCGAACTCGGGCAGACTGAAAGGATTGAGAAAAATCTCGCGGTCGGTCTTCAGCGAAGTGTACAACAACCACAGCATCGGATAGACCACAACCGTCAGATAGCCGCATAGTGCCAAATAGACGAAAGGTTTGGCGATGGAAAATTTTTCTTGTTCCGCCATGCTCAAAACTCCACAGCTTCGCGCTTCATTGCGCGCAAGGTCGCGGTAGTGCCAAAGAACACGATCAAAAAGAGCAGCACGGCAATCGCGGTCGCCTCCCCCACCTTGAACTCAGTAAACATCGCCTGCACCATCCGCGTGCCAATCACGTGATTGTCGGTCGTCGGCCGCTGATTGGTCAGCAGCCAAATCACTTCAAATGCCTTCATCCCGCCGATGATCATAAACACAATCGCTATCGACAGGACCTCCCAAATCAGCGGCACGGTAATCGACCAAAACTGTCGCCAAGCCGAAGCCCCGTCGATATCCGCCGCCTCGTACATACTCTGCGGAATGCTCTCCATCGCCGCCAAAAACAGCACCATGTTGAACCCAGCCGCGCCCCAAATCGACATGGGAATCAGCGCCCAGTAAAGGTTGTCCTGCGCCAGCCACGCAAACCCCTCAAATCCCTCCAATCCCAACGCGACCAACACCGTGTTGATCGGCCCGCCCTGTGGATTGTACAAGTGCATCCACAGCAGCGTCGCCGCGACCCCGCCGAGAATGTTGGGAAAGAAGAACACGATGCGGAACAGCTTGGCTCCTATTACCTCGCGGCTGATGCACACCGCCAAAAAAAGCGACAACGGCAATACGCAGAGCGGGATGACGAACATGATGAAGAGATTGTTCGACAACGCGATCCAGAATTCATCGCTCTCAAACAGCAGCCGCTGGAAGTGCAACAGCCCGACGAAAGCCATCTCGGTCAGCCCGTCCCAGCGCATCGCACTCCAGACAAAGGACTTGATGCTGGGCACCACCACGAAGAGCGTGTAAAACGCCGCGGCCGGACCGACGAAGAACACCACTCCCTTCCAAGGCAGACGCACAGTACTAGTAGGTCGGGGAGCTTGGCCCGACTGTCTTTCGCGCCATTGCCGCGCCGTCGTGTACAACCAATAGCCCATCGCCAGCGCCAACAGCCCCAACAGCAGCGCGGGCTTCCACAGGTGGCGGCTGGTGATCTGATCGGGGTGCTGGCTGCGGTTGCGCACCGCTTCAGCCGCTGACTCCAACTCTTTGGCCCCTTGCTCGGGTGTCATCTGCCCATTGACGATCTTGAAGCGCACGTCGTTGAGGAACTGGTCCATCTCCGGGAAGCCCTCGCCCGGAGCGGTGCCGTAGGTCGTCGTCGCCTGCTGTGCCAGCGCCACCAAGTCCTGCAAATCCTCGCTAGTCCGCCCCTCCATCGCCCCATCAACGGCCACCAAAACATCGCGCATCTCGGCAAAGGTGCCCGCCATCTCCTGCGAGGTCATAAAGCGCAAAAAATCCACGCCCAATTCTGGTTGGGCGCTGTTTTTGAAGGCAAAGTAATACCCGGCACCAGTATATATGGCACCGGGTTCGCCAGCCCCGCCTTCGACTACGGGCAAATTAAATGCCCCCAAGCGGAAGCCATCGGGGATTTTGCCCATCATCTCGCTCTTGAGCCAAGACCCGCAAAAGACCATCGCCGTATGCCCCAAGAAAAACTCGAGCTGCGCCTCGGTGTGGCTCATGCCGAGGGCACCGGGCTGGAAGTAATCCTGCGCCGTGCGCTGAATAAGCCCGAGCGCCGTCACAAATTCAGGATTGGCAAAACTGCCCGGCACTAGATCCTTCTGCTCGTAGAACCGCTCGCGGCCAGCGAGGTGATAATAGGCGTTGTCGGTCACACCGCCGATATAGCCTGGATAACGCCCCTGAAATGCCAGCGGCCAGACTCCTGCGGCGCGGATTTGCTCGCAGAGGGCGAAAAACTCATCCCAAGTGCGCGGCGGTACCCAGCCATGCTCTTCGAACATGTTCTTGTTGTACCAAACGGCGTAAACCGAGTAGAGGAAGGGAATGCCGTAGATTTTGCCCTCGTACTCATAGCGGTCGAGGCTACCGGGCAGGAAGGATTCTCGCCAAGTCTGGTCCCCGTCCCAACTCGGCCCGTCCAAAAAGTCGTCGAGGGACAAAATTTCGCCGTTGCGGATCAGCGCCCAGTAATTGAGCCCCGCGTTGCTAACTTCCGGGAACGTCCCTTCGAGAATCCGCACCCGCACTTTGTCGGCGATGCGCGGATCGCCGTAGAGATCAATCTGCACATCGGGACGAACTTTTTCGTACTCGCGTGCCGCAAAAAAGAAAAAATCCAGCCCCGCACCGCCCTCAAAAATGGGCACTTCAACGCGTGTCGCCGCTTGCGCTGTCACCGGGCCGCAAAGCAGCCCCAGCACAACAACCATCCAGCCGATGACTTTGTTAAGTGTTGTTATTTTCAAAAGAATCGATAACATCGACCCATAGAAACCGCTCCTCGCGCCTGAGGTGCACCAAGAATTTCCACGCGGCTTCTAAGACAAAATACCCCATGCGAGAGAGATGCTACTTCTCTCGCATGGGGTGGTAAAAAAACAGAAAACCTACTCGCTAAAACTCGCCTTGATCCTCGCCCACGACCGATCAGCCACCGCAGTGGCGTCTCCGGCACCGACTAGCTGGCCGTCGACGAAGCGCTCGGCAAAGCGGAAGGTCGCCGCTTGGCCTGAGAGGGTGTGATAGCCCCGGTACTGCTGGGGGGCTTCGTCGAAGTCGGGCATGGCGATCTGGAAGCCGATGATGTTACCGGCCTCTAGATCCGTGGCCACGCTGGCAGCCTGATCGCTGAAGACGATATCGTCATAGGGAGTGACGTAGATTTCGAGGACCGACGTAGTTGGCCCTTCGCCGACCGACGCGCCGCCGCCATCGCTCAAGGGCGGCGAGTTGAGCCAATCGGCCCGGCCGGGATAGCCCAAAAACCGCCCATCGGGAGAATCGAAAATCGCGTTCCACTTCTGGGCTTGGCGGTTTTGGTTGAGCGCCTTTTCCTCGTCGGTCATGGTTTCGCTGTTGCCGAAATTGTACTGGCCACCGGAGTGGTCGCCATCCACCATGAACTCGACCGAGTCGTGCTGCCACACCGAGGCGGGCGCGCCGCCGGCGTACTCGTTGATGTACACATTGTCGGTGCGCTCGGCTGCGAGGTAGAGCCGATTGTTGGTGTTGTTCCAGCCCAGCCAAACCCGATAGTCCATATCGGCCGGATCGTACTGGGCACCATCGCCGACGGTTGGATCGGCGAAAAAATCCTCAGGCGTGAGCGAAGCGTCGCCGACCACGTCCTCCCAGTCGGAGATGTCCCCATCGAAGAGGTCGAGATCCCCTAAATCAGCATCCGGAATCTCGAAAATCAAAAAGACTTTTTCGCCGATATGGGCATGGGCAGTACCGGCCAGCACAAGGGCCAGCATGAGGCAAAACGTACTGATGAGTCGCATAAAAGCACCTCCTTTGGTTTTGCTTTTAAGTGCGAATCGCCTGTGCCTAGGCGACCTTGGTTAATGGGGTGCGATGTACCCTGATTATACTATATCTTTGCTCTCCACGCTCGGACACCAGAATTTTTCAATAAACTCCACAACCAAGCCCGTGCCCGCATCGTGGCTGACGTACGGCGGCATGGCCGGATTGTACATCGCATCAGTCAAGTCGCGGATCAACGCCACATCCACTCCCCACCTCACCATTTGCTTAATGGCAAAAGTCCGGTGCAAAACGCACATGTTGGTATGGACGCCCATAATCAACAGATGGGCAATCCCTCGGTGCTGTAAGTAACTATACACCTCTGTCCCATCATCCGAAATAATATCCCGCTCTTGGTCAATCCCAATCCCCGGATGCTGCCGATCCCAAGCCTTATAGGTCTCGGTCTCGCCAGTATCCGACCCGTGGTCAGAGGCATCCACCGGCAGCGGCGGGTCCGGGCGCTCGGCAGCGGGTGGCGGCGCAACTTGGGGGGCCACAAGCGCACGCTGACGCGCCGGCGCATCAGCGTAAAAATCCATGGTATCCGAAGGCGCGTGGACAATCAAGCCACCAGCCGCGCGCACCGCCCGGACCACCGCGTCCATCCGCTCGATCATAGCGTCGAGGCGCTCGACCGCGCCGCGGCACCAGTGGCCGTTCCACACGTCGCACAGCAAGAGCGCAGTCTGATCCGCCGCCCATTCTTGGGTGTTGGTTTGCACCTGCCAGATAGCGTGACCGCCTTCGTCTTGTGCAAGGCGCTGAGAACGCATATTGAGTCTCAAAACGTTGCTCATATTACCCTCACTTAATCGGTCTCGCCCGACCAGTAATCCACTGCGTCGGCGCGGCGGAAAATGCGCTGTCGATCTAAGGAACGGATGTTAATTTTGTCGGAATCGGGATATTGGGCCAAATCGTGCGGCAAGACATTGCTCAAGGCTAATAGCACACAGGGCTGCTGGCCTTGATTGGTGAATTTGTGAGCGCTGCGGGGACCGGGTGGGAAGGCGATAAAGTCACCCCGTTCTACCGCCACTGAGCCTCGGGGGCTGATCAGCGTACAGGCCCCTTCGAGGATGTAGAACATTTCCTCTTCAAAGTGGTGAAAATGCTGCGGACAGATCGACTGGCCAGCGGGCAGACGGAAGAGGCAGTAGCCCAGATGCTGGCCACCGATGAGCGGGTCGATATCCTTGATCTCCCAGCGATAGCCCGCAGGTCCACCCCCCGACATCCAAGGAATATCCTCTACATTGATCTTGTTGATGTAAATGTCGGTCCGTTCCTCCAAGCATTCGAGCAACAGTCGGCGGGCATCGTGTAGAACGGAATGACCATCGCCCATCAACAGAGCGTCAAAGTCGAGTTGCAATAATTTGCGCAAGCCCAAGGCCGCTTGGGGCGGATCGACGAGCTTGGCGTCCGGCAGCAAAGTAATGCGGCCCAGCGGCGCGCCGACGACCAGATCGCCCGCTAAGACCAGCTTGAGGGTCGGCCAGTACAGGGCAATTTCACCCGGACTCTTGCCGTGTGCCAAATGCACTACTCGGAGCCCAGGGACGATCTCCTCACCGTCGTCCAGCAAGCGGTCCGGTGGCTGGTCAAACAGGTCGGCGTCGGCGCGGTGAGCAGCGATGCGAGCACCAGTGCGGTCCTGAAAAAAAGCGGCTTCGCGCTCGTGATCGCGATTGGTCAGCACGATCCAAGCCGCCCCACCCAATTGATCGAATTGCTCCAAGTCAGCCGCTGTCATGGGCACTGGATCAATCAGGACATTGCCCTCTTCCCGCACCCACAGATGGCCGTTGAAGTCGATCTGGCGCTCTTGGCTGAAAATGGACCAAGAATAGAAGTTTGTAACGGCGATTTCTTTCACAGTATATGTCCGGCAATTTTAAGAGAGGCTGAAATCTACAAACAGGCCCGCACAATATCGCGCGCCTTCAACATGTCTTTGCGATTTCTATAGTACTCAAAGACGAAATAGGGCACCTGCGCCCACTCCTGCAACGCGCCGATATAGGTCGGATAGTCCAAGCACCCCGACCCCGTCGGCCCATAGTCGATGACCTCGCCGTTTTCGGCAAAGCGCGCGTCCTTGCCGTGGGCAATTGCGATATCGGGACCGAGCATCCGCACTGCGCGCACCAGCGGAGTGCGGTCGGGCGCGAAGTTCGCCGCGTCCATGCAGACCTTGAGCGCTTTGGAACCCACCCGGTCCTGCAATCGCCAAAAGCGCTCCGCCCCATCGACGCTCCCCGCCCGCGTCATTTCCACCGCGATGACAATGCCCAGCCTCTCGGCCGCCGCGCAGGCCGTCATTAGCCCGTTACATAGCCCCTCGAACACCGCCTGATCATCAACTTCCTCCTCTGGATACCCCGACGGATGCCACACCAGCACTGGTCGCGGGTTGTCGCCGAAACGCCCTTCGAGCGCCGTGGTCTTCTCCACGCAGCGCACCAGCCTTGTGACATCCTCCCGGACCATCCCCTTTGGCCCGACCAGATCGACGTGCAAGGTCATGGCCGCCAGCGCAATATCGGCCGCCTGTAACGCTTTGTCGATATCCTCCGCGGACGGATCCCGCGCATCCCCGTCCGCTCCCCCACCGAAAAACATCTGCACCGCCTCGAATCCCTCGGACCGCATCTCTGCTGACGACAGCAGATTTCCTGACATCAACGCAAGTTTCACGGTTCACTCCTTTCAAGATTCGAGCCAGCGGCGAGTACAACTCTCCGCCGCTCTTTGGTATTAAAACGTCCCCTGCACGTCCATCACCTGTCCGCCCTCCTCCTTCACCTTGGAGGTAGCCACCCGCTTTTGCAACTCCTCGTAGTACAAATCCTCGTCCACCGGAATACGCACCCAGTCGTCCGTCCACGTCGAAAGCAACATGGCGTTGGACAACTCCACTCCGTTGATCCCCTCGGTTCCCGCAGCCAACAGCGGCGACCCCGTGCGGATAGCCTGCACCCAGTTCTGGGTAATCCCCTTGTGCTCCGCGCCGCCGCCGCCCGGGATCTCGCACTTCCAGATCTCTGGACTGCCAAACCCATGCGGCCACTCCACGAGGAATTTGCTCGCCGACTCGGTCGTGCGCCAAAAGGTGATTTTGCCGCCTTCCAACACCACCTTGCCGCGGTCTGCTGAAATCTCCAGCCGATTGGTCCCCGGAGCCTCGCCCGTAGAGGTGATAAAAACACCCGTAGCACCGTTCTCGTATTCGACGTAGGCCGTTACGTCGTCTTCAACCTCAATGTTGTGGTATTGTCCAAAGCGGCAAAAGGCCCGCACCCGCTGCGGCATTCCGCAGATCCACTGCCACAGGTCGAGATTGTGCGGACACTGGTTGGCCAACACGCCACCCCCCTCGCCGGCCCAAGTCGCCCGCCAGCCGCCCGAATCGTAGTAGCTCTGGGCGCGGAACCAGTTGTTGATGATGTAAATCGTGCGCTGAATCGGTCCCAATTCACCGGATTCGACGAGCGACTTCAGCTTTTGGTGCTCGTCGCGCGCGCGCTGGTTGAACATCATGCCAAAGACCCGATCGCTTTTGGCCGCGGCTTCGTTCATCTCGCGAACTTGGCGCGTATAGACCCCGGCTGGCTTCTCGCTCATCGCGTGCAGGCCGTTTTCGAGCGCCTCGATCACCAGCGGGGGATGGAAGTAGTGGGGGGTCGCTACGATCACAGCATCGACGCATTGGGCTGCAAACAGGGCGTCGGCCCCGGCGAACGCTTGCACGCCCGCGCCGTATTTGTCTTGCACACCTGCGAGCCGGGCCGGATCGACGTCGGCTACAGCCGCGAGTTCCGCACCGGCAATTTGACCTTGGGAAAGATAGCTGGCGTGGTTGCTACCCATGCCGCCAAGGCCGATAATACCAATTCGCACCTTGTCCATATTGCGCTCCTTGTCGTTATCTAGCGATGATACAGATTAGCTCTAAAGGATCCAAAAAAGAATGTGGACGCCGGACGCGCCAGCATCACACATGGGCCGCAATATACCTCAGAATCCGCCGAGTGGTCAAACTCATCGGTGGTAGCTGGGAGAGCTACCGCGCGCGGTTTTTGAGTTGATCGAACATGACGGCGACCAATAGGATGAAACCGCGAACCACGTTTTGGTAGAACGTCGGGACGTTGAGCAGGTTTAGGGCGTTCTCAACTACGCCCATGATGAGTACGCCGGCGATGACGCAGCCGATTGATCCCACGCCGCCGGTCAAGGACACGCCACCCAAAACGCAGGCCGAGATGACCTGAAGTTCGAACATCTCAGGGGGCTTCGGCTGTCCGCTGGTCATGCGCGAGGCGAGCACCACTCCCGCGAACCCAGCCATTAGGCCCTGTATGCTGAAGATGATTGTCTTGAGCCGCACAACGGGGATACCGGAGAGCCGGGCGGCTTCTTTGTTGCCGCCAATGGCCAAGGTATTGCGACCAAAGGTGGTCCGCTGGAGCAACAATCCGAATACCAAGAAGCAGACCAGCGCAATCCAGACCGGTGTCGGGATGCCTAGCAACGATGACGTACCCAAGGAGAAGAATCCCGAATCGGTGACGCCGACGGCCCGGCCGCCTGAGATGATGAAGCCCAACCCGCGTACGATCTGCATTGTCGCCAGCGTCGCGATCAGCGCATTGATGCGAAATCGCGAAATCACCACGCCGTTGCAAAGCCCGACCGCGCCACCGACCAACACGCCCGCCAACATACCCAACAGGACGCTGCCCATTGCGTTAGTCACGACCGCGGCCACGACCCCCGCGCAGGCCACGACCGAGCCGACTGACAAATCGAAATCCCCCGACGCCAAGCAGAACAGCATCGTACAGCCAACCATGCCGATCTGCGACACCGCCAATGCCAAGCCCTTCACGTTTACCCACGAGAAAAAGTCCTCGACAAACAGCGAGCACGCCGCAAACAGCACGGCGAAGACCACCAACATGCCAGCTTTCTCCCAGAGAAGTGCCATCGCGCCGAGGGAAGCTGTTGGCGAGTTTGTAGATTCCGTCATCGTTCTTTTCTCCGTCAGCCGGTTCAAACAGGAGACGCCGGTAGCGCCAACCGCAGGACCTCTTCCTCATCGGCCTCGCCGCGGGCAATGGAGGCTACGATGACACCTTCGCGCATCACCAGCAAACGATCCGCCACGCCGAGAGCTTCCGAAAGATCGCTGGATGCCAGCACCACCCCCACCCCGCGGTCGGCCAGATCGCGGATAATGGCATAGATCTCGCTCTTCGCACCGACATCCACGCCGCGAGTAGGTTCGTCCAGCAGCAGCACCGTGACGTCCTCAGACAGCCACCGTGCGAGAATGGTTTTTTGCTGATTTCCACCGGACAAGTTGACGATCTTCTGCGCCACCGACGGCGTGCGAATCCCGAGCCGTTCGATCTGGCCATGAGCGTTGCGTCTCTCCCAAGCATCGTTGACGACAAAGCCCAGCCGGGCGATGCGACCACGGGCGACGAGGTTCAGGTTGTCAAGCACGGACGCCGTGGGCACGATGCCGTCCTTTTTGCGGTCTTCTGGGCAAAAAGCCACGCCGGAGCGGATCGAGTCGTTCGGGGAAGAGATCGAGACTTGCCGATCGCACACTTTCACCGCGCCGGCCTGCATGGGTTCCGCGCCAAACACCAAGCGCAGCAATTCGCTGCGGCCCGCGCCGATCAATCCGAATAGGCCGACGACCTCGCCTTTCGCGACGGTGAAAGAGGCCGGCCTCGCAAGCCCCGGGCCCTCCACCCCGACAACTTCTAGGGCGGTCTCTGTCTGCGTGCTGGAATGGTAATCGAAGACATCTTCGATGTCGCGGCCGACCATGCGGTTGACCAACGTCTCGTGGGAGACCCCTTCCAAGGAGAGAAACGTCTCAACGTGGCGGCCATCCCGGAGGACGGTCGCGGAGTCGCACACGCGAAACAGTTCGTCCATGCGGTGGCTAACGTAGAGCACGGCGCAGCCGTTGCGCTTGAGTTCCGCTACGGTCGCAAAGAGGCGGTCCACTTCTCGGGCAGAAAGGCTGCTAGTGGGTTCGTCTAAGGCCAACACTCGCGCGCCGCGAGTCAGCGCCTTGGCGATCTCGACCATCTGCCGTTGCGCGATGGGCAGGCGACCGACTTTGACGGCGGGGTCGATGGCTTCACCCAAACGTTCCAAGTCGCGGTGCGCGGCTTCGCGCAGACGCTGACGATCCACGATTCCCAGTTTTCCGGGGAGATGGCCAAGGTAGAGGTTTTCGGCCACGGACATTTCGGGGATGAGCTGGAGTTCCTGATGGATGACGGCAACGCCGGCGTCCAAGGCTTCCGCAGTTGAATAAAAAACTCGTTCGCGCCCCTCCAGAACCACGCTTCCAGCATCGGGCAGATGGACGCCGCTCAAGACCTTCAGCAGGGTGGATTTTCCCGCCCCGTTCTCGCCAATCAAGGCTCGGACTTCACCTCGGCGGACCGAAAACGAAACATCCTCTAAAGCGCGGACTCCTGGAAACGTCTTCGAGACGCTGTGGAACTCAACCGCCGGGGGAGACGAGGGTTCCGAGACCGGCACGGCAACCTACTCAAGACCCAGCTTTATCTGGACTTCTTTGTAGTCATCGCGGTAGGCCATGACGCCTGCCGTGCGCGTGTCCGCGGGCGGGGCGATGCCCTCCTTGACCCACCTGTAGAGCAGTTCCGTCGTCTCGTACCCATGACGGCGGGGGCTAATCATACAGGTCGCGAAATACCCCGTTGGTTCCTCCTTTTTGAACTCGGTCAGTCCCGTACCAGCGCCAATGCCAATACCAATGGTCTCCGCCGCGCCAAACCCACGCCCCTCCAAGGCGCGCACCGCGCCGAGAACCCCTTCGTCATTAATCGAGAACACCAACCAGCGTTTGATCGCTGGGTACTTAGTCAGGACGATGTTGGCCGCATCGAAAGCTCCTGGAATGTCGGTGGTTTTCTCCGCCCCCAAGTAAATGCGCTCCTGCGGGAAGCCAGCCTCGACCAGCGCTTCAAT
Source organism: Candidatus Latescibacterota bacterium (assembly GCA_022826515.1). Next base: position 14,270 of record JAJDUT010000109.1, read on the forward strand.
CGTCCCATCGGTGCGGTCACGCGCGGTGTCGAGTTCGTCGAACGTGATCCCGAGCGCACCCGTTTCCTCTAACGGCCAGCCGCGGTTGGTGAACTCCTTGTGGAGTTCCCGTCCCACTTGGCGACCGATTTCCACGGCTGAAATGCCCATGTAAGGGACGTCCATGAACTCGCCGTCCGCACCGACGAATTGATCATCTACCGTGAACACTTTCATGTTATGGCTGCCGGCTTTGGTCATCACGGCTGGCCCCAACCGAACGTCGGGTGTGCAGACAACAAAGCCCTGTGCTCCTTTGGCCGCGAGGACGTCAATGGCCGCGAGGAGTTTCTCCCCGTCTGGAACGCCGATTTTGATCAGCTCAAACCCGTACTTGTCGGCGCACTGCTGGGCGAATTTCCATTCGTTCTGGAACCACAGTTCCTCCGGCATTTTCACCAGAAACCCCAGCCGGATCTCTTCCTCGACCGGCGGCGCGGAGCCGGTTTCGGGCGATTCAGCAGTCTGCGGCCCACACCCGTTGCTCGCGATCAGTGCAAAGATCACTGCGGCCAAGGCGAGAGGTCTGATCTTCATTGGGAGTTCCTCCGTTCACAGTTAGCCGAGACAGGTCGCGTCGTCAATGGCTTATCGGTACCCGTAGGTCGTTCAGCGATCATGCGATTCCTCCGCGTGCTGTAGTATCTGTATGGATTTGAGGTTATCGACGAACGTTTGGTTCGAGGAGTCTAATTCGACCGCACGTTTGAAGGCCTCCACGGCCCCTGTCCTATTCCCCGCGAGTAGCCTGACATTGCCGATCCCATTGTGAGCAAAGGCATAGGTGGAGTCGGCGCGCAATGCGGCTCGATAGGCCCGGGCAGCCTCTTCGGGTCGATTCTGCTGTAGTAGGAGGTTTCCCAAGTTGTTGTGGGCAGCGGCAAATTCGGCATCTCGTGCGATAGCCTGTCGATAGAGCTGAATCGCTTTGTCCGTCTCACCCCGCCTCGAATACAAGCGCGCCAATTCCCGGTAGAGAGCCGGATCGGTGGGGTCGTGGCGGATCGCTTCGCGGTACTTGACAATGTCCGTGTCGATCGATCTCAGCATCTCGAATCGACGCATCACCTTCCGCCCACTCTCCTTCTGCCCTAGGCGCATCAGACAGTTGGCCAGATCGAAGTGCGCCTTCGTGTGGTGCATATTGAACTGAATGGCCATCTCGAGATGCTGACGCGCACTCGCGAAATCCTTGGCGGCGAGTTGTAGCGCACCTAAGTGTGCCCAAGTGTCCGCGTGGGTCGAGTCAATCTGCAGCGTTCTTCGCAAAACCACTTCGGCCGCGCTCCGTCGCCCCTGCTTCCCCAGCAGGTAGCCCAGCAGATTGCGCGCCTCCACATCGTCGGGACGGATTCCCACTGCAATCTCCAGCGCTTCAATGGCTCCGTCGTAATCGCCTCGCCGTTCCCGCAACTGCGCCAAAGCCTTGTGGGCCGGCTGATATCCGCTGTCGGCTTCTATCGCTCGCGCCATCAGTTCTTCCGCCTCTTCGTGGTGTCCCGCTGCGGAGCGCACGGAGGCCAAGTTGTAATGGGCTGCCGCGTACTCGGGCTTGAGGGATATCGCTTGTTGGTACGACGCCGCGGCTTGGTCGAGACGGCCCTGCCGCGCTAGATTGTTGCCGAGATCGTAGTGGATGACCGGATCCTGTGGATCTAGCTGCACCGCGCGTCGCAGCAGTAGAATCGCTTCAGCGGATTCACCGCGCGCCGAATGCTCAAGCGCGCTGTCGAGGAGGGCTCGTGCGGCTTCCTGCTGCCGAACCGCCTGTTTCTCGACAGGCCCCTCGCAGGCGCTTAGTAGGAAGAAGACGAGGACGGCAGACATGACACTCGCAGATCCAAGTACTCTTCAATTTTGGGCATCATCTTCGCGATCCCCCCAATCGGTTAGTACGGATCCCAGCGCATCTTCATGGACCATGACCTCGTCAGCGAAATCCACGCGGAGTTGGACCAGCAACGAGTCCATCTTCTGATGCTCGGCGCGCAGACGGAGAATCACTTCAATATTCCGTTCCACTGCCTCATAGGGTCGCGCCGGCGTCTGGCTCTTTTCGGCGATACGCAGAACGGAATACCCACCAGGCACTTCGAGAGGCCCTAGGAGCGCACCCACTTCCGAGTCGAGAGCGAGGGGCGCGAGGGGCCCTAAGAGCGGATTGTCCCTCGTGACGAGCCACATCGACCCGCCTCTCTTCTTCGTCACCTCGCGAATGCTGTGTACCCGTGCCAAGGAGTCGATCGGGGTCCCCGCTTCTGCTTGGCCTCGGAGTCGTTGCGCCAAAGTAAGGTCCGCGACGAGGACCTCATCGACGCGAACCGTCGGACGCGGACCATACAACTCAGGGTGTTCCTCGTAGTACGCCCGTTTCTCGGCATCCGCTACCTCAATGCGGCCGGCCACGACCCGCCGGAGGCTGTCGATCATCATTTCTTCCCTCAACTCCTCGACCTGATCGCGCACCACGGGTTCGCGGTCCATGCTACGACGCTTGGCTTCCTCGACGACCAGCCGATCGCGAGCCTTCGTGCGCAACCAGCTCTGCAGATCCTCCCCGGCGGCGGCCAAGTCGACGTCGGATGACAAGAGCTGGCCGCCCGTCCAAGTACAGAGAGGATCCGACGCAGGACGGTCGTCAATCAGTGGCTCACAGACTAGGCCATGCGCATCCGCCAAGCTGTCGGCAAAGGACTCGAAGACGCGGCTCCTCTCGCGTACGCGGAACTCCTTGAGCACAGCATCCCACCAGTTCGCCATGTCGGCGGGACGACGGTCAATCAGGCGAAATACGTGTACCCCGTAGCGGGAAGTCAGAGGTTCTGGGTAGGTTTGACCAGGCTCCAGCGACAGAATCTGCTCTCTGATCTCCGGGAGCACCTGGGATACAGACATGTAGCTAAAGTAGCCCCCCAGGCCCCCTGTCTCGTGGTGGACCGAACGTTCGACGGCGAGTACATCCATCGGCTCTCCCGCATCGAGAGCCTCGAGCACGCTCCACGCATCGGCCTCATTCGCCAGCATCACGTGCTGGAGCAGCACCTCTTCGGTAAACCCCTCTTCAATGGCGAAGGTCTGGATGCCCGACGTATCGAGCCCCGCGCCGACCGCGACCGCGTTGAACAGGGAGCGCCAGAGGAGCTTGCGCTGGCGCTGCTCAAGGGCCGTTGCGATTTTAGGCGCTGCGTCCAGCTTCCTGCGTTGTCCCTCCAGCGCCAGCAACCGTCTGTCTATCATCGCATTTAGCAGTTGGCGTCTCGTGTCGAGACTGGCGGGATCTTGGCTGCGATGGGAAGAGGCGAGAAGCGTCGTCGCCATCTCGTCATACGCCCCGACATCAATCGTATCCCGGTCGATGATGGCGACGACGATAGGCTTCGGCTCGTATTGTTCAGTCTGTTCGCAGGCCAGCAATCCCGCTGTTAGCAAAATAACAGCGCGCGACGAGATCCTCATCATCGATCGGTTCCGAGACCCGCAAACACATCCACGAAGATCATGGTGTTCGTGTCGGCATCTTCTCCGTGAACGCTGCGTCGCGTCCACCGTATGCCGATGTTCGCGGTCAGCTCGTAGCCCAGATACGCCGCCTGATTGGAAAACTGCGACGCCAAAGTCAAGCGACTGAAGTCGTCTTGGTAGTCAACGGCACCACCCTCAGGGCGGCTCTTCAGGTTATTGAAAAGCTCGTACTCGCTGCCAAGGCCGAGAGTCATCTGCGGGGAAATGCTATAGCTGACGAGAAAGAAGAAGAGTTCAGCCAGATCGCGCGTGCTGCGCTCGCGTGGATTAGTCGGCGTACGGGAAGAAAACCGCTGCTTCCACTGCGGCCACAAAAGCACAGTCTGCGTGGCCCAGAATTGACGATCGGCCTTGTTGATTAGACCCAAGAACCGCTCATTCTGCGTTCCCTCCGCCGCATCTCCCTGCTGATTGTAGGCGTCGTACTTGAGCTTCGTCTGCGTCGTAACGAACGGATTCCAATCTACCTGCAAGTAGAGGGTGTTGATAAAGGTATCCTGTGCGATCAACGGATCGCTGAAGTCCTGTAGCGTACCGGGAGAAAAGGCCGGCTGCACCCACTGGATGAGATTGTCGGGGATGTCATCCCTGACTTTGCGAGCAAACTCCATTAGCTGGATCGACAGACTGCGCTGCGGATATTCCTTCTTCAGCGTCAGCAGACCGTACGTGGAGGCCGCCCGGCGGTCGCTGGAGTGCTGTTCCATCCGCGAGCGCCCAACCATGAGGCGACTATTTGGCATCAGTTCGACACCAGCGTAGAAGTTGTATCCCTTGCTGTCTCGCTTGTACGGATAATCCGCTTCCGTGTCGTTTTCAAAACGGTCGATGACGGTATTGTTGTTCATGTCCGTGCCGAAAAGAAATTCGGGCGGATCGACGTGGTAGCGGAAAAACGGCTCGCTGTAATCAGGCTGGTTGTTCTGGTTCTGATTGAAGTCCGAGATGAAGTCTTGGTTCTCGTCGAGGCCCGGAAACACCTCCCGGTCGGGGAACTGATTCTGGTTTGGAAACAGGGCACTCAGATTTATGGCGCGGCGCTGCCAGTCCGGAAAGCGATCTTGGTCGTCGTTATCGTCGATGAGCTCGTAGAGATAATTCTTCTCGTCTTCGTAATCGATGAAGCCTTGGGTGTCGGGGATGAACATAGACGTCGAGTACCCAGGCTCGACGCTGAAGAACTCTCCGTAGCCGAAGAAGGGGTACGCAATCTGCGACGCTGTGGCGTAATAAGCCTCAGACGCGTCGTGAGCGAGGGCTTGGTTGCTGCGGATGGTTTGGTTGGGGAACCGTCGGTTGCGCCGATTGCTCACGTACTCAGAACGGAGGTTGAAGCCCCCCACGTCGCTGATCGCCAGATTCACTCCGCGCAGTTCGTTGCTCGAAGGAATCCCGTACTGAAAGCGGATGAATCGCTGATTGGAGGCATCCGTGACGTTGCCTTCTGCTTGGGCGACGGGCAGGAAGGCGGGCTCCAGCGTCGCGTTGGTCTGCAAGTTCGATGCGACTTCTACGAGGTAGTCGTTGGCCACGACCAGCCCCACTTCGATGCGCTCGATCTCCCGGAAATCAGTGATCTCCTCATCGGGGCCCGGCCGGAAATCGGCCTCAATGTTATACGTCAGGGTAACCGTATTGGAACCACTGGCCTCTAGCAGGCCTTCGCGCGCCACCCCCCCTTCGATGATCGGGTCAATCTCGGGATGCTCAACGCCGTTGATGAAGATGCGCTCGCGGAGCAGCAGTGCTCCGCCGACGCCATCCTCTGGTGAGTCGTCTGACAGTCGCACAATCAGCCGCTGGACATTGCCCGCATTCAGGCGACCGCCGAGGACGCCACGCAGCGAATTTTCGTCGAGGGAGAGTGCCGAGTTTTGGTGAAAGGTCGTCAGATACGTTCCACCCACTGTCGCGAAATCGCCGACGCCGACGCTTCCGTTCAGGCCGAGTAGCTGAGTGAAGGTCGTTTGGCGCGCCGCTCCTTGGTCGACAGCAACGGCCACGCGCCCGGGCGAATCGGCCCGCGCCGCTAAGACGCTCACTCCGTATTTATCGGTCTGGAAGTCCCACTGCAGACCGTCGAACAGCGGTTTGGAGAAAGTGAGCGGCGTCATCGTGGTGCGGATGCCCTCGCCGATGGTCAGGGAGGTGTGGAACTGCCCCTTGGCCCCAGAGACCACGATGAGACGATTGAACCACTGGCTGAAGTTCGGATCTTTCCAAATTCCGCTCCCGAAATCCCGCGGATACTCATTTGTGAAGTTGTAGATGTTCCAGCCCTTGGTGAAGTAATTGCCGTAGAGGTCGTAGTAGCGGTCGCCTTCGAGCTCGGTTCTCACATATCGCCGGTACTGGTCCCGCGCATAGTTGGTGTAAGCACTCCCCTGCCAGCCGTATAGTGAGTAGAGCGCTTGGGGCAGATACCACTTCCGCAAAGTTGGAATCAGTGTCTCAGGACTGATTCGGGCTCCGTCCGTGATGTAGGGATTGAACAGACCAATTTCGACAGCTCCACCTGGCGTCCCTTGCAGTAGCAGGACGGCTAAAATGGAGCCGACCCATTTGCGCTTCATGTCCAGCTCCCCTGTATTAGTTTACCACTGCGTATCGTCATTAAATCAACCTTTCTAACTAATAGGCTACACTTACCAGCAGGGTTTTGGCCTCCTCCCCTGCGTCTGCCGCCACCTCTATGCGGCAGACATAGATCCCGGGTGGCGTAGGCCGATCATCCACCATCCCATCCCACACTAGCTGCTGCGTTTCCCCTCGCTGGCCGGAGACGACCCGGAGCAAGCGTCCTGCCAAGTTGTAGAGCCGTAGCTCAGCAGCGACTGTAGTGCGAAATAGATCGAAGGTAATGCGCAAATTGTCGTTGATAGCGTCGCCGTTTGGCGTGATGACGCGGCTCGATGCAACGAGATTGCGGATAGTACCTCCTGAGACTGTGTTCGGCAGGAAGACGAAGAGGGCATCTCGGTCCGTGCGATCGAACTCGCCATCGCCGTCGTCATCGACGTCTAGCGGCCTCACCTCTTGCCGATTATCCGGTTGGGCCGAGTTCGCCACGGCTGCGAGGAAGCGGGTGGGATTGTTCAGCGGTCGCGCCGTGAACATCACTTCCACCGAGTCCCGCAGCGTGCGTCGGGGCATGGCGACGACGAGCGTATCGACAGTGGACTCGACAGACCCTTCGACCTCTTCACCATTGATGCGTAGCGACACATCCCGCACTGGTCCTGGCACCGGCAGAATCACGCGATCGAAACCTTGGTCTCTGACCGTGAAGGTCGGTTGCAGCACGTAGCGAAAATCCTGCCACTCGCCAGCGATCGCCTCGCGTGGATAGATCGCGGCCTCAACGCCCTTTTGCACCAGTGCTTCGTCGAAGTGCAGAGTCACCGCGTTGAGGACCGGAGTGATTTCGGGATCGTCGGTCTCCAGACTCACCCGCATTCGCAATAGCCGTCTAGGGGTGGGAGACCGAAAGGACTGGCCCGACGAAAGGTGCGGCTCACTCCAACCACTCCAGTCCGCCCCTTCCTTGGGCACTTCGACGATCTCACCCCGCACCACTTTGGGCAGCTTATTGTACTGCGCCTCCGTGACCGGCTCGCCGTTCTTCTTGAAAAAGAATTGCTCCGCGTCGAGCTCATTGCCCGTTCGAGTCTGCACGGTGATTCGGGTCCCCGGCGGGGTGTCGGCATCCCACGAGATCCCCGTAACGCTCTTGGCCCCCCCGAGGTCGATGAAATCGGATGTCAAGGCCGCTTGTGCCGGATAGCCAGCGGAATAGATGAATACTTCCAGCATGATATAGCCAACCCTTCTGTCCTGGACATCGAAGTGGTTCCAGAACAGATAGCGGCCAACTCGATCTTCTAGATGGTGGTCGAAGACGTAGCGCACCGGTGCCCGGCTGTTATCGACGCGTGAAACGCGCGTGTAGTCAAAGGGACTGCGGAATGCATCGTCCCGGGCGATCGGCGTCCCGTCCGTCATCTCCAGATTGTAGCCGTTGTTGGTGCCGCCGATTCCGAATGTCGTGCGGCCTAGATGATTGGGAGGCCACTGGTAGAACACGATCCGGCTGACGTGGAAGAGGGCCCCCAGATCCCACTCGAACCACATCCCGCCATCCTGCCAGAAGCGATTGAGGTTATTGGCAATCAAGGGCCATGCATTATCGACGGTTCCATCGCGCAGCTCTTCCACTTTGGGGCGTCCCGAGCGGATCGTCCCCCCCCGATCAAAGGTCGTCAGCGCGATATTATCGCCGATCGCTGTTACCTCAATCTCGGCCAGCGCCGCGCCTTCCCCGACCTCGTGGGGCAGGAAGCGGATGTAGTGTACGGGCTTGAAGTCCAGCGACTTGCCCAGCACCATGTTCTCGCCGGTCGCTACGTCGCCAAAATCCTCAATCGACAAGGGAATGACGATCTCACCCAACTCGTTGGGCTCGGCGGTCGTGAACACGCGCTGGAATCGCCAGACATCCTCGGACGGCGATACCGTCGAACCTTCGCTGACAAAAACCGAGAAATCCCGGAAGGGACGGACGTCGAGGGTGTCGGGAAAGACCAAGCGGATCTCCTTCAGCAGGACGAGGCGGCCCAAGTCGATGTCTATCCACGCATTGTCGGGATCGGCACCGGCATCGGGCTGCCACCACGTGTCGTGATCGTTATCGAACAAAAACCGAGCGTCGCGGTTGTTCGAGTGTGCCGTCAGGCCACCGAAGACCTCACCACTTTTCCGGGTGGGATGCGAGAACAGGGACATGTTATCCATCGGATCGGTGTCCGTTCCGTACCACCCCAGCTCGATCTTTCCGTCTTGCCGCAACTGAATGGCCCCAATCGGGCTCGTCCACTGCTGCCAATCACTGAGACGATCGAAGCGGATCTCATCAGCCACGGCGTGACTGGACAGCAGCCATGCGGCCATGGCGATGATATACAAGCTTGTTTTTGCCATAGTCTTAACTCCCTAGTAGACGACGGGCACTGTCAGTAATCGCCGTGCGATCTCCCTTTGGGTATTTACTTCGATCACAAGAAGATACAAGCCTGGAGGGACTAAGTTGCGATCATCATCGAGACCGTCCCAAGACACCTGCTGGGCCGATCGACCCCGATTCTCAGCGGCCAAGATCGCAATATAGCGTCCGGCAACATCGTACACCTTTACTGTCACATCTGCTTCATCGACGAATAGAACGCTAAACTCGACGTGGATTTCGTCGTTTACCCGGTCCCCATTCGGCGTCAGAGCCGGCTGCATGAGGCGGACCCCATCGAGAACGGTCGTCCTCGCATCGCGCGAGAAGACCTGCAGACTGTTGGTGTGGACATCGTCCCGGGCATCCCCCCCGTCCACTGACTGGGGCAAGTTGGCACTGGCAGAGTCGATGACCTCCCCGGCGAAAATCGTGGAAGAGGTAAAAAGGGAGGATTCGAGAGCGATGCGGACGGGAACATCATTGTCGCGCGACACCCGGTTGGAGGCAAAGGAGATGAAAAGCTCGCCGTCGGTGGCAATCCCGTCCCCGGGCCACACGCTGTCTGGAGCTACCGCGACGAGATCTGCATCGCCCATCCTTAGCCCCTCGAAGCGAGTGCCAAAGGGGACCGTCAGCCGCACGGCATCGAATCCCTGTAAATCGCTGGAGAAGTCCGCCGCGATGTCAAAGTGTAGTTGACGTCGCTCCCCGACGGGGAATTCTGCTGGCTGCGCCTCAGCCGTCAGGCCTGTCGAAACAGCATCCGCCAAGGAAACCTCACCAATGAGCGACGAGGCGAGCAGTGGAGAAACCTCAAACTGTAGTGAATCTAGACGACCGATGGACAGCACATCGTCCGTCAGGAACGTCGCCCGGAATTGCAAATACTGGCGACCGTCCGGCGATCGGTTCAACTGACCGGATGAGCGATAGGGTGAAGACCACGGCGACCAGTTGGTCTCGTCGTCGAGAACGACACTGCGCTGATTGGGATAGCGGACGGAGAGGCTCTCCCGTCGGGGCAGCGAAGCGCGCTGCCATTCCGACTCTGTCGCCTCCTTGTCGCGCCCGAAGTCATCTACGACGTAGTAGGCCAGCGGCGTATCGTCAGTGCCGGAGCGCGTTTCTAGGAGTAGTCGGGCATCGCCTGCGGGGTCTTCGACGAGTACGTCCGCTTCCCGGTCTCGTCGCAGCGAGCGGAAGGAGTAGGTGATCTCGCCGAAGTTGACAGGCTCGTCGAGTGGAATGGCGGTAGAAATGTAGTTTACCTTGGTCGGGACGCCCTCGCCATAGACTTGGAACTCGGCCATACTGTAGAACTGGTCCGCCAAACTCAGATCGAGTCGGACGAATCTGGCCGGTTGCAGCGGAAAGCTGACATCGACTCGGCTCTTGGTGTTGGACTTGGTTTCCTCGATGAGGGTAGCAAGCGTCCGCTTCGGGATCGGCTCGGAGCCTTCGAGTAGAAATTCTTCCGCCTCGTTCTGTATCGAAAGACGATACGCCCGCGGCGATCCCTGCTTGTTGGGAATGCCGCGCTTATCGACGCCCGATTGCCGAGGGAAGAACAGGATCCGGTTAATCGGCGTCTCCAAGACTAGATCAAAGGTCCAAACTTCTTCCTGCAGCCGCAGAATTTGGTTGAAGACTTGTACCGGCCCCTCACCGATTAGCTGCCGCAGCGAGATTGCCGTCTCGGGATCGCCATCGATGACCACGGCCTCCTCGCGGCTGTAGCCACCGTGCCAGAAGCGCGGGTCAACGCCAGCTTGGAAACCGAAGGCCTTACCTGTTGTCTGTCCCTCCGCCCAAGATAGGCCGAATATATTGGCGAAGGCCCCGGGTCCGACCATGATGTTTTCCCATGGCCGCAGCTCTCTGGGCTGCAAGGCACCCGGAGCGGTCGTGTCGTCAAGGGCGACGGCTTTCTGACGCACCTGTGACCATGAGAAATCCCCGGCCGCCCCGCCGATCTGCACGACGCGGCGCTGACCGTAGCCCGCAACCGCTGTCGCGACTAGCAGGATCGTTGTGGTAAGCATCATTCGCGTGCGCATAAATCCTCCTCTTGCCTACTTTCCTCAGTAGGATACCGCCACGATCCGCAGGCGCTCAAACGTCTTGGTCTGCGTTTCGACGCGCAGTCGGACGAGGTAGTGTCCCGGAGGCAGTTCGTGGGCCTCGGTCCACGTGGCTAGGTAGCTGCCTGCCGCCTGCTCCTCTTGCTGGAGGGTGTGAACGAGCCGACCTGATAGATCGTGTACTGTAATGCTTACTTGCGCTGGTTCGATGAGGAATACGAGGTCGTACTGCAGCGCCAAATCGTCGTTCCGCCCGTCCCCATTCGGCGTCACGACACCGGTGCCCAAATCGAATCGACTAAGCGGATCGCCAAGGGAACCGAAGACGAGGACGGAATTCGTGCCGAGCAGGTTGGTAGCATCACCGGGAGCGACCCGCTGCGGAACCGCGCCAACTGAATCTAAGAGCCAGCTCTGAAACAGAGTCGTGTATCGCAAGGGCGTTGCTGTGAACCGCACAAAGAGCGTGGCGTTGCTCTCGGCCGTGATCCGGCGGCTCGGGAAGAAAAGCGACATGCCGCTGGCGTCAACAAAGACGCTATCGACGATCACTTGCTCTCGGTCGTCGCCGATCAACACCGATTCCAACTGAGCAGCGCCTGGCGTTGCGATGCGCAAACCATCGAATCCCTCGTCGCCGGACAACTCCGCAGTCAAGGCGTACTCCAAGGTCGCCGGCTGGCCCGTAGCAACGGTGGCCACGCCTGCCTGTGGAAAGGGATCGCCGACGAGGGCGATCTCGGCTCGCGTCCCTTGGGCGAGAGGTGACGAGTGGGTGAACTCTAGCGCATCAATCCGAATCACGTCGGTCGCAGTGCCCTCGAAGAAGAATCTGAACTGGAAGAAGGGCCTCGGCATCGGCAAAAAATCGAGACTGAGTTCGTAGGAGCCCGTCGAATCGATCGCCACCGGATTCGACCACGCACTCCAGTTTTCTGCATCGTATCTCGCCGTGCGCTCGCGGTCTATGAGGTTCTGGTACGCCTCCTCTGAGATCTCCGTCTCACTGCCGGTTTCGAGATCGATCTGGAAATAGGACTCAGGCGAGGTGTCGCTGCCCGCCCGCACTTGGAACACGGCCTGCACTGGATCGTCCGAAACCACGTCGGGCTCGGTTGACACGCGGGTAGCGCGGACTGTTAGGCGACCAAAGTTGCGCACACCCCCTTCGTCAAAACTAATGAAGTTTGAGACGTACTGGGCACGGGGCACAAACCCTCGGCCAAACACCTCAATCTCGGCAATGTCGAAGGGATTCGGTTCCAGCGTTTCCAAGCGGATATACCGGACCAACTGCCGTGGAAACTCGGCCTCCGTCCGAACCTCGTTGGAAACCTCAACCCGTGCCAGCGTCTCGTAGATCGGCCGCTCGTCCGCACCAAAAGAGCGCCCATCGCTGACCTTGATCTCGTAAGCCCGCAGGAAGGCGGTGCTATCTGCCGGGTTGGGAAAGAAGGCAATCCGCTCGACGGGAAACGAGGCCCCTAAATCGAAGACGAAGATCCGGCCGTCCTGAGACTGACCAGGAATCTGAAATCGCTCTCCAGTGGATGTATTTGACCTGCCGTCGATGAGAACGTCATTTGGCTGACCGTCGGCAACGCGCGCCCACACCCGCGCTCCGCCCTCGGGTATGAATTCGTCCGGGCCCGTCCCGACATCCGTCCAGCGAACAGCGGCAACGATGTTCTCGTTGGCCTTGAAGCCAGCCGGTAGCAGCGAGTCGGCCGTGACCTGCGCTCCTGCAGCCACTAGCTCCACGCTCTGCCAAGTGTCGCCTCCCTGTCCGATGCGCACGGTCTCGATCTGGCCGCCTGCATCAATGCTCAGGAGGAACGTCAGGATAAGCGGGACGGCTACACCCGCGCGTTTGGCTGTAAGGGGCACGTCAGCGTGCCGAGACGGTGGCGGGTGGCTGGTATCCCCTGAAGACCTCGCGTTGGAATCCGTAGGTCAGATTTACGGTCTCCACGGGCTCATCGGCGTAGTTGAAGCGAACGGCAACGTCGTTGATGTGGATGGCCAACTCGGTCACATCTGGAGGCATGGGTGGGAATACAATAAAACCTTCGTGCTCCTGGCCACTGAAGATCATCTTGTCGGCATACATATGGAGACGCAGCAGATCCTCGCGCTCGCGCATGCGCGCATAGTAGTTTCCGGCCCAAGCCAACGCATACGCTCGGTAATACTCACTGATTTCGAGAAATGTCAGGGGCTTGTAGGAACGCTCGCTGGCGGATCGCAGCTCGATCATAGACGGATCGATCTTGACCTTCGGATACGCATAGTTCTTGACCCGAAGAAGGAAGACGGTAAATCGCTGGGGTGTAAATGACTCGCCTGGAGGAGTCCAATCGCCGAATGTGAAGGGATTAGTAGAAAGTGGTCCATCGGCCGACCTGGTGGCGAAACTGCGGTTGAGCTCCGCGTCCGTCATCGGTCGAACCGCGATATCGAGCCTCTCGAAGACGTAGGCCACTGATCCATCGTCGTGGACCACCATGTGTTCGCCCTGCTCGGACCCAGGCTTGGGCTGGAGAGGCCCTGGGAAATAGCGCCCACAGCCGAACGCAACCAAGATCAGTAGGCAGCTACAAAGCGCTTTCAAAACAACCTCTTCGCGCAGGCTCGGATATGTGTTAGAAAAGTTAAGGAGGGAGGACGGTCCTCCCTCCTTAGACGTAAAGATAGGGACGTTTTTTCTACTTACTGCATTAGCGCCTTCACTGCGCCCCAGCTACTCCCCTCGACGGCAGTAGCGTACTCATCGGTGCTTAGCAAGGTGAATTCGGAGGAGAATTCCGAGCTATGCGCCCCGCCGTTTTGGATGTGCGTCGTGATCTGGTGCGTCCGGCCTCCACTGTCGGCCTCATTGAGGCTCAGGGACATGCCGATCGTCTGGCCGGCTTCGAAGACCCAGCGGACGCTTGCGTCGCGGCCATCCGGCAGGTACGGGTCGTAGGCCTCCATGCGAACTTCGTAGTTCACCGTCACGTCCGTGGCCAAGTGCCCGGCACCCGCTGGAGAGACCACAACGGCTCCCTCAACAGCGCCCGTCTCGGGACCCCACTGCATCTCCGCAGGCTGGTTCCAACGCAAAAAGGACACGAGGGGATAACCACCGGGACGAGCGTAGTGGAAGGTCCACTGCTGATGTCCAGTGCGGAGGGCATCAGGTGCCTCGTTCCACACACCGTGATCGGGATCCAGAATCAGCTCGAGGTCATCGTCGTGCCAACCATCGTTCAGCTCGGTGACGTCGGCGTTCAGCGTGTCATCGACGACGCGCGTAAATACGTAGAGCCGATTGTCTGGCTCCGGTGTCCAGCCGACATGGTGAGCGATGTCGAGGTCGCTACGCGCTGGAAACTCACTGTTGCCGATCACGTCGCACAACTGGTCATTACCGATGATGAAATCCGAATCGAACCAACCCCAGTCGCTGCTGTCGCCATCGGGGTTCATGGAGCCTGGATTGGGCACCTGCAGGGCAAAATAGCCAACGCCGTTGCAGTTTTCGTATGCTGCTGCCGGGGCTGCGAAACCTGCCAACAGCACAGCGCCGAAGACTATTGTCCCTAGAACTGCTTTCTTGTGCATGAGATCTCCTCTCGTTCATGTCTTCGCTTCATCCTTTAGCCGAAGGAAGACGGTAGGATTGGCGTGGAAAAATGGGCCTCCACGCTACTTGTGAATCAACCTATTATACAGGTCAGCGAAGCGATAATTATATAAAGGTGAAGCAAGAAGTTCAAGCCCTTTTTGACTGGTGAGTCAGCAGCAGGCAGCGCAAGACCAAGCTAGCTGCCATGAATCCCCGCACTCGCTTGACCTCGTCTTTGCAGGGTGAGTAACTTGAAGTCGGCGAGGTTCTCCGCGTATTCGGAGTATCGACGCGCCGCAGATTAACGATGATGTATTTGATGTATTTAATGATGCACAGCAGCGATCTAACTACGCAGACAAAATGGCTCCGTCAGATGCTGCGAGTTGCTTTGGTGGCAGCACCCGTTCTGTCGGGCTGCAGCGCCGATGAAGAACCGGCTCTTCCCCTCCCTCGATTCAGCGAGGTCGCGGCCGAGTCCGGGATCGAATTTCGCCACTTCAATGGCGCTGCCGGGGCCTACCACTATCCCGAAACCCATGGCTCGGGTGCCGCATTTGCCGACTTCAACGGCGACGGCTTTCCCGACCTCTACGTCGTGAACAGCGCTGCTAGCCACGGCGTCCTCACCGCTCATCTACCCGCCAATGCTCTATTCGTGAATCAGACCGACGGGACCTTCGTCGATAGGGCAGCGGAAGCAGGGGTCGCCGACACCAGCTTTGGCATGGGGGTCGGCGTTGGAGACATCGATAACGATGGCCACGCGGATCTCTACGTCACGAACTGGGGTGCCAACCGGCTCTACCGAAACTTAGGCAACGGCTACTTTGCAGACGTGACCGAACAGTCGGGGACCGGTGATCTGCGGGTATCGACGAGCACGGCCTTCGCCGACATCGATCTCGACAGCGATCTGGATCTATACGTCGCCAATGACGTGCGGATTGTCGGAGACGATCTCCCGCAGTGCTACCGCGGACTGATTCAGATCTACTGCGGCCCCGGTGCCTATCCCGGCGATTCTGGGTCTCTGTTCCGCAACGATGGCGACTTCCGTTTCACGGACATCACCGAGTCGATGGGCGTCTGGACCGAAGAGGGCCGTCAGCTAGGCGTGGGATTCGCCGACTACGATGATGACGGCGACCCCGACCTCTATGTCGCCAATGACCACGAGCCAAATTTCCTGTTCCGCAACGACGGGTCCCAATTCGCCGAGGTCGGTGTCGCCGTCGGCGTCGCGACGAGTCCCGATGGTGCCCCGGAGGCGGGCATGGGCACCGATTGGTCCGACTACGATCGCGACGGTCGCCTCGACCTAGGTGTGTGCAACTTCCAATGGGAGCCTTGCCGACTGCTGCACAATGCCGGAGCGGGTCAATTCGCCGATCACACCGCACAGAGCGGACTAGGAGGGCCGACCTATCAAACCCTCACCTTCGGGACCGATTTCATCGACGTCAACAACGACGGATATCCCGACCTGTTCCTCGCCAACGGCCATGTCGAGCCCAACATCGAAATTCTCGACAGCGCCGGTCCGCGCTATGCGCAGCACGACCAACTCTTTCTGAGCAATCGCGACGGCACATTCACCGACGTGAGCGCGGCGAGCGGTCTAACGACGTTTTCAGCGGGCGTCGGAAGAGGCTCAGCCGCGGCCGACTACGACAACGACGGCGATGTCGATCTGTTCGTGTCGAACAACAACCAGCGCCCGCACCTGCTCAGAAACGATGGCGGCAATCGCGCCAATTGGATTTCAGTCGAGCTAGAAGGCACGCGCAGCAATCGCAGTGGGATCGGAGCGCGCGTCACTGTATTCTCCGCTGATCTGCGGCAGATGGCCGAGGTAAGAGGTGGCAGCAGCTACCTGTCTCACAACGACCTCCGACTACACTTCGGCCTCGGTCGCAGGACAAAGGTGGACCGCATCCTGATTCGTTGGCCATCGGGTGAATCGCAGACCGTAGGCCCCGTACCGGCAAGGCGCTTTGTGCGAATCGTAGAAGGCGAGCCATGGACGCCACTGTAAGAGCACGTGCATGGCTCCTTGCCCTGATCGTGCCTCTCGTCGGATGCGAAAGCCAACGCCCTGCTGCGGACGCGCCGCCCACAGCCGACGAGTTGGGACGGCTGCGGCTGACGTATGAAAAACAACTGCGCGAACGCCCCGCAGATATCGAGACCCGAGTGTCGCTTGCCCGCGTGCTGTTCGACTTAGGTCACATGGATCAATCGATGGATCAGTTCCAAATGGTTCTTCAGTCGGATAGTCTGCACGTGGGGGCGCTGATGGGTCTCAGCGAGGTTCTGGCCCGAATCCGCGACCACACCACGGCGCTCTCCCTAGCGCAGCGAGCCGTCGCGGCCAAGCGCAATGCAGAGACGTTGGAGAGGCTAGCGGTGGCGTGGCTCGGGGTCGGGCAACTCGAAAACGTCCAGTCCACACTCGCCGAAGCGATCGCGCTCGATCCAGACCGCCCGACGCTGCACAAGCTGATGGGTGCAGTACAGGCGACTCGCGGTGATGTAGCGGCAGCGCAGACTTCCCTGAAACGAGCGGTGGAATTGGATCCCACGTCTCACGAGGCGAGCTTCGCATTAGGTTCTCTCCAGTGTGAGCGTCTAGGCCGCTGTGCGGAGAGTTTGGATCTCCTCCAGCGAGCCATAGCCTTAGCACCAGACAGTGTCAGATACGAGGTAGCGGTAGGCCGCGCCCTACTACAGGTAGGACGGACCCGCGAGGCTCTGCAATCATTCTCGACAGCCGTCAACCTCGACCCCTCTTCAGTGGAGGCGCATATCGGCCTCGGAGTGTCCCGAGCCAAGCTAGAAAAGTATGTCGAAGCGGCCTCTGCTCTTGAGCAGGCTCTCGAACTCGACCCGGTGCATCCCGATATCCGTCTTCAGTTAGCTTCCGCGTACCGCCATCTAGGTCGTAGTCGGGACGCCGAAGAACAGCACGCCGCCCATCGGCGAATCGAACCGCACGTAACTGAGATCGAGCATCTGCGTACACTAGCCCAACCAAGCCGCAATCCCAGCGCACACTTCAACCTCGCCCGCCTCTACGCCCGCCTCGGACACGACGCGGGAGCCGTAAGACACCTGCGCGACGGTTTGTCCCTCCAGCCGGACAACGCCCGCGCTTGGCAAAACCTCGGCAATGCCCACGTCCGCTTGGGTCGTCCCGGAGAGGCGATTTCAGCGTACCGCCAAGCCTTGAACCTCAAGCCGGACTATGGCTTGGCGTGGTACAACTTGGGTACGGCCTACGCCACCGGCGGCTACATCGACCTAAGTCGCGAGGCGTACGAGCGAGCGCTGGAGTTGTCCGAGAATCCGGTGGATGTTTTTATCGCGCTAGGGAACCTAGCGTTGCAACAAGGCGATGCCCATGCCGCAGCCGAGCGATACGAACAGGCGCTAGCTCAAGATCCCGGTCGGCCATCGGCACAGCGAGGTCTCGTGCTCGCGTACCGGCAGGCCGGCGACTCGGCCGCGGCAGCCCAAGCCATCGCAAAATTCAGCAACAAGGCATTCCCTCCCTCTACGCCAGCGATGAATCGTCCCTAGGATCAAATGATGACTCGACGTCGAACCCTTCTGCTCATAATTCTGGCGCTGTCGGCGAGTTCCCTAGGCGCAGACACATCACTTGTCGTCGATCACATCGACATACCTCAAGTCGATTACGAACCGGCGATCTACTATGACGAAGGCGACCCACTTCCCTATCTGGATTTCGAGCGCATCGACTGGGAGCGTATCGTCGCCAAGCGGCACAGGCGCGTGGTGCTCGAATCCGACTATGTGCGCGTAGAGGTGCTGCCGAAGATGGGACGGGTGTACTCCCTCATCGACAAGCGAACCGGTCACGACGCGCTGTGGAAAAACGACATCGTGCGCCCTGGAGGGGCGAACAACCCCACTGGCTGGTGGCTCTGGATCGGCGGGATCGAGTACACGCTTCCGGCCTACGAGCACGGCACGACCTTCGCGATGCCTTGGACGTGGAAGATCCTAGAAAATCACCCAGAACAGGTATCCATGTCGATGGCAACGACGGAGCCGCTGACGGGCCTGACCCAGAGAGTCAGATTGACGGTCCATCGAGGCTCAGCGGCCCTAGAGACCCAGATTCGCCTCCACAATCCAGGAGCCGACACCGTTCAGTTCGCCCACTGGGTCAATCCCATGTGGACCCCCGGAGGCGAGAACGAGCTGACCGACAACACCGAGTTCATCATCCCCACAAAGAGCATCCTAATCGCCGACCGCTGGCAGAAAAACCTAGGACCGAGTCCACAGGTCTGGAGCGAGAGTCCGTTGCGCTACATCCGGGGGTGGAAGGCCGGCGATATCATGGCCGACGGATTGACGGCCGACTATTACAGCGCCTACTCCCACGACGCTGAGGAGGGCGTGGTCCGCGTCTTCGATCCCGTCCTCAACCCAGGTGTTGATGTATGGACTTACGGCTTCCATCCGACGGGGATTCCCATGGGATCTGGCCGGCCCAACAAGGGCTATGTCGAGATGTGGGGTGGCACGTCGGTGCTTTTCCCCGATGAGACGCGGCCACTCCCACCTGGAGACTCGCTCGCGTGGACGGAGTGGATGTATAGCTACCGGGGAACGAAGGGGATGAGTGCGGCATCGCAGGTCGGCGCAATTCGCGGCAGCCTAGACGATGGGTCGCTGAACATCGCCCTTTCGCCCGCGCTCGAATTACCCAACGTCGTCATCGAAGTATCGGTAGATGGCAAAGTGACCGTTCGAGACACTACCTCATTGACTCCGGCCAAGGTCCTGCACCGATCCTACTCGATTGCAACCGAGGAACCGCCGGACGATCTTTCCGTTGAGGTGCGACAAGGTGCCCTCCAGCTCCTGTGGTTTCCAGTTACAGGAGAAAATCGGCGTCTCGAATAGCTTTTTAAAACAGCCTGTTCCTTTCGAACCGGACCCCTATGCCCTCCTAACTCACTAAATAAAAAAATGACCAAGCCGAACATACTAATCTTCATGACCGACCAGCAACGGGCGTGCTCCGTGCTACCTAACAACGAGTACAAAGCGAAGACACCCGTGCTTGACGAATTCCGCAAGGAGAGCGTCACCTTCAGTCGTGCCTTCTGCCCGTCACCGCACTGCTGCCCGTCACGTGCGTCGTTCATGACCGGCCTGATGCCGACCCAACACGGCGTCTGGCACAACGTGAACGTCGCCAATGCCATCACCCGAGGCTTGAAAGACCACATCCGCCCCTGGAGCGTGGACATGCGGGAAGCGGGATACCGCATGCTCTTTTCGGGCAAGTGGCATGTCAGCAGCTATCAACAGCCGCACGACTATGGCTGGGAACACGTCGCGCCGGGAAGCGCACACCCCAGCAGACGACTGAGCCGCGACGAGCAGGACGCTGCAGCCCGCGAACGCGAACTGCACAATTTGCAACGACATGCTGGGAACCACGGCGGCCGTGGGCGTGCTCCCGGCGAGATCAGGCGCGCGGGGATGCGTCCGTACATCCACTATGGCGACAACACCCATCCCTTCCTAGCGCAGTACTTCCGCGACGGGGAAGAAGACAACCCATTCGGCGACCGCACAGTGGTCGATGCCGCGCTAGCAAAAATGGATGAGTTGGACGGAAAAGAGCCGTGGTGCCTGTATGTTGGCACCCTCGGCCCACACGATCCGTATGTCGCACCCAAGCGTTTCCTCGATCTATATGAAGGCGTGGAGTTCCCACTACCCGACACCTTCGACGATCCAATGGATGACAAACCAGCCCTCTACCGCCGCACCCGCGACCGCTTTGCTCAGTTGACGTGCGAGGAACATCGGGACGCGATCAAACACTACTTGGCGTTCTGCACCTATGAGGACTGGCTCTTCGGGCGGCTGATCGACAAGCTCAAAGAGCGCGGCGAGTACGAAGACGCAATCGTCCTCTACCTCTCCGACCACGGCGACTACCTAGGCGACCACGGCCTGTGGTGTAAGGGCCTGCCGTCGTTTCTAAGCTGCTACCACGTGCCAGCGATCGCGAAGATGCCGGGCGGGCAGCAGGGCGTGGTGCGCGACGAGTTCGTGTCGCTTTGTGACTTCGCGCCGACATTGCTTGAGATGGGCGCAGCGGAAAGCCCGGTGGAGTTTGCCGGTACCAGCCTGATGCCGTTGCTCAAGGGAGAAACACCGGCCGACTGGCGCGATGCGCTCTTCTTCCAGACGAATGGAAACGAGACCTATGGCATCCAACGCTCCACCGTCACCGACAAGTGGCGATTCGTCTTCAATGGATTTGACTACGACGAGCTATACGACTTGGAGAGCGATCCCGGACAGATGCAGAACCTCGCACCTGATCCGCAATACCAGCCAGTCATCGAGGAGATGTATCGCCGAATCTGGACATTCGGCCTTGCGCATGAGGAACACTTGCTCAACGAGTACATCATGACCGCGATGGCCGATTACGGGCCGGGGATTGTGGTCGGAAAGCCTGCCAGCTAATCTCCATCTTAGCGGAGTTTGCGCTCAGGTATTATTTTCCTTACTTTCAAGTAAGAAAATAACCACTCAAAACAAATACTCAACAAGAGGATCTCAGTATGGCAACAGCAACGCTAACAAGCAAGGGGCAGGTCACAATTCCCAAAACCGTTCGCGATGCTCTTCAACTCCGCGAAGGCGATAAAGTCGATTTTATGCTTACGGATAATGGTGAAGCACTCCTAACGCCTATGACTAAAAAAGTAAAAGTAGATGAAATTTTCGGGAAGTTGTATAAATCTGCTAGAAAGCCTGTTTCGGTTCACCAAATGAAGTCTGGAATTAGGCAAAAAATGAAGGCGCGTTTTAAGTGAAAGCATTAGACACAAATGTGCTTGTTCGCTTTCTCGTGCGGGATGATAAAAAACAAGCAGATATTGTGTACAGGCTTTTTAAGAGAGCAGAAGGCAAAAACGAACCCTTTTTTGTTCCTTTACTCGTCGTGCTTGAAACCATCTGGGTACTGGAATCTGTATATGAAATTTCACGAGAAAAAATCCGCACGTCTCTGCAAGAACTTCTTCTTATGCCTATTTTGATATTTGAGGCCCAGTCTGCTCTGCAAAGTACTCTCTCGTCTGCTCAGACAAACAAAATAGATCTTGCAGATTTGTTAATTGCACATTCAGCAAAATTTTCAAATTGTGATGGTGTTCTCACTTTTGATAAAAAAGCATCTAAATTCACGCTGTTCGAGCAGTTGACGTAATCGACATTTCTAGTTCCTACAGCACAAGGGTGGAGATATACACACCGCCATCGCAATGCTGCCATCCAACTCCTTTAATCATGCGGAGAACCTCATGTACAATCTCAACGGCAAAGTCGCCCTCGTCACCGGCGCGGGCGGCGAACACGGCATTGGCCGCGCCATCTGCCAGCGCCTAGCGCGCGAAGGCTGCGACCTAGTAGTCAATGACTTGCATGCCCAGCCCTATAGCGAGTCTGGTTGGGGCGGTCTGCCCGCCCTCGTCGCCGAAGTCGAAGCCGCCGGTCAGCAGGCCCTCGCAGTCGAAGCCGACGTGTCCGACGCCGCCCAAGTCGAGGGCATGGTGCAAGACGCACTCACCCACTTTGGCCGCATAGACCTACTAATCAACAACGCAGGCTCGCGCCCCGGACCAGATCGCGTCCCAGTCGTCGATCTAAGCGAAGCCGCTTGGGACCAAGTGCAAACCGTCAACGTCAAAGGCACCTTCCTCTGCTCGCGCGCTGTGGCCCGGCACCTGATCGACCGCGGCGAAGGCGGCAAGATCATCAACATGTCCTCTACGGCCGGACGCCAAGGATATCCGCGCTACGCCGCGTACTGCACATCCAAATTCGCCATCATAGGCTTTACCCAATCCCTCGCCTGCGAACTCGCTCCCCACCGGATCAACGTCAACGCCGTCTGTCCAGGCAACACCCTCACCGAGCGCACCCACTACATCGCTGCGGGCCTCGCCCAGCGCGACGAACCAGACTCCGACACCACCGCCGCCCTAGTCCACGACCTCGAAGCGCAAACCCCCTTGGGCCGCATCGGCACGCCCGAGGACGTAGCCCGCACCGTGGCCTTTCTCGCCTCGGACGAGGCCGAGTACCTCACTGGCGTTTCGATGTTGGTGGCTGGCGGCTTTCAGATGTGAGACCGAGCTTGCTTACTCCCTGATGTTACGCATAGGCCCTTAGGTATGGGATGCTTCGCTGCGCTCAGCATGACAAGTGCTGGTTTGCTGCTTCACCGTGTCATGCTGAGCGAAGCGAAGCGGAGTCGAAGCATCTTATACCTCGATTCTCATGCGTAACGTCAGTTACTCCTTGACGCTCCCCAGCATGATCCCGCGCACGAAGTACTTCTGCACGAACGGATAGACCAACAGCATCGGCAGAATGGTAACGACCACGGTCGCCGCCTTGATCGTCTCGGGCGTGAACTCGGTGATGTTCGGATCGACCAATCCCTGCTCGATCAGTTCGATACTGTTCTCGATGACGATCCGCTGTAAAAAGGTCTGCAACACCTGATTCTCGTCCGACGCGATGTAGAGCATGGCGTCGAACCAGTGATTCCAGTGCGCCACGGCCGTCCACAGCCCAATCGTCGCCAGCACTGGCTTGGAGAGAGGCACGTATATCCTGAAGAGGATATTGAACTCGCTGGCCCCGTCAATCTTGGCGGATTCGGCTAGGCTTTCGGGAATGGCCTGAAAGAAATTTTTGACCACGATGATGTTGAAGGCCGTCAGCATCTGCGGCAGCACCAGCGCCCATATTGAGTCGATCAGCCCTAGGTTCTTGACCAGCAGATAATTGGGCACAATGCCGCCGCTAAAGAGCATGGTAAAAAGCACCAAGAACAGCAGCGGGCTGCGGTGCGGCATTTCGCGTCGCGCCAGCGGGTAGGCCGTCAGACAAGTAAAAAAGAGGGTCAGCGCCGTGCCCAAGACCGTGCGCAGGACCGAATTGGTGAACCCCGTAACAATCTCGGGGTTGGACAGCACCATGCGGTACGAGGTCAGCGAAATGTCACTCGGGTAGAGGTGCAGGCTGGCGCGCATAGCCTCGGCAGCACTACTCAACGACATCGAGATCGTGTACACGAACGGATAGAGCGCCATCAGCCCGACCAAGCCCAACACCGTCAGGTTAAAGACGTTAAAGATCTTCTCGCCTCGCGTGCGGCTTACCATATGCCCTGCTCCCCTCCGCTGAGCCGCCGGGCCAGCGAGTTAGCCAGCACCACCATCAACAAGCCGACCACGGACTTGAAAAGCCCGGCCCCAGTAGCCAATCCAAAGTCCATCAGCACGATCCGCCGCAGGACGTAAGTGTCGATGATATCGGCTGCGTCGTACACCATGGGATTGTACATGTTGTAAATCTGGTCAAAGCCAGCGTTGAGCACGTGGCCTAAGTTGAGGATGAAAAGCGTGATAATCGTCGGCACCAGCCCCGGGATGGTGATGTGCAAGGTCTGCTTCCAGCGTCCGGCCCCATCGACGACGGCCGCCTCGTACAGATCGGGAGAAATTCCAGCCAAGGCCGCCAAGTATATCACCGCCCCATAGCCAGCCGCTTGCCAGATCCCGGTGACAATGACCACGACGATAAACCAGAAGTCATTGGTGAGGAACTCTATCGGGGAGACGCCGAAGAGCTGGGAAATCTGGTTGACCGGCCCGCTCTGCGAGAAAATCATTAGGAAGATGCCGCCCAAGATCACCCACGAGAGAAAGTAGGGGATATAAGTCACCGTCTGCACGGTGCGCTTGTACCAGGAAACGCGGATCTCGTTGAGCATCAGCGCCAGCACAATCGGCGCAAAAAAGCCGAACAGCAAGCGCAATAAGCTGATGGTAACCGTGTTGCGCAGGGCATTGGGAAAGTCGGCCCCGCCGAAGAGGCGGGAGAAATTCTCCAATCCGCTCCACTCGCTGCCCAAGATGCCGGCGCTCAGACGAAACTCCTTAAAGGCGAGCACCAGCCCGAACATGGGCAGGTAATTGAAAACCAGAAAAAAGGCCAGCCCTGGTGCCACCAACAGCAACAGCCCCTTGTGCCTGCGGTATTGCGTCAGTACTTCGCTCATATAGCCTTCAGTAAGTAATCTACGTTTTGTTAGATATTGCTCTGTCATTCTGAGCGCAGCGCAGCGGAGTCGAAGAATCTCCTACCAATGAAGGCGGGCAGGTAAAAGATGCTTCGTCCGCCTATCGGCTTCCTCAGCATGACCTGCTGGAGTGTCCCCTCGCTTGACATCCTAGGCACCTTTGTTTAGTTCCCCCTCCGTCATGCAGCGCGCTTCCATAGAAAAATCTACTGCCTCAGTCCTACTCTGCGGCCCAGCCGTACTCCTCTACCTAGCCTTTTTCGCCCTGCCGACTCTGCTCGGCTTTGCCTACGGCCTGACCGACTGGTCTGGCTGGACCAAAGACCCCCGCTTTATCGGCTTGGACAACTTCCGCGAGTTGCTCGACGACGACCGCTTCTTCGCCGCCTTGCGCTTCACTCTCTTTGAGACGGCCATGATCGTCGTCGGCTACACCTCGCTGTCGCTAGTTTTAGCCGTGCTCCTAGACCGCATGAAGGTCATGCGCGGCCTAGTGCGCGGCCTGTTTTTCTACCCATTCATCCTCAGCATTCTCGTCAGCGCCCTACTCTTCCAATATCTAGCCAACTACCGCACCGGCGCCATAAACACCCTGATGCGCGCCTTTGGTTTCGACGCTTTAGCCCAAGACTGGATGGGCGACCCGGCGCTGGTGCCCTACTTCATCCTCGCCCTGGTCCTCTGGCACGGCCTCGGCTTCTACACCACCATCTTCCTCGCCGGGCTACAAACCATCCCCAACGAACTCTACGAGGCCGCGCAGATCGACGGAGCTGGCCCTTTAGCCACCTTCTACCGCGTCCAAATCCCAGTGCTCATGCCGATGATCAAGACCAACTCGGTCATCGCCCTAATCACCGGCATCAACCTCTTCCCGCAGATCTTGGTCACCACCCAAGGCGGCCCCGGCTACCGCACGTTTACCGCTGGCTACTACATCTACTGGCTCGGCACGGAAAACGACCGCCAGGGCTATGCTTCAGCCATCGCCTTTGTCGTCTTCGCCTTCCTAGTTTTGGTCGCCGCCCTGCAAGTCGCCTTTTTCCAGCGCCGCGAGACCGACCTGTGAAGCGCCGCCTGCCCCTCTTCGAGATCGGGATGCTGCTCTTAGGGCTGCTCTACGTATCGCCCTGTGCTCTAGCGCTACTCAACTCGTTCAAAACCCTGCCGGAAATCATCCGCTCTCCGGTGGCACCCCCCGAGGCACCGACCCTCGAAAACTACCACTACATCTTCACCGGCATCAAGCTAGCCGCGCCGATGTTCAACAGCCTGCTGATGTGCGTTGCCGTCATCACCACCCTTATCGTCGTTGCCTCCATGGCCGCGTATTCCCTCACGCGCCGCCGCATGCGCACGGGCCATTTCTGGAGCATCTTCTTTCTCGCCGGGATCACCGTGCCGTTCCAAATCCTCATGCTGCCGCTTTTGCGCCAATTCAACTACCTCGGCATCGGCTACACGTACTTTGCCCTCTATCTGCACTACGTATCCTACGGCCTGCCCCTGTGCTTGTTCATCTACAGCGGCTTCATGCGCTCCATCCCCCGCGATCTTGAAGAAGCCGCGCTGATCGACGGCTGCACGCCCTTTGGCACCTTCTGGCGCGTGATTTTCCCACTGCTGACGCCCTGCACGGTGACGATCATCATCTTTTGGGGCCTTTTTACTTGGAATGACTTTCCCCACGCGTTCATCCTCATGGGCACCAACAAGGGCGAGCTAGCCTTTGTGCAGCTCTGGCGCTTTCTCTCGGACAAGTACGTCAAGAACTGGAACTACATCTTCGCCGGCGTCGTGGTCTTGTCGCTGCCCGTCACTATGCTCTATCTTGCCATGCAGCGCCGCTTCGTCAAGGGCCTAACCGCTGGCTCTATCCGTTGAGGACTCCATGCCTCTCGCCAAATTCACAACCTTTGCCCTCGCCGCCCTCCTCGCCTTCGGAGCCTGCGCCAGCGAGGAAGATGCCCGCGTCGTGCGCGTCACCCGCAACATCGGCGGCCGACCCGGCTTCCAAGTCCACTGGGACATCTGGAAGGCCACCTTCGAGCGCCAAAACCCCGGCTGGACGCTGGAGCTGATCGACTTGGGCAACGAAGACGCTGGCGCGTACTACCGCCGCGCCATTGCCACCGGAGACTTGCCCCACGTGGTAATGACCCTCGATTACACCAAATTCTTGGCCAATGGCGGCCACCTGCTCCCCATTCCCCGCGCGATATACGACCGGGTCGGCCAAAACTTGCCGCCGTTGCACAATGGCCAGTACTATACAGCCCAAGTCGGCCGCCAGATCACCGGCATCGCCGTCAACAAGCGCTTATGGGCCGAGGCCGGCATCACCGAGCCGCCGCCAACTTGGGATGCCTTTATCGCGGCCTTGCACCAGATAAAAGCCGCTGGCTACAAGCCGCTCGTCTATGGAGGCCGCGAGTGGTCGGCCGGAGTGCCTCTCTCCTACGCGATCCAAACCAACCTCTACGACCCAACCCGACCCGCCGACGAGCCTTCCTGGACCGTACGCCGCGACCGTGGCGAAATCACCTTTGCCACCGACCCCCTGATGCGCCTCATCATGGCAAACATGATCGCGCTTATCGACAACTTCGTCGAAAAAGGCTCGCTGAGCGACGGGTACAACGAAGAACAGCGCGACTTCTTCAACGAGCACGCCGCCACTTGGATGATGGGCTGCTGGATGAGCGGCGACGTCGAGCCGCTACAAGTTGACTTTGAAATCGAGTACTGGCCCATTCCCTCCATGACCGGCCACCAACCGCTCTTCATCAACACCTCCAACCAGCAGCGCGGCTGGTCCATGACCTCCAGCGCCCAAGGTCCCTACTACGACAAAGCCCTCGCCGTACTCGAGGCCTACTACCACCCAGCGGTCTATCAGGCGTATCTCAACGCTGAGGGCATGTTACTCAACGCCACCCAAATCGAAGGCGTCGATGGCCCCAAAAGCACCTGGGGACCAACCCAGAGCCTCTTCGAGCGCATGAGCACCAACCTCGATCGCTGGGGCTGGACGCCCGGCTACTTTATCTCGATTGAAGACTACCCCCCCACCGGCTTCGTCCTCACCTTGGCCCGCATCATGCAGGAAATCCAGGCCGGCAACCGCGACGTGGACGCACTGCTCAAAATGCTCGACGACGACTGGGAGGCCGGGCGCAAGGGAAGCAAGTGATGCGCTCTGCCCTCGAATGGACGCTGGCCATGGCGCTGTGCGTCGGCCACAACTTCATCGGGGTGCGCAGCTACATCCTGCTCGACCGCTACTCGGGCTACGCCGACCACTTCAACACCGTCGGCGTCATCTTCGCCCTGTTCTGGGTCGCGCTTACCGCTCTCTTGCTCGCGCTAATTCGGCCCTTCCTGCGACTGCCAACTTCGACTTTTGCCCTCATCTACGCCGCGCTAATGGTGGCCACGGTCATGCCGACTATGGGCTTTGGCGGCTATTTTATTCCCCTGCTCGCCGGTGTCTTCTACTACGCCACCCCGGAAAACAACTGGCGCGAACTGCTCTGGGACCACATTCCCGACTGGGCCGCCCCGCGCGACCTAGAGATGATCCGCAACCTCTTCGAGGGTGCTCCAGCAGGTGCGCCGCTGCCGTGGGATGCCTGGCTCGGCCCTTCTATCTTCTGGGGCCTGTTCATGGTCGCCTTCTTCTTGGTCAGCTTCTCGCTCATCGCCCTGCTGCACCACCAGTGGGCCAGCGGCGAGCGCTTGGTCTATCCCCTAGCAGTAGTGCCAACGGCGATGGTCGAGAGCGTGGAAAACCCAGCCAAAAGCCTCTTTAAGAATCCGCTGTTCTGGGTCGGTTTTTTCATCGCCGCGATCATCCCGACCGTCAACATGCTCGATCAAGTGTTCGACTTTGAGACCATCAACAACTTCGGCATCCCCTCCACGCGCATCTTTTTGCGCCGCATCGGCATCTCCTATGGAATCAACGTCAACTTCCTCGTCATCGGCTTGAGTTACCTGCTCAACCTCAATGTGCTCTTGAGCGTCTGGCTCTTTCACATCCTCATCTATCTCGAACACGGCCTGTTGGGCTTTTTAGGCGTTGTCGTCAATCTCCCTGCCCAGCCTCACCAGCAGGTCTCAGTGCTGATGTCGCACCAGCAGATGGGGGCGCTCATCTTCCTGATCCTCTCGTCGCTGTGGATGTCGCGCGACTTCCTCAAAGATCAGTGGCGCGCTATCGCCAGCGGCACCAGAGGCCCGAACACACACCTGCCCTCGCCGCGCACCTCGGCGCTGATGGGGGGCGTCGGCTTGGTCTATATGGCGTACTTCCTCCACGCCACCGGCCTTTACCTCGGCTGGAGCTTGGCCTTTTTGCTGGTCGCGCTATTGGTCTTCTTGGGCACGGCGCGCTTGCTGGTGCAAACCGGCTTGGGGCGGCTGCGCGCCCCCCATTCCATTCCGCCGCTTTTTACCAACATCTTCGGCACGGCCTATTTCGGCGATAAGGGCCTCACCGCTATGGGGCTCAACATGGTCTGGGCCGCAGACGTGCAACTGTTCTTCATGGGCACGATGGCCCACGCCTTCAAGGTCTGCGAGGAGGTCAAGGAAAAGATCAGCGCCCGCAAGCTGCTGTTCTTCCTCGCCTCCGCCCTCGTCGTCAGCGCAATTACCACTGTCGTGGTCTATATCTGGCTGGGCTATCAGCACGGTATGATGCACGGCTTCCGCTGGTACTACATCAACTCGCCGCTGAGCAAGTGGGGCTGGGTCGCCAAAACGGTCAACAACCCGCATCCGCCCCAACACCTGACCACCCTGTTCACTGGCATCGGCGCAGGACTCGCTGGGTTGCTCTCCTTCGCCCAACACCGCCTCGCCGGCTGGCCGCTGCACCCGGTGGGGTTAGCCGTGGCCCTGACCAATACCGTGCGCGGCGACTGGTTTGGGATATTCCTCGCCTGGCTCGTTAAGTCGATTCTGATCAGCTACGGCGGGGTCATTCTATACAGGAAAGTGCGGCCGCTCTTTCTGGGGTTTATCATGGGAGCCTGCGTCGGCGTGGGCGGGTCGTCTTTGGTCTATTCGTTCTACTATTTCTAACCGCTCACCTGCTTGACTCTGCCAACTTCGCCAGTCTCCAAGCGCACCTTAATCCCGTGCGGATGCGTCGCCGACTTGGTCAGAATATCCCGCACCACGCCCTCGGTCAGCCGCCCCGTGCGCTGGTCCTGCTTCTGCACGATGGCAACGCGTACTCCACGCCCTATATCGGCCCGTCTCGTTCCTTTCATACCCGGTCCAACCACACTGGACTCAACCACGCCCGGTGCCCGTCCTGCTGCCGCAACCGCAGATAGTAATAAGCCCACGCGCCCTCTGGTGCTGGCAATTCGGCCCCGTCGATTTCCACATCCCAAGAGTCAGGCGAGTCCTGCCAGACGCATTTCCCGTTTGCAATGATCTCCACCCGCTCAATCGGCGCAGTCCCGTGCAAGCTGGCGGAAAAATGCACCTTTTCCCCTTCCGCCAGTGCGCCCTCCGCGCCCGAGCGCACGCCGTTGACCGCATAGTCGCAGACAATCGGCACGCCCGAAGTAGCGTAGGTCCAGCGCTCGTCCATCGCCTGCCACACGGCCTCACGGGTCAACTCCGCCGCCCGGAAACAGGTCATCCCCACGTAGCCGCCCGGATTCTGCGTCGGATGCCCTTGATGGTTGTCGGTCCCGGCCACGAAACCCAAGCGCCAGCCTTGGGCAAAGGCATCCTGCACCGAAGCACCCAATTTCCCCATGCGAATACCCCAATAGTCGTCGAGCGCGTCGGCTTCAAAATTGCCCCGGCCCTGGACGATTTCTACCAACCTAGCTCGCTTGTTGGGGAACTCCCAGTGGTATTGCGACCAGTAGAACGTCTTGCCCATGACTTCGCGGTGCTTGCCGTACTCGATGGGCTGTCCGCAGTTGGGATGGTGCGGCACCATGACCACATTCTCGTCCCAAGTCACTTCCGAGGGGCAAAGATCCGGTTTCCAGTGCCAAGTGCCGCCATCGACTTCTGGCGTGCGTAGATAGAGGTTGGCGTGCCCGTACGCATTGGAGCTTTCCCAGGCGGGGATCGTCACAAAGCGGCCCGGCTCGTAAAACTCCTCATTGACCGCCAAGCACTCGGCCCATCCGGGGCCAATTGGCGCGTGGTCGGTCATCGCGATCACGTCGAGATTGAGAAAGTCGCGGGCATAGGCGTAAGCTGCGCGCGGCTCGCGGTCGCCATCGACCGAAAGCCGCGTGTGGAAGTGGATGCCGCCGAAGTAGTGGCCGCACTCGCCGACCGCTTGCGCCGGACCGCTCTGAGCTTCTAAACCGCGCTCCACATCGCGCACGATGATGCGGACCGGACCGTCGGCCTGCACTTCAATGCCCTCAATCACACCCCTCCCGTCGGCACCAACTTCTACCTCATCGGGCAACCCGACGACCGCGCCGTCGGCCTGCAAACTCACCGTCCCCCGGTAGCTGGGTATTGGATTGAGATGATCGTCCGTCGCGAAAACTACGACCCTGCGCTTTCCCTCCACATCCGCTGTCGCGGAGATTCTCCCTTCCAGCCGCGTCAGAGGGCCGGGGGCATTGCTCAGCGGAATTGGATCGCCCACCTTCTCGAAAACTTCCGCTTCGGGTCGCCGCACCCGCACTTGCAGGGCACCGCTTATATCCGCGTGCGGCGACGGCACCACGCCAAAGGGAAAGACCAGCCGCGCTCCCGCGCTCAGCGACTTGGTGACCTGAATGGTACACAAGTAAAGCTCGTTGACCGGCCTTCCCACCAATCCGCCGCCAGCCGGCCCGTCGCCGCCCCGCGTCATATCGGTCCAGTCGCGCGCCAACCCATGCCCCAGTACCACCACGCCCTCACCCCCTTCGACAAAAGGATCTTCAAGCGTCCACTTGCGAGAATGGGAATGGAAAGTGCTGATCGAAACCCGCACGTCGGCACCAGCTTCCAAGCCTGCCGGACAAGTGACGAACAGCCGCAACGGCTTGACCTGCTGGTCTGTAGCGACGAATTCCGTCTGCCCTTCGTAGTGTATCTCTAATTGTTCGTACATATCGTCTCCTCGATTAGACAAACTTCTGAGCATGTTGTCTAGCTCTTAGCGGTATTGGCATCTACCATTGCCAGCAACGCATTCATCTGCTCGCGCGTCTGCGACACGTTTCCACTGTTAAAAATCTGTTGTTCTATCTCGTCTGTCAGGCCCATCTTTTCGCGTTCCGTCCGCAGCAAGACTTTCATGTAGGATACTGTTGGGGCGTATTCGGGATCTTCCGATACATCTCGTGTCTCGCTGGGGTCTGCTTCCAAATCGAAAAGCTGGTAATGGTCGTAGTTGTGGTTGTACCAGATCAATTTGAAATTTTTGGTCCGCACGCCGCAGTTTGCTAATTCGCCATCTGGCTGGATATCAAAGTGCTGGTAGTAAAACGCAGTTCGCCAATCATCTGGCGTGTGTCCTCTCAGGAGGGACACGAGACTTCTTCCTTGTATGTCTGCGGGAATAGGCTGTCCGGCGTATTCCAAAAAAGTCGGTGCATAGTCGAGATTGATCACCATGTCATTCGTATGGGATCCTGCTTCAATTTCTCTCGGATATCGGATCAAAAATGGAACCCGCAGGCTCTCTTCATACATCATTTTTTTATCGACCCAGCCGTGTTCGCCCTGAAACATCCCGTTGTCTGAGGTATATACCACAATCGTATTTTCGGCCAAGCCCTGTTCGTCGAGATAGTCGAGCAGCCGCCCAATATTATCATCTACCGCGGCCACACAACGGAGGTAATCTTTGATAAAGTACTGGTAGTTTCTGTGTTTCTGATCCTGCATGGACAATCCTTCGGGCATCGCATCCCAGTGCGTGATATTCCACTGTTCATGTACTGTTTCCAGCTTGACCTGCAGGGCCTCGGGCGGAACTGGACTGTCTCCGAAATCGTGGTCAAATGTCTCTGGTTCGGGAATGGTTTCATCCTCGAACATCGCTTTGTGCTTCTCATCCGGTTCCCAGTTGTAATGGGGCGACTTAAAATGGCACAGGAGCATAAAAGGCTTCTCGGAATCTCGTCCTTTGAGCCAATCTAGGCATTTGTCAGTTACCAGATCTGTAGAATATCCCCGACTTTCTTTCCATACAGGACCATGTTCGCTGGGTTCGATAAATTTGGGATCAAAATAAGAACCTTGTCCCCACATTACGCTGTAGTGATCAAAGCCCGTTGGCATACTGTGTAGGTGCCATTTTCCAATAATCGCGGTCTGATATCCCGCTTCCTGTAATAGACCGGGGAATGTCTGCTGTGAGCCGTCAAAAATATTCCCCCCAATTGACGTCTGTCCGTGGAGATGTGCGTATTTTCCAGTCAATATGGATGCGCGGCTGGGCGAACACAGAGAGTAGGTCACATAACAATTGTCCAGACGCATTCCACCATGGGCAATCCGATCCATATTAGGGGTGTGGTTAATCTGACTGCCATAGCAGCTCAAGGCTCCCGTTCCATGGTCATCGGTCATGATATACAGAATGTTGGGACGTTTATCTGCCATTTTATCTCCTCTTAGAAGCCGTTGAGTTGAAAAGACTATTTCTACGCTATTTGCCTATATAGAAGCGAGGCGTCTGATACGATAACTTCTCAGACGTAGTTAGTCTCATTCCACGCCCCCACCAAAAACGCCGTGCGATACTGCCGCGTCGAGATCAGCCAGTGGCACAGGAGTTTCTCGCACTGCTCGACGATTTCTTGGTACGCCTGCTCGCCGTACAAATTGCGAGCCTCGTGCGGATCGGCCTCCAAGTCGTAGAGCTCGCCGCAGTCGCCCCCAAAATCCTCCGGCTGATAGTGTACGTAACGCCACTTGCCCCAACGCAGCGCCTTGCTGTGCCGATGCTCAGTGACCGCTACCTCATGCACTGGATCGGTTCCACCCCGCAAAAGCCCACTGATATCCACCCCGTCCATACCCTCCATCGCCGACAACCCGCAGAGATTCATAAACGTCGGGGCCAAATCGACATTTTCCACCAACGCGTCGCAAACCCTCCCCTCGACCGCAACGCCCGGCACCCGCCAGAGCATCGGCACCCGACACACCGCCTCCGAGCATATTCCAGGGGCCTTTTCCTGAATGCCGAAAGCAGTACTGTACGCGCCGTGGTCGGAATTATAGACGACGATCGTATCTTTGGCTAACCCGCGCTCGTCGAGGTAGTCCAAAAGGCGGCCAATACAGTAATCAATCTGCGTCACGCAGCCCAGATAGCCGCGCCAGATATTGCGCGCCCCCTCCTCCGGCGACCATTCCTCCCCCTCCCAAGCCCGCTGAAACCGCGCGTGCATATCGCGAAAATGCGGCGGTCGTCCCGACGGAGCCTGGTAATAAGTCTCCGGCAACGCAATGTCGTCTGCGTACATATCCCAGAACTTCCGATCCGGCGTATAGGGCGCATGCGGTCGCGGCAGCGATACCTGCATACAGAAGGGAGCTCCCTCACACCCCTCCATAAATTCAATCGCCCGATCCACACACCAACTCTCGACATTGTACTCCAATGGCAGTTCCGACGGCCGGGCGCGAAACTGATTCTGCGGCAAACCAACAGGATGGAGGGCTGGGTAACCGGTGATGCGGAAATTGTCGTTTTGCTCCAACAGACCGGCTCCCGCCAAAAACGTTTGATACGGCGACAAACCGCCCGCACTCGGCACCGGCGTCGCAGTACCAGACATCCAATAGTCAACATGGTCCAACAGCCAATCGCTCGGCTGGTTGGGCACATGCGTCTTGCCGATCACCGCCGTCTTGTACCCGTGCTGCTTAAAATGGCCGAGAAAACTCTGCATCCCCTCCGGACGCGGCCCACCTAAACCAAAAAAACCGTGGTTGTGGCAGTACTGTCCCGTGTACATGCTCATGCGGCTAGGCGTGCAGATCGGATTCTGGGTGTACGCCGCTGAAAAGCGCATCCCCTCGCGGGCCAGCCGATCCATGTTGGGCGTCAGCGCCTGCTCGTGGCCTTCGCAGCCCATACAGGCCGCTTGGTGCTGATCAGATAGGATGTGCAGTACATTCATTTGATACCTCAATTGCTATTCCGGCCTCGGCTGCTACGACTCAGAAATCCTAATGTCGTCTTCTGTCAATGTCCGTTCCAATGCTCTGTCCCAGTCCATGCTGTCTTTCTCAAGCGTTGTTTGCACGCACCTAGGCAATCGTCGTCCACAGATGTACATCTCAGGAGTGCCCCAGTGCTCCGTGCCTTCGGGAATCCTTGGTCTGTTCCCGGTATGCTGAATGGTCGCTTTCATGTAATGCACGATATAGGCCCGCCGAAACCGATCCGATCTGTTGGGTGTGCTGCGGTGCAATAGCGCATTGTTAAAAAATACCAGTGCGCCCTTTGGCACTTCTACTGGCATGGCCTGTTCTTCCATCTCGTCGGACACGGTCACTCTCTTTTGCAACAAATAATCATCGCTCTCGACCTGACTGTGATCTATCACGCCCAGGCGATGGCTGCCGGGGATCACCCACAAGCATCCGTTCTCTTCGTCCGCATCATCCAGCGCCAGCCAAGTTCCAATCGTCGATTGGTCTATGGCGTCTCCTACGCTACTGATATAAATGTTGCGGAAATACCACGAGTCCTGATGCCACGCAATAGGCCGCCCGGTACCCGGGGGTTTAAGAAAATACAGATCGTTTGGACAGAACAGGTCTCGCCCCACGATCTCTGCGACCGCGTCCAGCCGCCTTGGGTCGCGAATGTGTGATCGCACCAATGCACTGAATCTGTGTAGTCGCGTTATACCGTCTAACGATGCGGCACCAGAAGTCGCATCAGTTCCGGCATTGCGTTTCAGAATTGCTTGCTTCTCTTTCTCAGTCAACACGTCAGAGGTCTCGATGAGTTCTACGAGATCTTCGATTCTGTCGCGCAGTGCATCAATCTCATAAGTGTCGAAGGCATCTGCGCGAATAAAGAACCCGTCTTTTGCATACTTTTCGCGTTCTTCCACAGTCAATCCATGCGTTGCAACTGTAGCCATAAAACATCTTCTTTCCTTTTGAGAATTATTAACTTAATTCCTAATTCCTAATTCCTAATTCCTAATCACAATGTCAAGTTTTTCTTCGGTTCC
>JAJDUT010000019.1 GCA_022826515.1 Candidatus Latescibacterota bacterium
CTTTATCCTACTGATGATCTTGATGTTGGGCACTGAAAATATCGAGGTCGGGATCGGAGAATGGGTGCGGTTGGCGCTGCTGTTCGCGCTGTCGCTGCTGTATCTGCTGGTGTTCTACCTGATTGGACTGGCCATCTCGTGCGCGACGCATCGCTCGGCGACCAGCTTGATCTACGCGCTGTTTACGTGGGCGTTGCTGGCGATTGTGCTGCCCGCCAGTATCACGGCCTTGCTCAACGAACAGGCCAACATGGGCGAAAAGCACAAGCAAGCCGATCATCAGGCCGCGCAAGTGTGGAAGGAGTTCGATCAAAAGGCCATTGACCTCGCGCGGGCGCACGGCCAGACCAAGTACCCCCCCATAGAGATGGTCGAGCAAC
Organism: Candidatus Latescibacterota bacterium; assembly: GCA_022826515.1. The sequence continues at coordinate 381 of JAJDUT010000019.1, forward strand.
TTCCGCCGCAGCCAGGAGGACGCGGGACTATAACAAATATAGCGGGCAGTTACCGTGAAGGTGAGCATATCGCCGGTCTCTATTTATCTAATGTCGTCGATTCGCCTGCGCTCGCCGAGTTCCAAGACATCATCCGCACCGGCGAGCGGTTGCGCCTGAAATACGTCCAATCCGCCTGGAACGCCAAAGCCCCCCTTATCGAAAACTTCCCCCGCCGCATCCAACGCTGGAACACTTGGCTCCAGCGCCTCCTACCCGCCGGAGCATACGCCCAAGCCGCCAGTGCTTTCGCAGGTACCAGCCGACGCGAATACTACGACTTTATCGGCCAAGTCCGCACCTATCGCGGGCAAGTCCTCGCCTTCCTCGAAGAGCGCGATGCCTTTGGCTCCCGCGAGTGGTTCAACGAAGACCCCGGCTGGCGCGCCGACCTGCGCGACCTGCCGAGATTTAAGGAGCGCGGCTGGACCGTCACCAGGAGTCTGAGCCACGCCTTGCCGGACCTAACCGCGCTGTTGCTCTATGCGGTCGTACTCTTTGTCCTCGCCAACCGGCTCTTTGCCCGCTACGCCGCCCAGTGATCTGAAACCCCATAAGGGAGTAGAGGGGGCAGTCCGGGCTATGGGCTGCCCGCTTTTGCGTCCGGCCACACCGTCCCTGAGAAGCCCCCAGCCACCCCAATCCCCATCTACCCGTCCCGCACCCACCGCCTACCGTCAAAGCCAAGCGCGTCCGTGCGATGTTTAGGCGCATCAAACGCGATGTTTAGACGCATTTGTGCGATATATCGTCGCACTTCTAGACCGTCAAAAGGGCCGCGCAACGGGACTGAGAGACGGCGATAAAATTTAGCTCTTTTTTTATAAAACATTATTTAACAGTAATTTATGATTCATATAATCAGAGGATTCGGCGCGATTGACGACCACTAACCACTCATTGGCACGATACTTGCGATAGGTCTTACTGAAGCAACAACCCGCACTCGTCCACAGCAACAGAAAGGAGGTAATGCTTATGAAACAGGTCGTCTAAACTAGCCCCTAGCGGCCAGTGCTTCACCTCAGAGATCGCCTCCGAGACAACGCAGTAAACCAGATCATAAGGAGATTATCATGAAAAAGCGTATCATCAACCTAACCATTGCCCTCACGGGCCTAGTCGTCAGCTTCCTGCCGCAAAAGGCCGCGGCTGATATATGCGGGGTCGAGTGCAATAACGGTTCGTGCATCGCAATCGGTAGTGTGGTCAACTGCTATTGCGACGCAAACGGGAATCCGGTATGCGCATCCTAACCACCCTTCCGGGGCGGCTGGTTTAGGCCATGCGCCCTCTCCGCGCCCCGGGATAGTGGCTTAATCGCCGCTATTCCGGGGCAACCATCTCATAACCCGAAGGAGTACTATCATGAAGACCATAGTTTTGCTGCTTGTGCTGGCATCCGCCGCTTTCGCAGATGAATACACGCCTGTTGACTGGCTCGAAGTGACCGAAAATGCAGGAATCGGGTTCCACTTTGACGATGGAGGATTCAAAATGACGGTGGGCGCTTTCTCCGCTGTCCCAAGGGGCTCAGGGTGCGTCGTGGTAGGACGCTTCACCATCGACAACAAGACGTATTCTATCCGCACGACCAAGTGGCAGATGCACAGAGGAGAGGATTCCGCATGGAGCGACGTGTCGAGAACAGAGGGCACTAGCGAGTTTTGCAGCCTGACCCCGGACGTGCCGGGCGAGTACCGGTTGGTTGCGGAGGTCGAGGTTGAAGGCGTAATGGAGAAATACGCGAGTAGGAATACCCTAGTAGTAGCTGGCGATCCTGAGACAGCGGTCGAGGCCGTCACTTGGGGATCGCTCAAATTAAGGGCGACGCGCTGACCTGGCGGCGACATCCCGCCCGAGCAGCCTGAACATCGGGGTGCCATAGCTATTCGCCTTCTACCGATAGGAGCTGAACCATGATAGGCATTGTGTTCAAAAAAGAGATGCTCAGCCATCTGCTCAGCCAGCGCTTCGCCGCGTGCACCGCCCTCGCCGTGGTGCTCATCATCGCCAACGGGATGCTCACCAGCCAAGCCTATGTGCAGAAAAAGGCCAGCTACCTCAAACAGCGCGCCGCCGAGGAGACCAAACTACCTGAAATCGCTTATTATTCGGTCCTAGGCTCGGACATGGACAACGCCGACGCGTCTCCACTCCTTGACAAGGCGGCCCCGCGTGCTCTACGGCCCCCGCGCCCCTTAGAGGTGTTCGCCCAAGGCGTCGAACAAGAGGTGGGGCAAGCCGTCGAGGTCCTGCTCTTCGAGGTGCCCTACCAAACCGAGGCGATTGCCCCCTTCCAGTCGGGCAATCCCTACCTCGCCATCTTTGCCTCCTTCGACATGGTGTACATCTTCCAACTCGTGCTCTGCCTGCTGGCCATCCTCATCGCCAGCGAGACCGTCTCCGGCGAGAAGGAGGACGGCACTCTGCGGCTGATGCTGACGACCAACGTCAGCCGCGCCCAAGTCCTCGTCGGCAAGATCCTCGCTGGCCTGACCACGCTGGCCATTCCAACGACCTTGGGCTTTATCCTACTGATGATCTTGATGTTGGGCACTGAAAATATCGAGGTCGGGATCGGAGAATGGGTGCGGTTGGCGCTG
>JAJDUT010000120.1 GCA_022826515.1 Candidatus Latescibacterota bacterium
AGCGATTTTGACTATGATCGTAATGCCAACAAATCAACTCATTCTCGTCCGTGTGCGGCTTTTGTTGGATCGTGTCATCGACGAGGAGCACCCCATCGGCCTGTTGGAAGTCGCGCACCAAAGGCTTGATCTGCTGCCACAACATTTGGCCATCATAGTCGGCCGCCGACAGAAAGCGCGTGACTTGATCGTGGCTGACGGCCCCGTCCACCAACGCCGACAAGCCCGTCGCGGTGGTCGCGCCAAACGAACTGAGCAGATAATCGCTATATAATTCTAACATAAAGGAAAACTGCGTAACATCAGTTAGGAATTAGGAATTAAGAATTTTGTGGCGCTCTTGCAGTGTTATGTCCGACGGTCGCAGGTGGCCAAATCGTCGCGTCGGTCTGCCCGGTATCCAAATAGGCGCGGATTGAGCCGACTGAGCGGCGGATGGCGTCCATGATCGGTTCGGAATAGGCGGCGAAGGCTGCGGGGGTAATTTCCCGTGGCCTCGTTTCGTTTGGGGCCTCCTTGTAGCGAGCTTGGCCTTGGATTGACGCTACTCGTCCGCAGACTAAGGCGGCGAAATCGTCGAGCCCGACTTCGGCGAAGGCTCCTACTTCTTCGTTGAATATGGTTTCCCCCAATGAAATAGGCCGCGTGCAGAGGTAGAAGAACTGCATGGCGGAGCGCCCGGTGTGTTGGAGCGGTTGCCGTCCGAGGAAGACCAATTCGGCGGGCTTCAGTGCAATGCCGACTTCCTCGACGAATTCGCGCTGCGCCGCTTCGGTGGGCGTTTCTCCGGCCTGGATGTGGCCGCCGGCTGGTGCGTCGAGGCTGCCGAGATAGGGGTCGCCGGGGCGCGAGCGGGTCTGCAAGAGGGTGCGGACGACGCCGGAGGACGTGCGCCAGGCCGCCCAGACGAAGACCAAGCCGACGCGGTCGCCGTTGCCATACGCCGCCGTGCGACTTTTGCTGCCTATGGGACGGCCTTGGCCATCAAAGAGCGCGATGAGTTCGTCGGGCATGAAGTGGGCTAGAGAAACACGGCGATAAACTGCAATACGAACGCGCCGACCGTGGCCAGCAGACACAAACCACCGATCAGATAGGCTCCCAAGCCCTCGCGCTCGGAACTGCGGCTGAACACATACGCTGCCGCATAGCCGCCGACGAAGCCGCCGCCGTGCGCCCAGTTATCGACGCCAGGCATCACAAACCCCATGATGAAAAGCAAGACCGCCCACTGGAGAAATTGCCGAGTAAAGAGCTGAGAACCGACGCGCCGACCGTAGGCGATGGCTGCGGCCAAGAGGCCGAAGATCGAGCCGGAGGCACCCAGCGTGAGTTCGTGGCCAGCTAGGGTCGAGGCTAGGAAGCCGGTGAAGCCGGCGATCGTGAAGATCGCAAAGAGGCGGAAGGGGCCGAAGAGTTCTTCTACAACCGGCCCAAGCTGGCGCACCCACATCATGTTGAAGAAGATGTGCAGCAGGCTGCCGTGCAGGTAGATGGCGGTGATCGGCGTCCACCAGAATTCATAAGTGAAGATGGGCAAGGTGCCGGAGGCACCGAGTTTGAAGCTGGCTAGGTTACTGGGCGAGAGAATGTGCATCAGGCTGTGCGTCTGGAAAATCGCCGACGGTTCCAGAGCCAACGCGAGCAGGTAGAGCACGCCGCAGAACACGGTGATTAAGTGCGGGAAATTTAGCTGTAAGCCGAGCTTGCGGATGGTGGCCGTCGCGCCCCACAGGCCGGGTTTGCGCTGGCCGCAATGCGGGCAGGTTTCGGCTTCGGAACTGACGATTTTGTGGCAGCGAGGGCAGAGGATAGCGGCCATTGTCTATAGCCCCAGATGCTCGTTGATTTCGGCTTGGTAGGCGTTGATCTGGTCGTCGCAGACCGCAGCGACGGAGAGCGCGCGGCCGGCGACTTGCGACTCCATCAGGCTGTAGGATAGGGCCACGGAACGCGCGCCTTGCTGGGCATCGACTTCGGGCTGTTGCCCCTGCTGGATGCAGGTGCCGAGTTCGTGGTATTCAACGGCGATCAGCTTGCGGTCGGTCTCGGGGAAGGGACAGTGGTACTCGAAGAGCCGGTCGCCGCCGAAGAGCGCGGCCGTGACTTCGTCGAGGCGATGATCGGGCACGAGGTCGAGGAGCGCTTGGTCGTCGATGGGGTCTGCGCCGTCGAGGTGGAGTGTGAGGCGGTTGCCCGAGCGGTCGCCGGGCAGGTCCAGCGAGCCGAGGCTGCCGTGAATGGAGCGCTGCCGCTGGTTTTGGCCGTGGGCTGCGTGGTCTTCGATGTACTGGGCGACCGCGCCGCTTTTGAAGAGGATGGTGGCGTAGGCCGCGTCGTCCGCGGTGGCTTCAAACTCCGCGGGCATGTCTTTTTGCCAGCGTTCATAGACGCCTCCTGGCGAGCCGCTGCTGGCGTCTGCGCGGCCGGCTACGGGGTTTTTGCGGATTGGCTCGTGCAGGCGCGTCTGTGCGTAGGCCGTGTCGGCCTCGCCGAGGAAGTACTCCATGATGTCGGCAAAGTGAACGCCCACGTCTAGCAGGACGCCGCTGGCGTTTTTCTGGTGCCGCCACACGGAAATGAGCATGCCGTCGCCGCCGCCTATGGCAATTTGCTGCATCAGGCGCGGACGCCCAATGACACCGGCATCGATGAGGGCTTTGGCGAGGCGGTTTACTGGGTCGCGGCGGTAGTTTTCGGCTACCGAGAGGACGCAGCCGGTCTCTTCGGCCTTGGCGATCATCTGCTTGCAGGCGCGGGTGGTAAGCCCCATGGGCTTTTCGCACATGGCGTGCCAGCCGCGCTCCATGGCCTCAATGGCCACGGTGTGGTGATGGGCTGGTAGGGTGGTGATATCGACGGCTTGGACCGGAGCGACGGAAGCCAGTTCGGCGAGGTCTTTGGCGGGCTGGGGCCGCGTGCCCAGCCGCTCCTCGGCTTGGTCGGCGAGCGAGTGGGCGTTGTCGAGATTGGGGTCGCAGGCTCCTACCAGCTCAAAGGGCGACAAGCCGGCGCTTTGCAGCTCGGCGAGGCCGTAGAGGTGGCGGTGGCCCATGCCGCCGCAGCCGACGATGGCGAGGGGCAGTTTTGCGGACATATTCATCCTTTCTGTGTGCAATGTTTCAATATAAGGTGCTAGGGCGATGCTCTCCACTTGAGGTTGTGGCAGTAAAAGGCGGCGGGTATATTTTGTATAGTATTTCACATTTGAAGCCGAAGAGGGCGAGGAGTATAGCCCATGACAATTGTCGAACATATTACCACGGCGGCGGACTTGGAACGGCTGCCGGACGATGGATTTCGCTACGAATTAGTATGTGGGGAGTTGCGCAAGATGACGCCTGCGGGCAATGAACACGGAAAAATTGCCGCGTTGGTTACCGTATCGTTGGGCCAGCACGTGTTGACCAACCGACTGGGTTCGGTCTATGCGGCGGAAACGGGGTTTCGGCTGGCGTCGGACCCGGACACGGTGCGGGCACCGGATGCGGCTTTTGTGAGTCAAGCGCGGCTGGATGCGGTGGGCGCGGTGGCGGGCTATTGGCCGGGAGCGCCCGATTTGGTGGTGGAAGTGGTCTCGCCGGGGGACCGCTACGGGGAGGTCGCGGAAAAAGTGGCTGCTTGGCTGGCGGCCGGGACGCAGATGGTGGTTGTCGTCGAGCCGCAGCAGCGGACGGTGGCGGTGCATCGGACTTCGGATGCTGTGGATGTATTGCGCGAAGGCGATGTGTTGGAGGGTGGGGAGGTGGTGCCGGGATGGGAGGTATCGGTCGCGGCATTATTCGCCTAGTGCTGTAAGTAAGAATGCGTAGCGGTCTGCTGGAAATCAGCAGGCCGTTTTGTGCGTACCGGAAAACGAAAGGAGAGCTAGTGCGCCCCATCATCATCGGTGCCGGTCGCGGCAGTCGGCTCAACGCCCTGACCGACGGGCAACCCAAATGCTATATACGCGTTGGTGGGCGGCGGATCCTCGACTGGATACTCGAGACGCTGGCTGTGGCCGGGTTGGAAACGCCGGTCTTTGTCGGCGGCTATCGCATCGAGCAGATCCAGGCCGACTACCCGCATCTGATTTATTGCCATAACGCCAACTGGCAGCACAACAATATCTTGGCCTCGCTCTTTTGCGCCGAGGAGTATATGGCCGATGGTTTTGTCTGTTCCTATGCCGATATTCTCTACCGTCCCACGGTCGTGCGTCGAGCGCTGGAGCACGAGGGTGATATCGCGCTCTGCGTTGATACGGACTGGCGTACGCGCTATGTAGATCGCAGCCAACACCCCGAAGACGATGCCGAAAAGATCGTGGCCGAGGGCGATCGGGTTGTGGCGATCAATCGCACTATGCTTGGGTCAGCGGCCAGCGGCGAGTATATCGGCGTGGCGCGGTTCGGTGCGGAGGGGGCGCGGTCATTGCGGGCGCATTATCAGCGAGTGAAGGCGGAGTACGCCGGGCAGAACTGGAAGGACGGGACGCCATTTGAAAAGGCTTATCTGATTCATCTCTACCAAGAAATGCTGGACGCGGGATCGGCCTTGCACATGGTGACTACCAATGGTGAGTACATGGAAATTGACACGGAAGAGGACGTTGCGCTGGCCAATGCGCGTTGGGCAGACGAGTACGGTGGTGGCAATCCTGCACCACTTACAAGATAATCCGCAGATGGACGCAGATATAACGCAGATATAATTCACAAGACGATTAGGGTTGCTATATGTCAACACGTCAATACTACGGGACGCTTTTTCCGGCGGCCGTGGTCGGCTCGCTGCCGCGACCGGATTTTGTGCGCGAGGCGGTGATGGGGGAGCGGCCAATGGACGCCAAACGGCTGGGGCAGGTGATGGACGCGGCCGTGGCCTATGCGGTGGCGTTGCAGGAGGCGGCGGGGTTGGACGTGATCACCGATGGCGAATGGCGGCGCGCCTCGTATATCGGCGTGATCGCCGAATTGGCGCATGGCTTTGAGTTGAGCCGGAATGCGGACGGCAGGCCGTGGACCGTCGTTACGGGCGAGTTGGTGCCGAAAGATGAAGGGTTTATCGCGCGGGAAGTAGAATTTCTCAAGCAAGTTAGCTCGCGCAAAATCAAGGCTACCTTGCCAGCGCCGGCGCTATTGGGCGAGCGGATGTGGGATGCGGAACAATCGCGCGGAGCCTATCCGACCCGCAACGAGTTCGTCGAGGCTTGTGTGCCGATTCTGCGCCGCGAGTTGGCGCTGTTGTGCGAGGCCGGTGCCGATATCGTGCAGATTGACGATCCGCATCTATGTCTGCTCGTCGATGACGAGGTGCGAGCCGGATATGACGACCCCGAGGCCGAGGCCGACTTTGCGGTGGCGATGACCAATGCGGTGGTGGAGGGAGCCAAAGGAGCGCGCTTGGCCGTGCATTTGTGCCGCCGCGCGGGTGCCCGGGTCCGGGGCGAGGCATGTCACACCGGCGACTATGGCCCGATCATCCCCTATCTCAATCGCCTGAAGGTAGATCATCTGACTATGGAGTTTACCAGTCCGGGCACAGGGGATGTGGAGGTGTTTAAGGCGTTGCGCGAGGATTTGGAGATCGGCTTGGGTTGTGTGGGGGTGCATCCGGGCGAGGTTGACGAGCCGGAGACGATCGTCGGGCGGGTGGAACAGGCGTTGGAGTACTTGGCACCCGAGCGGGTGGTGCTCAACCCGGACTGCGGCTTCGCGCCTGGATCGGCGGCGAAAGTCGATATCGACGAGGTTTATACCAAGCTCAAAAACGAGGTGGCGGCGGCGCGGTACCTGAGGGAAAAGTATGGATAGGGGTTGTACTTCAGAGGCGCAGCGGTCCGCGATGGGGATCGGCGAGCGGCACGGGTGCTGAGAGTGCGATCAGGTCGGGGATGTCGAATTCGGCTAGTAGGCCAAAGCAGTAGAGGGATGGGGTGCCGTCGTAGGACAGCGGCCAGTCGATGAGGCGGTCGAGGGAGTCGATGAGGGCGTTGGTCGTCAGCGAGGCGAGCGCTTGGGGTTTGAGCGCGGCGGCGATTAGCGCGACGATCGGGCAGACGCGGCCGTGGGCCGTCAGGTGTAGTACACGGCTCTTTTGGCTTGCTGTTGCCAGCAGCGCGAGCACTTGGCCGACTTGGATGCCGAGCGGGCGCTGGCCAGCGGTGGCGACTAGCATTTGGTGGCGCGGGTCGGTGCGGAGTTCGCCGGTAGCAAAGATGTCGGCGACGAGCACTCGGCGGCCTTGCGCGAGAGCGGTGAATAGCGGAGCGGCGAGTGCGCTGCGGCCGCTGTCGGCGATGAGCAGTTCGATGCCTCGGGGGCGCGGGGGCGTGTATTCGGTCAGCGGCAAGGTCCAGGTATCGTCGAGGTGTAGTAGGTAGTGTTGGATGGTAGCGTCTTTGCGTTTTTGCGCGGTGCCGACTTCTTGCAGGGATCGATTCTTCCACTGCGGCAGCTTGAGTAATGAGGCGAGTGTTTTGTGCGCGGCGGCCGGAGGACGCGTTTTTCTTTTGCAATTTCTGATCTTGTCAAGCGCTGCCTGCGCGATGGAGAGCAAAGTGGCGTTGTCGGGAGGTAAGCCAACGGCGAGGGCTTCTTCGGTTTGCAATTCGTCGCGATAGGGCAGGTCGTCATCTGGCGTTTCCAATCCCCAGTGTTGGTTGAGAAATTTGTAGAGTTGGCGGCGGTTGTCGCGCTCGTAGTTGTGGGTGCCGGGGTCGGTGTTGTCGTGGAGGGCGACGTTGTTGCGAGCGTCCAAGAGCGCGAAGACGGGCCGGATGGGTTCGTAGATTGATTTGCGCGCCCGCTGCGTCTGGAAGCAGCAGTCATCGTGGCGGTTGTAGATGAGCAAGGTCGGACGCGGCGCAAAGAGCGCGGAGAGTGCGTCGTAGTCGGCGATTGTGCAGAGGTCGGCTGGGCATTGCTCTTGGTCGCCAATGTCCTCGATGCAGCCCCGGCGCTGCCAGACGGCCGAGTGACCGGCGACCGGGACGATGACTTTGACGCGCTCGTCGAGGGCTGATAGCAGCGCTGTTTGCCAGCCGCCGCCCGACAGGCCGGTCATTCCGATGCGTTCGGGGTCGGCTTTGGGGTGAGCGAGCAGTACGTCGAGGCCGCGCTTCATCAAGAGATAGAACACGCCGATGCCGCCGATGCCGCACAGGTCGAGGTGGGCGATGCGATTGTGGTCGAGATCGGCGCGCAGTTCGCCCATCCCGAGGAATTCGGTGTTGAGCGCCAGCATCCCGCGCTTGGCGAGGTTGATGCAGCGGGCCTGTTTGTAGTCCATGGCCTTGCCGCCGGCGTGGTGGCCGTTGGGGTTGAGGACGGCGGGGGCCTTTTCCCCGAGTTGGTCAGGCTCGTAGAGCAGGGCCGGTACCCAGAGGCCGGGGTAGCCCTCGTAGCGCAGCTTGCGGATGGTGTAGCCGGCTCCGGTCTCGATGCGGTCGCCCCAGTGGACTTGCGGCTGTTCTGCGAGGAGACCTTTGGGGTGCCCGCGGAAGAACAGGTCGAGGACTTGGGCGCGCAGAGTTGGGACTTGCTTGCGCCAAGCCGCAGCCGACGTGGGAGGCGTGAAGTGGGGCAGGTGCTCGCCGAGGAAGGCGAGGAGTTGGCGATGGGCTTTGGAGCCGATGAGCTTTCTGTGCAGTGTGCGTTGCATGGGCTATCCTCATTTTTTGTGTCGGGCGATAGTATAGGGTACGGCTTGGCAGGGGGCCAAGTTAGACGGGTTGACACGCCAAGTGGGGTTTGCTATCACTAGCGGCCATTGAGGGAGGCGGGATATGGAACCTATTGCGGCAACGACCAATCCATTCGGCGGCATCATTCCCAAACCGGAGGCTCTTGAGCCAGACTCGGCGGCGTTTGCCGAGCGGCTGCGCGTTTCGCTGGCGGCTTGGCAGGATGAAGGCTACCGGGTCGTCTGGCTGGAGGTACCGATTGCCAAGGCGGCGTTGATCCCGGTAGCGGTGGAAGCCGGGTTTGTATTTCACCACAGCGGCGACGGCTATCTGATGATGACCTTGCAACTGGAGGAAGGCGCTTATGTGCCGGCTCACGCTTCGCACTATATCGGCGCGGGCGGGGTCGTGCTCAACGAGGCGTGGGAGCTGTTGGTGGTGAGCGAAAAGTATCATCGGCGTGCGCCCGGCCCGCCGCGCTACAAGTTGCCCGGAGGTGCGCTGCACGCGGGCGAGCACTTGGCCGAAGCTGTGGTGCGCGAAGTCGTTGAAGAGACTGGAGTCGAGACTGAGTTCGACGCGCTGGTCTGCTTTCGCCACTGGCACGGCTACCGCTTCGGCAAGTCGGATATTTACTTCGTCTGCCGCCTGCGCCCGCTGAGCACGGAGATTAGCATCCAGGAGGACGAGATCGCCGAGTGTCTGTGGATGCCGGTGGCCGAGTATCTGGCCGATGAAAACGTCAGCTCCTTCAACAAGCGGATCGTCGAGGCGGCGCTCAACAGCACGGGGGTGCGGCTGACGGAGATGGAAGGCTACGGCACGCCGGAGCAGTACGAGTTTTTTATGCCGCCGGGGGTGGAAGGGGGCTGACGGAAGTCGGGGATGCGCGGAGACAGCAGTGTGCCGCCTGCGCCCCAAGTACGCTAGTCAGCTAGCTCGCATTAGTTGTTGCTTCTAGTTTCGACGGCTTCTATTTTCATTACTAAAACCCTTGCAATATGCGGTATGACCGCATTTTTCCGTCCTAAGACTGGGCACTCCTTTGATGTGGGTGTAGAGGTCGTCAACTATCGCAAGTCGTTTACGGGTGAGCCATTGATCGAGCCAAATTCAGTCAAGAAGCTAAAAACAGTAGTAGTTTACGTGGCAGGTGCTCCCACAGGACCGACGTTCGTTGGGCACGAGATGGGACTGCTACTTGGGGCCATTGACCTAACAGGTTTGAGTCAATTCATCGACGCTCCAGAGGTGCGTCAAGCCGCTGATGGGTTCATCTTGTCGAGTATGCGCAACCAGTTGACTGTCACCGTCAGGCAAAACAGGTTGGATTTTGACGATGGAAGTGCCGAGGTGCCAGTGCGGACAGATTTTTCCGACCATGCATCCCGGATTGCCGAATACATTGGGAAGCAGAGTAACCTAAGCTACGCTGCCGTTGGTCTCAATTTCCATATTGAAGTGGAATCCAAAGACGAGGAACTGCCGAGCAAGGTGCTCCTAAGCCATCTCGTGAAGGAAGATGCCTTTGGGGATACCGGATACGACATCATGGGGGCATCCGCAAAGTTTTGGTATGCCGCACGCGATAGGCGGTGCGATTTGCGTATTGAGCCTCAAGAAAACCAATATGCAGGCCGAAACTACTTGGCGTATCTGAACGTTCATATGGAGGTAGGAGGCGAACGGCCTTCGGCAGATTGGCTCTTGCAAGCGTTAGACCAAGAATATCGCGATTTCATAAGGGTTTTGACGAAAATTCTCAAACCAAGAGGAGGGCATTAGATATGACTATTTCCCCTATTGTCCCCACTGAATGGTCGGGGATAGACCTAGAGACGAGTTCATCAGGCTACCTCGATCAGCCGACTGCCTTGCCTCATTTTTCGTTTCGATGGAGTGTGTTCAGAAGCAGCGGTTCTGACATAGAGGACCCTGTTGCCTTTGGCCAAGGGGATTTCTTGGCCTTAGCAAGGTGGGTTGTAGAGGTGCAGAAACTGGAGCGACGGAATCAAGAGCGTTTAGCTGCGGTGTATCTGGACCCGACCGCTCGACAGTTGCTCAACGCTTTGGACCGCAGGACTTCAATTAGGTGGGAGGATCTGCCGGATGTGGTTGAGGGGGAGCCTTCTGATGTTCTCAAGTCCGTAGGAATTTTGGCTGGAGCTAACCTGTGCGAGATAAGTCCCACCCGGCTTAGACTCAGCGAGTATGGAGACAAGTTGCTCGCTGAATCTTCTACGGCCGAGCCACCTCGCTCCGAAGCTTGAATACCGACCAGTACGCTAGGCTGCTGCGACGTGAGGGCCTGAAGATCGTCGTCTTAGGACCGGGAGAAGCGCAGCCATGCGATTTGAAAAAACGTCGGCAGATCGTGTCCCGTCTTATAGATCATGGTTACGCACTGACCAAATTAGGTGAAGATGTTCTCGGTAATCCCGATATGCCGTTGCACCTAGCCCTTCTCAACGCACTATCTGATATCGATCTGGTGCTCGTGCTCAACACCGGAGTAGCTCCCCTGACAGAGTTGACGTCTATCAGTTTTGATTCTCGTGCGCGAGAGATAACGAGGGTATGGTCGAAGCGGGAATTCGCAGGAGGTCGCCGGTCAACTCCGGGGGATGTCTTGGCGATGTTCGACAACTATCCGTTTAGTGTGGAAGAGTTTGATAGCTGCGAGTTGGTTGAGTCCTTTGTCGCAACAGCAGAGAGGTTCTGCTTAAGTAAGGCGCAATCGGAAGGCCGGCTGGTGGGCTTGGGGCTTCTTCCTTCGAGCTAATTACCACTCCGCTGCTATGCGGCCGTAATTCATCTGGCTGAGGAACACATCAGCGTCTTCAACAAACAAGCGGATCGTCGAGGCGGCGCTCAATAGCACGGGGGTGCGGCTGACGGAGATGGATGGCTACGCCACCCCGGAGCAGTACGTGTTTTTTATGCCGCCGGGGGTGGGGGTGGATTCTTAGGGGGGTTGGTTGGCGCGGGTGCCGACCATAGAGGGCACCTAATCCAGTCGGACGCTATAGTAGTTTCCGGTAATCGCAGTCTAGTATCTCCGCCAACTTTTTGGCGTTCACTTTTCCCAACACCCGTTTCTAGTCCTCCGTGACACTGGGTTTGACTATTACGTCGGTCCACTACCCCGCCAAATCCAACCTATCCAACACATCTTTGTTGACCACGTGATCGGGGACTTTGCCCTGCAATAGCGCGACGATGCTCTGCGCGGCGACGAAGGCCATGCGCTTGCGGGCGGTTAGGGTTCTGGAGCCGGTGTGGGGTAGGGCCAGCACCTTGTCGCGGCGGACTAGGTCGAGGGATTGGCCTTGGGGCGGCTCGGTTGCTTGGCAGTCGAGGCCCGCGCCGCCTAGGTGGCCGCTGTCGAGTGCGGCGATCAGGGCGGCTTCGTCAACTAAGCCGCCGCGGGCGGTGTTGATCAGGTAGGCTCCCTCTTTCATAAGGCCGAGGAACTCGGCATCGACGAGGTGGCGGTTTTCCTCGGTCAGCGGCAGGTGCAAGGTGACGGCGTCGGCTTGGGACAGCAGGGCGGCGCGGTCGGCAGGCTCGGCACCGAGGGCGCGGACTTGCGCGTCGTCTATCCAGGGGTCGTGGACGAGGACTCGCATCTTGAAGCCGCGGGCGCGGCGCACGACTTCGGCACCGATGCGGCCACAGCCGACCAGCCCCAAGGTCATGGCGCAGAGGTCTTCGCCGACGGGAACGTCGTAGGCGTCTTCCGTTTTGACCCGATGGTCGCCTAACCTGAGCGAGCGCACCATCCCGAGGAGCAGGGCGAAGGTCAGGTCGGCCACGGCGTCGGCCATGGCACCGGGAGTATTGGTGACGACGATGCCGCGCTGGGTGCAGTAATCGAGATCGACCTTGTCGAAGCCGACGCCGTTGCGGGCGATGATCTTGAGGTTGGTCGCTTGGTCCATGGTGGCGGCGTTGAGGTTTTCGCCGCCGGCCAGCAGGGCGTCGAGGCCGTCCAGCTTGGCGCGCGTTTCATCGTCGGGCCAGCCGGGTTGGGGGTGCCGGATCTCAATGGAGAAGCCGGCGCGTTCAATAAGCTCGCGGGCTTGGCTTTGGCCTTGAAACTCGATCTCGACGCTGGACAGGATGCGGGGTTGGGTCATCTGTTCCTCTTCTATTGGGTTGTAAAGCGGGTGTGTTCATAGGCGGCGAAGGGAGTGGTCACTCCCAGCTCGTCGGCTAGTTTCTGAAGGTGTTGCTGGTGTCGGGAGCTGATGGGCACGCCGTCGCGGGCGTATTCGCGCTCCCGTTGCCACTCCAGATTGCCGGGCAGCTCGGCGCGGTCGAGGCCGGGGAAGGGCCGCATGTTGCGGGCGGCGGCGACGAATGCGTCCATCTGTGCTTGGAATTCTGCTAAAGGCATGAAAGCGTGCACGTCAAAGGCGGCTAAAAAAGATCCTTGGTTGGATTCCCACGGCGATGTCGGCGGGATAAATTGCGGCAGGTAAATCCCGGCTAGGACGCCGCCCAGCGCCCGGTTTACCGCGCCAATGCCCAGCTCCTTGAAGAAGGCGAAGGGGATCTGTGCGAAGAGTTCCTCGCCCCAAGGCAGCATGTGCGCGCCCATATCGAGCACGAGAGGCGGTTGCTCCCCGTTGGGAAAGGCGATGCTGATCGGCGACGTGGCGTTGACGCCTTTGACTATGGATTCCGGCGGCAGGTCGTAGCGGTGCGAAGAGATGGCGATCCCCACGCAGCCAGCCGCGGCAGCTATCCGCGAGTACTTGCCGGCGCTGCCGAAGTGGAAGTGGTTGCGGGTGGTCGCCGCGGCTGTGCCGTACTCTGCGGCCGTCTCAGCAACCCAAGTCATGGCTTGGTGGCAGGGAAAGTGCCCCATGCCGCCATCGCCGTCATAGACGCGGGCAGTGGTGGTTGAACTGGTCACCTTTATATTAGGGCGGGGATTGACGCGGCCTTCGAGCATCATATGCACGTACCCGGGGAGTTGCCAGGTACCGTGACTATTGACGCCGCGCAGGTCGGTGGCCGTCAAAAGGTCGGCGAGGAACTGGGCGTCTGCTGAGTTGGTACCAGCTTTTTGGAAGAAGTCGGCGGTGAGTTGGCGCAAAGCAGCGGCTGGGATGCGGATGCCTTCGGCAGGTGGAGTGTTTCCCATGATGGCTCTCTGGTTGGAGTAAAAAAGCGAATTATATACGGGTTTGGAACTAGGCGTGTCAAGCAGCCGCAGAGGGTTTCAATATAGCAATCCTACTTATAAGAGTATCCGCAGATGGACGCAGATAGACGCAGAATAGGATGCACAACTAGGATCGTTCAAATCATGTCGGATTGCTACATGAGCACGGAGGAAGGGAAATGGCCTACGATCTGTTGTTAAAAGGCGCGCGGGTGATGGACCCAGCGCAGGATGTGGATGGAATCCGAGACGTGGGGATCGTCGGGGAGCAGATCGCCGCAGTGGCCGAGGAGATAACGGCTCCAGCGGCGGAGACGATAGACTTGTCCGGCAAAATTCTGACGCCGGGTTGGATCGATATCCACGCGCATCTCTACGCGGGATGTTCGACTTGGGGCATTCGCGGCGATGCGCTGTGCTTGGCTACGGGTGTGACGACGATTGTCGATGCTGGAAGCGCGGGGTGGGCCAACTTTCAGGGATTTGTCGATTACGTCGTCGAGCCGGCGCGGACCGAGGTTTTGGCGTACGTGCATATTTCGGCGATTGGTTTGACCTGTGGGCCGGTGGGGGAGATGGTCGATTTGCAGTACGGCGATCCAGAGCGCACGGCGTTTGTGGCCCATCACTGGCAGGAGCACTGCGTCGGCGTCAAGGTGCGGCAGGGTGGGTTCCAAGTCGGCGAGAATGGGACTAAGCCCTTGCAGTTGGCGGTGCAGGCGGGCGAATGGGCGGGGGTGCCGGTGATGGTACACATCGCCCGAGGGGTGCCGATTGTGGAGGTGCTTGCCCTGCTGCGGCCCGGCGATGTGGTGACCCATTGTTATCAAGGCACGGGAGACTGCGTGGTAGATGACTCGGGGACGGTGGTGCCGCAGGTGTGGGAAGCGCGGGAGCGGGGCGTGCTGTTCGACGTGGGGCATGGCGGCGGCAGTTTCGACTACGGGATCGCAATACAGGCGTTGGCCGACGGCTTTGTTGCCGATGTGATCAGCACGGATTTGCACGCGCATAGCTGGGATAGCCCGATTGAGAGTATGCCGGAGACCGCGTCGAAGTTGCTCAACCTAGGAGTGCCGCTCGAGCGCGTTGTGCAGCAGAGTACGGCTGCGGCGGCCGACGCCATTGGGCGTGGCGAGGAGTTGGGTACTCTGCGAGAGGGTACGGTGGCGGATCTAGCGGCGTTTGAGGTGCTGGAGGGGACGTTTGAGTTCCAGGATGTGCGCGGCCGGCGCGAGCAGGGCGATCGCAAAATTGAGCCGGTATTGACCGTGCGTCGGGGTCGGGCGTATCGACCGGAGGATTTGCGCGAGGAGCTAGAGGAAGCGCGCGAGCGGGCGCGATTTATGCGGAGTCTCACCGGCAAGAATTTTGCGGCTTTGGGTTGGGTGCCGGGTGGCGAGTGAATAGTGTTTAGACGATAAATTTATAACTGCTACTAAAGGAGTAGAAAGCCTTGTTCGAATCAACTGACGATCTGCGCATTGACCAACTCAAACCCTTGATCCCCCCGGCGATTCTGATGGAAGAGTTGCCCATTTCGGAAGCGGCTTCCCACACGGTGGCCGCGGCCCGGCGCGCATTGGACGCCATACTGGCCGGAGAGGACGACCGGCTAGTGGTGGTGGTCGGGCCGTGTTCGATCCACGATCCCCAAGCTGCGCTCGAATACGCGGAGCGGCTCAAGGAAAAAGCTGCGGCCCTAAGCGACGAGTTGTTTGTGGTGATGCGCGTGTATTTTGAGAAGCCGCGCACGACCGTCGGCTGGAAGGGGTTGATCAACGACCCGCATTTGGACGACAGCTTCGAGATCAACAGCGGCCTACGAGCCGCGCGCGGCTTGCTGGTGCAGTTGGGGGATATGGGCTTGCCGACCGCTTCCGAATTCCTCGATACCATCACGCCGCAGTTTATCGCCGACTTGATTGCTTGGGGGGCCATTGGTGCCCGTACTACCGAGAGTCAGGTTCACCGCGAATTGGCTTCGGGTCTGTCGATGCCCGTTGGCTTCAAGAACGGGACTGCGGGCAATGTGCAGATTGCCCTCGACGCCATTGGCGCTGCCCGACACCCGCATCACTTTCTTTCGGTGACTAAGCAGGGTATTGCGGCGATTGTCGGGACTTCGGGTAATGCGAGCTGTCATTTGATTTTGCGCGGCGGCAGCGACGGCACTAACTACGATCACGCCAGCGTTGGCGCGGCTGCGGCCCAGCTCAAGGAGGCGGATTTGCCGCACCGCGTGATGATTGATTGCAGCCACGGCAACAGCGCCAAGGATCACAAGCGCCAGCCGGCTGTTGCAAGTGCGATCGCCGCGCAGGTGGCGGGGGGAGCGGAGGATGTTTTCGGGGTGATGCTAGAGAGTCACCTGATCGAGGGCAATCAGAAACAGCAGGAGGGTAGTGAGTTGGTTTACGGGCAGAGCATTACGGATGCCTGTATTGGGTGGGAGGATACGGTGGAGGTGTTGGAGGAATTGGCCGCAGCGGTGGAGACGCGGCGACAAAAATAGTAAACGGTGGGGCCGACTGGCCGGGCTAATTTGAAAAATCTTTCGCTGCTCTTTTTGTGCGAGGCCCTCTCGCGCACCGCCAGTCTCGTCATGCTGTCGAGCATGGCGCTTATCGGCCAGCGGTTGACGCCGAATCCCGCGCTGGCGACTCTGCCGTTGGCACTAGCGCCGGTGGCGACGATGATAATGACGGTGCCCGCGGCGCAGCTAATGCAGCGGCGAGGTCGCAAGATAGGTTTTGCTTTGGGTGCGGCGTTGGGCATCCTCGGAGGTGCGGTGGGGTGTCTGGCCGTGTACCAGAGCAATTTCGCGCTGCTTTGTTTGGGAGGGTTGGGTATTGGTGCGGTCAACGGCTTTGCCACCTATTATCGCTTTGCGGCTGGCGAGGTGGTGGCCGAGGATTTTCGCAGTCGCGCCATTTCGCTGGTGATGGCCGGAGGCGTTGTGGCCGCGGTATCGGGATCCAATCTGGCGGCGTGGTCGCGGGAGTGGTTTCCCGACTATTTGTTCGCTGGCTCTTTTTTGGGGATTGCCGTCGTTCATGCGCTGGTTTTGCCGGTACTCTGTTTGGTTTCTTTTCCCGCGCCTAGTGCCGAGGAGCAGCGGGCGGGTGGGCGTTCGCTCCGGGAGATTGCGCGGCAGTCGGATTTCGCGCTGGCGGTGATTGGGTCGGTGGCTGCTTGGGGGCTGATGTCACTGCTGATGAATGCCACGCCGCTGGCGATGAAGCGGCATTTGCATTCCTTCGCCGATACGGCTTGGGTGATTCAGTGGCATGTGCTGGGCATGTACGTGCCGTCTTTTTTTACTGGGCATCTGATCTCGCGTTGGGGCGAGCACCGGATCATGTTCGTCGGCATTGCGTTACTCGGGTGTTCCATCGCGGTCAATTTGAGCGGTATCGGGCTCTATCACTACACTATTGGGTTGGCGCTATTGGGCGTGGGTTGGAATTTTCTTTTCGTAGGGTCAACGTCGCTATTGGCGATGACGCATCGGCCCGAGGAAAAGGCGCGGGTGCAATCCTGCAATGACTTTTTGGTTTTTAGTCTGATGGTGCTGACTAGTTTTGGGGCGGCACCTTTGGAGGGGATGCTGGGCTGGGATAGGCTCAATCACTTGGCGGTGCCCTTTTTGGTGGCGGTGGCGGTGATGCTAGGGCTGCTGTGGGCGCGGGCGGGTCGGAGCGGCTGACGAGATCCGCAGATGGACGCAGATGGACGCAGATGGACGCAGAATAGTAGAAACGAGACGATTCGTAAGTTCTATACTCAAGGAGGGTTCCGACGATGGCTAAATATCGCGTGGGGTTGATCGGGGCTGGGCGCAAGGGCACGCAGCACGCGCGCGCCTATATGCTCGACGAGCGCACGGAGTTGGTGGCCGTGGCCGATGGAGACCCGGAGAATTTGGCGTTGTTTCAAAAGCGCACAGGCGTGCCTGGTTATGCCGATTATCGCCAGATGCTAGAGAAAGAGGCGCTCGACATTGCCGCGCCGATTTTGCCGGTCGGCGTCAACCCGGAGGTCGTTATCGCCTGCGCGCAAGCCGGGGTCAAGGCCATCCTCTGCGAAAAGCCGATCGCGGCCTCACTCGAAGAGGCCGACCGCATGGTCGCCGAGTGCAAGAGCCGACGCATTTCCTTTGGCGCGGGCGACTTGGATGTCAATCTGCCGGCTTATCAAAAAGCCCTGGAGTTCATTGGTGCGGGCGAGTTGGGGGCGGTCAAGCGCATCACATTGCTCGGCGGGTCGGGCACGGAGATGTCGGGGGGCGGCTGTCAGCGCTTTACGCTGATGCGCCACTTTGCTGGATGCGACGAGGTGGCGTGGGTGTCGGGTTGGGTTAGTGACGATCCGCTGAGTGAACACGACCAAGGCGGGGCTGGGTACGTGCGCTTTGCCAATGGGATAGAGTCGTTTATCTACCGGGACAAGGATGCGCGAGGCCGCGGCTACGAGGTGGTTTGTGAGAACGGAGTCTTCTACTCAGACGACAATCTCACGGGCTTGTATCGGTACGTCGAAGGCGATGGGGCGAGTTGGGAGAAGTTGGAAAAAATCGAGGGCGTCTTGCCGGAAGGGCCGATCTACGGCGGAGAGCGCGGGTACGACGCCGAGGGCTGGCGCTGGCCTGGGGACCGCAACAGGGCTAGTTGCAAGGCTATTATCGACGCACTGGAGCGGGGCGAGGACCCGCCGGGCAGCGGCGAGAACGGCGTCAAGGTTCTCGAAATGGCCATCGCGGTGCGCGAGTCGCATCGGCAGGGGTGTGTGCCCGTGATGCTGCCGCTGGCCGACCGCAGCCTGCGCCTCATTCCCAAGCCCTCGCGGATGTACAACAAGAAGCCGATCTTAGGCCACGAGCAATACATGGATCAGGTTTTGTCCCATAAGAAGGACTAAGTGCTGTATGAAAAACCCGGCGGCAACGTATCCGCAGATGGACGCAGATAGGCAGATGCGAGATGACGTTGCTCGGAGCGCACTTGGAATTTGAGACGGATTCTCAAGCAAACTAGGAGCTTAGCCATGGACCACCCCCGTTTGATTCACTACAACGACGCGCACCACTTTCACGCCAAGCGGCTCGAACCACCGGCCAGCCGCCACCTCCTGAACTGGCCGGTAGATGAGGTGTTGGGGACGGGCGTGGATTTGCTGGTTTTGGGATTGGGTTATAGCGACGTCTTCTTTCACCAGAGCGCGGTCGGTCGCGTGGTGGGGCAGGGCAAGGAGGTGTGGGAAAACTACATCGACTGGCGGATCATGCGGATGGTCGAGGTGGCTAAGGAATTGGGCACCGACCAACTGCGAGCCGTCATTGAGCGCGGTCGAGATACGGGGATGCAGGTCTTTCCCAGTCTCAAGCTCCAGGACTCTGCCCGGCCGGGAAGCGAGCGCTTCGGGCGGCTCAAGGAACAGCACGGGGCCGCAGTGTGCATTGGCGACGCCGGCCGGGCCGAGTGGTGTTACGACTACGCGCAAGAGGCCGTGCAGGAGAGCAAGTTGGCCATCATCGGCGAAGTATTGGAAGGCTACCGAGCCGATGGATTGGAACTGGATTTTTGCTTTGACAACTTCTATTTCAAACAGGACGAGATCGAGGAAAACGCGCCGTTAATGACTGAGTTCGTGGCCAAGGTGCGGGCGTTGGCCGAGGAAATTGGCACGCGGCAGGGCCGCAAAATTCCACTGATGGCGCGGGTGCATCTGCACGAGAAAGACAATCTCGCGGTGGGGCTGGATGTGGAGGCGTGGCTGCGGGCCGGCAGCCTCGACTGGATCGTCGGCCAGGACGGGAACGCGCTGGTTGACGTAGGTATTCAGGCACCGTGGATGGCCGAGGTGGCCGAGAATGTGGCCGCGTATTATCGGCCGCCGCGTCGGATCTACGACGAGCGGGTGGGGTTGCCGAGCATTGAGATGTACCGGGCACTTAGCCAAACTTTGGACTGGCAAGGCTACGCCGGGATGTACTTGGGCTATATGCCTTGGCCCCTTGCCGAGCGCGAGTACCAGATTCTGCGCGAGGTGGCCTATCCGCAGGTACACGCCCGGCGCGATAAGCGTTACTTGCTGCAGCCGCGCGAGGGGGTGTTGGACGAGGAGACTTCTACGCCGGAGCGCCAAGTGCCGGAACAACTCTTGGAGGGCGAGACGGTCGCGCTCGACGTTTGGGTGGCCGACGATGTGGAGAGTGCCCGCGGCGACGGGGAGATGCGCCCGGCCATTTTGACGCTGCGCTTTTCTTTTTTCTGTATTGAGGACGAGATCGAAATGCGCTTTAATGGCCGGGTCTTGTCTCGCGCCGAGGCTGAAATCAGCGACGAGCGTGCGCTGACTATTCCCGTACAACTCGCCGGGGGTATGGCGGTGCAAGCTCCGTTGGGTTTTTCAGCGCACTGGTTCCGCTTTCGCTTGGCACCGGAGGAGGTAAGGCGCGGGGCCAATCGGGTCGAGATCGAGGTGAAGAAACTGGAGGCGCGGGCGGGTTTTGTCCGCAGCATTAATGGGGCGGAAATTCTGGTCCGCTACAAGGACTTTGTGCGACCCGAGGGCTTGGTGCTGGAGCGGATCGCTCCGCCGGGAGGTTGAGATGCGCGTATTGATTACGGGAACTAGCGGTTTTATTGGCCGGGCGTTGGCTGCGGATATGGCTGCGGAACACGAGGTAGTCTGTCTGTCGCGGCAGCCGACCGAGGTCGCGGGAGTGGCGGTGGTGGTTGGGGATTTTACGCAGGGGGAGGATTTGCACCGGTTGGACCGGTGGGACTTCGACGCGCTAGTCCATCTGGGGGCGGTGACGGGCGCGGGCGCTGAAGCGGATCTGATGCGGGTCAATGTCATGGGGTCCTACGGCTTGTTGCGCTATCTGATCGATCGGGGTTGTCGCAAATTTGCATTGGCCTCGTCGATCGCCGCGGTCGGGATGCAGTCGGTGCATTTTCGGCCGCTCGAATTGCCGATGTCGGATGAGCATCCGTGTCTGGACCGCGACGGCTACGGTTTTTCCAAATACATGATGGAGGAGACGACCCGCTATCTGGCGCGGCAGCGGGAGGAGTTGGACTTCATCAATATCAGGCTGTCTTCGATTTGGCCCGAGGACAGGGCGCCTGCGCCACGGCAGCCGGGGCCGGTGGGACCGTGGGGGATGGGGGCGATTTCGTGCATGTATTTGAGCGATGCGGTGCGGTGTTTCCGGCTGGCGGCGGAGCGCGCGCACAAGGCGGGGGTGCGGATTTTGAACGCAGTGGGGACGCAGGCCTGTGTGGCCTGTACGGTGCCGGAGTTGATGCGGGTTTGGTATGGGGCGGATGCGGAGAAGATCGACATGACGCACTACGAGCGGGCGGGGCACGAGCGGGATCCGGTGTACGATATTGCGCGGATTAAAGCGGAGTTGGGATTTGTGCCGGCGCGGAGTGTGTTGCCGGAGTGAGCCGATGCGGATGACCTAAGTACACGACAGCAATCCACTGGACGTTAGGAATGGGCGACCTGAGATGCTTCGACTCCGCTTCGCTCCGCTCAGCATGACTGGTGATCACGCTCCTGTTGTCATGCTGAGCGAAGCGAAGCATCCCCTACTGCTCTATTGTCGTGTACTTAGCGGATGACTATTCCCGTGCGAAGGGTTGGGGGCGCTGAGTGGTGCTGTCTTCCCACTGGCCGCCCACCGGCCTGAGCTGCCCCGTGCCCGTCACCGCGAAATTGCGGCCGTCGCGCTCGGGTACTACGTAGCGTTCGTACCAATCCTCCAGCCGCTGCTTTAGGTCGCCGATTCGCTCGGCTTGGCTGGGATCGTCCGCCAGATTGGCACGCTCGTCCGGGTCGTTGGCTAGGTCGTAGAGTTCGTGCTGCCCTTCTGGATAGCGGTGGACGTATTTCCACTCCTCGGTGCGCATCATCCGCGTCGCCCCGTACTCGTCGTAGATGACTACTTCTTGCCGACCGGTGTCTTCTGATTCCAACAACAGGGGCAGTGCGCTTTGTCCGGGCAAATTGGGGACCTCGGGTAGTGGCAGTCCTAAGTAGTCGAGCAAGGTCGGCATAAAGTCGTAGGCGCTGACCATGCCTTCTTGGACGCTCTCCGCAGGGATGCGGCCGGGGTGGCTGACGACGAAGGGCACCTTGATCGAATTCTCGTACATGTTCGGCGGATAGGTGCCGTTGCCCTTGCCCCAGAAACCGTGGTGGCCGCAGCTAAAGCCATTGTCGCTGGCGAAGACTACTAACGTGTTCTCGCGCAGCCCTTTTTCCTCTAGCTTGTCGAGGATCCGCCCGATGTCGCAGTCCATGGCCGTCACCGCGGCAAAATAGCCCTTGAGCATCTCGTGGTTGCCCAGACAGTTCTCGCTCAGCGAATGGCCCACCGCCCAGGAGTGGATTGCTTCCTGCGGACAGGAGTCGAACGCGCAGTTGTCGTAGAAATCGACGATTTCCTGCGGGTGGCCAGTCCACGGGCTATGCGGCGCGGTGTAGTGGACGCCTAGGTAAAAGGGCGCGTCGCCGTCGGCGTGTCGGTCGATAAAGGCCAGCGCGTCGTCGGTGATCGCCGTGGTCACGTAGCCCGGCTCGGTGATTAGCTCGCCGTCGCGGATCATGGGCGCGTCGTTGTACGGCCCGCCGCCCTGCTGATGCACGTACCAATGCGCAAAGCCGTGCTGCGCGAGTTGGCTGTGCCCGAGGTGCCACTTGCCGCTCAGGCCGCAGACCCAGCCATTGTCAGCGAGGATGTCGGTATAAGCCACCTCGCCGGCGAGATAAGCGGCTGCTGAGTCGCCGACGTTGCCCTCTCTGATCCAGTCGTGGACCCCGTGCTGCGAGGGAATCCGTCCGGTCAAAAAGGTCGCGCGGCTGGGCGAGCAGACCGGCGTGGCGACGAAGAAATTGTCAAAGCGCATGCCGGTCTGGGCGATGCGGTCGATTGCTGGAGTGCGGATTTCCGCGTTGCCGTAACAGCCGGCGGCCCAGGGGCCTTGGTCGTCGCTGAGGATGAAGACGATGTTGGGTCGATTCATAGTGTATATAGCTTTCAGTGTGAGTCCTGTCGCCAGCGCCCGAGACGCTTGCGGATTTCTGCCTTGGGCAGCCTGCACCGAGGGTGAGCGCTGATTGCTGCAAGACCCATTTGCGCTGGCAGCGGAAACCTCGAACATCTGGTCTAGCAGCCACAAAACGCCGTGACAATCGACGCGCTCTTCATTGGCTAACCCGCGTAGCGCACCATCGCCTGTGAGTAAGGTCCAAGTATTCCTTGCCGCAAGGGCGAGAGCGAAGCTATCCGGTAGCGAAATCAACGGTTGTTTGCGCCGGTAGCGAAGGGCACAAGCGACGCCGGTGCTATCCAGTTCTTCGATTCGTAGGCCGAGCCTGAGCAGATTATCACCCCCGTGGTTTTTTAGTTCTCGTTCGTACAAAAGGTCCGGGACGGCAAATTGGAACGGGAGGCGGAAGCAAATTTCCAGCAACGAACCGCGCTCAAGATCAATCAGGATGGACGTGTCGGAGACCAGCACCTTCATTGGCTTCATCATACTCTAGGGGCTCTTCCATGCGCTGGTTCAACTTGTGGACCGAGGTTTCCAGTAGCTCGGCGGCCTTGGCCTCGGATATCGCGTCCTCGGCCAAGGCGCGGAAGCACAGGCGCTCGAAACGCCGGGGGACCTCGCCCTGCATGGCGTAAGGCTCTTTATAAGGCGGCCTGCGCCAGCCCAAACGGGAAAATTCGTTAAATAGTCGCCGGAATAGGGTTGGGCCGAAGATACCGAGGTCCTTGCATCGATAGGTCAGCGCCTGAACGCTTACCCCGAACAGTTCCTTGAGGGCAAAAAGTTCGCTCCATCCGATGGACGTGCGGTGCTTGCCTATGGCAGCCCATAGCATCTCAGCAGGCATGAGAAACGCCCCGGCGAAACGGAAGGCAGCCTGCTCGTTATCTACCTTTGCGCCAACCTCCAAGACCATATGCCCCAACTCATGAGCCATTGTGAGACGCTGTCTCTCTCCCCAGTGGCTGTCATTGACGACTAGGACGGGCACTGTGCTCTTGCCGGCGCGGCGCACTCGCGCCATGAGGCCGTCGATATTGTCAAGGGCACAAGAGAGCACCTTGATGCCGCGCTCTTCCAGCAGTTCGACTAGATTGGGAATAGGGTCGAGCCCCAAACCCCAGTGCCGGCGAAGACTATAGGCAGCGCGGTCAGCTTCCGAAGGATCGTTGACGACGGGGTAGGGAGCTTCGCGGGGCTTATCCCAGTCGAGGCTTGGCAAGCCGAGAAACTCCTCGATCATCAGGTAGCGTTCCAGCAAGTGCAGGACTTTGGCTTCGACCTGCATCTCCTCGCGCTTGCTTGTGAGACTCTTCTTGCGAAACTCGACGCCCTCCAGCGCCATCTCTTGGTCCCCGGCCAAGTAGTCCACGGAGACTGACAGGGCATCGGCCAGCGCAATGAGGACACCTGAGCTTGGCATGGATTCATCGCGCTCGTACTTGCCGATCGCCTGCGCGGTTACGCGATTTCCAATGCGTTCCTCTAAGCCGCGAAGGGACAGGCCGGCGGCAGAGCGAGCGAGCTTGAGTCTTTGTCCTAGCATGGACGGAATTCTCCCCTTGATAGTTTACAAAAAAAGGATAAATTATACATATTGTAAATAGGTAGAGTTGAATTTTGTCATGCGACGCTACTAAATATGACGATGACCATCACAGCAGCATTTTCTAAGCAGAGGAAAAATCATGGAACAGAATTTCTGCGTTCGCCTTAGCGGCTCCTATGTAGATGCCGTTATTGCAATTTACAAAAAGATCGATCATCCCACAATATATAAATTACGACCGTCGAAGATGGCGATGTCTTCTGTGTCGACGGCATAAGCACGAGGAGTACTATAATGAATTCCAAGACGATTCCACCTCAACTGACCGAAACGACCGATATTCTACTGGCTGACGTGGTGATCCATATCCAACTCAGCCGGACGGACTACAATAAGGCCGTTGACAGGTATCAGACGATCAACGATTGGATTGAGCGCGACGGCAGCCCGCTCAAGGATCTTGTCCAACTTTTCTATCCGCAAGGGTCCATGGCCATTGGCGCGACCATTGCGTCAAAACTTAAGACGGACGAGTTCGACATCGATTTGGTAGCTCAGCTTGGTCTGCCAAAGGACGTATTGCCTCACGAGCCTTTGGACCTGCTATTCAAGGCGATCAGGGGAGAGCCGGGGTCTCGGTACTATCGGATGACAAAGCGGAGGACCCGTTGTGTTACCGTTGATTACAGCGACGATATGCACATCGACGTTACGCCAGTCATTCGTCGATTGGACACTCCAGAGCGCGAGAGCTGGCTCTTCCATGACCGGCCAGAAGCCCCCCAGGAGAAGAGCTATAGACTCATCGCCAACCCCTACGGCTTTGCCGAGTGGTTTAAAGCCAATACGCCGCCTGATCAAGATTTCGCAGATATCTTTGAGAAACGTGCGACCGAATATGAGCAACTGATGTTGGTGGAGGCAGCGGATAGTGAACCCGTTCCTCCGCAGGAACCGCCATTCCGAAAGTCGAAGGCGGTGGTCGTACTCCAACTCCTGAAGCGCTGGCGCAATGTGCAATACGATACGCGGTCTGGGCGACGGCCACCGTCGATCCTGATTGCGAAGTTGGTGGCCGATGCTGCCAATCATACGGACCGGCTGTCCGAGGAATTGCTGTTTCAGGCACGGCACATGCTGTCCGAGTTCCGGCGTTGGCACGACGCGAGGTGCCTCATTCACGTCGCTAACCCCGTTTGTGAACAGGATGTTCTGACTGATCGCTGGCCGGAATCGCTGCAAGACCAAGCGATTTTTATCCGCGACCTTGAAAATCTCGTTATGCAGGTCGAGAGGCTGGTCTCTGGATGTGATCTTGAAGAGATAAAGAAAATTATGATGGAGTTGTTCGGAGAAGCGCCGACGATAGATGTGGTCGAGTTTTTCGTCAGACGCATGGGCGATGGTATGCTTAGTGGGCAAAGCCAGCACCGTCCGGGTACTGGCAGTCTCGTTTTTCCGACAACAGCGGCGGGGACAAGCGTGACCACTCCATCGGGTGCGGTATCAACGCCAAAGCATACCTTCTTTGGCGATTAATAGGTACGGACAGTGAGCCTCACAATCTGGAAGCAAGTCGAACTCGTGCGGCAAAGGTGGCCAGATTTCCGGGAGATCAACCGGACGGGTCGCTTGGTGCGATGGGAAGGACGGCTTCAACCCCTGAGCCAAATATACACGGTGCAGATAGCCTTCTACCGAGAACGCAAAAAAGGCAGTGTCGAACGCTCACTGTTTCCATACGTGACCGTGATTGACCCGCCTTTGCGCCGACGAACCGAAAAGCCGGAAGAGCCCATCCCACATCACTACCAGAACCGGAATTGTCCTGAACGGCCCTTTCTATGTCTCTATGACCCGGCCACTCGGGAATGGCATCCTCGGAAATCAATCGCCCATACCATCGTCCCTTGGACGATTGATTGGCTGGCTTGCTATGAGGGCTGGCTTGCAACAGGTGAATGGACGGGTGGTGGCCGTCATCCAACAAGCGGGTAGATACCGCAATGTTTGATAGAAATGAGGAAGTACCTCCGAAACGATCATCAGGTGCGCTCAAGCATCGCCGCGTCCAACTTCCTTGGCCAGAAGATCGGGAATTTCGCATTCTTGCGATTGATGGGGGTGGCATTCGTGGAATCTTCCCGGCCACATTTCTAGCGGAACTGGAGGAACGCTATCTCGGTGGGGTTTCTGTAGCCCAATACCTAAGTACACGACAGTAACATGGGTTGATATTGTCGGGCGCGTTTAGGTTGTTCCCGTGTTTGGTGAATGATCTGTGTGAGTTGGTCTAATCCTCGTCGAAAGAGGCTTATGGCTTTTCGCCCATGTTTTTTTATGGGGAT
>JAJDUT010000033.1 GCA_022826515.1 Candidatus Latescibacterota bacterium
TGCCCGCTACGAATGGCAAATCAGCCGCACCAGACCAGCGGATGGATCGTGGTCTAGTTGGGGCAGCGCCACCGTTGTGTCTAGGTACACCGAGCGTCAGACGGCCTTCCGCCTGCACACATCCGGCACGTCGGCTCCTGCGTTTAGTGCGTCGGCCAGTGGGGTGCCGTCGGGCTGGTCGTCGTCGCGGCGGACGGCCAACCCGCATGCCCGCTACGAATGGCAAATCAGCCGCAGCCGACCAGCGGGCGAATCGTGGTCTAGTTGGGGCAGCGCGACCGTCGTCGCCACCTACACCGCGAGACAGACGACCTATCGGTGGAACAACTCGGGCACGACTTTTCCAGCCACCACCATCGGGGCCAATGCTGAAAGCCTGACCATCCATGTGAAGAGGCGGCTGGCGATGGCCCCACGGCACTCGCCTGAATTCGGGCACGTCCTCGACGGTCCGTGGATCGCCGAGCGCCCTAAGCCTATGGACGGGGCGCGATACGGCTGGCGACACCGACTCCTGCTCGCTACCAACTAAACGTCCGACATTCACGTAACCCCCCGGGGCTGGCCTTCCACGTCGAAGGCCAGCCCCTACCACAAGGAAGACCAACCATGAAAAGGAAGAAAAGGGGCTTGCTCTGGCGGGTGCTGCTCGGCTTGCTCACCGCCGGAGCCGCACTCGCAGCCGACGACCCGGCCATGAATAACCTGCCAAGGATCGTCGGCCTTGAGAGCGTCTCGTTTGCCGAAAACAGCTCCGAGCCAGTCGCCACCTACACCGCCCGCCATGCTCAAGGCAATTCCATTATATGTATATGGTCGCTGACCGGACGCGATGCCGGAGCATTTACCTACACGACTGATATGGAACACCAGACGATGACGCTGTTATTTCGGGCTATCCCCGACTACGAACAACCCGCCGATGTCCCACCCACCGACAACGACTATCAAGTGACCGTAGTCGCCACCGCGTCCGCCCAACCTGCCTTGGCGACCTCCTATCCGGTGCGCGTACAAGTGGTTGATGTAGCCGATGCCAGTCCGATGCCCGAGATCGCCCAGCCCGAACAAATGCGCTCCACCACCCAAGCCGAGTATGTGGGGCGGATGGTGTGGGCAGTGATCGACTTCTACAAAGGCGTTGTGAGTTGGGCGGTGCGCGGGGTGGTCCATCACCTGCGCGACGTGTTCAACGCGAGTACGCGCACCCCAAAGTCGGATTTAGCGCCAGTGCCGGATGCCCCGGAGGTATCGGTGTATGCTGGCGCGTGGTCGGCGCTGGCGACGTCGGGTCGGCTACACGTTTCGGTGGACCAGCCCGTATCTAACGGGTCGGCGCTGCTCGGCTATGAATACCAACTCTACGAAGGGGACGAGCGGCTGTTGGATTGGACGTCGGCGGGGATAGCTATGCCGACGGGGGCGGGCTTCGACGGCTCGGCTGAGGCTCCGGTCGAACCGTCAGCCCAAGAGTTGGCTACGGGAGCGTCTGCTTCGTTTTCCGTCGGCGGGCTGCAGCATGGGCATACGTATGCGGTGGCGGTGCGGGCGATCAACGCGGAGGGAGCCAGCGGTGCGGTGTGGGGCTTGGCTACGCCGGGTCGCCTGTTTGCGCCGGATCGGTTGCAGGCGGTAGCGGGCGATGGCTGGGTGGCGTTGGAATGGTCGGCGGCAGCAAGCGAGGGGCCGGTGCTGACGCGCTATGAATGGCGCGGTCGTCCGGTGTGGGGTGCGTGGTCTGAGTGGGAGCCGATGGCGGGCGGCGCGGCGGCGCGGAGTCATAGGGTCGAAGGGCTGGCAAACGGCGTAGAGTATGCGTTTGCCGTGCGGGCGGCCAATCCCGCGGGGGCCGGAGCGGTCGCACAAGTGGCAGCGCGAACGGAGGTTGTCGAGCCAGCGCCAGCAGAGAACGCGCCCCTGTGAACTAGTCTCGTTGACCTATGGCCGTGATGGGCCTACTTGCCCTCTTTGACCCCAACCTAGTCCTCATGGAACCCCTCAACAAACCCGCCGTCAGAGGAACCATACTAGTGGTCGTCGGATCGATGTGTAGTACCTTGGGCAAGAGCGCCTCTTAACGATGAAGAATGCCGATGAACACATCGCTTCCGGCCCAACGGCATCGTAGGAAGACCAAAACACCGAATGTCAAGGACGAGGCGTGGACAGAGCGCTCTTCCAACTTCATACCGAGGATAACCAGATATGACAGATATTTTCGAGAGAGTGCGCGAAGACTTCCCGCGCGCGCGGACCATGGCGCACTTCGACAACGCCTCGTCGCATCCGATCAGTGTACACTCGGCCGCAGCCCTGCACCGGTACGTCGATTGGGTCGCCAACGAGGTGGGGGAGCCGTGGTGGCCGGCTTGGGCACCACCGCGAGATCAGGCCAAGGCCCTATTTGCCCAGCTCATCAACGCCGACCCCGGCGAAATCGCCTTTGCGCGCAGCACGGTGGAATCGGAGAGCAATATTCTCAACGGCTTGCGGGATCACCTAACGGGCGGCAATGTGGTGATGTCGGACCTGAATTTCAGCCCCTGCATATCCAACTACAAGTTTCGCGAGCAGCAAGGTCTCGATGTGCGGATCGTCAAGAACCGCAACTGGCAAATCGACATGGACGCCATAGCAGACGCAGTTGACGGCAACACCCGGCTGATCTCGGTGGCCTTGGTGTCAAACGTCAATGGGTATGTCGCAGATGTCGCGACGCTAAGCAAGCTGGCGCACGACAACGGCGCGTATCTGTATGTCGACATCATGCAGGCCGCGGGCGGCGTTCCGATCGACGTCAAGGCGATGGGCATCGACTTTGCAGCTTGTTCGACGTTCAAGTGGCTGATGGGCGTCAAGGGGTTCGGGTTTCTGTACGTTCGCTCTGATTTGCAGCTCGACGTGCTCAAACCATCTCAACCCACGGGTGGTGTGAGACTAAACTATCCCCCTTGGGTGGAAGAGCCTGATTCGGCCAGTGAGGATATCTCGTTTTCATCCCCGACTGGAGTCGGTGCCTACGAGGTCAGTTACCCCTCGTACGAAGGAGTCGTGTGCGCCCAAGAGAGCCTGCAGTACATCCTGCGCCTCGAAGTCGACAGAATCCGCAACCACGCGAGAGACCTGACCGATCGCCTGCAGGAAGAGCTGCCAAAGCGGGGGTACAAATCGATCACGCCGCAGGGAAACGAAAGCCCCATACTCGCCTTCGTAGCGCCACACCCCGAAGCCGCCTTGGCTAGTTGCAGGAGTGCCAATGTTCATATAGCGATGCGTTTCGGCAACAAGATGCGCCTCTCACCCTCGGTGTACAACAACCACGAGGATATAGATCGCCTCTTTGAGGCCCTGCCTTAGCAGCCGTCTCAAAATTCAGTACGCTCCGCCCAACGTCATTTTACATCTGCGTTCATCTGCGGATACCTGGTCGTCGGGCGACGTTTTGAGACCGCTTCTTCGTCTCCTCACACCGAATCGGCCACCTCGGCGAGTCCTGCGTAGCCGTTGCTCGGCTTGGGTCTGCGAGAATGGTGTGAGGGCAAGAGCAAGGCTGCCTGCTGGGGAGCGGTGAGCTCGTCCCAGTAAGACGGACGCCGGCCGCGCACGCCGCCGCCGCCCCATGCCATGTGACCGGTGTTGTACTTGTAGAGAATGGCGCGGCGCTGGTGGTCGGCATTCCACGGGAGAGTGCCGTGGGTGCATGCCTCGCTGAAGATGACGGCGTCGCCCGCTTTGGCGTTTATCTCGGTCACGTATTCCTGGTACTGTTCCCATCGGAGCATCTTGGCCGGGCAGGTCACGTTAGCCTTGTGGCTGCCGGCAATGACGCTGATGCCGCCGTCGCCCGGCCCTTCATCGGCGAGCAGGTATTCGATGACGCAGAGGCCGGTGAAAATTTTACCCTCGCGGTAGAAATAGGGTGCGTTGTCGAAGTTGCCGTGCAGCATGCCGCCGGAACATCCCTTGTCCATTGCGATCAGACCCGGACCGTGGTCGAGTCGCCAGCCTTCCCCGAGGATTGTGTTGAGGTGCGGGATGGTTTTGGGATGCGCCAGCATTTCTCTGAAAGGCTCGCACAACGGCCGCGGCAATTCCAATAGGCCCTCGCTGTTGCCGAGGCGCGTCGAGGTGTTTTCACCTTTCAAAGCAACGGAATTGCCAAAATACTCTGGGCTTGGTGTGAGTTCCATTGAGTCGATGGCGTCGTTAGCCAGCTTCAGGTGTTCCTCGCTGAGCACGTCCCGCACGATCAAAAATCCGAGCAGGTCGAAGAGGTACTTCTCATCGGCGGACATTTCCACCGTTTCTGCGGTGATTGAGCGCGAGGTGTTGGCGTGTTCGATCATGGCTGTTCTCCCTGGGATGGATGGTTGGAAGATTGGTTACAGGAAGCCTTTATCGACAAAATGCCCTGAGCGGGTACGGTATGCAAGGCCAATTTCCAACTTGGCGCGGGGAGAAGCGGTGTATATGTTGAGCAAGATGCACCGCAACCCCATTGAGGACTGACTATGGCCAATATCACCCGCGCTCCTTTCATTGGCAACAATTTCATCACCGACGGCACGGGATAGCGCTATGCACTCCTGGACCTGTCCCTTAGTGCTAGATTCGTCGCGCCAGGTCGTCGCTGGCAGCCAAGACGCCTTAGTCCGCGCCATACGACGTGGTGCAGATCTGCGCATCTACACTGAATTTCGCCACAACGAGCACATCGACGTGCGCTCCCCCAGCGACGAGAAGGTGCGCGAGGTGGCCGAGTTTGCCGTGACGTATCTCGTCGACGACCGTTGGGCCGCCGGCCTGATGAGCCTGCGCCAGCCCGTGTCCTTGCCCGACGGATTTGGGCCGCGGCCCTCGATGTCGTTTTTCCTCTACAATCAGGATGGCCATCAAGCTATTGGCCGTCCCCACCTCGACGGGCAAAAGACCGTGCCCGCCCCCGAGGGGGGATCGCACCCCATGCCGAAGTACCACTTGCTCGACAGCCACGACCCAGCGACCAACGCCCCGAGCCACAACTTCATTTACGACTTTGACATTTATAAGTTTTACGTCGCCGACACTTGGGAGGAAGTCTTGCACCACGACGCCCACGGTCGCGTCCTCTCCGGCTCTATCGACGCCCTTGCCACCGCCTTTGGCGACGGCGCGGCCATCAAGGTCGGCATTGGCGGTTTGTGCGCGGACCTACCCGGAGAAGCGGATGATCTAATCCACGAGGTATTCGTCGAAACCGGCTCGGGCTATTACTATGTCGAGCAGGAACTCTTCATTGCCGGGTCGCATCCAGTCATTCGCATCCGATCTAGTATCCCCATGCGCTATCAAAGCAAGGGCTGGGACTTTGGCTGGCTGGTGCTGCGCACCGACGGGGCGGTCGTCTATCGGCAGTGCGATCCCTATTCGCTCGCCTTTGCCGATGGGAACCGACGACATCCAATTCGCTGGTTCGTGCGCTGATCCGCCGGTTGGCTCTGGCGCGACCATCCCGACCCGGAGGTCCGTGCCTTCTACTCAGTGCTCAATCCCAAGTCGCGGGCTTTTGCCGCGTCGTTCGGTGCATCTGCACCTGAGTAACGGCGCTAGGATTCGTACATCACCGGGCAAATCTGGGGATCGTCCAAATGCGCGGTGTAGTAGCCTTGGTCACCGGGCACTGGCACGGCTCGTTCGTCGCGCAAATGCACGGCCAAGCTCCAGCGCGCCGCATCCGAGACATTGGCGTTGGAGCCGTGGTAGGTCAGGCAGTGGTGGACGCTAAGCCCGCCCAAGGGCATCAGCGCCGACACTTCCTCCCACGTCTCGTCCGTCGGCACTGCGATGTCCTCTCGCAGCTTGTGCTGATCCTTGTCGAAGAAATTGCCTTGATCTAAAAAGCCCCAACGGTGCGACCCGCGCACAAAGCGCATTGGTCCCAACTCCTCCTCCACATCGCACAGCGCGATCCACGCCGTAAAAAGCCCTTCGTCCTGCTGCCACATGCGCCAGTACTGCCGGTCTTGGTGCCAGCCGACGTGCCCTGCGGCCGCGGACCCCGGCGGCTTGATCAGCAACTGACTCGCCCACACCTGCACCCGCTGGGCACCCGTGATCTCGGCGACCTTGCGTCCCACTTCTGGACAGGTCACCAGTCCGTAGAGTCCCGTATCCGACCGATGCGGATTGTTGATCTTGCACAACACGTCTGGATCGTACCCGGGATGCTCGGTCGGCGGCATCCCCATATCAAACTTCCCATCGCGCACCGCCACCATCCCCTGCAACGCCTTTTCCAACACATCGTCCGGCGCGATTTGTTCATCTGCGATGCAATATCCATCTCGCTCGTACTGAGTTTGTCCCATCTGAAGTTCTCCCATATTAAAATCCCCGATATTGAGGTCCTGCGCGTCGAATACCAGACCATTGGGCTAGCAACTTGGCGCGAGGCGAAGCGGTGTTTATGTTGAGCAGGACGCACCTCAACCCAAACAGAAGACTGACTATGGCCAATATCACCCGCGTCCTTTTCATAGGCAACAGCTTCACCGCGCGCAACGATCTGCCCGGCCTCCTCGCCCAACTCGTCCACGCCGGCGGCAAGGGCGAGTTGGAATGCGAACTCATCAGCGCCGGCGGGGCCTCGCTCAGGATGCACTTGAACAAAGGCGAGGCACACGAGCACTTGCAGGCGTCCGGCTGGGATTACGTCGTGTTACAGGAGCAAAGCACCCTGCCGGTCAAAAATCCCAAGCGCACCGGAGAAAACATCCGCGAGTTCGACGCCGTAATTAAAGCGGCACAGGCGCAGACGGTGCTCTATATGACCTGGGCGCGGAAAAATGCTCCCGAGACCCAAGCCGCTTTGAGCGAGACCTACACCGAAGTGGGGCGCGAAATCGGCGCGACCGTCGTGCCCGTGGGTCTA
This sequence comes from Candidatus Latescibacterota bacterium, assembly GCA_022826515.1. The sequence continues at coordinate 6,911 of JAJDUT010000033.1, forward strand.
GCTTGGCGCGATTGCTTAGAGTCCCATCCCGACATCACCCTCCACGACAAAGACCAAAGCCATCCCAACCTTGCCGGGTCCTACCTAGCGGCTTGCGCGTTTTACGCGACGCTCTTTATCGGTCGGTCCAAGTCCATTCCCAACATCGACATTGACCTAGACGCCGAAACGATCAACGCCCTCCACCAAGCGGCGTTGGCAACGGCGCGCACCTAGCCCGTCTCCGCGTAGAGGAGTTCCTTCCTATGAGTGCATTTGCAAGCGAGTACTACCTGTGGCTCAAAGCCATCCACGTCATCTTCGTCATCGCTTGGATGGTCGGCATGTTTTATCTGCCGCGCCTCTATGTCTATCACTGCCAAGTTACCCTTGGGTCCGAAGCCGACGAGACGTTCAAGGTCATGGAGCGCAAGCTGCTGCGGATCATTATGAATCCGGCGATGATCGTTTCTTTTATTACCGGCATCCTGCTCATCCTCGCCACGGGTGCCGGCGCGCCCGGAACCGGCTATTGGATGCACATAAAATTGGTGCTAGTGCTCGTCATGGCGGCCCTCCACGGCATGCTCTCCTCCTACCGCAAGGCGTTTGAACGCGGCGAAAACCAAAAGAGCGAGCGGTTTTTTCGCATTCTCAACGAAGTGCCCACTGTCTTGGTGATCGCCATTGTAATTCTAGTTGTGGTCAAGCTCATCTGAAGATGGAGGGAACCGGCGTGCTCCCTGCTTGATTCAGGGACGCAATTTCCTTATACCATCGCGGTGCATTTCCGCGACCCATTTACCAAGGAGAAACTCATGAAATCGCTCACTTCGGCGATCCTCGTGCTCGCCTTGTCCCTGCCGTGCTTTTCCCAGACCCGCGAACAAGGGCCGTGGTGGCCCTCGCAGTGGGGAGCCGACGACCAAGCCGGCGCATCCAACCGCATTACCGCTGAAATCATTCTCAAGGCCGTCCAGCTAGTCAAGACCGGCAAGATGTACGAGTTAGGCCAGATATACGAGCGCGACATGCCGCTGTTTGGCGAGCGCACGTATGCGATGTTCATCCCCGGCTCGCCCACCGGCGGCCCCTTCGGTGAGAACAACATGCTCATGTATTTCGACGAGTTCCTCTGCGCCGAGATCGGCCAAGTCGGCACCCAGTTCGACGGGCTAGCCCACATTGGCACGCGCCTGGAGATGGCCGACGGCTCGATCCAAGACGTGTTCTACAATGGTTTTACCGCCGACGAGATGGCCACTCCTTATGGGGTGACCAAACTGGGCATCGAACACGTGCGTCCCTTCATCACCCGCGGCGTGCTCATCGACATTGCCGGCTACAAGGGCGTCGAACACCTCGACCACAGCTACGAGGTCACCGTCGCCGATATCCGCGGTGCGCTCGCAAGGCAGGGGATCGCCGAAAGCAGTATTCAAGAGGGCGACGCCCTGCTCTTCAACTACGGCTGGTCCAAGCTGTGGAAGGACCCGGAAACCTACAACACCAACCCGCCCGGCATCGGCATGGAGGCAAGCGAGTGGATCATCTCCATGAAACCCTCGATGATCGGCTCGGACCAGTGGACCACTGAAGTCGTGCCCGGTCCCGACCCCAAATTGGTCTTCCCGGTCCACCAGGAACTCATCACCAAAAACGGCATCTTCAACTTGGAGAACATGGTCTTTGAAGAAGTGTTGGCCGACGAGGTGTACGAGTTCCTTTTTATATTCACGCCGACCCGCTTCAAAGGCGGCACGGGATCGCCGGGGCGGCCACTCGCCATCCGCTGAACTGGAATAGAGAACCCCGCGTCGAAACGGCGCGGGGTTTTCAACTGCCCAAGTCTCTCTATGAAAGCATCCCAAGATCCCACTCCAGCCGGTCGCCCGCACGACCTCTTGCGCCCCGAAGTCCTAGCCGCCTTTGACCGCACCTTTTTTGAACGGGAAGGCTACTGGATCTGGGAGGGCATCCTGACCGACGCCGGACAACAGCGCTGGACGGCCAGCCTGCAAAAGCTGCAACAGATGAACGACGCCATTGTAGTAGGTACCGACTGGGCCGCCATTGACTACGCAAGCCGTGGGTTGCCCGAACCGACACCAGAGCAGACCACTCCTGAGTTCCTAGCCGCCTGTTGCGGCGGATCAGAGCAGATGCGCTTTATGTCGTCGGAACTCCGCGCCTATATGTACGAACACGGGCTTTTCGGAACGGGTCTCGCGTCGGTTGCTGCGGAATTCGAGTGGCAGGGGATGATGCCCGAATACTTCCCGCTCGCGTACGACGATTTTATCCTCGACGTCACCACCAGTCATCCGCAGATGATGGAACTCTTCGGTTCGCTCCTCGGCGAGCGCTTCCTGCTCGACCACTGCTTGATGCTCAATCGGCCGGCGGGATCGAGAGGGCGGCGCTGGCACGCGCATCCGTATCGCCAAGGCCAGTACGAGGTCGAAAGCGAAATCGGCGACGGCCACGCACTAACTACTCAATTCCTAGCGCAGCAATGCGTCCGCACCCTGTGCTATCCCGAAGGAATGGGGATTGGCGATGGGGGTGGTGAGTTGGCTGTTATCCCCGGTTCTCACCTCTATCGCATTCCCTATCGGTGGAATTCTACGCGGACCGAATACGACGACGAAATGCAGACCAACTGGATAGCAGGCAAAATCCACGCCTTTACCGGCGAACCATTGCGAATTGAGCGCTTGTCGCTGCCGCCGGGCAGCATGGTCTCCTTCGTCCACCACATGCCGCATCACGTCGGCCACCGCGACTTGGATGCGCCCACGCGCTGGGGATTGCTGATGGCCTACCGGACGCCCGACCCCAAAGCTAGCCCGGCCAAGTGGAACGAAGGGACGCCCATCCACTGGGCCGAGCGCGTGGAGACGACAGGCCGACTTACCCCTGCAATGCGCCGGATATTCGAGGGGGACTATTCTTTGGCTTAGAGGACGACCTCTACCCTCAATGCTAAGAAACGGTCTGCTTCACCGCGCCTTTAGGCGAGACAAACCTCTGGCGGCCCTCGCCTATAAAGTTCTATACTATCGCTATATCGCATCCACGAGGAGATACGCCATGACTCTGCTCCTTGCCCTCGCGCTGTTCGCTTCGCCGTTGCTGGCCGATTCCACCGGCGAGTGGCGCTCGTACGGCGCGACTGCGGCCAGCACCAAATACGCCCCGCTTGACCAAATCGACGCCACCAATTTCGCCCAGCTAGAAATCGCTTGGACTTGGGCCTCGGCCGACCAGCCCATTCTCGACGCCCATCCAGAAATCTGGACCATGGTCTTTGAGGGCACGCCGCTCCAAGTCGGCGACAGACTCTACGTTAGCACCTCGCTCAACCTAGTCGTCTCCCTCGACGCTACGAGTGGTAAAACGATCTGGACCTACGACCCAGGCACCTGGAGATCGGGGACGCCAGCCAACGTCGGCCTAGTCCATCGCGGGGTCTCCTACTGGGAAGATGGCGACGACCGTCGCATTATCTTTGGCACCGGCGACGCCTATCTCATCGCTCTCAACGCCGATACCGGCCAACCCATCCAGAGCTTTGGCACCGGTGGTCGCGTGGATTTGACCAAGGGCTTGCGCCGACCAATCGAACGCGAACTCTACGCGGTCACCTCGCCGCCAGTCATCTGCGGCGACGTCGCCATCGTCGGTGCCGTGGTCCTCGACGCCTTTGCCGTTGGTCGTCCGCCGGACGAGACCATGCCCCCAGGCGATGTGCGCGGCTTCGACGTGCGCACCGGTGCCCAGAAGTGGGTCTTTGAAACCATCCCACAGGACAGGTGCCTTTGGCAACGAGACCTGGGAAGACGGCTCGTGGAAAAACACCGGCAACACCAACGTCTGGACTCTAATGAGTGCCGATCCCGAATTGGGTTATGTCTATTTGCCGGTCAGCACCCCGACTAACGACTATTACGGCGGGCACCGTCCCGGCGATAACCTCTTCGCCGAAAGCCTCGTCTGCCTAAATGCCGCTACGGGCGAGCGCGTCTGGCATTTTCAGATCACCCATCACGGGATGTGGGACTACGATCTGCCGGCTGCGCCCAACCTCGTCGATATCAACGTCGGAGGCCGAGAAATCAAGGCCGTGGCCCAAGTTACCAAGCAAGGCTTTTGCTTCGTCTTCGACCGCCGAACGGGCGAGCCAATCTGGCCTATCGAGGAAAAACCCGTACCGCAATCCGACATTCCCGGCGAAAAGTCCTCGCCCACCCAACCCATTCCCAGCAAGCCGGCTGCTTTCGAGCGCCAGGGCCTGACTGAGGACGACCTGATCGACTTTACGCCGACTCTGCACCAGATGGCCAAGACCATCGCCGACGACTACAGCTACGGCCCGCTCTACATAGCGCAGACCATGGAGAGCATGGATAAGAAGGGGACGATCCTCGTTCCCGGCATTATCGGCGGAGCGAGTTGGGCCGGTGCTGCCGTCGATCCCCACCAAGGTATAATCTACATTCCTTCCTATACGTTCCCAGCCGTGCTGACCCTGACCAAAGCCACCGACCCCAACGCTCCCTTCCGCTATACCGGCGGGGTAGAATTCGGTCCCGACGGGCCGCGCGGCCTGCCCTTGCTCAAACCGCCCTACGGTCGGATCACCGCCATTGACCTCAATACCGGCGAACACCGCTGGCAAGTCCCCGTGGGCGACGGGCCGCGCGATCACCCCAGCCTTGCTCATCTCGACTTGCCGCCCTTGGGCTGGGCACAGCGCAACTTCCCCATCATCACCGAGAGTTTGCTCTTCGCCGCGACGCAGGCGCAGTGGGACGTGGTCAACAACTCGCCCCGAGGTAACGCCGTCGAGGTCAAAACCAATCCCAATGCGCCCTATCTCTGGGCCTTTGACCCAGACGACGGTGCGCTGAGGGGCAAAGTCGAGCTGCCGCGCAACGCCTCGGGCCAACCCATCACCTATATGGCTGGCGGCAAGCAATACATTGCCATCCCCACCGGCGGAGCCGACCAGCCGGCCGAATTGGTGGCGCTGAGCCTGCCTTGATAACGGAAGGAGCGAGTTTGAATCCTAAGTTGTCCAGCACCAGAATACGACGTAGAGATACCGAGATGAAACCAGTATCGGCAATCTCAACACCGATGGTTTTCACTATAGTTTCAAACACGGAATTATGAGTTCAGGGCTTAATTTTTAAGGGATACGCAAATAAGAGGGCCGCGAAGAGCGGTTAATTCGCGGCCCTCTTATTTATAGAAATAAGTGCTATTGGAGGGTAGCACTATTGAAATATACGTCTAACTCAATCCTAAGTCCAGTCTAAAGAACAAGCTGCTGTTGGGTGATTCCCGACGACCTGATGGAAGTGCTTAGCATGGAAGATTCTCAGCCGGAGAGCTTCCGATTCCTACACTGAACAAGGAGAATCTTGCCCTTGTTCTATCGGTTAGATAAATTTCCTCCTAAGGAGGTCAAGAGTCAGAAAATGAGCCAAAAGCGACTAACAGTAGGCTTGGGGCCTTAGATATGTACACAGCATATACGAAGACTGAGCAAAAGGAGCTTTCTTTTTATGGGGAACAGCTTCTAAGAGGAAGGCATCGGGTACATCCTTATCCTGCTATGTTGCACCCATTGCTGGTGGACTTTCTTATCGATACGTATGCAGAGAAGGAGGATGTGATTTTTGACCCATTTTGTGGTAGCGGAGTAACGCTGCTCCAATCTGGAATCAATGGACACGAATCAATTGGTTTTGACATAAATCCACTAGCCCTCTTGATTGCCAGAGCGAAAACTCAAATATATCGGGAAGAGAAGTTACTTCGGGAGTTTGAGAATCTGAAGAAAACGGTCTATCAAAACGCAAGTCCTCTCTTTAACGACGATGATAAAATAGACATCCCTGAAATAAAAAACAGGGATTATTGGTATTCTAAAAGCGTGATAGACGACCTTGGAAGGATAAGATTTGTTTTAAAGAATAACTCTTACAAATGTAAAGATTTCTTTCTGGCAAACTTTGCTTTCATTTGTCGTGACCAATCTTTAACAAGAAAAGGAGAATTTAAAAGATACAGACTGAATAAAGAAAAAATAGCGAAAGCGAAAAATGAAGTGTTCACGAGATTTTTTTCGCATACTCAAGAAATGATAGAAGTGTTTCTGAATACGGATATACCAAGAAAAAAAAGCAGGCCAATATTCGCTAATTCAGAAAACAAAATTCCTGCAAAAATAAAATATGACCTGGTTATCACTTCACCACCTTACGGCGATAGTAGAACGACAGTCGCTTATGGACAATACTCAAGTTTTGGTTCTGAATGGATAAACAACTTAAATGGTCATGCGGGTAACAGCGGTTACAGTATCGATAGGGAGTGTTTGGGGAAAGAAAGCCAACTAAGTGGCGATCTAAACAACTATAAGCTCCTGACAGAGGTAGTTGAAAAAATAAAAAGTGTGGATCCTAAACGGGCTAATGAAGTAATGTTCTTCTTTAATGGATATTATAAAGCTATAAGAAACATAATAGAAAATCTAAACAAGAAGGGAAGGGTTTGTTTTGTAGTTGGAAACAGAACGGTAAAAGGCTTTAAAATATCTATGGATCAAATCACCGCGTCTTTTCTCGATAATATGGGATTAAGCTTTGAGGGAATATTTATCAGGGACATACTCAACAAAGTGATGCCCTCGAAAAACTCTCCTTCTAATAAAATTGGAGAGAAATCAAGAACCATGACCCATGAATATATAGTAGTTTTCAGTAAAGGATAAAGAGCAATGAAAATGAAGATAGAAATGTCAATGGAAATGGATCTAGAAGATGTTAGAACAAAACTCTCTGACATTAAAAAAAAGGATATGTAAAAACTCTTCGGCAAGGACCAACGGGGATCGGAAAAACTCTAGAGACGCTACTTGGGGTTGAAGAGAACAATATAAGTGCTCCAGATTTAGGCAGAATTGAACTCAAGGCGCACAGAGAAAATCATACAGGACTGATAACCCTGTTTACATTCAATAAAAATGTCTGGAAGATGAAACAATTAGACGCTATAAGAAAATACGGTAGCAGAGATCGCAACGGTAGACTTGGCTTGTATTACACAATGGAACTTAGACCCAACAGCGCTGGACTCTTTTTATCAGTTGAAGATACTTTTGTTTCAGTAAGGCACACAGATGGAAGTGTAATTGCCGTATGGGAATTGGAAAAGATCGAGAGACGCTTCGAAGATAAGGTGGAAAACGTTTTGCTAGTTAAAGCGAGCGTAGAAGAAAGGGATGGAGTAGAATATTTTTATTTCAACAGAGCAAGGCTCTTGTCTGGAGGAGCTAAGTACACGACAGTAACATGGGTTGATATTGTCGGGCGCGTTTAGGTTGTTCCCGTGTTTGGTGAATGATCTGTGTGAGTTGGTCTAATCCTCGTCGAAAGAGGCTTATGGCTTTTCGCCCATGTTTTTTTATGGGGAT
>JAJDUT010000036.1 GCA_022826515.1 Candidatus Latescibacterota bacterium
TCCTCGTCACCAGCGAGGCGTGGCAGCACTTGCGCGGCTACGTAGAGAGCCGATTCATCGCCTCTGACCCGACCCCCGGCTTTGGCCTGCCCTCTGGATTGGACCAGTATTTGCCCTTTTGGAATTTCCTATCCGACGGCGTAACAAACGCTATCTTCGTCCCGATTGTCGCGGGCTTGGCGCTCTACTATAGCCGCGTCGTAATAAAAAAGCGGCTCTACGCAGTCGTGGCGGGCTTGGGGGTGGGATTGATTATGTCCGGCGGCAACGCCGTTCACTTCGACGAGTTCCTCTTTGAGTTGTTGACGTTTGTCACTAGTATCGGCTTCGTCGTCGCTGCAATCGTCTTGCTCTTGCGGAACAACCTCCTTGCCTACGTGTTACTGGGGTTTGTCTCGGTGCTCTCGGCGGTCAAGAGCCTCGGCGCGCTGTCTGCGCCAGCCTATCAGTTGCAAGCTGGCATTCTGTTGCTGCTGGTTCTCGTGGTCATCTTCTGCCTGTGGTGGCGTTTGGGCAGTGAGCGCGAGGCGTCCTAGGCGCGGGTGATGGAGTTTATTTTTTACGCCGCCCTGCTGATGACGCCGGTCGTCTTGGGCGTTTTGCTCTATGACCGCTTGCGACAAGGGGGGACGGAAGAGCCTAGTTCGGTTGAGCGGCGGCGCTTTCTTAGCCGCGGCCTCGCTGTGGTACCCGCTCTTGGGGCGGTGGGCGTCAGCCACGGCATCTACACCTCTTACACTCGCACGCGGATGCCTGTGGTGCCGCTCCGCTATCCCGACCTGCCCGCCGATTTAGAGGGCTTGAAGATCCTCCACCTCAGCGACATCCACATTGGGCCGTACGTCCAGCTCGCCGATCTCGAAGCCCTGCTCGCGCGCGCGCTCCAAGCCGCACCGGACTTGGTCGTAATTACCGGCGATGTATGCGACCACAATCCGGATTACTTGGCGACCCTGCGCCTGCTCGAAAGCGTACCGGCTCGGCTTGGGGCCTACGCCTGCTTGGGCAATCACGAGTACAAGCGCGGCATCCGCCGCATTCGTCGGCACTTTGACCAGACTGCGATTCCCTTGCTCGTGAACGAAGGGCTAGCGGTGTCTGTGGGCGCGGCAACGCTCTACCTCGGCGGGGTTGACGACCCGCGTTTCCTGCGCAGCCCGGCGTCCTACGAGCAACTCCGCAACTCAGTGGAAAGGGCCGTAAGCGCGTCGCCGAGCGATGCCTTTACCGCGTTGCTGAGTCACCGCTCGCAAGCCCTCGACTACGCTGCACCCCTTGGCGGCACCGACTTGATTTTGGCCGGTCACACGCATGGCTTTCAGCTAGGCTTGGCCGGGCGCAGCTTTTTTGAGCCGTTTTTTCCCGAGCGCTATATCTGGGGACACTACGAAAAGGGCGGCACTCAGCTCTATACCACGGCCGGCGTTGGGCACTGGCTGCCCTTCCGCTTCGGCTGCCCACCCGAGGCCCCGATTATCATCCTGCACCGAGCGTAGGGGCAATCCTTGTGGTTGCCCTCGTTCTGAACAGCACGAGGAATGTTAAAAATGCCTCTTAGCGAAAGGAAACTATCATGCGCATACTCGTAACTGGCGCGGCCGGTAGCGTCGGCTCTAACGTGGCCCGCGGCCTCAAGGAGCGCCACGAGGTGCGCGGTCACGACCGCGTGCCCATGCCCGATCTCACGGATACCGTCGTCTCTGACCTCACCGACTTTGACTCTATGCTAGAGGCTACTCGCGGTGTGGACGCCATTGCCCACATTGGGGGCCTGCCCGGCGGCAACGAGTGGGATCCCATGCTGCAGAGCAACTTCATCGGCACGTACAACGTCTTTGAGGCCGCCCGCCAAAACGGCGTCAAGCGCGTTGCCTATGCCAGCCGCGCTGGGGTCTTAACGCTCTATCCGCGCAACATCCGCCGCACGGTCGATATGACTACCACTCCGGTGGGTATCTACACGGTCAGCAAGATTTTCGGCGAGGGTCTGGCCCACTCTTTTGCCCATCAGCACGACATGGAATTTGTCTGCGTGCGCATCGGCAATTTCAACCTCAAGCGCGACCAACCCGAACATCCGCATCACCTCAGCCACGGCGATTGCGTGCGGGTTTTTGAGCAGGCGCTGATTCATCCGGGCGTGAGGTTTGAAATCGTCTTTGGGGTGTCGGGTAGCAACTGGCCGCTCTACGACGTCGAGCACGGGAAAAAGGCGATTGGGTACGAGCCGCAGGATTATTCGGAGGTGCCGGAAGAGGAGTGGGGGAGGTAGAGCGTCGGACGACCGATGAGATGCTTGGGCTCCCCGCTTAGTACAGTCGAACCGATATATTTAGGGTCCAGCAATGTTCTCCACGATTGTACAAGAGCGAGTCCATGTCTATCTCTTCCTGAAACCGTGCTCGACGATCAGCTTGGCGAATTGCTCGCCATCTACCAAAGCGATTGGAATTCCGTTTTCCTCTTCGTAGGCTTTTGCCTTCGGAGCTGCGTCATTACTGAAAGTGCCTGACGTGACGATCATACCGAGCGTTACTGTTTCTTGTCCTTCCTCTATACCACGGATCAACTCTTGCACCACATTAGCACCTATTGGCGGTTTCGGCTGGAAGTGCTTCGCCTGAATGCCGACAACCTGTCGAAACGTCCCGGCTACCAGAAATGTCGCATAGATATCGATTCCCTTGTCTTCGCGCCGTGGAACCACTTTGGTCTCGACAGCGCCCAATCTATGTAACACCGATTCAACCAACCGTTCGAAACCAAAATTCTCCATACGGCCACTGCGTAACTCGTCCAGAACTTCCCCCACCAGTCGATCTTGCAGGTCCTTTTCAAAGGATGGTTCTTCCCCTCTTCCCGCTATATCCAAGCATTCCTCGATCTGATCAACCAGATCCGTGGCCCCCACACATGTGTTATACGCCTTCATTCGGGACAACAAGGCCGATTTTGCTGTTGACCTAGGAATGCATTGCTTGTTGTTCAACCAAACAACAGGTCGCCGATACGCCGTGTCTTCTTCTACCTTGGTGTCATCGTAAAATGCCGGTCCCGATACTTTACCTACATAGAATTTCGGTCCGTACGGAACAACAACTAGATCGCCAATTTTCATCTCACGAACGAAGCGCCACATGTTGCCGGCCGCGCGGCCGGCTTTCCGCAAATCCACATCTCCGCCGACGATCTCCCGGAATTCGTCCCATTCGAGCGCGTCGTTCAGAAGCCCTTCGGCTCCCGCCCATCCGATTATCAAAGTGTTGCTCTGTAATGCCTCCTCCACCCGAGGAATCCCACTTGGTGCAATACGCAGTACAAATCCTTGTTTCACGATACTTCCTCACTTTCCATAGGTGTGCTTGGTACGTTCTATATCTTCCCGTTCTTCCCTCAGTAATTGATCTAGCCGCGCCTTGCGATTACGGCGTTCTCCCCATTGCCTGTACAGGCCAACGAGCAGGATGATATAAAGGATCATCCAGAGGGCCACACCGATGATCACTCCAATGGCCAGGTCGTCGGTGATCCAAGTGGTGAGGCCCATAGCGATTATTCCGATCACGGCAAACACGAAGACGATCACTATGTACCCCAGTGCAGTCTTGAGACATCCAGCCGGAGGATCGGCTGCGATCTCCCGCCTGAGTTGCACGATTTCGCGTTCGCGTTTTTCTCGTGTCATGGAGTCCGCTCTTTCTTTATTAGCGATCTCGTCACTGTGTCGTCATATCGCAATACAAACCGCTAGGACACTCTACGGCCTCCCGGCGTTCCTATGTGAAAAGGTTCCAATGTCATCTCACCTAACGCTCCAGTAGCACACGCCGAGCTTCGGCGGGCGTGTCTGCCTGAGTCGTTACGCTAGGATTTGCCAAGAGGAAGAAGTGTTTCTCGGTGAATCCACAGCTCATATAACCGAGTTCCGGGTAGTTGGTCATGCCAGCCCAGTTACTCATCGAGACACATACACGCTTCCCGCGTTCCAAGAGGCGAAGGAGGGCTACCTCGTAGGCCGGAGGGTCTGTCATATTGATTGAACCGAAATCGGCGGTACTAGGCTGCTCTATATTCAGATCCAGATAGTACTTGGTGTCAGCAAGCGTACTCGACGTTATTGTCGCGAAACGGGTTCTTGGGATTATGTCGAACGAATACACGGGAACGACGACTTCTGCCTGCTCCCCTCGTAGCCTCGCCACGGCCATATCAGAGTGAGCTGTACTTCGGTAGGATTCCACCCAATTTGCAATGGCCTGTCGCAGTTTTTCTTGGTCGCTTGCTGTAATCGCGTCTGAGAATTCATAGACCGGGTCATCGACCACGATCTCGGCAGCAGGCTCGGCAGGCTTCTTTGCTTCCACAGAAACCTCCTGCTTCTCTTTTTCCTTCTCCTTTTCTTTCTTTTCATCCGTATCCATGCTGCCAGCCGCCAGAATGGCAAAGACGGTGAGTCCGACTATAGTCACAGCTCTAAGTACACGACAGTAACATGGGTTGATATTGTCGGGCGCGTTTAGGTTGGTCTCGTGTTTGGTGTATGATCTGTGTGAGTTGGTCTAATCCTTTTCGAAAGAGGCTTATGGCTTTTCGTCCATGTTTTTTTATGGGGATCGGTTTTCTTTGATGCAGTTGCTGTCCTACCAGTAGGGCCCATAGGAGGGTCCACGCCAGCAGTCCCAACAGCAGGTGCAATCGTTGCGGGTGGATCAGATGGGTATCTTCGAGGTTAAATCCTCTCGATTTCAAACACGCAAAGGTCGTCTCGATAGCCCAGCGCTGGCCATACAGTGCAAGCACCTGTTGGAG
>JAJDUT010000012.1 GCA_022826515.1 Candidatus Latescibacterota bacterium
CCGTTGCCCGAACATCAGCCGGTGCAAGCCTGGATCAAAGGACTGGATTTCCCCGTCCTACTACTCCGGCAGGTCTTTACACACCAAGATGGCAGCACCGGCACCCTGTATCTGGCCTGCAGCGATCTAACCTGTGAGGGCTCCACCCTCGAAGCAATCTACCAGAAACGGTGGACCGTGGAGATCTTTCATAAAACGCTCAAGTCCCATGCCGCCTTAGCTAAGTCGCCGACGCGACGAGAACGCACCCAAAGCAACCACTGTTTTATGGCCATATATGCCGCCGGGCGCTTGGAGAGCCTGCGCATCAAGCACCAACTCAAGCATTTCGCGTTGCGATCACAACTCTATCTCAAGGCCCTCCGATGTGCCTTTGAGCAGCTACAAACCCTCAAAACTGCGTAACATCAGTTAAGAATTAGGAATTAGGAATTGAGAATTATCCACCACCGCCCAATTCCTAATTCTTAATTCTTAATTCTTAACTGACGGAAGGAGTACGAACATGGCAAAAATCGGCGCAATCCACTACAACTGGCCCGGCTGCGATCTCGAAGGCTTCGCTCGGCGGGCCAGCGAAATCGGCTATCGCCACTGCGAGCTGCAGATCGGCGATATCTGGGATGGCGAGTCCAACAACGGCGAGCAGACGGCCGCAGCCACCCGCGAGTTATTGGCCAAATACGGAATGCAAGCCTCGGCCGTAGCGGCTGGCAACGACTTCCTGCAAGCTGACAGCCGCGACTTGGACGCGCAAATCGAGCGCTACCGCTACGTCTGCCAGATCATCCCCATAACCGGCACCGACATCGTGCGCTCAGACGGCGGCTGGAACCGCAACGACGCGGTGCCAGAAGACCAGTGGGATGCCATGCTGCTCGAAGCCTTCAAGCGCTGCGCCGACTTTCTCGAAGAGTACGACGTGCGGATCGCCCTCGACAATCACGGGACTTCCACCAACGACGGCGACTGGCAACTAAGCCTGATCGAACGGGTAGGCTCGGACCGACTCGGCGTCAATTTGGACACCATGAACTACCGATGGTTCGGTCACGAGTTGGACCCGATCGACCACTTCTATGAAATACTGGCTCCGCACGTCTTTCACACCCACATGAAGGACGGAACCGGCTCGCGGCAAAACTACAAGGGGGCAGCATTGGGCGAGGGAGAAATCCATCTCGACCACGCGGTCCAGTGCCTCAAGGCGGTCGGCTACGATGGAGCTTGGACGGCTGAATACGAGGGGCCGGAGACCGAGGGACAAGTGGGATACGAAAAGTGCTACCAGTGGCTGGTGGCGAACGTCTGATCGTCGTTCTACGCACGGTTTTTACTGTCCAAAATTCCGGCTAACTTGCGCGGTGTCGCAAAGATCGAAGATCAGGGCGCGGATCACCGGATTTGGCGAATCTGCTCGATTTTCTTGTCGAGCCGCTTGGGGGAGATTGGGTGGGCAGTGCCCAACTCCTGGGCGAAGACCGAGACGCGATATTCTTCCAGCATCCAGCGCAATTCCTCGATTTGGGCCGCTCGCTCGGGCGAATTGGTCTCCCCGGCGAGCTTTTCCAACTGATTCTGGTACACCTCAATCAGCTCGGCCTTCTGCGCGTCCTTGCGCGGGTCAGTCGCGGCGCGCTCGGCGCGCACCTCGACGGCTTTTAGATAGCGGAGCAGGTGACTGAGACGGTGGAAGGGGACGCGGGCGAGGAAGTCGTCTGGCAGTAGCCGCTCCAAGTCCGCGTCCAGCCCGCGATAGGACCGGCCTGAGAGGAGAATTTCCCGCCGGGCTTCGAGCAAGCTATCGACCAAGGAGATGAAGCGCGGGGCCAAGCCGCGCAGCCGCTGCTTGGCTTGCTCCAACACGGCGTCGAAATCTTGTTGGCGCAGGGGTAGGATTTGCTCGCGGTGGAAGAGATAGCGCTCGAGATGTTCAAATGCTTGGGTGCGCAGTTCTAGCGAACTGCCTTGGTAGCGCGCCTTGAACTGCGCCAGCTCTTGGAGTTCGCGCCGAAGCCAAGCCAACTCGTCGCGCAACGCCAAGGCGCAGAGGCCCAAGAAACCCTCCCGCGAGCGAGCTTCGGCTTCGGCGCGATTTTTATAGAGCCGCAGCGACACGCGGCCTTCATCCCGGCGGAGGCCGGGCCAGCCATAGAGCGGCACCCCGCCCGCTTGGGTCACCTCTATTCGTTCGGGCGGGTCGCCGAAATCCCACGTAGTTATCCCTTCCCGTTCCCACTGTTGGGCGATCTTTTTCCAAGCGTCGAGTTCGACCGGAGTGTCGTGCTGTTCAAGGCGTTGGGTCAACTGCTGCAAATCGCGGCCGGCCGCGACGGATTGCTCGTTAGTGCCTTGGATATCGACGCGCATCTTGAGATGGTCGGGCAGGTCGTCGGCGTTCCAGTCCGACGCTTGGATTTGGATATGGTAGTGCCGACGGATGTGGTCTTGCAGCGACTCCAAAAAGGTGGGATGCGTCGGCTTGAGCGCGGCCGCAATGCTCTTGGCCTTTGCCGGAATCGGCACCAGTTGCTTGCGGACGGACTTGGGCAATGAGCGCAGCAGGATCGTAATTTTCTCTTCGAGCAGGCCCGGCACCAGCCATTCGAGTATTTCTGGATCGACGGCGTGAACTAGCTTGTAGGGCACTTTGACGGTGATGCCATCCTCGTCTTGCCCCGGGCGATAGGCGTAGCTGAGGGCTAGTTTATTGCCATCGAGATCAAGTGCGTCTGGGAAGGTCTGCTGGTCAAAGTCGGTGCGAGTGGTGCCGAGCAAGTCTTCCTCCTGCATCATCAGGAAGTCGTCGGCTTTGTCTTTGAGGAATCGGTTGAGGTCGGGTAGAGAAGAAACGTCGTCGAGGTACCGGGAGTAAAAGCGGGCCGCGGCCTCTTCGACGTGGACATCGGCCAAGCCGCGGGCGCGGGTCTGCCAAGTTTCGATCTTCTGACACAGGCGCGTGTTGTGCGCGAGAAACTTGTGCCGAGTATGCACCGTCCCGGGCACCAACGCCTCGCGGATGAATATCTCGGTGGCCTCGCGGGCGTTGATGCGGCTGTACGGGATGCGGCGGCTGAGTACTTCGAGGCCATAGAGAGTCTGCTTTTCCCGCACCAGCACTCGCCCCGAACGCGCGTTGAAATAGGGCTGATCGTACGAAGCGCGGCACAGGTGCCTGCCTAGTTCAGCGAGCCATTCGGGCTGGATGCGAGCGACGGTGCGGGCGAACAGGCGCGAGGTTTCGACGATCTCGGCCGCGACCAGCCAGCCGAGGGGGCCGCCGCTCTCGACTGGCTTCTTGCCCTTGTTGGAGCGAAACAGTCCCGAGCCGGGGAAAATCATCACCTCGCGGCTGCGCGCTGCCTGATAGATATTGCCCTCCTCTTGACGCGCCACACTCGAAAGCAGGCCGGTGAGCACTGCGCGGTGAATCGCGTCGTACCCGGCGGGTTTTCGGTTGAAGCGAAAGCCTTTTATCTCATTCAGTGTCTCGCGGATCTGCGCGTGGATATCGCGCCATTCGCGCATCCGCATGTAGGATAGGTAGTGCGCCTTGCAGAATTTGCGCAACTGGTTCTGCGAGGCGCTTTCCACTTTGTCGTGGTACGCGTTCCAGATGTTGAGGTAGGCTAGGAAGTCGGAGTTTTTGTCGTGGAACTGGCGGTGCATTTGGTCGGCCGCATCCTGCTCTTCAAGAGGGCGCTCGCGCGGATCTTGAATGCTGATGGCCGCGGCGATGACGAGCACCTCGGACAGGGCTTGCTCCTCGCGGGCCTGAAGCAGCATCCGCGAAACCGTGGGGTCAATGGGCAGGCGCGCCATGGCGCGGCCAATGGGAGTGAGCGTGCGGTTTTCGTCGAGGGCGTTGAGCTGGCTCAGGAGCTGAAACCCGCCGGCGATAGCGGCTTTTGCCGGGGGGTCGATAAAGGGGAACGCCTCAATGTCCCCTAGCTTGAGATTGATCATCCGCAGGATGACCTCGGCTAGATTGGCGCGCTGAATTTCGGGCTGGGTGTATTCGGGCCGCGAGAGAAAATCCTGCTCCGAGTAGAGGCGAATGCACACCCCGTCCGCAACCCGCCCGCAGCGCCCTTCCCGTTGGCGGGCGCTGCTCTGCGAGATCGGTTCAATGGGCAAGCGCTGGGTGTGCGTGCGGGGATTGTAGCGCGACAGGCGCGCCAAGCCCGTATCTACGACGTAGCGGATGCGGGGAATGGTCAGCGACGTCTCAGCGATGTTGGTGGCCAACACCACCCGGCGGCGGTCCCCCGGGGCGAATACGCGCTGCTGCTCCCCAGCGGTTAGGCGACCAAACAGCGGCAAGATTTCAACGCCGCGCAACTTGCACCCTTCGAGCCGCTCGCGGGTTTCGCGGATATCGCGCTCGGACGGCAGAAAGACCAACAGGTCGCCCTCCCGCGACATGCGCAAAATTTCCTCCACCGCGCTGGCGGTCGCATCCAAATACGTGTAATCGCCGCGGTCCTGCAGAATCTCGTCGAGCGGCCAGTAGCGGACTTCGACCGGGAACATCCGACCCGAAACCTCGATGACCGGGGCGTCGTCAAAGGCCCGAGAGAAGGTTTCGGTGTCGATGGTAGCCGAGGTGATGATGATCTTGAGATCGGGCCGCTTGCGACGGAGAAGCCGTAGGTAGCCGAGCAAGAAGTCGATGTTGAGACTGCGCTCGTGGGCCTCATCCACGATAATGGTGTCGTATTCGAGCAGGTCGGGATCGCCTTGGGTCTCGGCCAGCAGAATGCCGTCAGTCATTACCTTGATGCAGGTCTCGGGCGCAGTCTGGTCGCGGAAGCGGATTTTGCAGCCGATATCGCGACCGTAGGTCACCTTGAGTTCATCGGCCACGCGCTGAGCAATGGAAAGAGCGGCCACGCGGCGCGGCTGGGTGACAGCAATGCGGCCGGCCTCGCCCCGGCCAGCCTCCAAGCAGATTTTGGGTAGTTGCGTACTCTTGCCCGAACCGGTCTCGCCAGCGACGACGACGACGGGATGCGCCTTGATCGCCGCGAGGATTTCGTCCCTGCGATCGCTGATGGGCAGAGCGGCTGGGTAGGTGGGGATTGGGCGGTTTTTGCGCCGCCGTTGGCGCAGACGAGCAGAGCTGCGAGCTTGGCCCAAGAAGCGTTCGACTTCTTTCGGATCGAGGCGACCACGACGCCTCAGCCGCCGTTCGATGCGCACCCGATCTTGGAGCATGCACTGAGGCAGGAGGGTTTTAAGCGCAGTGATCGGGTGGGGTTTGGTAGGCGATTGATTCAAAATTTACAAGGAGTTACGGCGTTTTTGTTGGCACGGAAAATGTACGGCAGGGGCCAGATAGTGGCAAATACAAGATGATCGTGTTTCGCAAAAGGAGTGCAAGGATGTCCCGAATAACGAGCAAAGGACAGGTGACCATTCCCAAAAATATCCGCCAAGTATTGGGAGTCAAACCAGGCGACCAAATAGAGTATGAGCAGAAAAGCCTGATGTTTCACGCCTTTGTCCGTCTCGTGTGTAGGCTTATCACCTTATTGACTCTCAGCTAAATACTTGAAAACGACGGGTTTGCCTCAAATCGGGATTTTCTGGGCACACTTCTCATAGGGAAGCTAGAAGAATACTGATTGAAAATCGGGATTTTCCATTTCCAAAATTTAATCTGTATAACTCGTTGTTGAGCAGTCAGTTATTAAAACAGTAGGACTGGAACCTGTCGTTTTCAAGTAAATAGCTTCAGTCCGACGCCGAAAACTGATCCCTGTAGAGTCTTTGGTATTCTGTACTTGAATCCAAGAGTTTTTGATGATTTCCGTCTGCAACGATTCTCCCTTTCTTCATGACGATTATTCTATCCATGTCCTGAATCGATGCGATCTTATGTGCAATAATAATTACGGTGGAATTTTTGAAGTTGTCTCTGACATTACTAAGAAGCTGTCTTGAGGTCGTACTATCAAGTGATGACGTTGCTTCGTCTAACAGGTAAACTGAACATTGTCTAAGAAACCCTCGAGCGAGACCGACACGTTGTCTTTCACCGCCTGAGAGCTTGTTCCCATTCTCGCCTACCAAGGTATCTATCCCGTGAGCACTACTACCGATCACGGGGCCGAGACATGAAAGCCTAACTGCTCTAGCGACAGCCTCACTAGTTGCGTCAGGCATTCCGAGCAGAATATTGTCTTTGAAGCTAGCGTTAAAAAGGAAAGGATCCTGAAAAACAATGGTAAGATTCTTGCGTATCAAGTCGAGGGTTTTGTCATTTACGAAACAGCCTCCGATGGACACGATTCCCCTCTCAGGTTGCAGGATTCCTGAAATAACCTGTGATAGGGTAGTCTTGCCGGATCCAGATCCACCAACGACGGCGACACAAGACCCAGAAGCTATCTCCAGGCTTACATCGTGCAATACAGGTGGTCCACTCGGGTATTGAAACGTAACACCTTCGAGCCGTATAGTTGGCTCTAGTCGGGCAACGGGGGAAGCATTTTGAATAGGATAACGTGGATTGAGAAATAGTCTGTTGAGCCGCTCTATGGATATGCGCGTGCGTAAGATTTCCCGGTAGAAATCGACTGATTGCATCACCGGATCCGTAAGCATTCCGTTATAATGAATGCTGCAAGGCCCCCAACAGTTAGGTGTCCCCATATAACAAGTACAGCTCCGAAAGTCATAATGAGACCAATTACCGTCATGTAGAACAGACTGTTGATCGCGTCTGCTCCTTGGTTGAAACGCACATCCCTTATTGTAGCGGCCGCGACCTGTTCGCTTGCTCCATCAAGTTTCCTATGTATGGCAGACTCAGCCATATTTGCCCTGATTTCACGCACCCCGCGGATCGTTTCCGAGAATATGCCCCACATCGTTGTTGTAGAATTCCTAGAATCAGTTGCGAGCACCTTCACTCTTGCAGTTGTGTTTCGCGCGAGAAAAGCCGAGAATATGCCTATAGGGAATACGAAGAGAGTCATGCGCCAGTCGATCGACAGCATAAATATGAATCCAAACGTAAATTTGGTCACTGACTGGGCAATAAAGAGAACCGGTTTCAGAAACTGCGAAGTTGTAATTTCGGAATCCTTCAAAACGTCCGCAGTAACGTCACCGGTCTGGTATGCGGAAAAGAATTCCGGGCGTAGGTGAAGAACATGAGAAAATAATCGACTTCGTAAACGATGTCCGGCTTCAGCCTCGATTCTCCGATACATCGTATTGAGGAGGTACTGGGCACCGCTCCAAATTACAAAAGTTAGTATGTACAACGCACCACCGGTTAGAATTGGCAAAATATCGGACCGACTGTTTGCGTTCACAGCAGAATCGACGATTTGTTCGATTAACTTGATGGGATAAGTTCCGCTGATCGACACAACAAACACGAGCATGACGAGCCCAGCCCCTCCCCACCCAGTTTGCAAGATAAGTGCTCCGAAGCTCAACGGTATTGAATTGCTTGTTCCAGATTTTCGACCCACGTCCATATTCTCCACAGGAAGTGTAGTTTTCTGATGAGATCTTCCGTTCAAGTACCGGCTACGAAGATTGTGGCCACAATTTTTTATGGTAGCTCAGATAGCCGAGGTGGTATATAAGACATTGAAGCCCAAGACCCAAAAACCATACGCAGTGGTCGGTATGCACCATAGGCGAGAAGACGGGCCTCATCTACCCATGCGTACTGGCGCAACATGACCGAAATCTGGTTCTGCATCATCAGCAACCGTGCCTTACCCGAGGCCAGCTTTACCTCACGGCGTTTTTGTTGGCACGGAAAATGGTACGGCAGGGGCCGCATGGTGGCAAATACGAGAGCGAGGTATTACTTTATTAATAAAGTAATACTTGATCGTGTTTCGCAAAAGGAGTGCAAGGATGTCCCGAATAACGAGCAAAGGACAGGTGACCATTCCCAAAAATATCCGCCAAGTATTGGGAGTCAAACCGGGCG
This sequence comes from Candidatus Latescibacterota bacterium, assembly GCA_022826515.1. Next base: position 7,961 of record JAJDUT010000012.1, read on the forward strand.
ACCAAGTAGAATTTGAACTGCTGCCTGATCGGCGAGTGATGGTCAAGCCGGTGTTGGCTACCGCTGTATTTGAACGCTACGTCGGCTACTTGGCGACCAAAGACGGTGCAGACCCGGATCTCATCGTCGCCCAGCTCAGGGACGACGAATGATCACCGCCGTTGATACCAACGTCTTTTTGGATTTGTTGATTCCCAATGCGCGTTTTGTCGATGCGTCTAAGGCCAAACTGAAAAAGGCCCACGACGAGGGGGGGTTGATTATATGTGAGGTCGTCTGGGCAGAGTTGGCTTCGCAGTTCGTGGAACAAACCGCGATAGAGGCTTTTTTGCGCGATACCGGGATTCGGCGAGTTCCAGCGACCGAGGACGCCTTATTTACCGCCGGGCTAGCTTGGAAAACCTATCGCAAGCGGAGAGAAGACGGATGGCGCTGTGCGGCGTGTAGCCGCGTACAGCGCGAAGTGCAATGCGACCAGTGTGGTGCGCGGTTGCGCGGTCGGCAGCACATCGTTAGCGACTTTCTCATCGGTGCCCACGCCCTGCACCAAGCCGACCGGCTGTTGAGCCGGGATCGCGGGTTTTACGCGACCTACTTTGGGGAATTGACGCTGATGGTCTAAGAAGCTCAGGCCTCGGTACGCCACAGGCGCGGTATCGGGTTGGTGGCTTGCTGCTCGGGCAAGTGCCAGTACTCGGCCTCGGGCGGGACCTCTTGCAGGTGCGGACAGGTCATGCCGTGGCGGTCCCACACCACCTCGCCGGCGCGCAAGGTCAGGGCGCATTCAAGGCGGTGTTGGGCTTCGATGCAGGCCCAGCCGCAGTCGCGAAAGTAGAAGTTGCCCTCAAGGACGCCGAGCACGGCGATGTCGGCCTCAGAGCCGGGCGTCAAAGTCCCCAACTCGGGCCGGCGGATGGCGCTGGCGGGCGTGACAGTGGAGCGGTAGATCACTTCCTGTAAGGACATGTTCATGGCCAAGCACTTGGACATGGTGTCGAGCATGGAGTGGACGTGGCCGTTGATATTGCCCATGTGCAGGTCGGTGCTAATCGAGTCGGGCGGGAAGCCGTCGGCAATGGCCGGCATGGCGGCGCGGTACCAGAAGCTGGCCGCTCCGTGCCCGAGGTCGAAGTGGATGCCCCTCTCGTGCGCCTCGCGCATGTAGTCGTACACCTCGCCGTCTTCATCGACGACGGGGAACTGACGGGCAAAGACGTGCGTGTGAATATCGCCTGGGCGCAGGTGCTTGAGGATGAGATCGGGGTAGGAGCGCTCGGGCGGGCGCGGCCAAAAGTCGACCATCACCGGCATTTTGCAGCGCTCACCAGCCTCGACGGCAGCGTCAACCGAGGCCCAAGGCGGATGCTCGTCGTCAAAGGGCTTGGTGGTCCAATAGTGGGCGGTCTTGATGCCGACGCACACCTCGTCGTGGGCCGCGGCCATCTCGGCCGCCCGCTGGGGATCGAGGTTGGCGACGATTTGTTCGGGAGGGCCCATGCCTGGGGCGGCGATGTTGACGTAGGCAAACATGCGGATTTTGGCGTGATCGATCACCGTCTCGCGGAAGTGCTCGAACTCCTCGGCACCGGCTGTGCCCGTATCGACGCAGGTGGTTACACCCTCTTTGAGAAAGTGGGCATCGGCGTGGAGACTGCCCACCATCCCGCCGGATTGGCGGGCGCGGGTATGGTACGTATGGACGTGAATGTCGAGCAGGCCCGGCACGACGACGAGGTTGCCTACGTCGATGACGCGATGGGCGTCCGCTGGAGGAATGTTCTCTTCAACGCGGGCAATGCGGCCGTCGAGTACGCCGATGTCGGCGACGCCGTTGATGTCGTTGACAGGGTCGATTACGTGGCCGCCTTTGAGCAGCATTTCGAGCTTGCGGGGCATGGTTTTTTCGTTTCGGATGTTGTAGTGAGAATCAAAAAGTAGGCTGGGGCAAAAGGAGGGTCAAATGAGGTTGTTGACAATGGTCAGATGCTTAGAGTACAATTATCGGATTATAGCGTATATTCAATAGCAAATGCGACATCTTATCTACACACTCTTAATTTTGTCGGCTGGCAGCGCCCAAGCCCAAACCGTCTATCGCGTCCACCTCAAGCTAGAGGGCATGATCGACCCGGGCGTGGCGGCCTTTGTCGAGCGCGTGATCGTCGAAGCCGACGAGACCGAAGCCGACGCGATCGTCTTTGAGATCGACACCTTTGGCGGGCGCGTCGATGCGGCCACTGTGATCCGCGACGCCATCCTCGACGCCGAAACCCTGACCATCGCCTTTATCAATAAGCGGGCGATTTCAGCCGGGGCACTCATCTCGCTGGCCTGCGACAAGATCGTCATGACGCAAGCCTCGACTATGGGTGCGACTACCCCGGTCGATGCCACGGGCGACAAAGCTAGCGACAAAATAACCTCTTATATGCGCGCCGAAATGCGCGCCACGGCCGAGCGCACCGGCCGCGACGTCAAGATCGCCGAGGCCATGGTGGACGAGCGCGTCGAGGTGCCGGGCCTGAGCGCCGAAGCGGGCCGGCCAGCCACCCTGACCACCGAGCAGGCGCTCAACTACCAGATGGCCGACGAGACGGCCGAGACGCTGATCGAGCTGTTGCGCATCTACGATCTAGGCGAGGCCGAAATCGTGGATGTCGAACTCAATTGGACCGAGCACGTCTTGCGCATGTTGACCCACCCGGTCGTCACTTCGATCTTGCTGGCCGTGGCCATGTTCGGCTTGATCGCCGAGGTGCGCACTCCCGGTTGGGGCTTGGGCGGCACGCTGGCGCTAGTGGCGCTGGGCCTTTTCTTTGGCAGCCACTTGATCGTCCACCTAGCAGAGTGGCAGGAACTGGCGCTCTTTGCGGTGGGCGTGACGCTTTTGGTCGTCGAACTGGTGGCCATTCCGGGCTTTGGCATTGTGGGCGTGTTGGGTATCGGCGCGATGATTGCGAGCGTAGTGATCACCCAATTGGGCGATTTTCAATTGTGGAGTTTCGAGGAAATCGTCTCGGTGATAGGGCGTCTCGCCGGCTCGATGATCGGCGCGTTTGTACTCTCGCTCATCGTTTTGCGCTCCCTGCCCAAGTTCGCCGCCTTCAACCGCCTAATACTCCACAACGAAATCAAGGCCGCTGATGGGTACACTTCCTCCTCGCGCACGACCGACGATGAGCTGTTGGGCAAGGAAGGGGTCACGGTTAGCTACCTGCGGCCCTCGGGTATCGCCCTGTTGGGAGGCAAGCGGCTCACCGTGATCGCCGAGGGCGAGTTCATCGAGGCACAACGGCCCATTAAAGTAGTAGAAGCCCGTGGCAGCCGAGTGGTGGTGAAGGCACTATGAACTTTCTGGGAGGGGAGGTGTTGGAATGGGTTTATTCGCTGGCCCTGCTAGTGCTCGGCTTTGTGCTGGTGCTCTTGGAAATTTTCGTAATCCCAGGGCTCAATATCTTCGGCATCGTTGGTTTGCTGACCGCGGTCGCCGGCATTGGCTATGCCTATATGAACATGGGCGGCTTAGCGGCTGGCGTCGTGGCGGGCTTGGGGCTTGTGGGCACCGCCATTTTGGTGCGGCTGATGCTCAAGGTCCGCGCTTGGAACCGCTTGGTGCTCAACGATGGCATGACGCGCAAGGCTGGCTACGATTCGGTCAAGCCCGGTCGCGAGGCATTGCTCGGGCAGACGGGCCAAGCAGTTACGACGCTGAGGCCGGCGGGGCGGGCGCAATTTGGCGAACGGGTATTCGACGTAGTCAGCGAAGGTGGCTATATTGAGCGTGGTGAGCAGGTCGAGGTATTGAAAGTGGCTGGCAACAGAGTCGTAGTTCAGTCAGTCCAGTCCGAATCTTAGTTCACTCCTTTCAAGGAGCTAATAATGGAAGTCCTATTTTTGGTCTTGGCGCTTTTCGGCATCATCATCTTTTTGTCGCTCTTCACCTATTTCATTCCGGTGGGGCTGTGGATTTCGGCCTATTTCGCCGGAGTCAGGGTGGCGATTTTCAAGGACTTGGTGGGTATGCGACTGCGCAAGGTGCCACCGCGACAGATCGTCGGCCCCAAAATCAGCGCCGCTAAGGCGGGGCTGGATGTCGGCTTGGAGAGCATGGAAGCTCACTACTTGGCCGGCGGCAATGTCAACGCGGTGATTTTAGCGCTGATCTCGGCTGACAAGGCCAACATCGACCTGAGCTTTGAGCGGGCCGCGAGCATCGACTTGGCGGGCCGCGACGTGCTCGACGCGGTCAAAGTCAGCGTCAATCCCAAGGTGATCAACACGCCCCTGATTGCGGCGATTGCCAAAGACGGCATTCAGGTCAAGGCCACCTGCCGAGTGACTGTGCGTGCCAATATCGACCGCTTGGTCGGCGGCGCTGGGGAAGAGACGATCATCGCCCGCGTCGGCGAAGGGATCGTTACCACTATCGGCTCGGCTTCGACGCACAAGGAGGTGCTCGAAAATCCCGATCTGATCTCCCGGCGCGTGCTGGAAAAGGGCCTCGACTCGGAGACGGCCTTTGAGATTCTCTCCATCGACATCGCCGATGTCGATGTGGGCGAGAATATCGGCGCTAAGTTGCAGACCGATCAGGCGGATGCCGATCTCAAAATCGCCCAAGCCAAGGCCGAGGAACGCCGGGCCATGGCCCAGGCGCGCGAGCAGGAGATGACGGCCCAAGTCGTGGAAATGGAATCGCGGGTCAAGGAAGCCGAGGCCGAGGTGCCGCGCGCGATGGCCGAGGCCTTCCGCGAGGGCAACTTGGGTATTATGGACTACTACCGCATGCGCAATATCCAAGCTGACACGGATATGCGCGACTCGATTTCCGAAAGCGGCGAGGACCGCGACAATAACTAGTCCATGGAACTCCTACTCTTTGCCCTCGCCATACTGTTCAGCATATTTTCGGCGCTGATGGAGCGTCGCAAGCGCCGCAAACGGCTTGAAGAGGCCCAACAACAGCACGCCGAGATCGAACAGCAGCACGCCGAGGTCAATCCGGCCACGCCTGTTGTCGTCGAGGAGAAGAAGGAAGAAGAGCCCAGCTTTGGGTGGCCTTTTGACGGCGATCCCTTTGAGGAGCCGGTTCTCGCCGAGGTCGATCCGGCCGAGGCTGAGCGGCAGGCGCTAGAAGCCGAGCGGCAGGCTATAGAGGCCGAGCGGCGCGCCGTGGCGGCTGAGAAGCTGGCCATGGAGCGACTGGCAGAGGCCAAGCCCGAGGCTTCACGCACGGAGCGACGGGAGCAGCGACCTCGTCGCTCACAGAATCGCTGGTTTCTCACCCCTCAGACGGCGCGCGATGCGATCGTCTATATGGAAATCCTCGGCAAGCCGAAGAGCGAACGAGAGGAGTGGTAGTGGTATAGCCGGAGTGGCGGAATTGGTAGACGCGCTGGATTCAAAATCCTGTATCCGCAAGGGTGTGTGGGTTCGAGTCCCACCTCCGGCACCATTTTTTCACCGTTGCACGCTAGCGATGCGAATGGCTTCGCATCGCTAGCTCCATCTGTTCCCTTTGTACCCCTATGGGCTGCGTAATTTTATCTCCCCTTTTCTTTCCCCTGTGTCGAAAGCTCAATTAACCTTCTCCCCATCTTTCGCACGTCCCCAAGTCCCGAAAGGAGATAAACTATCGTGACATCTCCGGAAATAAGACGCCTTTTCGACATCGTCTCGGTACTCGTTCTGCTGATTGTAGTTCCGGCGTACATCTTCTGTCGCTTGGGACTCATTCTGCTGATTGCAGTTCCGACAGCTTACATCTTCTGCCGTCTGAGGTCGCACGCTGACTAACGGGACGAGACCGTGCAAACGCTAAAAGGCCAAGCGCGCACTGCGCCGCCGCTATGGGCGGTCTTGCAGCGGCGACTGATCGACGCGATTGACGAGGCGGCACCGATTTTCCTCGAAAAGTACACCCGCCCCGGTGGCAGCCTGATCTGGAAGGAAGAATACCCCGGCGACGGGGTCTGGGCCGACGACCTGTACGAGGCATTCTTCAACTGGCCTCACTACTATGCCCTAGGCGGCAGCGAGTACACAGGCGTCAAGGCCCTAGAGGAGTGGAACGCCATTACCCGGCAGCTAGAGCACGACTACGGCCGCGTCACCCGCGAGTTTATCAACGACGACGACTGGTTCCACAACGCGGAAAACTACATCTACTTCTATCACTTGGGGATGGCCGACCCGGCCAACGCCGAGACGCGCCGCCGGGCGCAGCGCTTTGCCGGATTTTACTTGAACGACGACCCGGCCGTGCCCAACTACGACCCCGAGCACCGCATCGTGCGCTCGCCCTGTAGCGGCAGCAAGGGGCCGCTCTTGCAAATGCGGCGCGGCGAAATCCACTACGACCTCACCCACGATCACGCCACGCTGGGGCCGAACTTTGATTTGCCCGCCAACTGGTGGGAGGACCCCGAGACCAAACGCCGCGTTGAGGAGCAATTCGATCAAGTGGTCATGCAGGGCGATGTGACCGTCAACTTAGGCGTCGTGGCGCTGGTGGCGACGGCCTTTCTCCACACCGGCGAGGCGCGGTACCGGGAGTGGATTGAGGAATACGTGGGAGCCTGGATAGAGCGCACCGAGGCCAACGGCGGCATCGTCCCGGACAACATCGGCCCCAACGGCATCGTCGGCGAGATGCGCCAAGGGCAGTGGTGGGGCGGGCTGTACGGCTGGACCGGGCGCTATGGACACAACATGATGGCCCATTCGATCACCGCGGCGGTGGAAGCCGCGCTGTTGGTCACGGGCGAGACCCGCTACTTGGACTTGCTCCGCATGCACGTGGATGCGCTAGTCGCGCACGGCCGCGAGGAAGGAGGGCGGCTGCTCGTGCCCTACAAGCACACGGACGAGGGTTGGACCGACTTCAATCCCATCAATTCCAATGCGCCGATCCACTTGTGGGCCGCGTCCATGGAGGAGCGAGACTGGCAGCGGCTGGAGACCTTGCGCCGAGGAGCCGAAGACGAGTGGAAGCAGGTGGGGCAGCGCGGGCCGCGCTCGCTCGACGACCGCGCCTGGACCCGCTTTCTCGCCGGCGAGTCCCCGGATTACCCCGAGCGCATCTTGCAGGCCAACTACCGCGAAGTCTGCGACCGCATCGCCAAGGTCATCAACGACGAACAGGACCTGACCCGACTCGACGTACACTGGTGGCAGCAAGTCAACCCGGTGGTCACCGAAGCCTTGGTGCAGCTAACGACCGGCGCGCCGCAGACCATCTACTGGGGCGGGTTGGCGCAAGGGCGGGTGCGCTATTTCGACGGCGAGCAGCAGCGACCGGGTTTGCCCCAAGATGTTGCAGCCTTAGTAACCAGCCTCAGCGGCGAGGATGCGGAGCTGACGTTGGTCAACTTGAGCACGAGCCGCACCCGGCAGGTGATCGTCGGCGCTGGCAGCTTTGGCTCGCACTGCTTTGGCCGGGTGCGAGTTGGCGACGAGGGACTCGACGTAGATGGCACTTATTTCCAAGTTGAATTGGCACCGGCCAGTCAAATCGAATTGTCGCTCGCCATGCGGCGTTACAGCCAGCAGCCCAGCTTTCGCCTGCCTTGGCACGGCGACGGGATTCCCTACCGATAGGATTGACCGACGTCTCTGGCGTCGGCCATTTTTCGATTGTAGGTGCAATCCTTGTGGTTGCCCTCCTTCCAATCAGGAGATAAAGCGATGGACCAAGCCGACCGCGATTTCTTTGCCGCAAACGGCTATCTCAACCTAGGGCAGGTGCTCGACAAAGACGACGTGCAATACTTCCGCGCCATGTTCGATGGGGACATGGAAAAGTATCCCTACTTCTGGCACCGCTACGGCTACCATCAGCACGCCAATTACGAGGCATTGATCACCTCGCCGCAGTTCGACGAACTGATCCGCCACCCGAAAATATATCCGACGATTGAGGCGCTGATGGGCGGGCCGCTCTGCTTTGGCGAGATCGGGCTGCGGATGATGCGGGCCTACGACGGCTCATTGCACCAAGGTTGGCACCGCGACAGGCCGCATTGGGACGATCATCCATTCCGCATGGACTACATCCAACTCATGGTCTATCTGTCCGATGTGGACGAGGGGACGCATTGCTTTTCGCTGTCCCCAGAAGCAGTAAGCCAGCCGGTGCTCGAAGATAAGGAAGAGCAACTCAAGCGGGGCGGTGAGTACCACTTGCACGGTCCCGCTGGGACCTGCGCGCTATTTAACGTGGCCGTGCTGCACACGGCGACGACGCGGCCCACGCAGGCCGAGCGGCGGACCGTGCAGATTTACTACGGGCATCGCTACCGGGCACCGCTGGCGAACGATTCGACTATTCCGGCGGCGTTTTGGCGGGATAGCGCAGATGCAGAGACGCGGGCTTTTTACGGAGTTTTGAACGAGCGCACCAAGGTGTATTTGGCGGCGTTCCCCGGAGCTTGACCCATTCCCTTCCTGTAGGGGAGAGATACCACTTTGTACACACCCCTGTTGGACATCGCACCCACCGATCTGGTAGATATTGCAGTCGTCGGTTTGCTGCTTTGGGCTCTAGTAGCTTGGACCCGCCGAGTACATACGCGAATGGCCCTACTCGGCTTGGCTTTTCTGGGCGTCTTCTACCTGATAGCACAGCAATTCAGGTTGCAGCTAACGGTCTGGATTTTCCAGGGCTTTTTCGCGGCGCTAGTGGTGGTGCTAGTAGTGGTGTTCCAAGATGATTTGCGCCGGCTCTTTGAACAGATCGCCACGCTCGGTCTGCGCCGCAAGGCTCCGCGCCCGGATCCCTCCAGTTTGGGAACGCTGACTAGGGGGTTGTGCAATTTGTCCAAGCAAAGACGTGGGGCCTTGGTGGTCCTGCCGGGACGCCATCCGGTAGAGCGGCATTTTTTGCAGCATGGGGTCCCTTTGGATGCAGAGATCAGCGAAGAACTCCTCGACAGCCTTTTCGATCCCGGTTCGGCTGGGCACGACGGCGCGCTGGTGATGCAGAATAATAGAGTCAAGGAGTTTGGAGTGCATTTGCCGCTTTCCGAAAATAGGGATGAACTGAAGGGAGGCGGTACGCGGCACGCGGCCGCCCTGGGCCTGGCCGAACGCAGCGATGCCCTATGTCTGGTGGTCTCAGAGGAGCGCGGCACCATTGGGATCGCAACGCGGGGGCAACTCGAGATTCTGGACAATCCGGACGCGGGCAAACTGGCGAACAGGATCAGAAGCTACTTGCAGCGTACGGGGACCCAAGTGAACGCACGCCGAGTCGAGTGGCGTCGGTGGGGACGGCGTTTAGTGGAAGGTCTTTTGTCCTTCGCCTTGGCCTTGGGCGCGTGGCTAGCCTTCGTACCGGGTGCAACGCTTGAGGAAGCAGTGCTCCAAGTGTCCGTAGCCGTAGAGAACATGCCCGAAGGATATGCGCTCAAGGACGTTAAACCTCCAGAGGTGGAGATCGCGGTAGCGGGACCGCGACGGGACATGTTTTTGGCGAGCAATGCGGATTTCCAAGTCGTCATTGACGCCGATCTCGTCAGGTTCGGGCGACGAACTTTCGAGGTGGCCGCCCAGTCCGTGCGCCATGCAACCGGGTTAGAGATCAAAAGCATCAAGCCAGACAAGGTAAAACTAACCGTGCAAGGAAGGCGATGAAAATCGCCGTGAGAGGAGCGACATGGCACTGAGCGAGCAACAGATCGCGTTTTTTAAGCAGCAGGGGTATTTGATTCTGGAAAACTTCATCGCGCCTGAGCAGATGGCCGCTTGGCGCGGTCAGTTCTGGAATCACGTAGGTGCCGATCCAACCGACCCGGCTAGTTGGCCCGATAGCTATGTGGTCGACGGGTTTGCGGTTGAACCGACCTTTGGTCAGCTTCCGCAGATGCAGGAGGTGGTCGAGGCGCTGGGTGGCGGGCAGTTTAGCGGCGGCGGCGGGTCCATGCTGGTGCAGTGGCCGCGCTTGGGGGAGGCGTGGGACTGGCCGGGCCAAGGGCATATCGACGGCTACGGACCGGGGGGCTGGAGCGGCGGTTTTATGCTGGGGGCGACCGCTTACTTAGACGATGTGGAAGCAAACGGCGGGGCCTTTGTTTACTGGCCGCAGAGCCATCTGCCGACCCACGCGTACTTCCGCGCGCATCCCGCCCACATCGACGGCAGTTTTCGCGATCGCGAGGATTGGGATCCGCGCCAATGGGGGTTGTTTTCAGACCGCTCGCCCCACGGGCCGGAGCAATTTGTGGCGCGGGCCGGGGACGTAATTTTCTGGCACTGCTTTCTGTGTCACACCGGCTCGGTCAACATCCGCTCCAAGCCTCGGCTGGGGCTTTTCGCCCGCTGGCACTACACCGAGCGCGAGACGATGCGCTATGAGGTGCCGGAGGACTTGTGGAAGTATTGGGCGATCTAAAACGCCCTGCTGTTGAGCCGTTCGGCCACCCGTGCGAGTTGCCCGTTTCGGAAAAATCGCATAATTTTTATGGTTTTGTAACATTATGCCCGCCCTCATTCACCTTTCATCCTCGGGAGCTACAATGGCCAAGTCGATGTTTTCTCGGGAAGTCGCCCTCAAGCTGGAAGGCGAAATCAATGCCTTTCAAGCCTGTCGCAGCCTGTCGCAGCGTGCGCGAGACATTAACTCAGAGCGCAAACTGAGAGAAACCGAAAGCGCAACTTCCGAGGAAGAGTTGCCCAATTCGTCGGCCAGTGCCATGCTGGATTTTGCCGAGGGGCGCATTACCCTCGCGTCAGAAGAGGATGCGGACTCAGACGAGCTCTGAATCGCCCGCCGCTAGCGATAGCCCATCTACGCTCTTTGTGGGCCCGTCGCCAACGAAAAAGCCAATACATAGCCGTCGCGCCGTCGGTCGCGTAACTTTTTGCGCTGACCGAGAGGAGGCGGATTTTGCGTTTTCGGCCCTCGGCGCATAGTACTTTCATCCTCTGTCATAGCGCGGATAAACGCCCTCTAAAGGAGGCGTCATGGGCCTAGAGAAAAGCTGTCCCCGCCGCCGCTGGGGCAAAACCGAGCTTTCCATACCCGTAATCCCATTCGGGACGCAAGGCTTTGGCGGCCACTTCGGGCCGGTTGACGACGAGGAGGCCATGGCCCTGATGCGCCGAGCCGTCGATTTGGGCGTCAATCACTTCGACTGCGCCCGCTGCTACGGCGACTCGCTGCGCAAGCTGGGCCGCGCGATCAAGGAAGGCGTCATCGCTCGCCGCGAGATCATCATCAGCGGCCGCGTATGCTGCCACAGTGCCGCTAAATGGGGCGGCTACGGCGAGGGGCGGCCCGACTACTCGGCGGCGCGGGTCTTGGCCGATGCCGAAGATCAGCTAGAAATTCTGGGAATCGAGAAGTTCGACGTGCTCTTCCTCCACGACCCGCCCGAGATAGAACCAACCCTTGAGGCGGGCGGCGCGCTCGAAGGGCTGGAACAAGTGCGCCAGCGGGGTGCCGTAGATTTCATCGGCTATGGCATGAACCCCCACGCCTTTCATCTCGCGCACATTGTGTCGGGCCGCACCGACGCGATGCTGTGCTTCAGCGATTACAACTTGCTCCGGCAGGGCGCTGCCAACGCCATCCTGCCAGCGGCCGCAGCCGCCGACCTCGGAGTACTCAACGGCTGGTCGATCATGCGCGGCTGGCTGACGGGCGTGCCCGTGGAGCGCTTTATACCGCGCGACAAGTGGGGCGAAGACCAGCATCGGGCCGAGGCCATGCGCTTGTGGTGCAACGAGCAGGGCATCGACATGCTGGAACTGACGTTGCAATTTTGCCTGCGCGAGGAACGCATCCACGGCAACCCCATCGGCTCGCTGAACATCGAGCAGCTAGAGCGGAATGTCGCGGCCGCCATGGCGGTCGTCTCCGACGAAACAATCGCCGCTTTTGTCGCAACGGGACTCTAAGTTTGACGCCCCTTGGGGGTGTTCCGTACTTTCCGCCCGCCGGACCCTATAACTCAATTACCATCAAAGGAGGGGCATGAGCGCTGCAGAAGATTATTACGCGCAGACGATCGAACTGTTGCAACGTCTGCGCGATACGCAAATGGACGCTATCGACCAAGCCGCGGCAATCTGCACCGAGAGCATTGCCAACGGCGGCTTGGTCTTTCTCTTTGGCGCAGGGCACTCGCGCATGATGTGCGAGGAGATGACGCCGCGCCAAGGATGTTTTGTGGGCTTTTTTGCCTTGGTCGAGCTAGCGGTATCGAACCACGCGTCGATCGTCGGCACCAACGGGTTGCGCGGGCCGCTTTTTCTGGAAAAGTACGAAGGCTACGCCGAGGAGATTCTCCAAGGGTTCGAATTCGGACCACACGATGCCTTTATCTTGATTTCGACCAGCGGCATTCGGCCCCTAATCGTCGAGATGGCCATGGGTGCTAAGGCGCGGGGCTTGCCCGTAATCGCCATGCTGTCGAAACCGCACGGCGACCAATCGCCGCCAGCGCACTCGTCGGGCCAGAAGCTGATGGACGTGGCCGATGTCGTCCTCGACAACCAGTGTCCTCCGGGGGACTGCGTGCTCGAACTAGAGGGGTTGGAGTGGCGGACTGGGCCGGTATCGACAGTGACCGGCGCGATGATGATGAATATGCTGCGCTGCGAGGTCGCCGAGCGATTGTTGGCGCGGGGGATCAAGCCAGAGCTATTGCCGAGCCATCAGTTTGTCGGCAATGTAAGCGCGGAAGAGCAGTTAGAGCGATTTTACGAGGGCTACCGCAAGAGCCTCAAGCATTTGTACGAGTAGGGGCGGCCCTTAGGGTCGCCCGCACCCGTCCCTATTGACCCAATTCCAACCCAACCACATCGTGGGTACGCTCGACAACAAGGTTTGTCTAATTACCGGCTCTACCGGCATCGCCGAGGCCACGGCTCTGCACGCAGCCGAGGAGGGGGCCAACGTATTTGTTACTTCGCGGACAGAAGCAAACTGTCGGGCCTTGGCCGAGAAGCTGGGAAAGCAGGGGGCGCACCGGGCAGCCGATCTGACGCAGCAGGAACAGGTCGCCGATGTCGTGCAGGCCTGTGTCGGAAAGTGGGGGCGGATCGACGGGTTGTTCAACGTAGCGGGGATCAGTGGGCGGCGCTTTGGCGATGGGCCGCTGCACGAGTGTACTGAGGAGGGGTGGGATGCGACGATGGACGCCAACGCGAAAAGCATGTTTTTGGTCTGCCGCGCTACGTTGCAACAGATGTTGACCCAGGAACTGCGCGAAGACGGAGCGCGCGGGGCGATTCTCAACATGGCCAGTGTGTTGGCCTTTGCGCCGGAGCGGAAGTTTTTTGCCTCGCACGCCTATGCGGCCAGCAAGGGGGCCATTGTGTCGCTGAGCAAGGCCATGGCCAGCTACTACGCGCCGCACGGGATTCGGGTCAATGCCATTGCGCCGGCGCTGGTGGAGACGCCGATGAGCAAGCGGGCTGGAGAAAATGCAGAGATTATGGCGTTTATGCGCGACAAGCAGCCGCTCGGGGAGATGATGAGCGCGACGGATGTGGCCGGGATGGCGGTCTTTTTACTGGGAGACCGAGCGCGGGCGATTACCGGAACGGTGGTAACCGTGGATGCAGGTTGGTGCGTTAGTTGACGCAAGGAGGACGCATGAAAGACTATGTCATTGGCTTTGACGTGGGCGGCACCCGAGCCAAAAGCGGCGCGGTGACACGGGGCGGGCGGATGCTGGCACCGGGCATCAATCCGTCGGGGTTTGCGCTGGGCATGGGCAATTTGCTCAAGACGCTCAAAAGTGAAGTCGCGCGGATTTCCCAGAAGTTGGGCGGCAAGCCGCAGGCCATTGGCCTGGGCTTTCCCGGGGCCGTAGATCCCGAGGTCGGCGTGGTGTACATGCCGGGAAAAATTAAAGGGCTTGAAGGGTATCCGATCGTCGAGCGGCTGGCCAAGGTTACGGATCTGCCGGTCGTCGCCGACAACGACGGCCGCATCTCCATCTACGCCGAGCGGTACTACGGTCTAGCGCGGGATGTGGAATGGGCGGTGACGATCACCTTGGGCACTGGCGTCGGCTCCGGGGTCTTGCTCGACGGCAAAATTCTGCGCGATCCGCATCTTCAATTCGGGACCCAGATGAGCCACATCGTCATGCAGGCCCTCGGCGGGCGGCTGTGCCTGACCAACGCGCGGGGCACGGCTGAGATGATGTGCTCGGCCACGGCCCTGACGCAGCAGGTGCGGGACGGGCTGGCGCGCGGCATTCCCTCGGTCTTGAGCGACCAATACTTCAAAGATCCCAACGCCATCGACTTCAAGGCGGTGATCCGCGGCGTGAAGCGCCAAGACCGGCTCTGCGTTGACGAGCTGGAGCACTGGACCCGCAATTTGGGCTGGCTGCTGGTGAGTGCGGTACACGTGTATGCTCCCCAGCGCATTATCCTCAGCGGCGGGGCGACCAATGCAGCCGAGCACTTTCTCGAACCCCTGCAAAAGCAAGTGAACGAACATTTATTCCGCCATCCAGCGGGCGCCGGCGTGCCGGTCGTGCTGTCCAAGCTGCGCGACCACGCCGGCGTTTTGGGGGCCGCGGCAATTGCTTGGGAAAAAGTCGATGGAGGCCAACCGTGAAAGACCATCCCCTGCGCACCACTGTTATCGGCTCTTACCCCTTCCCGAGCTGGCTCGAACACGCGGCTGAACACCTCGACGCCTTCGGGCCGGACGATATTGCCGAGATACAGGACGACGCGGTCGTTGCCGCGCTCGGCGACCAAGTGCGCGCCGGGTTGGACGTGGTCACCGACGGCGAGCAGACCCGCTTTGATTTTAACCTCTCCTTTTACGGCTATCTCGAAGGCATTGATCTAGAGTCCGCACCACCCAGACACTTCGGCCCCCCCGCCCACGACCAGCGCGGTCGCCACGCAATCACTGGACCACTGCAAGCGCCGCACGGCTTGGGCGCGGTGGAGGAGTTTGCGCGGCTCAAGCGGCTGGCACCCGCAGGGCCGACACTCAAGGCCAGCGTGCCGGGTCCCTACACGTTGAGCGGCCGACTGGTGCCCAACGACCAATACCCGGACCGCTGGGCCGTGACCGAGGCCCTGTTGCCAATTGTGCGGATCGAGTTGGAGGCGCTCTGCGCAGCGGGCTGCACGGAGCTGACCGTTGATGAGCCGTCGATGAGTTGCTATGCCCACCGCGAGGAGCCAGCGCGCTTCGTCGATATCTTCAACCGCACGGTCGAATCCGTCGCGGGCAGGTGCCGGCTCTCGACCCACCTGTGCTTTGGCAACTTCAAGGGCCGCGCCGTGGGGCTGCGCCGCTACGCGCCCATGTTCCCGGCCTTCTTGGACATGCAGGTTGATGAGATGCACGTCGAAATGGCCAGCCGCGAGTTCGCCGAACTGGAGATCATCAGCCAGATCGCCGCGAAGATGGATGCGGCCGTGGGGATCGTCGATGTGAAGAGCTACTATATTGAAACCGTAGCGGACATTGAGGCGAGGGTGGAGGCGTGCTTGGAGTACGCTCCAGCCGACAAGCTCTCCTTTGCGCCCGATTGCGGGCTGAGCCAAACGGCGCGCTGGGCAGCAAAGCAGAAGCTGGAGAACATGGTCGCCGGGGTGAGAGCCGTGCGAGAAAAGCTGTGAGAGGATTGCCAACGCGGAGGGAATAATGAGCTACAAACCAGTGGCCGACCAGCGGCCCGATCGCTACAAAGTCTCCACGGCCGAATACGCCCAGTATCAGAAACAGGGGTTCCTAGTCGTCGAGCGCTTGGTCGATTTGGACGAAGTGGAAGAACTCAAAGCGCACGTCATGGCCATGCTCAAGGGCCAAATCGACGTTCCGGGTCAAGAGCCGCCGTCTCCTGAGGCGACGGAAGAGGAGCTAGTGCAGCGTTTCACGCGGGTGCATCAACTGCACCGCTGGGACGCCACTTGCGAGCGCTTTTTGTTGCACCCGCGCATCTTGGACGTTTTGGAGGCGCTCATCGGACCGGATGTGTTGGCTTTGCAGACCATGCAGTTTTTCAATGCGCCGGGCACGGGCGGCCAAGGTTGGCACCAAGATTCCTATTACATCACGACGTACCCGGACACCCTCATCGGCGCTTGGTTGGCCTTGGAGCGGGCCGACGAGGAAAATGGCTGTCTGTGGGTCGCGCCCGGCTCAAACCACGAGCCTATTTATCCCGACGAATGCCGGGGGCACCTGGTCCACGCCGAGGGAGCCTTTGACGAGATTGAAACTGTAGAGGGCATTAGCCAACTCGACGACGAGGTCAATACGCTGTCAAGAGTGGCGCGGCGCTACGGTGACGCAGTGCCGGTAGTGGTGGAGGCCGGCGATGTCGTGTTCTTCCATCCGCACCTCCTGCACCGTTCCCATCCCAATCAGTCGCCCGACCGCTGGCGTCGGGCTTTTGTCAGCCACTATTGCAACGCTCGCTCCTGGGTGCCGTGGAATCACGGAGCACCCTATGAGGGGCCAGCAGCTAATTACAAGCACATTCTGGCGCGGGGGCGAACCCATCTGCCCTTTGCCCGCCCCGAGTTCGGCACGCCGTGCGCAGCGTTAGCAGCCGATGCGAATGGCGCTCCCGAGCGCATGGTGGCGAGTGAGGGCGATATGGAGAAGCAGGAGGGGTGAAGGCGATCCATCGACGGATCCGCGCAACTGACGGCGATCTCAGAGTAGCCAACCTTACCTTGGAGGCCTTATGACCGTATCTAAATGGCAAGAAGTATCCGCGCCGCTGCAGGCCGAACACGACGATGTGGTAATCGGTGCCGGCATCGTCGGCTCGTACGCAGCCACCCTGCTGCATCAGCGGGGCCGCGACGTCGCCCTAGTCGACGCCCGCTTTGCAGCTTCTGGTGCCTCGGGCCGCAACGCCGGCTTTGTGCTGACCTCGCAGCGCGAGACGTACCCCACCCTCATCGCCCAAGTAGGCCGCCCAGCCGCCCGCCAAATCCTCGACATGGTGCTCGACAACGTCGCCCGCATGCGCGCCTTGGCCAAGCAGTACGAAGTGCCCTGGGAAGAGGGTGCCATCCACCTAGCTGAAACCCAAGCCGACGCCCGCGAGCTGGAAGAGTGGGCCCGCGCCTTTGCCGCCGACGGCGTTGAAGTCGAGTTTGCCCACAGCGATCCCTATGGCGCTGGGTACGCGGCATCTCTACAGGTGGAAGGCGATTTCATGGTGCAGCCAGCGCGCCTCACCGAGGCCATTGCCGCCGCCTCTGGGGGCACCTTTTACGACCACAATGAGGTCTATCGCATCGAACCAGAGGGCCAGGGCCTGATAGTGCGCGGGCGGCGAGCCCATATCCGCTGCCGCAAGGTGTACATCGCCACCAATGGGTACGGCTGCGATATGCACCCGCATTTGCGCCGCATCGTGCGCCCAGTGCGCGGCCAGATCCTCATCACTACCCCAGTTGAACCTCTGATTCAAGTCGCCGGCATCACGGAGTACGATTACTTCCGCCAGCTTGAAGATGGGCGTTTGATGATAGGCGGTGCCCGGGCTTTTTTTGAGGAGCAGGAGTACACCGCCGAGGACGCCGTCACCCCAAATCTGATACAGCACCTCGAGGCCTATTTGCGCCACTGGTTCCCGGGCATCTCCTTTGAAGTCGAGCGCTACTGGGCTGGCATCCACGGCTTCACCCCGGATCGCCGAGCGGCTGTCGGCGCGCTCCCGGACCTGCCCGACGCGGTCTTTGCCCTCGGTTTTAGCGGCTACGGCAACTCCATTGGCCTGCTGGCCGCCGAGCGCATGGTGGAACTGGCTCTGGATGGACGCGACCCCGGGCCGCTGTCAGCAGCGCGCTTTTAGTTGGAAATTCATAACCTTCGATTGCGTCTGCCAGCTTCGATCGGCTTGGACGCCTAGGGTTTATGATCCGTATCGACGGGCGCTTCGTCGTTGTCTAGGAAGCGCTCAGTGGTATTGTGGGTCGCTGGGTTGGTGCGGAAATCGGCGATCCAAGGCTGGCGGAAGTAAGCCTGCTTTTCGCGCGGCAGGCTGTGCAGCACCACCGGGGGGATCTTCAGCCGGTGCCAGTGGGTAGCCAAATGCGAATAGGCGTTTAATACGGTGACGCGCGGGGTGTCGCGACGCCACACTGGCCCGGCGTGGCACAAGTTCTCGGTAAAAAAGACCGCGCTGCCGGCCGGGCAGGCGTACGTGGTGAGGAAGGGACTGCGCTTGCCTTCTTCCAGCGACAGATGGTCTTCGTGGATGGGGAATTCCGACTTGTGGCTGCCGATTAAGAAATGGGTGCTCTGGTCTTCTAGCGCGATATCGGTCAATTCAAAAATAACCCGCACCATACCGGCGTGGATGCGCCCGTTTTTCACCCGGTAGCCAAAAATGGGATCGGCTTGCCCAGGGCCGCCCCCGTGCAGCCCGCCGTGTTCCTCGCCTTTTTTGCGCCAGACGCAGCTACAGCCTTCCAATCTTATATCGGGACCAATTATCTCCCGAATCACATCGACCACTTGGGGATGATCGATCAGCACGCTGGCCGGGCCGCCGGGCACGTCGCGGTGTTCGGGCGGGAGCGATTCGGGGTCGTGTTTGATGCGATCAATCTGATCGACGATGGCGGCGACTTCGTCGGGCGTCAAGATGGCGGGACGCACTAAAAAGCCGGTGAGGTCAAAGCGGAAGCGTTCTTCTTCGGTCATAGCCATGGGAAATCTCCAAGGAAGCGTTTTTCTGGTGGGTTTTGGGGGACAGCCGACCTCAGTTGACCCCCTGCATAAGGCGTTGGGTGATGGAGCCTTCCTGGGTCAGGGCATAGACGATCACGTTGACCGCCATCTGATTGTAGCGCGGGTTGCTGCCCCAGCCTACGTTGTCGATGCCGACCATCCGGTCGCGGATGAAGTACCCGTTGACGATGTCCCGCCAGTCAACTAGGCCCCCAGTGCCACCTTTCAGCGCGAAAAAAGCATTGAAAACCGGATGGTCCAAAGGCAGGCGTTCTTTCCAAAAATCATACCCATCTACTAAGCCGCCGTACTTTACCAAGGCTTCGCGATGATAGCCTCCCAACACGAAGCCCCCAGACAGCATATAGCGGGCATAGTTTTCCATTTCGCCCTCGTTGAGGGATCCCTGGGGGATGAGAATAGGCAGTTCAAGCAGGCGTCTGTCGTCGTAAGTAATCGTGCCGATAAACTTGGCTTCAAGTCCGGTGTATTCATTGATGACGTCGCACAAAGCATCGATTGAGCGCAGATTCAAATTGCTGTAGCCCTGTATTTGATCGGTGACAGCGCGGGCCGAAATCACATGGGCTATTTTGACGAAGCCCTTGATCGCCTGAGGATCGCCGGCGTCCTGGACGACCATGGCCCGGTAGCGGCCGGTGTCCATGCTGTTGACATCGAGCATCTCCAAGGCCATGTCGATTTTGTGCTCCGGCATCCGCGTGCTAGTCACCGAGGTGGAGACGAGCTTGGGCTCGAGTGCAAAGCTGTTCGTAGCGTTATCGGTAATCGACTTGAACAAGCTAATACCCGAGTTGCCGACGTGGCTGGAAATCAACGAGCGAACATTGAAGTTGGTCGTGGCCTGCACTTGATCTAGGCGGGCGGCGGCCAAGTGGACTTGGCGGCGGGCTAGCTGGCGCTTGGGCTTGGGGATCTTGCGCAGTTCTAAGGGCTTGGTCAA
Source organism: Candidatus Latescibacterota bacterium (assembly GCA_022826515.1). The sequence goes on from JAJDUT010000012.1 coordinate 27,604, forward strand.
GCGGGGCTCGCGTTTGATGAATTTAGTGGTGAGAGGCCGAGGGGCTTTGATCTCGACTTGTCGAAAGGGGTTGAGGGCAACGAGGACTAAGGTGAGGCCGACGGCTAGCGCCAAAGACAGGAGAAGGCCTCGGCGCAAGCGACCAACTAATTCGGCGAGATCGAAATCAGAAGCGGGAGACTTAAAGCGGGAAGAACTCATCGCGGCCCCCAGAATGGAGGTTGAGGAGATCAGCCGACAAATCGGTGCTCAAGATACCCCAATCGCCCGCTGCAATCAAGCACGGCTCATTCCTGAGTGCAGAACATAATCTGGTCATTAAGGAAAGGACTTGTGAAACTGGCTCGGGTCAATAACAAGCGGTAGTAGCTCATGGTGTGATAGTCTTCTCTTCGTTAGGTTTCCGGTGAATTTGCCCCAATAAACTATGCAGCGCAGCCTGCCGGACCAACTTAACGCGCTGGAGGAAACTATGGCAGAGCGAACGGCCGCGCCTAACTACGGCATTGTGTACAACTGGGACGGTGCGCCCCACGGGTACAGCGAGTACCCCCAATCGCTGGCCCAATTCCTCGACAAGGTGTACGCGCCCTTAGCCGATACGCAGGTGGGAGCCTTGTGCTGGTGCGTGGGCGTCCACGAAGTGCCTTGGCCGTCGCAACAATTGGATGTGGTCGGCACATCGACCGAGCGGCACTACGATTCCGTGCAGACTATGCGCCACACCGAGAATATCCGCGCCTTTTTCGAGCGGGGGGACGATCTGTACGGAGCGCTGGTGCAGCGCGGGCGCGAACTGGGCATGGCGGTGCTGCCGTCGCTGCGCATGAACGACAACCACTTCTGGGATTTGCGCCCGGGCGATCTGGGCGGCTTGCAACGGTCCGAACTGACGCCAATGCGGCAACAGCACCCCGAGTGGCTCTTGGGCGAGGAGCAGGCACCGGGCTGGGCCTCGACTTCGTGGAATATGGCCATCCCCCAAGTGCGAGCGTACATCTTACAGCGCGTCGTCGAAGCCTGCCGCTTGGCCGATTGGGACGGCGTCGAATTGGATTGGCAGCGGCACGCCTTTCACCTGCCAGCCGACGATGCGTACCGCCTGCGCTACGTTTTGACCGATCTCATGCGGGCCGTGAGGGCGCAGACCGACCAGATCGCCGAGGAGCGAGGACGGCCCTTTCACGTGGCCGTGCGGGTGGCCACGACCTTTGAAGCCTGCCGCCGCATTGGCTACGAGGTCGAGACTTGGGTGCGAGATGGATTGTGCGATGTGGTGATCAGCGGCGGCAATTCGGGGACCGATCCAGGGGCCGAGGTCGAGCGTTTTGTCGAACTGTGCCGTCCCCACGGCGTGCGCTTCTACGCTGGCTTTGACTCGGACGGGCGGCAACAGGCGCGACGCTTGCGGCCCCCCGGGGCGTGGCGAGTGGATTGGTTTCGCGGCTTGGCGCAGGATCAGCTAGTGCGCGGGGCGGACGGCGTGTACGTATTCAACTGGCACGGCCACGCCCAGACGCACCGACCGCTGCTCACTACTATGGGGTCGGCGGAAACACTGGCTGGCCTAGACAAAGTGTACACCGCCCTGCACCGCAGCATTGGCCCCAAGACCGGGAACCGAGTGGATGCCGAGCGCGACGATCGTTTGTACGGCGAGGTGCCGGTGACGCTGTATCCCACGCTAACGGACTGTGGGCCGATTTTCCACGTTCGCGTCGGCGACGAAGTCGAGACCGAAGGAGCGTTGACAAGTGCCGAGTTGCAAATCGAAATGGCCCACTGGTCGCCCGCCGATCAGATCGAGGTGGCGTTGGACGGAGTCGCGCTGCCAGCGCCAGAGGTGCGCGATGCCGCAGCCGAAGATGCGGCCGATCCAAGCGATGTGTCAGAGAACGCTTGGCTCTGTTGGAACTTAACCGCAGCACAAGTGAGGCGCGGCGTGCACCAAGTCCGGGTGCAGGTACTAGAGCGGGATGGGCGGTTGCAGGTGCCCTTGTGGGTCGAGCAGGTGGAAATCTATTTGCAGTACCTCCGATAGTCTTCGCTTTCATATATTATGTCCATGGAATTCGAATGGGATAAAAACAAAGCAGAAGCTAATCTGTCGAAACACCGGGTCTCATTTGACAAAAGGAAAGAGAAAATTATGAACAAGGCTGAGACTGAGATGGACGACGACCTGCGTTCGGAGTACGATCTGAAGGGCTTGCGGGTGAGAAAGGTCGGTCCTAAACGGGAGAACTTCAGGGGACGATCTGTTCATTTGGAACCCGATGTCGCTGAGATTTTCCCGGATTCTGGGTCCGTGAACGAGGCACTGCGATTTCTAATTCGAGTGACCCAAGACGGCAAACCCGCACTCACTAACGCGCCGCAATAACAGCGGCTAGACCTTTTGATGCTAAGAATAGCTATATCCGTCGTCCTGTTCATGGGCCAAGCGCCGCCAGCACACGCCCAAATTGAAAAGAGCGACCTCCACATCGGCCTATTGCTCGATTTTAGGGTCGAGGCAACCAATGCCGATAGCAACCTAGTACTCCTGCAGGAGGAAATTCACAAGGTGCTAGGGGGCAATACGTCGGTCCATTTTCTCCCCGAACACCTGCGTTTTGCCGCCGGGCCAGCCGATTATCGGTCCTTGGCCAACGACCCGGCGGTCGATCTAATTATTGCCGCCGGGCCGGCCAGCGCCGCGATGCTGGCCACCCAAGGCAACCTGCCCAAGCCGACGATCGCCGTGGGGATACTGGACGTGGAATTACAGCAGATGCCCCTCGTCGAACCCGGCGTCTCCGGGGTGCAGAATTTTACCTACCTGCTCAGCAGTCACTCGATCCAAAAGGAGTGGGACGCCTTCTATCGCATCCATCCTTTTGCCCATCTGGCCGTCATCCTCAGTGCAAACCTGCAAGGCAAGCTGGATTTTGAGCGCTTCTTCGACCGCCTTGCCGCGCCGTACGGCAGCGAGGTGGAGTTGGTCTTTTGGGAGCCGGAAGGGCCGCTCCCGGTGCTGAGCGACGCGGTTGACGCGGTCTATTTGGCGACGGCCTTTGAGCGTCCACCCGAGGAGGTCTCCTTGCTGGCCGAGGCCCTCGCCGAGCGCAAGCTGCCTTCCTTTGCCATGAGCCGACATTATGTGGATGCGGGAATGATGGCCTGTATCGGCGACGAGAACAGCCGCGACCAGATTTTCCGCAACCTAGCCCTAATCGTCGAGGGAGTTGTACTGGGCGAAGCGCTGGCGGCCATGCCCGTGCAGCGCAATTTTGACGAGCAATGGGTGCTGAATGCCGCAACCGTCCGGCGCATCGGTTTCGACCTCTCGTTTGAAACGCTGTTTTCCGCCCGCTTCCTCAAGGCCGACGAACCCACTAGCGATCGACGCTTGAGCTTGCCGGAAATCATCGCCGAAGGCTTGCAGAGCAACCTCGACCTGCGCATCGAAAAGCGCAACGTCGATTTGGCCAGCCAAAATATGCGCCAAGCCAAATCGTCCCTATTACCCACCGTAGAGACCTCGACCACCCTGTTGCAGGTGGATCCAAATGCCGCCGAGCGCGCTTTCGGTCAACAGCCCGAGCGCACCGGCATGGGCACTGGGACCGTGCAGCAGGTGTTGTTTTCCGAGCCGGTTTTGGCCAACGTCAAAATCCAGCAGTACTTGGCCGAGGCCGCCCGCCATCGCACCGATCTAGTCGCACTCGACGTGGTGCTAAACTTGTCAACGGCTTATTTCGACATCCTGCTGGCCAAAACCGGAGGGCGCATCCAAGATGAGAATCTCGATGCTTCGCGCCGCAATCTGAAGATCGCCCGCACCCGCAATGCCGTTGGCTATGCTGGCGTCGCCGATGTATTCCGCTGGGAGAGCGAAGTGGCCCGCGCCACCCAAGCCTCGATTGAGGCTTTCAACGCCCTCTATCTGGCCAAAGTGCAGCTCAACCGCTTGCTCAACCGGGCAGATATCGGCGAGGAGTTTGAAGTGGAGGACGCCCAGCTTTCCGACGAACTCTTTAGCCGTTTTGACCCGGCCCGCCTCGGGTCTCTGATCGACCGCGCCGGCGATGTGGAGATTCTGACCGATTTTCTCATCGCCGAGGCCCTGCAAAACATGCCTTCGCTCAAGCAGCTAAAAGCGAATATGAAAGCAGCCGAACGCCAGCAGCAGATGAATCGTCGGCGCTACTACCTGCCTACGGTGGCTTTGCGCGGGCAGGCCGACTACACCTTCTGGCGCACCGGCAAGGGAATGCCGCCGGCCTCCTCCGATCCGCTCGACGGCACTTGGAATTTGGCCCTCCACTTCACTTATCCCCTCTTTCAGGGCAATCAACGCCAGATCGCCATCAACCAGACCGCGATCCAGCAGCAGCAGCTCCGCCTCCAAGAGGAGAGCTTGCGCCAGCAACTCACCCAAGCCGTCCGCGTGCGGGCAACCAACTTGGTGTCCAAGCGCACCAACATACACTTTGCCGCAGTGGCGGCTACCAGCGCACAAAAGAACTTTGTTTTGGTGCAGGACGCCTATCAAAAGGGCCAACTGGCAATCACCCAACTGGTGGATGCCCAACGCGCCGCCCTTTCCGCTCGCCAAGCCGAGGCCGGAGCCGTTTATGAATACTTGGTCAGCTATCTCCAGTTGGAAAACAGCATCGGAGGCTACACCATGTTCATGACTCCAGAGGAGCAGGAGGCCCTTGTCGGGCGTTTGACGGCCTTCTTTTCCAAAAGAAAGAAGGCACCGTGAAGCGAGGTATTATGAAGCGAACTTTCGCAGTCGTCGGGGTCCACATTTTGGCGACGGGCCTGTGGGTTGGCTGCGGCGACGAACCACAGGTCGCCGAACCCATTCGCCCGGTAAAATACGCCGAAGTCCATCCCGCCAGCGCCGTCCAGAGCCAGCGTTTTGCCGGCACGGCCAAAGCTGGCATCGAAGCCAAACTCAGCTTTAGAACGGGTGGGCTTATCGAATCGATCGGCGTAAAGGTGGGCGACCAAGTCGAAGCGGGTCAGCGCCTTGCCACACTCGACAACCGGGATGCGATCCTCGCGCATCAACGGGCCAAGGCCGCGCTAGAAAACGCCCGCGTGCAAAAGGCCAATGCCCAGTCCATGCTCATTCGCGTGCGGCAGCTCTACCAAGCCAACAACGTTTCCCTCGCCGAGTACGAACAGGCCAAAAATGGCCTTGCCTCGGCCACGTCCAGTTACGAATCAGCGCAAAAGAGCTTGGACTTGCAGGAGCGCCAGCTAGGCTACAACGCGATATACGCCCCGGTCGCCGGTGTCGTCACCGCGGTCCACAACGAGGTCAACGAAGTGATTCCAGCCGGCGCACCGCTAGTGGAGCTGAGCGCGGGCGAGGACATCGAAATGGAGGTAGGGGTGCCCGAAGGGTATATCGCCCAAATCCAGACTGGACAGCCAGTGCGCGTGCGTTTTTCCGCGTTGCCCGGCCTAGATTTTGCCGCCCAAGTGCGCGAGATCGCCTACGCACTCGACGTTTCCAGCACGTATCCGGTCATCGTGCGACTCGACGCTCCTGCTCCGTCTATCCGGCCCGGCATGGCCGGCGAGGTGGAATTTCGCTTTGGCACCAGCGGGGCATCGGATCCGCTGGTGGTGCCGGTCAAGGCGGTGGGGGAAGACGCCAAGGGCCAATACGTCTTTGTCGTAGAGGCGATTGACAAGGGTTTGGGGACGGTCCACCGCCGATCAATTCGCATCGGCCAACTGTTGGCGGACGGTTTTGTCGTGGAAGAAGGGCTAGCCGACCAAGAATTAGTCGCCACCGCCGGCCTCAGATCGCTCTTGGACGGGATGACCGTGCGCCTTTTGGCCGAGTGAGACCCTATGAACCTCACCCAAATCGCCCTAGAAAATAACCGCGTCACCATCGTGGTCTTGCTCGTCGTCGTGCTGTTGGGCTTGGTCGGCTATCAGACGATGCCGCGCGACAGTATGCCCCCGTACACCGTCCGCGTCGCTTCGGTGGTGACGGGCTTTTCCGGTGCTGGTCCCGAGCGGGTCGAAGCCCTGATTACCAGCAAAATCGAAGAAGTCGCGCAAGAATTGCCCGAGCTGAAAACCGTCACCAGCGAGTCGCGCACTGGTCTGTCGATAGTTTCAGTCGAACTCAAGCAGGAAGTCCCGCCGGACGCACTCCAAGCGGTATGGGACCGATTGCGCCGCAAAATCGACACCATTCGCTCGGACTTGCCCGAAGGCATCTACGGCCCGGAAGTCAAGGACGATGGGCTCGGAGTGGTGTACGGCATTGCAATCGGCCTGACCGGGGATGGTTTCACCTTTGCCGAACTCGAGACCTATGCCAAAGACCTGCGCGACGACCTGATCAAGCTGCCCGACGCGTCCGAAGTGAAAATAAGCGGCATCCAAAAGGAACGGATCTACCTGCAATTCAACGACGCTCGGCTGGCCGAACTGGGCCTTTCAGCGCAAAAGATCAAAAACAGCATCGCCAGTACCAACATCGTCTTTTCCGGCGGCGAGGTCAGCCTAGAGGATGAGCGCTTAGTGCTCGAACCGACCGGCAGCTACACCGACCTAGGCGATCTGGGGAGGACGTTGATCGCGGTGGGCAAGGGCGGTAGCGTGTACCTCGGCGATATAACCCGCATCGTGCGGGACTACGAAACGCCCCAACAGCGCCTAGTCAAAATCAACGGTCAGCCGGGGCTGGCGCTTTCGGTGGCGCTCAGCGAAGGAGCCAACATCATCAAGTTGGGTACGGAAATCGACCAACTAGTCGCCCTCCATCAAGCGCGGCTGCCGCTGGGCATAACCTTCAACAGAGTGGCCTCCCAAGATTTCGAGGTAGAAAAATCGGTTGCCGATTTCACCGGCAATCTCCTGCAAAGCGTCGCTATCGTGCTGTTGTCCATGCTGCTCTTTTTAGGACTGCGCACTGGCCTAGTCGTGGCCAGCCTCATTCCCATGACCATTGTCGCGACCCTTTTTACTATGGGCCTGCTCGATATTGGTCTCAACCAAGTGTCGCTGGCGGCGTTGATTATGGCGCTGGGCATGTTGGTGGATAATGCCATCGTGGTGTCCGAAGCGATTGTGGTCAAAATGGAAAAGGGCACCGCCGCCAAAGAAGCCGCCATCGAATCGGCTCAGGAGCTGGCCGTGCCGCTGCTGGTCTCTTCGCTGACCACTTCAGCCGCCTTTTTATCCTTCTTTCTCGCCGAATCTACCATGGGCGAGATCGTGGGGCCGCTTTTCAGTGTGATCTCCATATCCTTGCTCTCTTCTTGGTTGCTCTCCCTGACGATGGTCGCGTTGTTGGCGGTTTTCTTCATCCGGGTGAAACGGCAAGAATCCTCGTCCGAGCAAAGCACTTTTATCGATCGCTGCAACGGCTATTACAAGGGGTTGCTCCTCAAGGCCCTAGCGCGGCCCTTTTCATTTTCGGCGATCATCGTCGGCTTATTTGTCTCGTCGCTTTTCGGCTTTGGTTCCTTGCCGTTTATCTTCTTTCCCGACAGCGAGCGCAACCTAGTAACGGTCGATCTGAATTTGCCTTTGGGCACCAAAATTGAGACCACCACCGCCCGGGTGGAGCAGCTCGAAGCGTATATCGCAGATAGCCTCTTGGTGAGCGAAAATCGCCAACGCGGGGTAACAGACTGGGCGACCTTTATCGGCGAGGGGCCACCCTCTTACGACTTAGGTTATCAGCCGGGTGAAGCTAATGCGGGTTATGCTCACATGTTGATCAACACCCGTTCGGGCGACGATAATCAATGGGTAATTGACCGCCTAGACGCCTTTTGCTTTCGCTCCTTTCCAGACGCCGAGATACGGGTTGCGCGGTTGGCCGGGGGCGGCGGGGGTGGTGCGGATGTGGCGGTGCGGATAACCGGGCCAGACCCCAATGAACTGTTCGGCCTCGCCGAGCGCATCAAGCAACAACTCAGCAAAATACCCAGTGCGCAGAATATCGGCGACGATTGGGGGCCAAAAATCAAAAAAATCGCCGTTGCCATTGACCAGTCCAAGACCCAAAACGCCGGCCTGACCAATCAGGATATCGCCCTTTCGTTGCAGACGGCGCTCACCGGGTTCAATACGGGTGCTTTCCGCGAGGGCGACCAAAGTATCCCCATTGTCCTGCGCAACGAAAGCAGTCAGGATGTCGATGTACGCCAACTGGAGAGCATCAACATCTACGCCCAAGGGTCGGGCAAAAACGTGCCCTTGGGACAAGTGGCGCAGATTGTGCCTCAGTGGCAATTTGCCAAGATCAAACGACGCGATCTGTACCGCACCTTGACCGTGTCCTGCGACGCTAAAAGCGGTTTTACCGCGCAAGATATCACCGACGCGCTCGTCCCTTGGCTCGAAGCAAACAGCGAATCGTGGCAGCCGGGCTATCGCTACGAGTTGGGCGGCGAGTCCGAGCAGAGCGGCGAGTCTATGGGCGCGGTCCTCGCCAAGCTGCCGCTGTCCGGCTTTATCATTCTGGCGCTGCTGATCGTTCAGTTCAACTCCTTCCGCAAGACCTTTATCGTCCTGAGCACCATTCCGCTCGGCCTGATCGGGGTCATCGTCGGGTTGCTGATTTTCCGCTCGTTTTTTGGTTTTTTCGCCTTCCTCGGCTTGATCGCGCTGGTTGGTATTGTCATCAACAACGCGATCGTGCTCATAGATCGCATACAAATCGAATTGAACCAATCTGGGCGGGCGTCTATTGAGGCGATCGTCGCCGCGGCGCAGCAGCGTTTTCGCCCCATATTGCTGACCACCTGCACGACGACGTTGGGGCTTATTCCCCTCTATTTGGGCGGTGGATTGATGTGGGAGCCGATGGCGGTGGCCATCATGGCGGGTTTGCTTTTTGCCACGGTGATTACCTTGCTTTTTGTGCCGGTGCTCTACAAAATTCTCTTTGCAGTCGAGGACTGATCGGCGGTTTTTAACGACCAACCAATAGGAGGCGTCGTGAAAGTTACTGAGATAGAAGTCCACGAAATCAGCCTAGAGTACCAAGACTGGATCGCCTATCCGGTCAGCCACTACCAAGGCGTGACTCGGCGCACGGTGTACGTAGCCCACACCGATACCGGCCTGATCGGCCTCGGCGAGAGCGGCCGCACCGAGCCGCAGGAAGTAATCGACCAGTATGTGGGCAGTAATCCCTTCGAATGGATGGGCGACGAAGTCTCCATCGGGCTAGGCACGGCCATGTACGATTTGATGGGCCAAGCCGCAGGCGTGCCGGTGTACAAGCTCTTCGGCCAGAAGTACCGCTCGTGGGTGCCGGTAGGCAGTTGGACTGTGTCGAGCGCCCCCAGCCACATGGCCGAGGCCGTAGAGAACTACGCCGCCCAGGGTTACACTTGGCTCAAGTTCCACCTGTCGCCCTTTGAGAACGTCTTCGACCAGACCGAGGCCATGCAGGCCGTGGCTCCGCCCGGATTCAAGATCCACTACGATTTCACCGGCGGCGGCACCGATGACTACATGCCGGATCTGCTGGCTAGGTTGGCCCAGTATCCCATCGCCGGCTGCTTTGAAGACTCGATCAATGTCGGCGACACCTTGGCGTCGATTGACTTACGCCGGCGCATTCCCCTGCCCATCGTGCGCCATCAAGCGCCGCTGAATGCCACGTACGAGGTGCTAATGGGGGCGGGAGACGTGTACATGCGCGGCCACCAGAAATTTGGCGATGCGATCCGCGCCGCCGGTCTGTTCGCCGCTGGCAATATACCGTTCATGCTGCAAAACGTGGGCGGCACGATCACCCGGGCCATGGTTTGCCACATGATGGCGACCTTTCCCTCGGCCACCTTCCACTTTATCGACAGCAGCGAAATTCTCAAAGACGAGGTGGTGCGCGAGCGTCTAGAGCCGATCAATGGACTCATTCGAGTGCCGGAAAAACCGGGCTTGGGGTTGACCTTGGACCGCGACGAATTGGAGCGGCTAGCGAACCGGGAATTGCCGCCGATCAATCCGTGGATCGTCAAATCGCAATTCGCCAATGGGACGCGGATGTACAATAGATACGATCCCCTGACGACGCGCCATTTCCTGATCCGGCCCGACTGGACCCGGGGCGGGATGCCCCACAGCTACGCCGCGCCGATTGAGACCGAGTACTGGGACGACGACGGGACGCCTGAGTTTGCTCAGATGATGGCGCGCTTGGTGGACGAGGGGACGGTGTTGGAGCGATGAGCGGTTGTCAGGACCGGTGTTGGTAGGGTCCCAAGTCTGGATCGACATAAGCGCGATGGAAGTTCCTACCCTTCAGATACTTGGTCTCCAGCTCCACATCGGTCAGCGTACAGAAGGGATCGGCTAAATCCGCGTCGCGCTCCAACAGCGTCACTTCAATGCGGTTTTTGCCTCGCACCGGCCAGTGGGCCGCGTCCAATTTGAAAATGTGCCAGTACCCGCCCATCACCCGATAGCGCGGGCCGTCCATGTTGTAGAGCGAATTGATCTTGCGCCGCAGGTCGTCGGGCAGGATTTGGCCGTTGAGCGCAAACTGAATGCGATCGGTCTCGACATTGCCGTGGATGCGGAAGCGCAGCAAAACTTCGTGGACGCGGTCGGCCTCCCCCCATTTTTGTAGATCGTCGGCAATGGTCAATTCCAATTCGACGGGTTGGTCCAGATCCAATTGGTGCGGTAGTGGATTGGGCCGACTGACCGCGGGTCCGTCTTGGGTGTTAGTGAGCAGGAAGTAGTATTTGTCCTTGGCTGCCATAATGCTGGGGTAGGGCAATTCTCTGAGCTTTTCGTAAAAGGACGCCTCGTACGGCCACAGGTGGAACCACTCGGAAACATAAAGGCCGTCAACGCCTTGATCCCAAAAATTGCAGGCCGCGGCCCGCAGCATGGACAGGGGCGCGTCGAGCAGGCGGTCGGAAAAAACCATGCCGTTTAGGGGGGCCAATAGGCGGCAGGGCGTCCCTTGGGTGAGGCCGAGGAATTCGGCGAAGTCGGCCTGCATTTTCAGGCGGTAGTTCTCGCCGAAATTTTCCGCGACGATCACATCGACCAGACCCCGTTTGACCCACTCCTCCGGGTCGAGTCCGGCGCGGGCGCAATCTTCCAAGCGGTCGGGAATATGCACCACCAGCTCTTTGTCGGTGCCGCTTCGTTTCACCGCTTCGTGGACGCGGCCGATCCAGTCGGTCATCAGGGCGCGGCCAGCGTCAATTTCGTTGGGGTGGAAGAAATAGGGCATTTGGTTGAGCTGTAGTTCAAAGCCATCGGATGGATACTCGCCCATCACTTCTTCGACAATGGCAAAGCGCTCGTCGCGGACCGCTGGGTGCTTGAAGTCGAGGCCGTCTAAGCCGGGGTAGTCCGGGTCGAGATCGCCTGCCGCGCCAATTTCGAGGTGCTGGTTCTCAATGCGGAAATTGGAGCAGCGAACCGAGGTGTGGTCAACGCCGCCGCGTTGTACGATCAGGAGGGGATAAACCTGAATGCCCAACTCGTGGGCCCGGTCGCAGACCAAGCGCAAGGGATCGTGGCCAGCATCGATGAGGGACTTGGCGTTTTGCCAAGCGCGGCGAAAGACGTAGTGATCCCAGACCTCGACGTTGTGCCCCATCAACTCGCTGGCCTGAGTGTCGTGCAGCATGGTGCGGCCCTCGCCCAAGCAGAAGGCGATGGCTTCGACCGTGGTGCCAGCCAATTCATCGACCAAGGCGATGTATTCCTCGGGAGCCATGGGCGGCTCGTAGCGGTAGATGTGGGGATGCCGGCCGTCGTGGTAGTACATGATTTTGGGTTGGTTCATGGCGCGATCCTTTTTGTTGTTGATGCCCTGCCTCGCGTGGATGAGGACGGCCTTGGATCTTTTTGACGTACAGTTTTGGGACCATATTATAGGGCCCCTCTCAGGTGCGTACAGTACCTGTGCCCCAATTTAACATTTTGACGAGGAGTGAAACGCGGATGAGACGGCATGCGATCATACTATTGTCCTTGATGTTTCTTGGTTCTTGTGGTGAAAGTCCAACCGCGTCCAATCCCGTCGCGCCCAACAAGAATCTCGTCGGTACGTGGGTTCTCGACGATACCGACATGATCGACATCATGATCGCAGGCTTGCGCACTCAAAGAGGAAAGGAACTCTTCCGCGAATACTTACGCTTCCAGATAGATGAGGAATACATACGCGAAGACGCAAGTAAACACCTACGCGATCAGGGAGTTGATCGAGCCACTATAGACGAGATTATAGATGAGATGATCAACGAGATAGATATAGACGAGATAATCAACCAATATATAGACGAGATGATCAACCATAGAGATGAGTGGCACACCGCTTGGATGGCTGATCTCCGATTTCGACCGACTATTAGATTCAACGCCGACGGATCGTGGGAGGACAACTCGGGCGAAGGTGGCACATGGCGAGTTGAAAGTAATTCCTTAATCTTCGTTGAGGATGGCGATGAAGAAAGTATTAAGTATTTTGTCGATGGCGATGATCTCACCCTAATTTTTTCGTCCGAACCGTTTCTGGAGACGGTCCGTAATGATGAAGACTTAACCAATGAAGAGGTCGCATTATTCCGATTCCTAGAGGCTGTCTTTGATGAGGACACTAACATTCGCTTTTTATATAAGCGCAAATAGTTGACTACAACCGCATCGGCTCTATCTAACAACACCTTGAGTAACTGACATTACGCGGCGACCCTACTCATCGGCGTCTAACAGGTTGCTAAAGGCTCCGAGGTTGGGCATCTGTATAGCCGCCCGAAACAACTGCTTGAGTCGCTGCACATCGTCAATGGCCCCAATGCGAGCGGCCAACGGATCCGATGCGGCTAGCCCAAAGCGAATCTCTAACACGTCGAGCAGATATTCAACGGCGCGTTCTCTGCTACCTTGCTCAATACCCTGCTTTATGCCCTTTTCCGTGAAATACTGCACTACCGACGATTCGTACATGGTCTCCTCCGAAATGATGGTCATAATCGTCTCTAAGTTATACACCAACCCGCTCAAAATGGCAAGATCGGCCAAGTAATTGGCCTTGAGGGTCTCGTCCATCGGTACTGCTTGCGCCCGGTTTACGCACTGGCGCAACCACGCCTCGGCCTCCATACCCGCTGGCTGTTGCATCAACGGTGCAAACGGAATTAAGCCCGAATGCGCCGCGTCGAGTATGCGTTGTCCGTCTAGTTGACTCAGCCGAATCACTTGGTATTGCACCAACACGCGGAAGCCGTGCCGCTCTTGAAGATAGTATCCCGGATCATTCCGGCCGGCGTCGGGACGCAGATAGAGGATGCTGGAGTAGGTCGGTAGGCCGTAGCGCTCGATCAGGTAGCCGATGTAGCCGGCCATGCGCCGTGGCATGGGCGGATCGGTGCTATCGGTGGTTTGAAACTCGTGATGCACCAACACCTCCTCACCGCCGACGCGCACGCGGAGGAGGCTATCGGTGCGGCGGACCGTAGGTTGCTCGGTATCGAGTACCTCGACGACTTCGATATCGTCGCGCTGGAGGGCGAAGCGGGCGAAATCGTAGGGGTAGGTGTGGATGAGATGTTTGGCGATGGTATCGAATTCGGCCATGAGCCCTGCCTTGGGTTGCGGGTGCGGTGGTATCCGCAACGGGCAAGAATCGTGCCACGGCGGCGGCTCAGAGAGCAGGAGGGGATCGGAGGCGCTGGAGTGTAGCGGAAAGGTTACAGGGATGGGAAGTTAGGGACAAAAGCTGCGTAACGTCAGTGAGTAATCCGGGCTGTTTTGTAGAGTTGGTGAACTTAGAAGAAACGGGCCGACCCCTCAACGGACCTCCACGCCCACCTTTTGCGCCAACTCGTGAATGTAACTGTGCGCCCGCGTGTTTTCCCAGTCCGTGTCGGGGTAGTTGACGTACACCGGCGAGGCAACCGTGCCCGAAACGCCGACATCTCGGTAGTGCTCTATGGTGAGCAGCACGTCCGCGTCCAATGCACCCAAACGTCTCAGATAGGTCTCGTAGTCGAGTTGGCCCATTCCCAAGGGCACTTCGTCGAGTTTGGTCACCCAGTGGGAAGTATCCAAAGACACATCCTTGGCGTGGGCCGCGATAATGTCCGGGCCTAGCAAATCGAAGGCGTAGTCGAGAAAGGCCGTAGTATTGTAATAGGTCCGGTGGGTAGTCATATTGACCGGGTCGAGGATCACCTTGAACCTCGGCGAGGCCACGTCGTCGAGCAGGCGGCGCAGTTGCGCGGGCGCATCGAGCGGGCCGCGATTGCCGGGGTGGACGCCCAAATCGACGCCTAGGTTCTCGGCCTCAGCCGCCACTTCAGCCATGCCCTGTACCAGTCGGAGCCAGACCTCATCGGCCCACAAGTCTCCTTCTTCGGGACCATTGGCAATGACGCTGACGCCGACGCAGTGGGCGTTGAGAGCACGGGCGTGGGACAGGGATTCGCTGGCTTCTCGGCGAATATCGGGATCGTAGAGGCCAGCCACAGTGGTACAGGGTAACTTCGCCGATAAAGCAGCCCTGCGCTTCGACTGCGTCTCGGCACCGCTGCAACTGTTCTGGGTGCCAATCGTGCGCGGCGATATGGCCGAGTCCTTTGACGCCTATACGAGCTAGGCGCTGCAAGGTGCTGTCGATGTTGTCGGGGTTGACGCCGCTCCAGAATCCCACGCCCAAGCGCATAGTTGTACTCCCTGTTGGAATTGGGCCTAATATTGGGTGATTGACAGTCGGGGACAAGCCGGGTGGGGGAGCGCCTATTTGCTTCCAGTGCGACTGCGACCAAGAGATCGCGGCGTTTGACTTTCTGCGCGAAAATATCTTGAATACCGGATTGCCCTCAGCGCACTAGATGCTCTGCGGACAATGGGTAGCCTGCGTGGTTGCCCAACATCTAGGAACTATCGCACCAAAAAATCCAGCTCAGAAAAGGAGGATTGAATCCCATGAGCGAGTCGAAGAGCGATGCAACATATACGATGGGACGCACCCAAGGGGAGGAAGAGCGTCTGATTCAGCAGTCGCAACTGTACGACGCTGTGACGCGGCGCTTTTTTACAGAAGCGGGCATCAGCAGCGGGATGAAGGTGCTCGACATTGGCAGCGGCCCTGGAGATGTGGCTCTGACAGCCGCCGAGTTGGTCGGTCCAGAAGGGGCCGTCGTGGGCGTGGATGTAAATCCGGAGATTCTCGAAACGGCGCGGGCACGGGCGCAGGCGGCTGGGTTCACCAACGTCGAATTCGTCGCGGGGGACGCCCGGACCTTGGAGTTGGGAAACGATTTCGACGCCGTAACTGGTCGGCTGGTCCTCATGTACATGGCCGATCCCGCCGACGCCTTGAAGCAGCTAGCAACTCGCTTGCGCCCGGGGGGGATCGTGGCGTTTCAGGAGGCTGATTTTACCCCCTATCAGCAAATGCCGCACTCGCCAGATACCCCCCTCGCCAACGAACTGGTCGGTTGGGTCCTCGCAGTATTCGAGCGGTCTGGAGCGCATATCGACATGGGCTTCAGCCTGTATCGCGCTTTCGTCGAGGCTGGCCTGCCCGAGCCGTACATGCACTGCGAGTATCCGGTCGGCGGGCCGGATGGTTGGGCTGGGTATTCATACGCGGCCAACAGCTTGCGCAGCGTCCTCCCACTCCTTGAACAGTACGGGATCACCACCGCGGAAGAACTTGACGTAGATACCCTAGCCGAGCGGATTCGGCAAGAAGTGATCGCGTCGAAACGCCCGATACGCTTAGTGCCCCACGTAACCGCTTGGGCGCAGCTTGCGAGCTAAGACCATGAGCAAGTGGAAAATCGCCGGGATCAACTTCGACCATCTGCACATGGGCGACAATTTGCGCATGGCCTCTGAGCACCCAGACGTCGAAATCGTCGGCATCTGCGACGAGCAGCCCGAGCGCATGAAACAGGCGTGTGAGGATTTCGCCATTCCAGCCGACCGGGTTTTCACCGACTACCGGGAATGTCTGGAAAAGACCCAGCCCGACATCGTCCTGTTGTGCCCGGCTACCGCTGAACACGGGGCGTGGACCGAAAAGGTCGCGCCCTTCGGCGTACACATCATCATGGAAAAACCCTTCGCCGCCACCCTCGCCGAGGCGGACCAGATGCAGCGGGCCATGGCGGGGACGGGCAAGCTGTTGGCGATCAACTGGCCGCTAGCTTGGTATCCGCCGCACCGCACGGCGCGGCGGTTCATTGCCGAAGGCGAGATCGGCAAGGTGATCGAAGTCCACTACTACGACGGCAACCGAGGGCCGCTGTGGCACCTCGCCGACAAAGTGGAGCGCACCGCCGATGTCGTCGAGCGGGAAAAGCCCACGAGTTGGTTTTACAAAAAGGCGGCGGGCGGCGGCTCTCTGCTGGACTATCTAGGGTACGGCACCACATTGGGTACCTGGTACATGGACGGCCGGGCACCTATTGAAGTGACGGCCACCGTAGATCAGCCCCAAGGGCTCGAAGTAGATGAACACTGCATTGCGGTAGCGCGCTACGAGCGGGGCCTGTCGAAATTCGAGACGCGCTGGGGCACCTTTACCGATCCTTGGACCCTGCAACCCCAGCCCAAGTGCGGCTTTGTCATCGTCGGCAGCGAGGGCACGATCAGTTCCTACGACTACGAGGAGGTGATCCGCGTGCAGACGCGGGCGCAGCCAGCAACCGAGGAACGGCCGGTAGATGTGCTCGAACCGCCTTTCCAGAATCCCGTCCAGTACGTGATTCACTGCATTGAAGAGGACCAACCCATCGAGGGGCCGCTCTCGCCGGCACTGTGCCGCATCGGCCAACAGATTGTCGATACTGCTTACCAGAGCGCCGCACAGAAGCGCACGTTACCGCTGATTCAATAGCTCATGGCAGAAAGCCAAGACAGCGGCTACGGCCGAGGCAAGACTGGATCAGAAGCCGCAATACCAGCCCCAGCCTTGCCCTACCAGCCGCGCGATCCAGCGACCTATCGTCCGCAGATCGGCCTGATCGGCTGCGGCGGCATCTCCGAGATGCACTTGCGGGCCTATAAAAACGCCGGCTATGAGGTGGCGGCTCTGTGCAGCCGCGATCGGGGGCGCGTCGAGCAGCGGCAGCGGGAGTTCTACCCCGAGGCCGACACATACCTCGACTATCGGGATTTGCTCGCTCGCGACGATATCGAAGTGGTGGACGTTACGCCCCATCCGCAGGAGCGGCTGCCGATCCTCGAAGCGGCCATTGACGCGGGTAAACACGTCCTCAGCCAGAAGCCTTTTGTGCTCGACTTGGACGTGGGCGAGGCGCTCATTGCCCGGGCCGAGCGGCGCGGCGTGCAACTCGCCGTCAATCAGAATGGCCGCTGGGCACCGCATTTTAGCTACATGCGCCACGCTGTGGCCGCTAACTTGGTCGGCCAAGTGCAGAGCGTCGAGTTCGCCGTGCACTGGGACCACAACTGGATCGCTGGTTCGGCCTTTGACGCGGTGGAAGATCTGATACTCTACGACTTTGGGATGCACTGGTTCGATATGGCGGCGGTACTCTTAGGCGACGAGACGCCGCAACGAGTCCACGCTTCCGCTCGGCACACAGCCGGTCAGGACGCCAAGCCGCCGCTTTTGGCCCAAGCGGCGATTGAGTGCGCGGGCGCGCAGGCGACGATCTTCTTTAATGGCAACACTCGCCAAGGGCAACAGGACCGCACGTATCTCGTCGGCACGGAGGGCACCATAGGGGCCAGCGGCGTGGATTTGACGGAGCAAGAAGTCGTCTTGTACACCGCAGCAGGTGTGGCCCGGCCGCAGCTTGTGGGGACGTGGTTTGAGCAGGGGTTTCACGGGACCATGGCCGAACTGCTCTGCGCCGTCGAAGAGAGCCGCGAGCCTAGTAACAGTGCCCGTGCCAATCTCGCGAGTTTGGCGCTGTGTTTTGCGGCCGTGGCGAGTGCTCACCGTGGCGAGCCGGTGGTGCCGGGGGCGGTGCGGCGATTGCCCGGCCATTGAGCCGCCTACAACTTTGCCGACAAACGGCAATCCGCTTGGAGGTTTTCTATGGATACAACCTGCCTGCAATATACTTTGACCGAGGAGGAGCGCCGTCAGTTTGAGGAGGACGGCTTCTTCATCGTCCGCGATGTGCTGCCCTTGGATTTGGTAGCCCAGCTCATTCCCATCGTCGATCGCCTCGACGCCGAGGCCCGGCGGCAAAAGGGGCTGGAAAAGCACCAGATGCACAACTTTTTCGACTTTATCGGCAAAGACGAACTCTTTCTGGAGTTGCTCGACTGGCCAAAGACGTTCGCCAAGGTCTTCGGGATTTTGGGCTGGCACATTCAGCTCTACCACTCGCACTTGATCGTCACTCCGCCTTTAGACGGCGTCGTGCCCGCGCGCAAGCGGCTGGGCTGGCACCAAGACAGCGGGCGACTCAACATCGACATGGAGACTGAGCCCCGACCGAGGGTCTCGCTCAAGGTGGCGTACTTTCTCACGGACTGCACCGAGACCAATCGCGGCAACTTCCACGCAGTACCCGGCTCGCACCTAAAAAACAAGCTGGAAATGCCAGCGGACGAAGACTTAGATCCAGTGGGCACAACGCCGATCCAAGTAGCGGCGGGTGACGCGGTGTTTTTCGACCGGCGCATCTGGCACGCGGCCGGCCACAACTCCTCGCCCTACGCACGCCGGGCGCTGTTTTACGGCTATAGCTACCGCTGGTTGCGGCCGCGCGACGACATGACGGTGGAGCACTTGATGGACCGCTGCGATCCGATCCGGCAGCAGCTATTAGGTGCTGGTCCGAGCGGCGGGCACGGCTACACCTCGCCGAAGGAAGAAGACGTGCCGCTGAAAGCGTGGATCCGCGAGCATTTGGGTGACGAAGCGGTGGTGGAGTAAAGGACCCTGTCGTCGAAATCGGCCTGCTCGTAGAAAGCCGCCACCAACTCATCGTTGTACGCGAGCGGATAGCGGATTTCATGCGCTAGGAGACGGCTCACACCGGCAGGTATTCAGATCAGTAAACTATTGAGACCAACTCGACAGCCAGCTCGGTGCGCCCATCCCCTTTGACCTTCAACCGCGCTATATAATTGCCCGGCGGCACTTGCCCTCCCGTCCCAGTGCGCCCGTCCCACGTCAACCGTAGCGGTCCGGCCGTACCCATCGACTCTACACCGGCCACGCGCCGTCCCGCCAAATCGAAAATTTCCAACTGCACGGGCCGCGCCGTCAAAACATCGACCAGATCCAGTGCGACGACCAACTCGTCGTTGACCCCGTCGCCATTGGGCGTCAACACGCTGGGGGCAATGGACATATTGGCCCACAAGGATCGCCCCAGCGGCAAGCGCACCACATTGGTGCTGCTTTCCACCGACTCCGCAGCATCCCCTGGTTCGACCCGCTGGCGCACGGGCTCGGCCAAGCGGCTGTCCTCTAGGAACAGCTCAAAGCGAGTGGCGTCGAGGAATATGGCCGCGGCAAAATCCACTTCCACCAACTGTCCCGAGCGCACGGGCTGCGGCAATTGCACGACAAAACCATCCTCCACTACGGCCACTGCCGCTTCCCGCACCACCCCATCCACCCGCACCTGGTCGAACTGCAAATCCGTCGAGGCCTGCACCAATAGTCGGTCAAAGCCGTTGCGCGTGCGCTCGGGCCGCACATAGTACGTGAAGATCTCCTGTCGGCCCGGTTGCACCAGGACGGGTGCTAGTTCTGCGGCTACCTGCTGGGCCAGGGGCTCGGAAAAATCCAGCACCACCCAATCCAGTTGCGCCCCCACTGACGGATCGTCGGAGACTAACCGCCCTTCCAACTGCACATAGCGCCGCATGGAGGGCGACTGGAAGGGCTGGTCCGGCTCCAAGTACACCGGACTCCACGGACTCCAATCCGCCCCCGGCACAAAGACCGTGTCAATGGGCCCGCGAAAAGAGGGGATGCGCCGCTCCCACTGCCGCTGAGTGATTTCCTTGCCCTCTGGATCGCGGTATATCACCTCGGCGTCGAGCGTATTGCCCGAGCGGCTGCGCAGCTCCAGACGCGTGCCCCCTGGGGTCTGACCGCCCCAGCGCAAGGCATTGATATTCTTTGGTCCCTGTAAATCCAAAATGGGAGATCGCAGATCTACCTGAACCGGCGCGCCGCGGCCAAAGACTTGGAATTCGGAGATAGTACCAGAAGCTCCGCAGCCGCGCGCAGCCTCGCTGCCGAACTCGTCGCCGCAGTTGGCGTCCCACGTCTTCCACCTGATGCGCACAAAGCGGACCGGAAGACTGGTAAAACGGTGATCGGCCAAACCTTGGATCCGGTTGAGCTGGCTACCCCAACCGGAAAAGTGCTTGGTCCAGCGCAGCGAGCCGTCCGGGGCCAGCGAACCGTCCGAGGTCAATACCTCGTAGAAATTGAACCAGAACCCGCGGTACTGGCGGGAAAAGGTGAGCAGCCGCACTAGGTCAACCCAGTAAACAGCCCCCAGATCCATGGTGATCTGGGCAATCACATCGGTATCGGCCCGGGTCGCCCGGATATTGGACCAGACTGTGCTGATGCGGCCGTCCATCAACTGCAAGGCATTGGCCAGATTCGGGATATCGGGATTCTTGGTATCGACTCCCACGACAATGTCAACGCTGCCGCCGCGCTCGATGGCTCCCTGTACCAGATTGTCGCCAAAGGCCTCCACCTCAATCTCGACCAGTCGCGCCTCGGGTGCCGCTTTCAGGACCTCTACCCGCACGAAGTGCACTGGGAAGGGCGCGTCCGGGTTCAATTCATAGGTGATCCGGCGGCGGTCCTCGGTAAAGCGCTCTTTAATCCGGTATGCTAGGGTGCCTTCTATCTGCGTGCGGGTCTCGTCGCGGAACTGTTCGCCAGTAGAAAGCAGCAGATCGAAAATCTCAAAGGGAGGCCCTCGCGCGGAAAAAATTAGATGCACCCGATGGGCCGAAACCACCCGGCCTAGATCTACTTCGACAAACCAGTCCTCGGCCCGCTCGTCCAAATCCGGCCCCCAGCCCGTGCTCTCGTCCCCGTCCATCACCCCCGATGCCGCTAGGGCATTGGAACCTACCCGGCTGATCCCGCCGCCAAAGGCCACCGCGTCCAGGACCGCATTGTTGTTCCGGCGCACTGCCACCGGTCGAATGATCCCCTCCCGCGTCAGTTCCACTGCCCCGAGGGGCAACTCCCACTGGCGCCACTGGGCCGCTGTTGCAAAGCGCAACTCATCGCCAGCGCCCTTTTGCCAAGGGACCAACAGAATGCCGATGGCGAGCAAAAACGCCCGGCTTGAATCCATTGCCGCACGACGGAAAATGCCTCCACTCGCCGCTGCATCCCGGCAGATTTCTACTCCCTGCTCCATCGATACCCACTTCTCCTCTGACAGAGTTTGTGGATATCTATACTACATAAAAAGCGACGTATGCGTCGCCCCTAGGCTGGTAGCCCTGCAAAGAGCCGGCTGAACAGGCTGGTCAGCGGATCGGTCTCGCCGCGCTCAGCCGCCCTCGCAAAGACTACGCCCGGCTGCGAGGCCCTAGCGGCCCGGCCCAAAACGTGGTAATCGGCACGAGCGGGCTGTTGGGCCGCTTCCCGTGCCTCGCTCCAGCCCTGGTTGGTGGCGGCCAGACCCCACCATAAGGCACGCGGGGCCCGCACCTTGGTTTCCTCTACCGACAGGCCGTCGCGCCAACAACCGCGCTGGGCGAATAGGCCGCCATCTTCCCGATAGATTAACCCACCGCCCACGTATTGAATCAACTGCTGTTGGTTGCCCCGCGCCCCCGACAGCGACAACAAGGCCAAGGGCCCCAAGTCGTTGTCGTCGAAATCGGCCTGCTGGTAGAAAGCCGCCACTAACTCGTCGCCATACATTTGCCACTCGTCCAAATCGGCTTCCTCGGGTTGTTCAGGCCACTCCTTGCTTGAACCTAGGAAGGGATTGAAGGAGGCCCCCGACTGCTTGCAGACCTCAAAGCCGCGCCGCGTCAACTGGTCGAGTACCTCCAGCGCTCGCTCTAGGCCCTCGCGCTGCAGCACCTGAGCTAGCAAGCGGTTGAGATCGTGCTTGGAAAATAGCCGACTGCCATCCACGGCCACTCCGGTCAATTCCTCCACTTCAGCGCGGCCTTCCTCCGTGCGGCATAGCTGCGCCAAGCCCCATATCATGCCGTGATAATTGTCGGTCACGTAGCGCCATATATCCGCATCGCGCTGTATGTGCCCGGCCACCGACAGCGCGGTTTCGGCTTCGACCTGGGCTTCCTCAGTGAGGGGCAAAAACACCTCGATCTGATCGCCGTCGAAATCTAGCTCCATCAGTCGGCAAACGCGCGGATGGACGCGCACGGCGGCCCCGGCCAAACGCCGCGGACGAAAGGCCACCATCGCGGTGGACGCCGGGCCATCGTCAACCAGCACCCGCTGGGCGCTGTACAGCAGCACCCACGAGCGCCCCATGAGCGCGTCCAGAACCTCAGTCGCTCGGGGCGAACGCCGCGCCACTTCCTCGGCGTGGCCTATCTCCCGCTCTACCTGAGGCCCGAACAAAGCCCAAACCATTGCCTCGGGTAGGCCCACTTGGTCGAGCTCCAACTCAAAACCAGAGACAAGCGCGGCCCGGCCGCTAAACAGCGGTCTTGCTTGAAAGTGGAGGTGCTCCGGGCGCAACAACGCGATAAAAAAATCCTCCACCCGTTGGGTCACCTGTGCCACTGCTGGCCCGACCAGAGCCTCGGGCGCTTCGCTATCGATGATGCGCTGCAAACGCGTATTAGCTTCGACCAAATCCTCGTAGCAGCCTCGAATCGGGTCGAACTCGATCCCCGTAGGCAAAGCGCCGGGATCTCCCACCGTCCCCACTTGGCGTCCCGGTGCCCACGGGTGCGGCACGGGGCGAGCCAAGGTCAATCCCTCCGGCTCGGCAAAGGAAAAGCGCAACTCCCCGCCCGCTAACTCGGCCCGTACCCCGGCCACACCCAACAACTGCTGCAACAGGGCAAAGCGCGGAGACGGAGGCGGGGACGGGGATATTGGGCCAGAAGCCAAGCGCTGGCCAAGCCCATCGGCGTCGGGCCGCTCAGCCGCGGCCGTGTTGAACAAAGCGTGGATATTGGCTACGGCCCCGGCCTCGCACAAAGCTCCGTAGGCCATCATGTCGAGCGCTGGTCCGCCGACTCCTGTCACCGCGGTTTCCAAGTGCTCGGCCGCGGTGTGGGCCGCCAAGCGGCCCCAGTACACCCAACCCACGGTACTGCGATAGGGCAGCTTTGCGCCTTTGAGGGTCAGTTGCTCCATGCCGTCTTCGGGCAGTTTCGCCTCGACTAGACGCGCTTTCAACACTTTTTCGCTGGGTGCTTGGAAAGGCGGCACCACCGCCGGAGTCCCTTCGGCTTGGGCAATGCGACCCATGACCACCTCGCGCTGCTGGCCGAAGTTGAGCCGCGAGACCATACTGGTCGGACTCAAGATGAGCTCTACCGGCGTACCGTCGGGCAACTGCGGCATGTCGGCGTCGGGCAAGATGCGCGTCACCACTCCCTTGGCACCGTGGCGGTTGCTTAGTTTGTCGCCCACCCCCACTGCGGCGGGGAAATCCATTCGCGCCGCGGCCGATTCGCTAATGACTAAGCCATCCTCAAACGTGTCCCCATCCCACATGACGAAGGCGGTCAGCAGATTGTACCCGCCCCAAAAGTCGGCGGCTTCGGGCTCGTATCCCGTCTGCACTAGGGCCGGCTCGGGTTTGTGGCCCTTGGAGGCCAAGCGCTGGTCGTACTGCTGGCGGAACCAACCCGTGTCGTGAATCGGTGCCGCGGTATCGGCGGCGCTCGTCCATTGGCGCATCATATTGATGCCCATCAGAGCGCGATTGGTATCGTCGTGTTCGAGAAAGGGCACCATGGAGGCCGAAAAACCCAAGATGCTGTCGGGCGCTTCGACTTCGGCGAGCTCGGTTCGGCTGAGCTCACCGTCGAAGCCAGCCGAGCCGTCAATCCGTTCGAGCTTGCCGTCGCAGATGCGGGCACCGCGGGCTACTTCCAGGATTCGGCCGATATTGGGGCCCTCGGGGATGCAGTAGGGGCACACTAGGCCGTATTGGCTGTCGGGGAAAACGCCTCGGTCGACAAAAGGCTCGCCAACGATGGGGATCAAAGTCAGCCGCCGCAG
This sequence comes from Candidatus Latescibacterota bacterium, assembly GCA_022826515.1. The sequence goes on from JAJDUT010000012.1 coordinate 51,767, forward strand.
ATGGGTATAGCGGTCAAGCCAGTTGGTCGCTTGGAGGTACTGGGAAGTTGTCTCCAAGTGGAAGTCGCGCATCCAGGCGTCTAAGGGCAGCCAATTCCGCACCAAGTCGCCATCCCAAGCCAATTGCTCGGGAGCCGCTTCCAATCTTTGGTCAATAAAGTCATAGAGCTGTTCGCCTACACAGAGAATGCGCGCTTGATCGAGTTCGCGCCGGTCGGGATAGGGGACCACGACCCGATAGTTACCTTCAATGCGGAAAAGACCATCGCGGTCGGGCCGAGGCAAATCTCGATACTCAACCTCGACCGGGGCATCGCCGAGTCCCAAGCCCAGTTTAATGGAAAAAGTATAGGAGCCCTGTTGTTCGACTTGATAATCGGCCAGCGGCAAGCGCTCACCCAAAAGCCGGGGCAGTCGCTGGTAGATGAAAAGGTCAAAGGACTCCCTATGCCAAGGTACGTCGAGATTCAATGTCATTCATGTTCCTCCGGGTTATGGATGGCCTGCCAGGCCCGTGAGAGTTGGCGGCGGCCGTGGTGCAGCCGCGACTTTACGGTGCCTTCGGGAATGCCCAAGCGTGCGGCCGCGTCCCGCACTTCGACTTGGGCGTCGTAGATCAGACGGAAAACCTCGCGCTTGTCCTCGGATAGTTCTTGTACTTGTCGCCGCAGCCAGCGTTGCTGGTCGGCCCTTTCCACTTGGGCGTCGGGGCGCTCGGACGCCGCCTCAATCATCCATTCGGGCACTTGCTGCGTCTCCTGCTCCACGATTTCAGACAGCATTTCCAGCCGCTGCTCTCGCCGCCTCTGCACAGTGCGCAGGTGAGTCCGGGAAAGATGAGTGGCAATGCTAAACAGCCAAGCAGCTACAGATCCTCGACCACTCCATTGACCAGCCCGGTTCCACACCCGCAAGAAAACCTCCTGCACTACATCGTTGGCACTCGCATCGTCGCGAACGATGCGGCGCACATGGCGGAGGAGCTGCTCTCGATAGCGTTCAAAGAACTGCTGGAATGCGCATGCATCGCGTTCTTTTATTTGCGCTATGAGTTGTGGGTCCGGTATCTGCATCAAGGCTCTCTGCAAGTAAAGACGCCGCCCGGAAAGTACAGGTTCAAAGACGAAGGTGAAAAAGCTCAGAAATCTCATTGAAGGCCGGCTTCCTCCTTGAGTTGACCCACTAGTCGAGCATGGTATCTTACAGCAGTCCTGAATGACTTGAACGATTCGATAGGTGGATCGTCTTGTGAGTACTATTCTGCGTCCTTCTGCGTCCTTCTGCGGATCACCTTGTAAACGATGTAGAATTGCCCTATGACTCCGACAATCACCCTGCAAAAGAAAGTAATAGAAGGCATCCAAAAAGGTCCCAACCTGCTGATCCTAGGCGGCGTCCACGGCGACGAGTTCGAGTCTATGGCGGCCATTCGCCGCCTGCTGGACCACCTCGATCCAACGGACCTGCGGGGCCGTCTCACCGCTATCCCCGTAGTCAACGAAGCCGCTTATTGGCGCGGCCAGCGCACGGCCGAGGACGAGCTGGACTTGGCCCGAACCTGCCCGGGCCGTCCCGACGGTTCGATCACTGAGCGCACGGCCCACGCCGTCAGCGAGGAAATCCGCCGGGCCGACTATCTCATCGACCTGCACAGTGGCGGGATAGTCATGGAATTTTACCCTACCGTGGGGTACACCCTGCATCCCGACAAGTCCATCCTCGACGTGCAGCGGCGCATGGCCCGCGCACTGAATATGCCCATCATCTGGGGCACCTCAGCCCGCCTCGACGGACGCACGCTCTCAGTGGCCCGCGACGCCAACGTGCCAGCCATCTACGCCGAGTGGATGGGCGGTGGCACGTGCGACCCCGAGGGCGCGGATGCTTATTTCGAGGGCTGCTTGAACGTCCTAGCCGAACTGGACATGATCGACCGCATCCTGCCACCCCTGCGAACCGAGTACACCATAGAGGACGACCGAGACAACTCTGGTCACATACAGATCAATTACCCAGCGCCCTTTGCCGGTTATTTCGAACCTCAGATAACATTGAAAGCACCCGTGCAACCGGGCGATGTAATCGGCACAGTGGTCGATCATCTGGGGCAGCGACGCGAGGAAGTGGTATCGACTCAAGCGGGTTTGATCCTGTGTCTGCGAGTCTTCAACCGCGTCCACCAGGGCGACAGCTTGGCTGCGGTGTTGGAACTCGATCCGGCCCAAACGAGGGAGTAACAAATGTTTCGCGAAGCAATCGGTTTATTCATCCCTGAACCAAAGGCCAAACTCTACATCCCCAAGAACAGTGGTCTGCATGAGTATGTGAACAATCTATTGAGTGAGATTGGCGTCAGCGACGGAGGCGAATTCACCCGAGCTGACGAGAGCATGGGGACCCTCGAAATAATCCCAGCGCGGGGGGAGGATGTGCCCCAACGGGTTGACGATTGTCTCCTACGGGGAGAAGTCGCGTATGGCCTCACCGGAGACGATCTCTTCGACGAGTACATGTTGGGCGCGGACGATTCTCCTCTTGGAGTCCTCAATACCTACGATTGGTTCGATCCAAATGCTCAGTTCTATCGGCCAGCCCTTTGTCTGTTGAACCGCGAAGGGCTAATTCCAGATTCGTCCGCAATGGTATCCATTGCCGTGAACAAGAAATACGAACTGTCCTCTCGCCAGTTCCTGTCGCAGCGCTTCCAAGCCATCAAGCTGCAGATCAGTATTGCTGCTTATGCTGGCGACACGGAAAACACAGTAGCAGAGGGCACGCACGACTGGTGCATTGAGGTGGTGTATCGCGGGGAACGCTCGCCCGCAAGCGCGATGTCCAAGACTGGCCTCAAAGTCGCCGAAGTCGTCCGCTTTAGCGACATTTCATTGATTGGACGGGAAATCGTCAATCCATGGGAAGAGGAGTACCGGAGAATATACACAGTCGCGCAAAAACCCACCGGCTCCAATACGTCAAAGCTCCTTGCAGACAGCAATGAGATTTGCAAGAAAGTCGGCGAGGAATCGGCTGAGTTTGTGAGGGCGTTTACGCAAGAAACCGGGATTCCAGAGGAGTTCAACGGCGTCGTGTATGCGTTGATGGTCGCAGCCGCAAAACTGCAAGTCCCCTGGCAGGAAATTGAGGCGGACCTGAAGTCTAGGTGGTCGTGATCGGGGCACCAAAAGGAACGCCCCTACAACTTCCGGTTCGGTGTCGATGTGTAACATCAGTTATTCGCCCTTGTGGCCCCCAAAAGGCGTCCTAATTTAGTTGTGCTCCGCGCTGGTGCTGTTGACGCACCCGCAGACTGTACAACTATCATCACGATCTGCGTCCTCCCGCTGGGCTGACGCAGACAACGGCGAAAGGAGATTTCTAATGGCCGTTATCAATGAACTGCTCGAAAACAACGCCCGCTATGTCGAAAACTTCGATAAGGGCGATCTGCCCCTGCCTCCAAGGCTGAACCTAGCGGTGGTGGCCTGTATGGACGCGCGCATCGACGTTCACGGTCTGCTGGGGATCGCCGAAGGGGACGCGCACGTAATCCGGAATGCGGGCGGCGTAATAACCGACGACGCTATTCGTTCGCTGACGATCTCGCAACGGCTGTTGGGCACGACTTCGATCATGCTCATCCACCACACGGACTGTGGCATGCTGACATTCCGCGACGACGACGTGAAGGACGCGATCACAGCCGATACCGGCATCCGGCCGGCCTTCGCCCTAGAGGCGTTCGGCGATCTCGCGGAGGATGTACGGCAGTCGATCGCCCGCATTCAGGCCAGCCCGTTCATCCCGAACAAGGACGATGTGCGGGGGTTCGTCTATGACTGCGCCACCGGAAAGCTGGACGAAGTCACCTGAACTTGTTGCTGATTAGACATTGCCAATCATCAGGTCAAGACCCGGATGCGACACTGACAGATATTGGACGAAAACAGGCGGAAGCACTCGCTGAGTTCTTGTCCGACTACCCGATCGACATAATCGTCTCCAGTTCCTACACGCGGGCACAGCAAAGCATTGAACCGTTTGCTGCCAAAGTGGGATTGCCCGTTCACTTGGATCGCCGTCTAATTGAACGGACGCTTTCAGGGAGTCCGATTGACAATTGGCGCGAGGTGGTCCGCGATTCATTCGAAGACTTGGAATTGCGGGTACCGGGAGGCGAGTCGGCAGGCGAAGTGTTGGAACGCGGCTGGGCCGCCATCACTACGCTGATCGACGGGGGTTATCAGTTCCCAATTGCGGTAACCCATGGCAATCTCTTGAGTCTGATCCTGAACTCACTGGATTCTAATTTCGGCTACGCTGGATGGGAATCTCTATCAAATCCAGACGTATTCGCACTGAAAGAAGCTAGCGACGGGCGCTTGGTACTTGAGAGAGTCTGGTCTGAATAGGTGCCACTAGCAACGCAGTTTGAGTACAAATGATTTTTGAGGTTGAAATATGAGGAGTACGTAAAATGATACGGGCCATCACATCAGAGGACTTGCGAGATTGTGCGCGTCTATTTGTGCAGTTTTTCTCCGAATGGCCGTACGAGGAATCGTGGAGTGTCACCCAAGCCCACCACTACCTCAGTCGATTCTGGAAGTTCGATCCCGAGCATTGCCTTCTCGTGCTCGACAAAGATGACGTGATCGGAGCGATGTTCGGATACTGCTATCCTTGGCAAGACCGAATTAACTATTACATGCAGGAACTTTTTATCGAGTCTGATCGAAGGCGGTCAGGCCACGGACGAAGACTGGTGCGTCATCTTCTCGACAAACTCGGGGAATCAAAAGTATCCATGTCCCTAATTGCCAATGAAGCAACGCCGGCAGCCGCGTTTTACGAGGAGCTTGGATTGCGGCAGCATAGATACTACAAGTTCTATTGTGGTACCGTGAAAACGGGCGTGGACTAGTCCATCGTATAACACAGCGGTTTTCGCTCGGTGGAAAGGTGATTCAATGCCCACGTTCTCTCTCGAATCAATCGACATTGGTTCTCATCTATATCTTACAGCGGCACCCGGTATCGAGGTTGGAACCTGTCTAAGAGGCGGCCACTTCAGAGATACTGTCGAGCAAGGTGTTGTGCCCAATCATAGTTCTATTCTGGAAATCGCGTGGGAATTGGTTCGCATGCGCGAATTCTCATCGCGGCCATGCCGATTCAATGCGCTCTTTCTTTGGCCAGATGAGGTAAGAGCGCGGGCATGGCATTACCGACAAGGCATTTTCGATTCCGAAACAAGCTCACAGCGCGGACTGTACCAAGTTGAGGTGGAAAGGATTTGTCGAATCTGGGCCGCCGACATGAATTTGATCAGTTACATCCACGATGGCGAAACAGTTGGGGCACTGATGCAGCGTGCGCGTCAATACTGGGAATCGGCTCCTAGTGAGCGCACTCCAGAGATTCTTCTACACGGTCAGGTACGCGTTCGCAAGAACCTACGTGAATTGGGCATAGAGCAAATTGTTCCCATACAAGATGCAAGTGTTGATGCACTTATACGCGAACGTCTTTGGTCCGATTTGTCAGGCCATTCATGTTTGCAGTCGCAGAGCGACAACTCTCGTTACCTACTGAGTCTGCAAATGACCGTGACAACTGATCTACCAACGCCGCTGGCTGGCTGGATCGGGTTGGAAATCGAAGGGCTCAGTGAGGTGTTGAGGCCGAGGCGAGGAACGGAGCCGATTCTTGTGACCGGACATGCGCCAGTTATAGCAACCGCAAAACAAATTCTGATGTTTTGATTGAGCCATCCCGCCATGATTCATGTAACGCTTACTCCGACGGAGCGCCGAGTACTTATCACTCATTCTAAGCAGGGAGCTAATGATCTAATTCGCTCACGAG
>JAJDUT010000074.1 GCA_022826515.1 Candidatus Latescibacterota bacterium
AAGATAGCTGCTACTTGCTTGTCGCTCAACCCCTGGTTGTAGAACCGCACGTCGGACAGGCTGCCGCTGAATGGGCCGAATTGGCCGCCGCCGATGTGCAACGGCTCTTCCAGTTCCAACTCAATTGGTTCGCAGTTTTCACCCAATCCTGCAGATGGCTGGGGAAGTGGTTCCTGCCGGCCTGGAGAATCTTCCCTTGACATGCAACCTTACGGTTGTGTATTATAGGTGTGCATGCAAAAAGACTTGGTCTACAAGGCGCTCGCGGATCCAACGCGGCGGTTGATGCTCGACGAGCTCTGTGAGCGCAAGGAGCAGACGCTTTACGAGCTCACGGCGCGTTTGATCGTGCGACATGAAGTCGCCATCTCCCGACAGGCCTTAGCCAAGCACATTGATGTCTTAGAGAAGGCAGGGCTCGTAAGCTCAGAGAAGCGCGGCAAGTATCGGATGCTTGTCTTCAACGATGAACCGATCAAGGGTGTCATGAATCGATGGCTTAAGTGACACTATGAAAAGAAAAAGAGGCCAGATATGCACATTACACTCACCAGCGTTTTCGTAAGTGACCAGGACGAAGCTCTGAGGTTCTACACGGAGACCCTCGGCTTTGTGAAGAAGCATGACGTGCCTGTGGGGGAATTCAAGTGGCTTACCGTCGTCTCGCCCGATGACCCGGATGGGACCGAGCTTCTGCTTGAACCAAATGAAAACCCGGTAGCACAAGTATTTCAGAAAGGGATATTTGACCAAGGCATCCCAGCGACCTCCTTTGGTGTTACGGACATCTATGCAGAGTATGAGAAACTGAAGTCACTGGGCGTAGCTTTTACGATGGAGCCAACAGAATTGGTCAACGTCACTATTGCGGTCTTTGACGACACCTGTGGCAACCTGATCCAGATAATGCAGACGTAACGACGACCGACCAGACTATCCCGAAGGCAGGTCAGGCGACGAGGACGCAAATTCGACGCTGTGGAGGCCGTTGTCGCGGGCTAGGCGCGTCAGGCCCTCGGGGGTATGGGGATCAACGGCACGGCCAGCTTCTTTGTGAGCGCCGGTAAAGCTCCAGGCGCAAAGTCCGATATTCACAGCATTCCTCTTTTGATTGGGTTCAGCTTACAGCTTCGTCTGCAAGTAGGACACCACTTCGTCGTCCTTCACGTCATAGCTCGATCCATCGCGCATGTCCTTCACCTGCCAGACGCCTTTCTCCAATTCGTCCGGTCCGCCAATCAGGGCGATGGGAAAGCCCTTGCGGTCGGCGTATTTGAGCTGCCGACCCATGCCTTTAGCCTCTGGATACAGTTCGGTGCGGAGGCCAGCTTGCCGCAAGCGGCGCGCGAGGGCGATGTAGGACGGCAGGGCTTCGGCAGAGAACTGGACGATGAAGACGTCGGCAGATGTAGCGGCGTCCTGCAAAAGCTCCAGCGCCTCCATCGCAGCCATCAGCCGGTCTAAACCCAGAGAAGCACCAACGCCGGGCAAGTGCTGCTTGGTGTAGAGGCCAGCCAAATCGTCGTAGCGCCCGCCGCTACAGACCGAGCCGATCGCTGGCAGATCGCCGAGCAAGGTCTCATAGACAGTGCCAGTGTAGTAGTCGAGGCCGCGAGCAATGGACAGGTCAATCGCCAAGCGATCTTGGGGAAAACCGGCTCCCTCAAAGGCGTCCACGAGCTGACGCAGGTTGGCAATTCCCTCAGAAGCGCGATCATTGTCTCCGCAGGAACGTTCGATCTGATCGAGAATCTCGGCATTCGCGCCCGCAGTCTGCACCGTCGCCAAAATGTGTTTGGCCTGTTCGCCAGAGACCGAAGCCGTCTCGCTCATCTCGGCGGCGACCTTTTCCGCGCCGATTTTTTGCAACTTGTCGAGAGCGCGGAGGATGGCTGCCGACGCCTCGGCCAAACCAAGCGATTCGAGCAGACCGTTAAGGACTAAGCGGTTGTTGACGTGGATCGCAAAGCGCTCAAAACCCAAGGCCGCGAGCAAGTCGTGGATGACGAGTACCGTTTCAATATCCGCGGCATTGGCGTCAGTGCCGATGGTGTCAAAATCGCACTGGTAGAACTCGCGGTAGCGCCCATGCTGGGTGTTCTCGCCGCGCCAGACCGGGCCGATGTGGTAGCGCTTGAAGGGGGTGCCGAGCTGGCCGATGTGCTGGGCGGCAAAGCGGGCAAAAGGTACGGTTAGGTCAAAGCGCAGAGCCACGTCGCGGCCCCCGTGATCCGCGAAGCGATACATTTGCTTGTCGCTCTCGTCGCCGCCTTTGCCAGTTAGTATCTCGCTGTATTCAAGCGCGGGCGTGTCGATGGGAGCGAAGCCGTAGGAGCGGAAAACCGCGCGGGCCTTGTCGATCAATTCCTCGCGCGGCATGGCCAAGGTAGGGGGAAAGTCGCGGAAGCCCTTGAGGGTCCGCGGCGGGATCAGATCTCTTTTGTTAGACATAGGTTTACCAGTTTGTAAAGGAGCCGTCTTCGCGGCGCAGGATCGGGCCGCCGAGCCACTTGAACTCGTAGTGCTCGGCAGCTTCGTCGTTGAATTCTATTCCCAAACCGGGAAGCTCCGGTGGTAAGATGCAGCCAGACTCATAGGGCAGTTGCACCGGAAAGATATCTTCCATCACGGTGTGGCCGATGAGGCCGCCCTCTTGCACGGCGAAATTGTCACAGGCAATGTCGAGGTGGACACAGGCTGCGGCCGAGACCGGGCCGAGGGGATTGTGCGGGACGATCTTGATGTAGTGCGTCTCGCACCAGTTGGCCACTTTGCGCGCCTCGGTCAGCCCGCCGACGATGCACAGATCAATCCGCGCATAGTCCAGCAACTCCTCTTCGATCATCTGCCGGAACTCCCACTTGGTCGCGTAGTGCTCGCCAACGGCCAGCGGACAGCTTACGTGATGGCGCACCTGGCGATAGGTCTGGGGGTTTTCGCAGCGCAGCGGATCCTCGATGAAAAAGGGATCGTACTCCTCGAGCTGGCGACCGAGGCGGATGGTGTCGGGCGGATCGAGACGAGTGTGGACGTCAATGCAGATTTCGATTTCCGGCCCGACGGCTTCGCGCGCGGCAGCAAAGTGGGCGATTGAATCGCGGACAGCCGTACGCGGTTCGAGAATCCCGTCGCGGTCAAAGACCGACATCCGCAGGTACTTCCAGCCCTCGGCGACCCGTTCCTGAGCTGCGCGGGCCGTATCTGCGGGCGTCTTGCCGCCGATGCCAGTGTAGCAGAAGACGCGCTCGCGCATCTTGCCGCCCAAGAGCATGTACACGGGCTGCCCCAGTGCCTTGCCCTTAATGTCCCACAGCGCAATGTCAATGGCCGACATAGCAGCCGCGTTGATCCGGCCACCGGGAAAGAAATCGACGCGGAACAGCAGTTGCCAGATGTATTCGGTATTGAGCGGATCTAAACCGATGATGTGGCGCTTCATGTGCTCGATAGCGCCAACGCCGGCCTGCTCCTTCCAAGTAATGCCAAACTCGCCGACGCCGTACAAGCCGTCGTCGGTCTCGACCTTGACGAAGAGGTAATTGCGCGATCCGTGGCAGATGGGAAAGGTTTTGACGTCGGTAATTTTCATAGAAAATCTCCTTTAGTAGCTCCATAATATCAGGCCGCGACTAGCCCAAAGCAAAGACGGCTTCGCCGACGACAATGGCAACAAGCCCCAAGAACATACCGACTTTGAGCAAGCGGCCGAGGTGGTCGTCGGCCAGCACAGCGCGCTGGCGATACAATTGCCAGAGGACGTAGCCGACCAAGGCGTGGACCGGCAGCAAAGCGAACGCGTAGAGTGCGCCGTAGATGCCCGTGAAAAACGGCATCCAAGTAAACCCGACCAACAGCAAGTACACGAAAGCCGCCAGCACCGCAGCTTGGACGCGCCCCCAACACAAAGGCAAGGTGCGCTCGCCGCGGATCTGATCCCCGGCCACGTCCTCAATGTCCTTGACGATTTCCCGCCCCAAGTGAAAGAGAAAAGCAAAGAGCGCCGGAATCCACGAGCGCCCGATATCGCCAGCGGCCAAGGCACCATAGGGAAAGGCAATAGCCCCGACAAAAGCGACGAGCACATTGCCCCATAGAAGGCTATGTTTCAAGGAGAGGCTATAGACGGCGAGTAAGGCAACAACGACTAGGGCGATTAATCCATGCCAAAGGCTGAGCCAGAACGCGAGCGCACAACCGGCGAGGGCGAGGAGCAGACTTTCTATTCGAGCCGCATTCGGGCTGAGACGACCGGAAGGCAAAGGGCGCAGCGGGCGGTTGATGCGGTCAACGTCGATGTCCATCAGATCGTTAAAGGCATTGCCAGCGCCGTTGATTAACGCGGCAGAAAGAACGGCGAGCAAAATGACAGACCAAGCGGGAGCCTGATCTACGGTCAAAGCGCCAATGCCGACCGAGAGGGAGGTGATCAAGCCGTTGAGCGGCCGAGGCAGGAGGAAAAACGCGCTGAGTTGCGACAAGAGGTCCCGTTTGTGTACGATTAAAAGTTCATATAAAAGCAAAGCAAAAAGGTCGCCGCCAAGACGCTTTCTTCAGCCAACGCGCGCGGGCAAATTTGCTCTTGACAGGTCCTAACGCGCAAAGTAGGTTCCCTAACGTTTTGTTTCTCAACAAGTAAGCTAGCCATGAACTCAGTTAAAGGGGCGTTGTGCGCCTCTCTTTTTTTTATTAGCTCCGCCTTGGCCAATCAGCCCTTGGTCGGCGTGTCTTGGCAGACATCAAGCGAACTAACCGCGATTGCCGCGCTGAGCGAGCAAGTGCGCTACGTGGCGCGGAGCGTGGCTTTTGTCGAGGCCAGCGAAAGCGCAGTCGAGGAATTCACCAAGCGGGGATTTGCCATCCTCTGCCTCGACCGGCCGCGCACAGGCGACCGCTATTTTGTCGCCGACCATCTCCATTTTCCCCTGCCCCAAGGCGTTGAGTTGGTCTTTGATGGAGGGGGCGAATGGGCGCTCTTGCGGATAGGGCCAACCGCACGCTTGCACGAGACACCCCATTTCCTCTGGCCGCTGCCCAACAACTACAGCCTAAAAGGATGGCTAGATGTACCGCGCCGTGCGCCCAAGGCCCTGCAAACGGCCTCGCCAGCGGTAGCCGCCCTCATCGAGGAAGTCGCAGCCGAGCGCTTGCAAGCCCACGTCGAAACTCTCGCCCTAAAAGACCCGGCCTTGGGCAGCGTCCCCGGCAACCTGCGCAGCCGCTTTACCGTGCATCCAGAAATGGTCGAATCAACCGAGTACATCCGCTCGCAATTGGCCGCGGCCCTCGGCGACAGAGCAGTCAAACTGCATTCCTTTCCCATTGACTCGTGGCGCGTCACCTCCCACACCGCGCGGCGAGGCAACCCAGAACATGTACCGACCGACACCACCGCGTACAACGTCATCGGCACCCTGCCGGGCACCGATCCAGCAGCCGGGTACTACATCATCTGCGCTCATTACGACGCCACAGGTGTGCGCTCGGCCGGGGGTTGGGACTGGCAACGCGATCCAGCACCCGGTGCCGACGACAACGCCAGCGGCGTGGCCTTAGTCTTGGAGAGCGCTCGGCTGCTGGCCGGACAGCAATTCCCTTGGTCCATCCGCTTTATCGCTTGGTCGGGCGAGGAATTGGGACTGCTCGGCAGCCAAGCGTACGCGGATTTGGCGGCCGAGCGCGACGACAACATTCTCGGCGTCCTCAACTTCGACATGATCGGCTTCAACGACTTGCAACAGCGGCTGGAGTTGGTGACGAATCCCGGTTCGCAGTGGCTGGCCAACGAGATGGTAGCCGCGGCTGAGCGCTACGGAATCGGTCTGGCTATCGACGTGTTCGAAGACCCGGGCTCGCGCATCAGCGACCACGCGCCGTTTTGGAGGCAGGGGTACGACGCGATCGTCGGTATTGAAAACCACCTGCCCGCGGACCCGACGACCTATGGAGTGCGCGAGGGGGTCTATCGGATCAACTCGCAGTACCACACAGTCGTCGATTTGCCCGACAGCCTCAACTGGGAGCTGATACGCCGCACCACCCAGCTAGCTGTGGCGACCTTGGCCCAATACGGGTTGGGGGAAGGCGCACCGAACTTGGCCGTTTTCACCGGAGACCTTCACAGCGACCGCGCGGACGATCTCCGCGTCCGCGTCAGCAACATCGGGCTGGGTGCGGTCGCCAGCAGCTTCTCAGTGCAGGTTTCGCAATGCGCGCTGGACTCCAGCCGGTGCGAGGTCATTCACCGGGAACAGGCACCGGAGGGATTGACGCCCGGCGCGAGCGCGGAATTGCACATCCCTTGGCAGCGATTCGGCGAGATGGTCTTTCTGATCGAAGTCGATGCAGAAGGGCAAATCAGCGAGGTCAACGAGGCCGACAACCGCGTCTTCCAGCGCCTGCGCCTAGTGCCGCAGTCGAAAATTGTGGTCTTTCCCAATCCCTTCCGCATCGGCAACGGCAGCGTGCTCCGCTTCAGCGGCGTACTCCTCAAATCCTCGGTGCAGGTCTTTGGCCCGGCCGGCGATCTAGTGTGGGAAGCAATTGAAGACGACAACGCGCAACGCCGCTTGGGGGCCGTGGCCAACGAGATGCTGTGGTACGGGGTCAACCACGCCAATATACCGGTCGGCAACGGCGTCTATATTTACACAATCCACTCCCCCGAAGGCACCCTGCTAATGAGAGACAAAATCGCAGTCGTGCGTTAAACACACACTTTTGGTGTTGAAGAAGAGGAACTTGTGATTCGCGCAATTTTGTGGGATAACGATGGCGTGCTGGTGGATACCGAGGGGCTGTATTTTCAAGCGGGGCGGGAGATCATGGCGACGCAGGGTGTCGAGCTGACGCAGGAGGATTTTGTCGAGCAGTCGTTGCAAAAGGGGCAAAGTGTATTCGACCTATTGCCCAATCAAGATGCTGAATTAATTGATCAATTGCGCTTGCGGCGCAATGCGCGCTACAGTGCGTTGTTGCGGGAACGCGTGCAGGTTTTGGATGGGGTGGTGGAGACGCTCAGGACATTACACGGGCGCATGCTCATGGGAGTGGTGACGGGGTCGCGGAAAGATCACTTTGACATCATTCACGCCCAGACGAATCTACTCCAGTTTTTCGAGTTTGTGGTCGCGCGGGAAGACTACAAAGAAGCAAAGCCCCATCCCGATGCGTATTTGACGGCCATGCGGCTGCATGGGTTAGAACCTGAGACATGTGTTGTCGTAGAGGATTCTGAGCGGGGATGCGCCGCCGCCGCAAAGGCTGGGTTGCGCGTGCTGGTCGTACCGAATGAGTTGTCGCAACACGGCGACTTTTCACCTGCGTACAAAGTGCTAGGCTCGGTGCAAGAGGTGGTGGGCGAAGTGGAGAGGTTGTGCTGATTTTTTAGCCCAGCCATGGGATATTCCCAACTCAGCTTCCCAACGGACAATCCGCACACCGCTCCTCCGTCCCACAAAATTCCAACTCACACGTCAGCAGCGCATCCACGTGTCGCTTCCAGCCAGTGGGATAGCGCAGCGTCCCTTCCAAGCGAAAGCCGTTGACCAAAGAGCGCAGTAGGGCAAAGCGCGTCTCGCGGTCTTCTACTTTGGCGCGCACTCGCTGGCGCGCCTCAGCCAAGCAGTCGAGATACGCAGCAAATTCCCCGGCGAAAATTTCTTCGAGGTCTTGCCGCAAGCGGCTCGACAGCGCCGGGCTGGCGTTGGAGGTGGAGATACTCAGCCGCAAATGGCCCGGACGCACCAAGGCCACCATGCCAATGTTGGAATAGGCCGGATTGTCGTAGGAGTTGATCAGGGCCTTGCGCGCCGTGGCGAGTTCGTACACCCGCGCCGTCAGCGCACGGTCGCGCACGGTGTTCAGCACTAAGAAGACGTCATCGAGGTCGGATTCCGCAAAGCAACGAGGGTGGTGAGTGAGGCGGCCAGCCGCAGCCCATTCGACGAGCGCGGGCGTCGCGCTTGGGCTTATCACCGTCAAGTGCGCCCCAGCGGCTAGCAAGCGACTGGCCTTGTCTTCGGCCTCGCGTCCCCCGCCGATGACCAAGCAGGGCTGCTCCATCACGTCGAGCCCCACTTGGAAATAGGGATTAAGTAGCTCGCTCACGCGCCCGAATCGCCGCTTAGGGCCGCGTAGCCTTTGTCATCGCTGGCACCAGATTCGACCGGAAAGCCGAGAGCCTGCCAGCCGCACTCAGTGCGCGACCCACCAAAGCCAGCGGTGACATTGGCCACATCCGTAAAGCCAGCAGCGACGAGAGCTTCACAAGCCCGCATGGAGCGCGCACCCGACTGACAGCCGACGAGCAACTTGTCGTCCGTGGCAAAATGGGCTTGAACGACCTGGACGAAATCGAGGTTGGGAACCATGCCCACGGCGTGGCGTTGCATGATCGGGATGTTGAACGCGCCAGCCGGATGGCCGCCCTCGTATTCGGGGATGGAGCGAACGTCGATATAGACCGCACCCGCGTCGCCTTCAAGCAGTTCCTTCGCCTCAGTGGGACTGACGTTTTGATAGCTCACAATGCCTCCCTTCATTTGACAATGTCCGCCTTGCAGAGTTGGATTATATACAATAAGGTAACGCACTACTTTCGTCCCCTACAAGCCCACAGACCCCGGAGAAAGACGATTTTGAACGCATGGCACAACGCAGGTGTACTATTGTTGGCGGCAGCTTTGGGGGCTTGCAGCGTGCAAGTGGGCGGACAAGACGAAGGGGACGACGCAGACTCAGCGGCCCAAGCCGACAGTACGGCCGCCGATAGCCTATCCAAGCCCATAGAAGCAATACCCGTCGAAGTCGCCCTCGCACACACGGGCGAGATTTCCGCCCATCTGGTCTTCAACTCAACCATCGAAACCGAGGCGGCCGTCGAGATTTATCCCCAAATCAGCGGCCTCGTCAAACAACTCAACGTCGAAGAAGGCGATCGCGTCGAAGTGGGCGACACCCTCCTCAGCATCGAGGACAAACAGTTGCGCATCGCCGTTGAGGAAGCTCAAGCCAACTACCAGTATCAGCAGACTGGCTTCAAGCGCACCGAGGCCATGTTCGAGCGCAACCTCATCAGCGACCAAGAGTTCGAGACCAACAAATACAACTTTGAACAATCCCGCCTCCGGCTAGAGCGCGCCCGCCTAGAGCTAGAATACGCAGAAGTCATCGCGCCGTTTTCCGGCGTGATTACCGAGCGCTATGTGCAGGTCGGCGCTCGGGTGGGGCCGAGCAGCAAGCTCTACGACCTCATCAAGCTCGACGACCTCATCGCCCGCGTCTTTGCGCCCGGCCAGTACCTCACCACCATCGGCAACGGCCAGCAAGCCCTTATCACCTCGGACTTTTTGCCCGACGAGAAATTCCACGGCTGGGTCAAGCGCATCAGCCCCGTGGTCGATCCCAGAAGCGGCACCTTCAAGGTCACGGTGGGCTTGCGCGACCGCTGGGAGTACTTGCGGCCCGGCCTCTTCGTCAAGGTGCGCATCGTCACCGCCACGCACACCGACGCCGTGTTGATACCCAAGCAGGCGATCGTGTACGACGGCGGCGACCGATTCGTGTTCGCCGTCGTGGACACCACGGCCGCGCGGATCAAGTTGCAGCCCGGGTTCGAGGACACCGACTTTATCGAGTCGCTCGCTGGCATCGACTCCGGCACCCCGATCATCGTCGTCGGGCAAAACGGCCTCAAGGACAGCACGCGGGTGCGCATAGTCAACTCAGCCGACGACACGGGCCAAGGCTAGGCTTCGACATGAGCTCAGCCGAACGGCCCGTGCAGCAGCCCTTTAGCACGTCTCGCTTCGCTATTGCAACCCGGCGGCCAGTCGCCATTCTCATGGTGGTGCTAGCCGTCTGCGTTTTCGGCTGGGTCTCCTATCAGCGGCTCTCGCTGAACCTAATGCCCGACATTTCCTACCCGACTCTGACGGTGCGCACCGAATATCCGGGCACAGCGCCGGAGGAAGTCGAGACCCTGCTCTCCCGCCCCTTGGAGCAGGAACTGGGCATTGTGCCTCACCTCGTCAACATCAGCTCTATCTCCAAGGCCGGGCAGTCGGACATCATCCTCGAATTTGAGTGGGACACCGACATGAACGCGATGTCCCAAGAGATCCGCGAGAAAGCCGACCGCGTCTGGCTGCCGCAAGACGCCGAAAAACCCCTCCTGCTGCGCTACGATCCCTCGCTAGACCCAATCATCCGCATCGGCCTACACGGCCCGCAAGACCTCTACGCCCTGCGCTACCTCGCCGAGCACGACATCAAGCGCGAGTTGGAGGCGCTGGTCGGGGTGGCAGCGGTCAAGATCAAGGGCGGCTTGGAAGAAGAGATCCACGTCGCGCTCAACGAGCGCCAGATCTCGGTGATGGGCTTGGACATCAACCAGATCAACAACCGCCTAGCGCAGAACAACGTCAATTTGCCCGGCGGCAACTTGCGCGAGGGCCAAGTCGAGTACCTCATCCGCACGCTCAACGAGTTCGCCACCGTCGAGGAGATCGCCGGGCTGATCGTGGCGCGGCAGGGCGACGCCGATGTGTATCTGCGCGATATTGCCGAGGTAGGCCGCTCGCACAAGGACCGCGAGATCATCACCCGGGTCAACGGCCGCGAGAGCGTCGAGATCGAGATTTACAAAGAAGGCGACGCCAATATCGTCGCCGTCGCCGAAAGGGTTCGCAACGCGCTCTTCGGCTTGCCACAGCAGCGCGCGTACGTGGAGCAGAAGACCCGCGAAGCCCAAGAAATGGCCAAGCGAAGCGAGGAGCAAAAAAGGAAAGAGCAAGAGGAGACGCAAAAAAAGCAAGAGACTGCAAAAGCCGATTCGACAAAGAAAGAGGAAGAGCAACAAAAGGAGTTGCAGCAGAAAAAGGAGGAGGAGGCCCGCAAGGCGATGGAGCATTTGCGGATGACTGACTTCATCAGCCACCGCCTGCCTCCGGGAGCCAAGCTGGAGCTTTTATCCGACCAGTCGGGTTTTATCGAGAATTCGATCACCGAAGTCCAAATCAATGCGCTGATCGGCGGGACGATGGCCGTGTTAGTGCTCTTTGTGTTCTTGCGCAACGTGGTCCACACGCTAATCGTCGGCCTGACGATCCCGGTGTCGATCATGGCGACCTTCGCGCCGATGTACATGTTCGACGTGTCGCTCAATATCATGTCGCTCGGCGGGTTGGCCCTCGGAATCGGAATGTTAGTCGACAACTCGATCGTGGTGCTGGAGAGCATCTTCCGCTGTCGGGAAGAGGGCGACGATCTGGTTCAAGCCACCGTCCGTGGCACCCGCGAGGTCGGTACCGCGGTGTTGGCCTCGACGCTGACGACGATCACGGTGTTTTTCCCCATCGTCTTCGTCGAGGGCGTAGCCGGGCAGATCTTCGGCGATATGGCGCTGACGGTCGTGTTCTCGCTGTTGGCCTCGTTGGGGGTGGCGCTGTTTTTCATCCCCATGCTGGCCTCGCGCCAAATCGACCGCCAAGGCGGGCTGGCCGAGCAGATCGGTCGCAGCGACTTTTTGCGCCTCCAGGCCCTAAGTCAAGCCCGCGCGGTATTAAGTGAGCCGGGGAGCCGGTGGCACAAGGCGGCGCGGGTGGCCCTGTCGCTGCCCCACTTAATCGGCGAGGTCCTATTGCGGATCGGGCTGGCCGCAGCAACTCTCGTGGCGGCAGTGCTCAAAGGTGCCTTCCTGCTCGTCGCCGAGCTGTTGTGGTGGCTGATCAAACCCGTCGAGCACTTCTGGCTCAAGCGCGAGCAGACCTTTCAGAACTGGGTCGGTGCTTGGGCTGCGGAAAGCCGCGTCGGTGAGTGGACCTTCTTCGAGCGCGTCTGGCCGGGCATCCTCGGCTTTGAGTCGCCGCGCATCCTCGGCGAGACCGCGCAGCGCTACTGGCGTTGGGTAAACCGGCCCGAACACTTAGCGTGGAAGACGCTCAAATTCCTGTCGCTACCGCTGGCGATGGTCTATCTGGCAGGCGTGCGTTTCGTCTTGGGCACGGTGCTCAGGCTGGTGAGCATCGTCTTGCAGGTGGCGCTGATGCTCGTCGGTCTGGTGCTGGTACTGGTGTTGTTCCTGCTAGGCATCCTGCTGATGCCGGTCTTTTTGCCGCTGCTCTTTGTTTTCCAACGCGGCTTCGGGCTAGTGCAGCAGACCTATCCGGCCCTGTTGGGCTGGGCGCTCAGGCAGCGCTTGCTGATTATCGGCGGTGCCCTAGCCGCCCTGCTGGTCTGCTGGTACAAGCTCCTGCCCGATCTGGGCACCGAACTAATCCCCCAAGTCCACCAAGCTGAATTCAACCTCGACCTCAGACTGCCGGTGGGCACGCCGCTGGAAGAGACCGCCGAGATCGTGCGCCAGATCGAAGAACTCGCCGGCGAACAGCCCCAAGTCGCCCGCGTGGCGACGACCGTGGGCACCGACCGGGCGGCGAGTTCCTCGGCCGAAGAAGGCGAGCACACCGCCCAAGTAACGGTCCGCATGGAGGAGGGATCCAGCGCCGCGCAAGAGGCCGCGTTGATCCGACATCTGCGGGACGAGGTTGACGAGATCCCCGAAATCGAGGTCGAAGTCTCGCACCCGGCGCTGTTCAGCTTCAAGACGCCCATCGAGGTCGAGATTCGCGGCTACAACCTGCGCCAGTTGCGCCAGTTGAGCTTGGAAGCCGAGTCGCGGATGGCCAGCTTGCCGGGGCTAGTCGACGTCAAATCCTCGCTGCAGGCGGGCAACCCCGAGCTACAAATCAGCTACAAGCGCGACCAACTCGCGGCCTACGGCCTGTCGCTGCGCAACGTCGCCGAATTAGTGCGCCACAAGGTGCAGGGCAAGGTCGCCACTGACTTTCGCCAAGACGAGCGCCAGATCGACGTGTTGGTGCGGCTGCGCGAGGAGGACCGCCTCGGGCTGGACGAGCTACAGCGGCTGGTGATCAATCCCAATGCGCCTATTCCGATTCCGCTTTCCGCAGTGGCCGATATCCGAGTCAACGAGGGGCCGAGCGAGATCCGCCGCATTGACCAGCAGCGCTCCGCAGTGGTCACGGCTAATATCCAAGGCGTCGATCTAGGCACGGCCTCGGGACTGATCCACGACGAACTGAACAGAATGGATTTCCCGATGGGTTTCGACTTTATGATCAGCGGGCAGAACGAAGAGATGGAGACCTCGTTACAGAGTCTCTACTTCGCCTTAGTACTGGCGATCTTCCTCGTTTATGTGGTGATGGCCAGCCAGTTCGAGTCGCTGGTCCACCCCTTCGTCATTATGTTCACGGTGCCTCTGGCGTTGATCGGCGTGGTGGTGGCGCTCTATCTGGCGCAGGTAGCTCTGAGCGTGGTGGTCTTTATCGGCCTGATTATGCTGGCCGGCATCGTCGTCAACAACGCCATCGTACTCATCGACTATATCAATACCTTGCGCCGCACCGGCATGGAAAAGACCGAGGCCATCATTCAAGCCGGCACCGTGCGGCTGCGCCCGATCACCATGACCACGGCGACGACGGTCTTGGGGCTGTTGCCGATGGCCTTGGGGCTGGGCGAAGGGGCCGAGATCCGCACGCCGATGGCCCTGACCGTGATCGCCGGCCTCGTCTCTGCCACCTTCCTCACCCTCGTGGTGATCCCAACAGTGTATTCACTGGTCGATCGCCGGGCCTAGGAGGAACCGATGGAAAAGCCAAACCAGTACCCCCTGCCGCGCTTTTCGGTCAACCGGCCGGTGACTGTGGTGATGTCGCTGGTCGCACTGCTGGTGGTGGGCTATATCGCCTATACGCGGATCCCGCTGACGCTTTTTCCCGAAGGCTTTGACTATCCCCGACTTTTCGCTTGGGCCAGCTATCCCAACGCTGGAGCGGTCGAAGTCGAGCAGAAGGTAGTGCGCCACCTCGAGGAGGCCGTCGCCCAAGTCAGCCGGGTCAAGCGAATCCGCTCCAGCGCCTACAACAGCGGCGGCAATGTCCGGGTCGAGTTCCAAAAGGGCACCGACCTGCAATTGGCCTTCGCCGAGATGAAGGACCGGCTCGACCGGGTGATGCCCGAACTGCCCGACGAGATCGAGCAACTGTGGGTGCGGCGCTGGGATCAAAACGACATTCCCATCATGGATGGCGCCATCATCTTTGAGACCCAACACGCCGATCCGCGCCATCTTATCGACACCTACGTGGAGCCAGCGCTGCGCCGCGTCGATGGAGTCGGCAACATTGAGCTTTGGGGCACACCCAGAAAAGAGGTAATCGTCGAGTTGGACCGCGATAAGGTGAGCAGCCACCGGATCAACGTCTTTGAAGCGCTCAACAGCCTGCGCGCCCAAAACCTCACCGCACCTGGGGGCTGGGTGATCGAGGGTGGCAAAAAGATCTACGTGCGTTCGGTGGGCCGCTTCCAAGACGTGGCAGAACTCGCCAACACCGTAGTTGATCCCGCACACCAGCTACGGCTGGACGATATCGCCGAGGTTTCCTATAAGCGGCCGCCGCAAGACTGGGTCAATCGCATTAACCGCAAGGAGTCGCTGGGCTTCGGCGTCACCAAGGCGTCGGGGGCCAATGTTGTCGAGGTTTCCACCGGCGTGAAGGAGGAGTTGGAAAAGCTGAAGGATCATCCCAAGCTCGGAGGCTTGGATTTCAAGCTGTTCTGGAACCAAGGCGACCAAGTGATCAACTCGGTTGGCAATCTCAAAAATTCCGGCCTGTGGGGTGGGCTGTTCGCGGCCATGGTGCTCTTTTTCTTTTTGCGTGCGGTGCGCATCACGCTGATCATCACCTTGGCGATCCCCCTGTCGCTTCTAACGACGATTACCGTCCTCTACTTCATAGGCTGGTCGCTGAATGTGGCGACGATGATGGGCCTGATGCTGAGCCTAGGCTTAGTGGTTGATAACGCCATCGTCATCGTCGAAAACATCTACCGCAAGCGCCAGGAAGGTATCGCCCCGCGCACGGCCTCGATTGAAGGGGCTGGCGAGGTGGGGCTAGCCGTGACCATGGCAACCCTGACGACGGTAGTGGTCTTTCTGCCCCTGATTCTGATGAGCGACGAGGAGATGTTTTCGTTCTGGATGCTCAGAATCGGCCTGCCGGTCATCACAGGACTAGTGGCCTCGCTGCTCATCGCCCTGATCTTTATCCCGCTCGCCGCGCTCAGGCTCTCGACGAAAAAGGAGCGGGGCGAGTCGAGGATGATCCTCTGGTGCCGCCAGCACTACGAACGCTCGCTGGGCTGGGTGCTGAACAACCGCCTCGACGCCTTCGTCATCGCCTTGGTCCTTTTCGCCAGCATCAAGATCCCGATGGATGGCATGGAGCGCACCGACAGTCAGGAGCGCAACGAGGTGCGGATGGACTTGGCCTTTGAGATGCCTTCGGGCCAGTCGCTGGATCAGGCCGAGAAATTCATGACCGCGGTCGAGGACACGGTGATGGCCCACCAAGCAGAGTACAACGTCGAGGCACTCCGCACCTACTTCCGCCGTGGCTGGGGCCGGGTGACGCTGTTTTTCGCCGAAGAAGAGGACGTGCAGTGGTATGAGGTGGCTTGGGACAACTTGAGCGTCGCGCTGGGCCTGAAGGAACAGGAGTACCTCACCTACAAGGAAGTCGAAAAGGATCTCCGCGAGCGGCTCTACCTGCCGCCGGGTATCAACTTGCGGGTCAACTGGGAAAACTCCGAGCAGGATGCTCGAGTCAATGTCAGCCTGTATGGCGAGGACACCAAGGTGCTGATTGAACTGGCCGCCGAGGTCGAACGGCGGCTGGAGAGCATCCCCGGCTTGCTGTCGGTCAACACCGACATGGATCGCGGCGGCACCGAACTGCAAGTGCGCCTCGACCGCGACCAAATTCAGCGTTTCGGCGTGAATCCCCAGCAGATTTCGGGCGGCATCGCCTACGCACTGCGCGGCACGGATATCAACAAGTTCCACACCGACGACGGCCGCGAGGTCGATATCCGCGTGCGGCTAGCCAACTACGATAGCCAGAGCCTAGACGATCTACGCACCCAAAACTTCCCCACCGCCGATGGCCGTGAAGTGGCCCTTGAATCGCTAGCGGACATCTACGTCGAGCGCACGCTGGGCAATATCCGGCGCGAGAACCGCCAGACCATGCTCAATGTCAGTGCCCGCGCCGCCAAGGACCGGGCGCAACATCTTTTCGCCCAAGTCGATCAGGTAATGCAGGGCTTTGAGATGCCGCGCGGCTACCGCTGGGACAAGGGCACCCGCTTCGTCGAGCTAGAGGAGCAGGACCAATCGCAGAAATTCGCCCTGATTATGTCCGTGACCTTCGTCTTTTTGCTGATGGGGGTGCTCTTCGAGTCGTTCGTACTGCCGCTGTCGGTGATCGTGTCGATCCCATTCTCTTTCCTCGGCGTTTACTGGGTTCTATATGTGACCGACACGCCTTTTGAAATCATGTCGATGATCGGTTCGGTAATCCTGATCGGCGTGGTAGTAAACAACGCCATCGTGCTGATCGACTTAGCCAACCGGCTCCGGGCCGCGGGCAAGTCGCGCTACGACGCCCTGCTGGAGGCCGGTCGCCACCGCTTCCGGCCGATCCTGATGACGACCTTCACCACCGCTTTTGGGCTGATCCCAATGGCCGCGGGCAATTCCAAGATGGTGGGCTTGGAGTATGCGCCGCTGGGCAGGACGATGATCGGGGGTCTGCTGGCGGCGATGGTGTTGACGCTTTTGTTGGTGCCGCTGTTTTACACCTTTTTCGACGATTTCCGCACGGCGATGCAGCGGATTATGACATCGGCGTTTGGGCGCAAAGAAGAGGCGAACGGCTCACCGTCCTAAGCGGAAGACCTGATAGGACACGGAGGGACAGCCAGCGCGGCGGCGATCTATTTCCGCGATTAGTTCCTGCCGTGGATACCTAGCGCGTAGCGATTCGGGAACCGTGCCGCCCGTTCGCACGGCGAAGAGCACTGCTTCTGGATAGGCCCCCTTACGCTGCCCGTAAAAATCCGTCAAGTCCCGGAATCTCGGATCATCAACCGTGTAATACTCTCGCTCGACCCTTCCGTAATACGCCAGCGCAAACGGTATGCTGTACTGCGTGCTCAGCAACGGTAGCGGTGGAACAACCTCCTCCACGTCCGCAGCGAAGCGACGCCAGCCGCTGTACTCGCAGAGCCGCTCGCTCCACGAGTAGGAAGGCTCGCGGATCCGGTCTTCCTGCGACACCAAACCAACATAGCTTGTGTCCAGCCCGCTGCGCACGGCGAGATCGCTGTAGAGACCGGGGTATTTCAGTCCTAGGCCGATGGCGAGTGATTGTAACAGTCCGGTGGCGACGACAGCGACGAGTAGCCAGCGTCTGGGCTGAACAGCAAACGCCACAGGCCACAGGCTCAGCAAGCCCGGCAGAATCCAGTTGCCTTTAATCTGACCGCGGCTGAGCGCGAAAAATAAAAAAGCGCCAATGATGCACAGCGCGGGGAGCAGGGCGAGGAGGTCGCGCTGTTTGGCTGCCCGCACCAAGCCGGCATAGAGCAGGAACAGCAAAAACGGCGACAGAAAAAAGAGCGGACTGACCGCAAAGAAGAGCAGGCGCACGAGGGGATGGCCGAGGTCGTCAATGCGCGAAAGGGTGCTCAACGTCTGCGGCAGATAGAAGTCGGTACTAAACTGGGCGTAGGAGAGCGGTGCGGCGACGGCGACAGCCGGCAGTAGGAACGCGGCGAGCCGGTGCCAACGCTCTTTCCCTCGTTGGTCGAGCGCGATCCACAGGCCAAGCCCGCCGACGAGAAAGGCACCCGAGTACTTGCAGAGGACGGCCAAGCCCGCCGCTAAACCCGTGTATATATACGGCCGGAGCGCATTGGTTGCTTCGGCCTGTCTCGCCATGCACAGGGCTAGCAGCCAACAGGGGACCAAGAAGCCATCGGGATGCAGGTAGGAGCTAGTGTGCCAAGCCCAGTGGCTGAGCGCGAAGGCCGCGGCAGCCCACAGCGCTAGTTGCTTGGCGAGACCCTGCATCCTGCAAAGCCAATAGACGAGCGCAGTAGCAAGCGCGCCCAACAAAGCAGCGGGCAGCCGCAGAAACCATTCTTGGTGAGGGCAGAGCGCGTGGGCGAGCTTGCAGACGGCCAAGGGCAAGAGCGCGTAGGAGGCGTCGAGGTGCTGGCTCCAATACCAGTAAACGGCCTCGTCCTTGCCCAGCTCCACATCGGCGACCAGCCTGAGCTTGAGCAGGGTGTAAGCCCCCAGCAGAACGAGGCAGAGCAGATTGACGCTGTTGGGGCCGCCGCGTATATTGTGAAACCCGAACACAGTAGAACAATTTCAGAGTTATGGAGATATTTTAATGGCTGAAAAAGAAGAAAATTTACTCAAAACCCTGCAAGAAAAAGACCTAGAGCAGAGCCTGTACAAAGCGCGTAAGATATTTCTTTGGTCCGACGTCAACGACGAATCGGCCAAGGCCGTAGTCACTCGCCTGCTCTCATTGGACGTAGAGGATCCAACCGAAGAAATCGTCCTCTACATCAACAGTCCCGGCGGCTCGGTTCACGACGGCATGGCTATCTACGACGCCATGTTGGCGATTCAGGCACCCGTTTCCACGGTGTGCATGGGTATGGCCATGAGCATGGGCTCGTTCCTGCTGTCGGCTGGCGAGCCGGGGCGTCGCTTCGCCTGGCCGCACGCCCGGATTATGATCCATCAGCCGAGCCTTATGCAAACCATCACCGGCACGGCGATCGACCTCGACATCCGCGCCAAGGAGACCATCCGCCTGCGCGAAGAGCTAAACGCGCTCTACGCCAAGCACACCGGCCAAGATGTCGAAAAAATCTCCAAGGACACGGACCGCGACTTTTTCATGTCGGCCAAGGAAGCCAAGGAATACGGCCTGCTCGACGACATAATCACCACCACGGCACCCTCGCCCAATGGGTATGCCCAAAAGTAGCGCCGTCCCTTCGTTTCTTGCTCATCGCGCCGGTCCCAAACGGGGCCGGCGTTTTTATTGGCAACTCGGGCAATAGAAGGTATTGCGCCCTCCCAAGTAGAAGCTCTCGATGGGCGCATCGCAGACGCGACAATCCTCGCCTTGGCGGCCGTACACGTGGAGCCGCTGCTGAAAGCGCCCGCCCGCGCCCGACCCCTGATAGTCGCTGATGGTCGTGCCGCCCTGGTCAATGGCGACGCGCAGCACCTTTTTGATCTCCTTGGCCAGCAGGGCTAAGCGCGGTGAATCAATGGCCGCGGCCGGGGTCGCCGGATGAATGCGCGCCCGGAAGAGGGCCTCGCTGGCGTAGATATTGCCCACGCCTACTACCGTGCGATTGTCCATAATGAGATTCTTAATCGGGCTTTTGCGCCGCTGGCATTGGGCTTGCAGATAGCGGGCGTTGAAGGCGCGCGAGAGCGGTTCGGGGCCAAGGTTCTGTAAGTACTGGCACGTATCCTCCTCGCCCCCGTCGAGCACCAGCACTAGGCCAAAGCGCCGCGGGTCGTTGAACACTACAGCACCCCCGTCGGCAAACTCAAAGCCCACGTGGTCGTGCTTGGTGCCCCACGGCCGCAGGAGCAGATTGCCGCTCATGCCGAGATGAACCAACAGCGTCCGGTCCGCTTCCAAGTCGAGAAGGAGGAACTTGGCGCGGCGGCGCGCAGCCACAAAGCAGTCCCCGACCAAGGAGCGCAGCGCGGCTCTCGGCAACGGCTCGCGCAGGCGCTTTGTGCTGACGCGGACGCGAGTGATCGGCCGGCCTAACAGGTGGCACTCCATCGCACTGCGGACGGTTTCTACCTCGGGTAGCTCGGGCATGGGCAGAGTATAGAAGCCGCCCGTAGAAGCGTCAAACATTGCCGACCTTTCTACGGTTGGTATATTGAAAACCCTCACCCCAAAACCTAGGAGCTATTCCTCATGGATCTGACGAGACAACCACCTCGCCGCCCCTCCAACGCCCAAGTCGCTGGCATCGTCGGGCTGGCGCGCATGATCGACAAGGCGCGCGGCCACAACGCCGAGACCATCGGCGAGTTCAAGTACGGAGACGACTCCGGCCTCGACGTCGAAGTGCTCGAATTTATCAATATGGACGCCGCTGAGTTCGCCGAGGCCGTCGATGAGCTAGACGACGAGACGTTAGGCGTCATGGCGCTGGAGTGCGCGCAGAAAGGCCAATCGGAGATCGACGCCTTCAACGAGGAACACCTTACCCGCGAGCCGCAAGACGAGCTACACGAGCGGCTACTCGTCGAGCGGATCGCCAAGTACGCCCCAGATCGCACGGACATCAAGACGGTCTTCGCCTCCATCGAATTGGACGACTGGGGCGCATTCAGAGACCTAGACCTAACCGCCCAACCGCCGCGCAGCCCGTACCTCCGCAGCGTCTTCGGCGTAGCGGGCACGGCGCGCATGGCCGACAAGGCGCGGGCGGTCACTTGCGGCAAGCTAGGCGAGTACCGCTTCGGTGCCGACTCCAGCCAAGACGCGGCCATCTTGGAATTCTTGGGCATTGCAGAGGACGCCTTTCGCCAAGCCGCGTACGAAAACCCCAACGACGACGAGCTGAGCGAGTGGATCGCCGAGCGCTGCCAGAAGTCAGCCGCGGAAAAAAGCGCCTTCAGCGTCTGCCGCGCTAATGTCGGCCGCCACCCGGCCCACCCGCTCCACCATTCATATCACCCGGATATATTCGACGCCTCTGGTAACTACGACCAAATGCGCGAACGGCTCGCCTCGCGCCGCGCCGAGATCGCGCCCGAGCGCACAGATGTCCAGAGCTTCTTCGACCTGCAAGACCTCGACGACGAGTTGAGCTTTGGCCTGACGGACTTGCGCCGGCACCCGCCGCGCAGCCCGTTTGATCTGAGCGTCGGCGGCCTCGCCTGCCTAGCACGGATGATCGACAAATTCCGCGCAGCGCATTGCAATTGTCTGGGCGAGTACTGGTACGGTGAGGATTCGGGTTTAGATCGCGCAGTGTTGGATTTTCTCGGTCTCGACCAAGAAGCCTTTGCCGAAGCAATCGCGGCCAACGGCACCGACGAGGCGCTGGAGGCGTGGCTGGACGAGCGGCTAGCCAACAAGAGCGAGGAAGACAAAGCCGAGTTTAACCAACGGCTCCTGACCGCCAGCCCGCGCAACGACCGGCAGCAAGACTTTTTGCGCAACGCCATCGCCCAACTCGACGCCTCGCGCACCGACATTGAGAGCTTCGCGGCCCTGATCTTGCTCGACGACAAGGTCTTCTTCGCAAGGCTCAAGGCCGGCGTCTGATGGCTCGCCCGCTCATCGGCATCACCAGCAGCCTAAACGCCAACGGCGATCAAGTCCTCGAGTACCAATACGTGGACGTGGTCGAGCAGGCGGGTGGTGCCCCGCTCGTGCTGCCTATGACTACAGATCGTGCGGCGCTGCAAGCAGTACTCGAGCGCATCGACGGTCTGTTGATCACCGGCGGCCCGGGCATTGAGCGCGGCCTGATCGGCACCCTGCCCAGCGATCTCCCGCCGGTGGCAGCCAAGCGCGACCAAGCCGACCGCTGGAGCTTCGCGGCCGCGCAAGAGCGCCAGTTGCCGGTTTTGGGCATCTGCTACGGAATGCAGTTTATCAGCGCCGAGTTGGGCGGCACGATCTGGGCGGATGTGGAAGCCCAGCTCGGCGTTGAGCCGCATGCGCGGCAGCGTACTGCGGGCAATTGGATTGAGCACGATCTCCAGGTAGAGCCGGGCACAGTGCTGGCTGAGCTGGCCCTTGCTGGCCCTTCGCGGGTCAATTCCAACCACATGCAGGCCATTGACCGGCCCGGCGCGGGCCTAGACATCAGCGGGCGCAGCGGCGATGGCATCGTGGAGGCGGTTGAGAGCGCGGATGGCCGCTTGATCGGCGTGCAGTTTCACCCGGAGCGGATGCCCGAGACGATTTGGGCGAAGCTCTTTGAGTACTTAGTGAAGCGGGCGGCGGGATAGGGATTAGTAACTGATGTTACGCAGTTTTGAGGGTTTGTAGCTCCTCGAAGGCACATCGAATCGCCTTGAGATAGAGTCTGGCTCGCAGCGCGAAGTGCTTGAGTCGGTGCTTGCTGCGCAGGCTCTCCAAGCGCCCGGCGGCATACAAGGCCATAAAACAGGGGTTGCTTTGGGTGCGTTCTCGTCGCGTCGGCGACTTAGCTAAGGCGGCGTGCGACTTGAGCGTTTTATGAAACGTCTCCACGTTCCACCGTTTTTGGTAGATGGCTTCGACGGTGGGGCCCTCACAGGTTAGATCGCTGCAGGCCAGATACAGGGTGCCGGTGCTGCCATCTTGGTGTGTAAAGACCTGCCGGAGTAGTAGGACGGGGAAATCCAGTCCTTTGATCCAGGCTTGCACCGGCTGATGTTCGGGCAACGG
>JAJDUT010000061.1 GCA_022826515.1 Candidatus Latescibacterota bacterium
GGTAAAAAGAAATACGATGCGATGACCCTAGCTTGTGGACGAGATCAACGCTCAAGGGTCGCACGGTCTATCGCATCGACGAATAGAAACTAGCATACCAAGGGAAAACCAAACATTCAACATACAAGGGGTGCCCCTACAAGAGCCTATGAACGTCCGCCGCAGGCGGTAATCGTCTGTCCGGTGATAAAACTGGACTCTTCGGACAATAAAAAGCGAACCACCGACGCCATCTCCGCCGGATCGGCCATCCGTCCCAGCGGGGTGCTGGCGATGAGCTCGGCGACCTGACCGGGATTGGCCGAGCGCGCCAGCTCGGTATCTGTCAGCCCCGGCGCTAGGCAGTTGATCCGCACGTTGTGCTCGGCAAACGCTTGGGCGCATTGCCGGGTGAAGGCGATGACGGCCGCCTTGGTCGTGGCGTAGTGGATCATGTTCGGCTTGAGCAGCCAAGCGGCCAGCGAGGAGATATTGACAATCCGCCCAAAGCGCCTCGCAATCATCTCGTCCTTGACGGCCCAAGTGGTCAAAAACGGCCCGTGGACGTTGACCGCAAACATCCTTTCCCACTCGGCAAAGCCGAACTCGCCGTGCTCTTGGGTATAGGCGATCCCGGCGTTGTTGACCAACAGTTCGACCGGCCCAAATGCCGCGCGCACTTGGGCGATCATTCGCTCGACTTCTGTCTGCTGCGACACGTCGGCTTGGACGGCCATGCCCTCGGTGCCGCCTGCCTCGACCTGCGCCAAAATCTCCTGCGCGGCCTCGGCGTTGTGTTGGTAGTTGATGGCGACCTTGGCTCCGTGCTCGGCCAGCATTCGGACGATGGCGCGGCCGATGCCGCGACTGCCGCCCGTTACCAAGGCGGTGCGCCCAGCAAATATCGCGGTGGTCATGTGCGTTGGCTTTCGTTGTTGGTTTCAATCCGCTCCCCTTACCGAAACAAGGGGAGAGGTTTTGATGATAGCGCAAAAAGGGGCCGGGAACAATCCCGACCCCTTTGCTTGAACTTCGGCTAGTTTGGCGATTAGCCGCCCGCTGCTTTGGTGCTCTCCGCGATTATGGCGACGATCCCTTGAGTATCGTACACTCTGCGCAGCCGTTCCGCGATCCGCCCCTGTGCATCCACCACGTAATACGAAGGCAAACTACTGATGCTATAGGCTTTTGCTACGTCCGCACCCCATCCCGCTACCCGCAGATGGACGCCCTTGATCTCGTGTTTGGCAACCGCCTTTCTCCAGGCTTCCTCATCGTCGTCCAACGAGATGTTGAGGAAGACGACCGGCTGCTCGGCCATCTCGGCCTTGATTTTCTGTATATAGGGCAGATCGACAATACACGGTCCGCACCAACTCGCCCAGAAATCAATGAATATCGCCTTCCCTTTGAATTGGTTCAGCGATACCGGCTGGCCGTCGAGGTCGTCGAGCGTGAAGTCGGGCGCGGGTTGCCCCGGTTGTAGAACCAACGCCTTGGTCAATGCCGCCTCAATGGCCTCGTTGTACTCTGGATAGGGGTTGGTTTCTTTAAATTCCTCCCACCTTTCATGGATCAAGGCAAAGTCCGTGTGGCCGCGCTCAAATCCATTAACTAACTCGCCGGCCAGAAACCAGTAGAGCACTCTCCCGTCCAGTTTTTGCTTAGCTAAAGCGTATCGTTTCCCACCAAAACTAATCCTCCTCATCCAAGGCGCGGCATAGATGGAGTCGAGTTGGGCTTGCGCCGCTTCCGACAGACCAAATTCCGACAAGTCGAGTTTCTCGGACAGCTTGAGCGAGCGGCGATGTTCGTACAGGGAGTCGAGGCGAGCCACGCCCGCGGCCGATAGACTCAACGCCGACCAATCGAGTAGCTCAGATAGCGGGACTCTCTTACTCGCTCCCTCAACCTCTTCCTCCGTTGGCAGGCGAAACACCACTTTCGTGCCCAGCGTATCAATGCTAGGTGAGTCGTACTCGCTCGAACGGGCAAAGCTAAAGGATTTATCCGACCTCTCGTAGAAAGAGTCAATCTGGGCTATGGCGGCGTCCGACAGCTCGAATTTCGACAAATCGAATCTTTCGGACAGCCTGAGCGAGCGGCGATTTGCATATAGGGAGTCGAGTTGAGTCTGTTCCGAATCGGACAAATCCAACACCGACAAATCGACCACTTTCGACAGGCTGGGTCTTCGGCCATCCTTTTCGTATAGGGAGTCGAGTTGAGTCTGGGCGGCGTCCGACAATTCCAAATCCGAAAAATCGTACATCTCAGACAGCATGAGGGGTTTAAACCTCTCCTTGTCTAATTCCCAATCCAAGGTATGCGTCAGAAACGTGCGATATTCGCTCGTGCCGATGGCATTCTCATCGACCAAGGGAATGTCTTGTAGAAATTCGTAGTAATCCGGGGTGATGTCCCTGTTATCGTGGCCATTGGCAAAGCTGTAATTCGTCGGGTAGGAAATCATCTCATTGGCCCACTCGTAGTTGAAGCGGGCTGTCACATAGTCGATAAACCCCGCAGAAAGCGCGTATTTCTCACGCCCCTTGGCGAGCCACTCGAATTCATCCTGCCGTCGCTGATCCGCTTGGCGAATGAAGTCCTCCAACTCTAGTCCCTCGTAGTCGGGGCGGTAGTCGAGATAGTCGGGCAGAATCTCGGCTATGAAGCGGTTGTTGTCCGCGCCTTGGCCGCTGAACTCAAGGGAGGAGGAGAAACGGCCTTCATTCATCTCGACGTGCAGACTGTCTCCGGGTTCGACAAAGAGAATCAACTGAGCACGTGGCCCAAAGACGAAAGACCGCAACCCCTCCAGCCATTTCCACTTGGGGGGTTGTGGATCTTTGTAGCGTCCCATGACGAGCGTCCCTCGGGGAACCGGAAAGGTGCAGGCAAATCGGTTTTCGCCGTCGAGCACGACGAGCAGTTCAGACCTTGTTGGCGACAGCGAGGATCGGTAGCCAAACTCGATTTCCCGCGCTGGGGGGTTGTGTATCTTTCCCATAATGGTCGCGGCGCGTGGTGCTTGGGCTAGCCCTACGCTCGCTGTACAGAGCAGGGCGACGAGGATGCTAAGGTATCGTTTCATCAGGCTTTTCCTTGATTGAAAATCTTCTTGAAATAGGAACTCCGTCGTCCCCACGACCTCCCTTAAGCCTTGACCCTAGTCCAAACGGTACGCCAGTAGCCCACCACTACTCGTCGCGTAAAGATACCCATTGGCCACGGATAGGGCCCCGATGCTCCGGTCGGATTCGAAGGAAAAGCTTTCGAGCAGTGCCCCGTACTCAGCTATAGTCCACGCTTTTACTCTAAGGTCTGACGACCACCTTCCTAGGCCGTATCCTCGGCTGTAGGCTACTCCATCGACAATCTGCAAAGAGTGGATGTTGTCGCTCCGAGGCAGCGGCAAGTATCCTACTTCGCGCGGTTGATCAGGATTGAAGATATCGAACTCGACCAACTCGTACGGCCAAGAGCGCTCGACATAGAGCTTGTCGCCATCGGTGGCTACCAACTTAGGATGGCCGTAATACCGAGTGCGAAAGGACTCTAGCGTTTGCCGCCCGGTCTCGCGCAAAGCATGTGCATCAGCCACATCAATGACCACCAGTTCCCCCTCAGTCCCAATGTAGGCGCGACTTCCGCGCACACTTACATGGCACCGGTGCTTCCACCTGTGAGAATCGTCCACAGGGTCGGGAATGGACATTATCACCCGCTCATCACCCACCACCGGCATTCCCTCCGCGTCGAGAGCGAAAGTCTCTGCAACCAAAGCGTAGCCTCGCTCCCGGACGAGGAGCAAACCGCCGTCTGTGGCTCCCCAATACTGGTGGTAGCGAAACCTTTTCCTTTTAATGGCGGCAAACATACGGTAACCCTTGAGCGCGGGCGCAGCCGGATCGCTAACGTCAAAGATGACCACTCCGAGACTGTCGCTAGGCAGTCCTTTGCGCCACCCGACGAGATATGCCAGCGAATCGACTACGCATATTGCGTTGCCACCCTTCCACAACTCGTGGGACTCTGGTCTAGTGCTGCCGAGCAGGCGCATTTGCTGCGGGTTGTTCAAGTCGGCGATGGCGATACCGATTTGCCCGGTGGTCATATAGGCGAGTCCACCTTGGACCGCGAGATTCCCATAGTACTGCTTATCGGGGGCTTTGAGCACCCCAACAGGCATCCGTTGGTTGACGAGAGGTCCCCCATAGAAAATCGCGAAGACGGCGGCAATGATCGCACCCCACCCTATCGCCACCGTGCGCCACGAGAGCATTGCCTCACGGCAGCGGCGCAAAAGCACCACCGCCACCACCAGTGCCACCGCTGTCAAACCCAGATTGGCCAAGACCTTTACCCAAAACCGAGCGGAGTCCGTCGCCAAGCGCACCAAATGCCCTTGATCATCTAAGCCGATTGCGACGAGTGGATAGCGATTGAGAATCGGAAAAATGGCCGTTGCCGGGCCGGTGAGGAAAACCCCTAACACCATGGCCAGCGCAACGCCTATGGCGACGCCCTTGAACGGATGGTCCGTCACTACCGAACCGATAAAAATCAGGGCGTAGAGCAGCGAGAATTGAGTGAATGACAGGGCGACCATTGAGGCATAGTCAATGCTCTGCACGGTGACCAGTTTATATGCCAGGTGATCGCGTTCCACCTCAAGACTAGCCAAGTCTATGTACACCGTCGCCCAAGCCACTAGCGCGACCAACAGCAGTCCACCAAGTCCTAGCAAGAACTTGACAGCTAGCACTGTCGCGCCCGTCACCGACTTGTCTAGGAGGAAGGATAGAGTGCCCGTGCTGCGCTCGCGGGCGATGGCGTCCATACCCAGCACAATCGCCATCACCACCAGACCGCCCGTAATCAGCTCTTCGAAACTTGCTACGTAGCTGTTGTTGAAATCAGCATTGTTCCGCATCAAATAGACGACCACGGCGAGCGCGACGGCCACCAACACCTTGGGCAGGATTTCGCGGCCCTCTTTCCACAGTAACGCGTACAATGTGCTCATGGCCGGCCTCCTTTGATCTGCTCCGGCGAGAACACCATGAGCGAACGCCCGATGAGAGTGTAGAAATGGTCGCGGATGAGATGGAGCCGTTTCCAATTATGGCTGAAAGAAGACGAAGACCGTAGCTCGTCGGATACTTGCCAATAGCCCATGTACTCGTGGGCGTGATAATCGATTAACCGATCGACAAACAGCCCATTCCCTGCCCTACTGTACACCCAGTCGTCGATTATTTTTATCGTATTCTTAGCATCAAAAAACCAGTACCCGATCTCACGTGGTCTATTCGGATCGGTGATGTCGAAGGCGACCAAGTTTCCGGGCCAGTACCGTTGGACGTAGAGCGTGTGGCCCTCGCGGGTTATTGGGCGGCTCTTGTGTAAGTCGTACTCACTATTGTAGTCGCCCATTTCCACCCGCACAGTCTCTTGCAGCGCCCTTAGATTCCGGGCATCCACCGCGAGAAAACCGTCCCTGTATCCTACCCATATCCGCTCGTTGTGTACGTGCATGGACAGTTTGTGTTCCCACCAGCCTCGGAAGTCATCCTTGTAGCCTTCTGGTAGCTCCTCGACGACCAGTTCGTCCGCCCGTGCTGGCAGCCCTTCCGCATCCAACGCAAACGACACTAATCCCAACTTGTCGCCCCAACGCCCACTGAGGGTCAGCCCCGCGCCGCAGCGATCCCAGCTCCAAAATTCCTCTATATCGTTGCCAATTATCCGGTATCCTTTGAAGACTGGGCGGGCCGGGTCTCCGACGCTGAAGACAGCGATGCCGAGGCTATCGGCGGGCAATCCCTTGCGCCGACCAAGGAGGTACGCTAGCGAATCCACAACCGCGACTCGGCTCATCAACCACAGTGGCACCTCCGCAGCGGCTAGTAGCTCAGGCTTGGTAGGATCGCGCAAATCCACGATCGCCAAGCCCCTTTCAGTCGCCATATATCCCCGATCTCCGACGACGGCCAAGTCGAGATAGGCTCCCTCTTCGGGCGTTAGTACACTCAGCGGTCCCGGTTTAGGCGGCGAGGGCTCATGGGTTAAATTCATCAGATTTATGAAAGCGATCAGGGCCAGCCAGCCGATGACAATGGGCTTCCAGCCGATGCTGACCAAACGGAAGCGACGCAAAAGCGCTATGGAAACCGCCATACCCGCCGCCATCACTGCCGCTGTCGCTCCCACTCGCACCAAATAGCCCCAAGGGTCTTCTACTATGCGGACTACTGTTCCCCGGAAACTGATTCCTGGATTGAAGGAGAAGAATGGCTTGAGCGCGGGGAAATACTTGAGCACATTGTCGGCCGACGGAACCAAGACGATCAGCAGCAAAGTGCCCAAGGCCGCCCCCTTGAGCGGGTGGTTGGCCATCGTCGAACTAGCGAAGATCACGCTATAGGCGATCAAGCCCGGCGTAAGGGAGAACAGCAACATGTTGACATAGCCTACCTCCTCGGCGACCCGCTTTACAGAAGGGTACCAAGCACCGCTATGGCTGTAGATGCTAAAGCCCCTAGACGCCAGCCCCTCCAAGTCCACATACACCGTCACCCAAGCTCCAGCAGCCAGCACCGACAGGGCCGCCGCGCCGACGATGTACTTAGGCAGCAACACCTCCACGGCCGACAGGGGTTTGCCCAACAAAAACGACAAGGTGCCCCTGCTGCTTTCCTTGGCGACCAAGCTCATGCCTAGCACGCCGCCGCAGACCATAGTAAAAATCGTAATCCACATCCCGAAGTCCCGGGCAAATTCCGCGTTGAACTCCGCGTTCTGCCGCAGCGCCACCACCACCGCGCACAGCCCCAACCCCACCAGCACCTTCGGCAGTTCCTCGCGGCCTTCCTTCCACAGCAATGCACGCCAAGCCCTCACGATGGCAGCTCCCCTTGCGGTGTCACGTGTTCGACGAAACTCTCCTCTAAGCTCAAGTCGATCACCTCGACGACTTGTCCGCCCACCTGTTCGATCTGCGCTTTGGCCTCGTCGCCGTAGTCGAAAATCGTCAACAGCCGCTGGCGGCCCTCGCCCTGCACACCGCGCAACCCGGCCACCCCGGCAAAATCCACCGCGTCCTCGGCCCGCACCAGCACCCGTTTAACCTGTTGCCGCACTGCGTCCAACTCGCCGCAGACTAGGAGCTTGCCCTGCTCGATAATGGCGACTTGATCGGCCACCCGCTCGACTTCGTGGACCAAATGCGACGAGAAAAACACCGTCCGGCCTTCGGCGCTGATGACTTGGATGATGCTTTCGAGCACGTCGCGGCGTACAATCACGTCCAGTCCCGAAGCTGGCTCGTCGAGGATCAACAGCTCCGGGTCGTGGCCCAGCACCAAAGCCAGATTGAGTTGGGCGTTCATGCCCCGCGACAGATGCTTGACCTTCTGCTTGGGGTCCAGCCCAAAGTGCTCGATCAGCGCGGCGACCTTCTGCTGGTCCCAGCGCGGATACAACTGCCCGGCAAACCACGCCACCTCCTCGACCTTCATCCAGTCGTACAGCACCGGATTGTCCGAGATGTAGCCCACCCGCTCCTTGAGTTCCTTTTCGTGGATGTGCGGGTCTTGGCCTAGCACCTCCACCGCGCCGGCGGTGGGTTTGAGCATATTCATCAGTATTTTGATGGTCGTGGTCTTGCCGGCCCCGTTGCGCCCCAAAAAGCCGAAGATGCTGCCCTCGGGCACCTCTAAGTCTAGCCCATCTACCGCTCGGTGTTTGCCAAAGGTTTTAACCAAGCCTGCGATGCGAATCGCCGCTGCTGCCATCGTTGCTTCTCCTATTGGCTGCTGAATTTTTTTAGGGTTTCCTCAAACACTCGGCGCAGGCTCGCCGCGTCCAACCCAAGCTGCGTCCCTTCGACCAGTGCTTTTTCCATTAAGTTGCGAACGATATTCAGCCGTTCTTCAGTACTCATAGAAACCCCCTTTTCGGCGACATACGTTCCCATGCCGCGTCTTTTGTAGATGACGCCCTCGCGCTCCAATTCGAGGTAAGCGCGGGCGACGGTATTCGGGTTGATTAGCTGGGCGCTGGCCACGGCTCGCACCGATGGCAACTCGTCGTCGGCCTTGAGGGTGCCGACGACGATGTGGTACTTGATCTGCTCAATCAGTTGTAGGTAGATCGGTACCCCTCCGGCCGTATCGAGGCGCAGATGCAGCGCGTCCCCTCCCCGTGCGATCTCGCGTTTAGCCATGAGCGTCTTTCCAGATTATACAAGTGATTTACTGTCTTAAATCATTAATACAGTACCAAAAAATTTTGTCAAGCACTTTTTGCAAAAAAAATCGGGCGAGGGAACCACGTCCCTCGCCCGCATTGGGGTTAGTTGTTGTTTTTCTACTTGGTCGTCCCGCCCGCTAAATAGCCGCGTCGCCGGTCTCCCCGGTGCGAATCCGCACTACCTCATCCACCGACAGCACGAAAATTTTGCCGTCGCCAATATGGCCCGTCTGCGCGGCCTCGCGCACAGCGCTCAAGCACTGCTCGGCGAGGTCGTCCCTCACCACCACCTCGACCTTGAGCTTGGGAGTAAAATCGACCACGTATTCGGCACCGCGATATATCTCCTTGTGGCCCTTCTGGCGGCCAAAACCCTTGACCTCGCTGACCGTTATGCCTTGGACGCCCAATGCGCTCAACGCCTCTTTGATCGCGTCTAGCGCGTTGGGCCGCACTACGCACATTAGCAGTTTCATATCGCTATCTCCTCGCGTGTTGATGCCTGAAAAAAGTAGGTCGTCGCGCCCTCTGGCGCAATGGTCGGAATCGCTTTAGACTTTTTGGCCTTTGATTATTGCCGCTCTCAGGCGGCGCGTCTCTTTCTGGGTGGTATAATTTTAATGAATGTAGTGCAGGCCGGGTTCCTGCTAATGCTCATGGCCCTAGTAGGATGTGGCCGAGAAAGTCAAGCGGCATCCCCAGCGGCCGAGGGGGACATACCGCGCACAGCGTGGCCCGAAAGCTGGTTCCACCCGCCGCGCACGGCCTCGGAAGTCGGCTTAACTACCTTCCGTCAGTCGCCCATGCTCGACGAACTCGTGGCTGCTGGCGAGTTGCCGCCGGTAGAGGAGCGGCTCCCCGACGACCCGATTGTCGTCGAGCCAATCGACGGGATTGGGACCTACGGGGGCACCGCGCGGCTATTCCTCGCTGGCGAACAACTCCTCAACGTGCCCGAAGGAACCTTGCGTCCGGGCCCGCAGCTCCAGCTAACCCTGCCCAACTTTGCCGCGCGGGTCGAGTACCACAACGACGCGAAGACCCTGACGGTCTTCCTCCGGCCCGGTCACAAGTGGTCCGACGGCCACCCAGTCACGGCCGACGACTTTGTCTTTTGGTTCGATCGCGTCCATCAGAACAAAAACCTCACGCCCGTGGTATCGCCCCGCTTTAAGGGGGCCCGCATCGAAAAGCACGGCCCTCACGTCTTTAGCTATCACTTTCCCCAGCCGATGCCGCTTTTTGTCAAGCACCTCGCCCACAACAGCTCGCATCTGTCGGCCCCAGCGCACTTTATGCGCCGCTATCATCCCGACTTTACCGACGCAGATCAGCTAGAGCGCGAAGCAGTGGAACTCGGCGTGCAAGATTGGCGCACCTACTTCCAAGCCGTTGTCAGCACGCGCGATCTAATGGTCTTTTACAAGCCAGTGCAGACCGCTTACGTGGTGGTTAGCAAGACTTCGACGCGCGTCCGCTATCGCCGCAACCCCTACTACCCCAAAGTAGATCCTGCCGGCAACCAATTGCCCTATATTGATTACCTCGAAGTCCAGCGGGTTGACAGCCCCGAGATCATGGCGGCCAAGGCGGCCACCGGACAGGTCGATTTTGCCGGGAGACAGTTTAAGACCGCCGATATCCCGCTGTTTAAGCGCTTCGAGCAGGACAACGGCTACGAGACGTACCTCTGGCCTCGTCCCTACGGCTCGGACGTGACCTTCATGCTCAATATGACCCATCCCGACGAGCGGCTCCGGCAGATTTTTCAGGACGTGCGCTTTCGCCGTGCGCTTTCGCTGGCTATCAACCGCGTGGAGATCAACGACATCGCCTATTATGGGCAGGGAGTCCCGCGCCAGTTGACGGTCGTATCTTCAAGCCGCTACTTTGAGCCTTCCTTTGCCGCAGCTTGGGCCGAGCACGATCCGCAACGCGCCCGCTCCCTGCTCGACGAGATGGGACTGATCGACCGCAACGGCGACGGCCGGCGCGAGCATCCCGATGGCCGCCCCCTCGAAATCACGCTGGAGTACACAATCGGGGAGACGCCAAAGCAAGTTACAGTGGACTTGGTAACCGCCCACTGGCGCGAAGTGGGGCTGCACATCAACCGCAAGCAAATAAGCGGCGCACTGCAAGGCATCCGCACCCGGGGCGGGGTTATGGACATGAGCATCTGGCACGCCGACCGCAATGCCGACATCCTCTTCCCCATCGAGCCTTATTGGTACGTGCCCATGCACGTGGGGCAGGAGGTGACCCAGTGGCCGGAGTGGTCGCGGTGGTACCGGTCGGACGGAGCGCGCGGCTGGATGCCGCCCGGCAAGGTCCGGGAACTAATCGCCTGGTGGGAGGTGCTGCGTCGCACACCCGACCTCCAAGAGCGCATTGCCATGGGCAAGAAAATTCTCCAGAGCCAAGCCGACAACCTGTGGGCGCTCGGCGTCATTGGCCTAGGGCCACATCCCGTTATTGTTAGCAACCGGCTGCGCAATGTCCCGCGCCAGGGTTATTGGGGGTGGGATTCGCGCTGGTCTTGGCCCTACTATCCAGAGACTTGGTATCTGCAACAAGACTGAGCCATGATTAACTACATCATCCGTCGCGTCCTGATTATGATCCCCACCCTGCTGGCCGTCTCGGTGCTGGTATTTGTCGTCATCCAGTTGCCGCCCGGGGACATCATCACGTCGCGCCTGCAAGAGCTACAGGCCGAGGGCCAAGATATATCCGAGGAACAGATCGCCGCCCTGCGCGCCCGCTACCACCTCGACGACCCAATGGTTATCCAATACTTCAAGTGGATGGGCGGCTTCCTCCGAGGCGACATGGGCTATTCGGTGATGTACGGCCAGTCGGTCAACAACCTGATTTGGGAGCGGCTTGGCTACACCTTGTTGATCACCTCGACCGCGACCTTGTTGACTTGGCTGGTCGCCTTCCCGGTAGGCATCTATTCGGCCCTACGGCAGTACTCGGTGCTCGACTACACAGCGACCCTCGCGGCCTTCGTCGGCTTGGCGACGCCCAACTTCCTGCTGGCGCTGGTTTTGATGTACCTAGGATACGAGTGGTTTGGAATCGCCGTAGGCGGATTATTTTCCCCCGAGTACGCGAGTGCGCCGTGGAGCTTGGCCAAGTTCGGCGATTTGCTCGGGCATCTGTGGATCCCGGCCGTGGTCGTCGGCACGGCTGGCATGGCCGGGCTGATGCGGATCATGCGCGCCAATCTCCTCGACGAACTGGGCAAGCCCTACGTGACCACGGCACTGGCCAAGGGCCTTGGTCCGGTCCGCTTGGTGATTAAGTACCCATTGCGGATTGCGATCAATCCCTTTATCAGCACGGTCGGCTGGATGCTGCCGCACCTGATCTCCGGCTCGGCCATCACCAGCGTAGTGTTGAGCCTGCCGACGACTGGCCCCTTGCTGCTCGACTCCCTCCGCAACCAAGACATGTATTTGGCGGGCAGTTTCCTGCTCATGCTCAGCGTCCTGACGGTGGTCGGCACCCTGCTGTCGGACATTCTCTTGGCCATTGCCGACCCGCGCATCCGCTATGAGTGAAGACCGCGCCACGACCCAACTAGCCGACGCCTCGCAGTGGCGTCTGATGTGGATGCGCTTCCGCCGCCATCGGCTGGCCCTAGCCGGCAGTGCGGTGTTGATTGCGCTCTATGGCTTCGCAGCCCTGTGCGAATTTGTCTCGCCTTACCAGCCCGACCAGCGCCACGCGCAATACGTTCTCTGTCCTCCGCAGTCGATTCGCTTCTTTGACGGCGAGGGGCGCTTTCACTGGCGGCCCTTTGTCCACGGCGTGCGGCAAGACACGGCCGCTGGTCCGTGGCAACGCGAATATCTCGTCGATACCGAGGCCGTGTATCCGATCCGCTTTTTCGCGCGCGGCCCGACCTACGAGTTTTGGGGGCTTTTCAACGCGGACCTGCACTTGTTCAGCGCGGGCAGCGGACCGTTGTTCCTCTTTGGCACCGACGACTTGGGCCGCGATCTGTTCAGCCGAATCATACATGGGGCGCGCATTTCGCTCACCATTGGGCTAATCGGCGTGGCCCTGACCTTCCTCATCGGCATCTTGCTCGGAGGATTGGCGGGTTATTATAGCGGCTGGGTCGATGTGATAGTGCAGCGGATGATCGAGGTCTTGATGGCCGTGCCGCAACTGCCGCTGTGGATGGCGTTGAGCGCGGCGCTGCCAGCGCACTGGCCGCCACTGCATATTTACTTCGGCGTCACCATCATCCTCTCGCTGATGGGCTGGACCGGGTTGGCGCGGGTGGTGCGCGGTCGCTTCCTGTCGCTGCGCGACGAGGATTTCGTGGTCGCCGCCCGCCTGTCGGGCACCCACGAGTTGAAGATCATTTTCAAACACCTGCTGCCGTCGTTCCTCAGCCACGTGATCACCTCGGCCACCCTAGCGGTGCCAGGCATGATTCTCGGCGAGACCGCGCTGAGTTTTTTGGGGATTGGGCTGCGGGCACCCGTGGTTAGCTGGGGAGTGCTGCTGCAAAAGGCGCAAAACTTTCAGGCCGTGGCCATGGCGCCGTGGCTGTTGCTGCCCGGGCTTTTCGTGGTCATCGCGGTCTTGGCTTTCAACTTGGTCGGCGATGGGATGCGCGACGCGGCCGATCCGTATGCTAGCCATTAGTTGCCTTTTGGCGAGGCGAGAAAACTTCGGCCCAGCGAATCTTTGTAGCCATTTTCCTTTGTGGTGTATATTAGGTGTATGTCCCGCACCAACGTAAATATCGACGATCAGGCGTGTGCAGAGGTAATGCGCCGCTATCGGCTGACGACCAAGAGAGAGGCGATCAACTTCGCGCTGCGCTCACTCGCGGCCGAGCCCCTGTCTATTGACGAAGCTCGTCAGCTTCGCGGGTCGGGTTGGGAGGGCGACCTCGACGCGCTGCGCGCCAGTCGCACGACGTGATTCTGATCGACACTTCAGCTTGGATCGAATTTCTGCGCGACACCGGCTCCGCAGTCTGCATTCGCGTCGATGTCCTATTGGCGCACGAGATTGCCATTTGCGATGCCGTGCGGATGGAGGTCTGCGCCGGTGCGCGGGACGAATCTCATCTGCAAAGTCTGCGCCGGATGCTCGCACGGGCAGCCATCATTCCGACGCTGCCGACGGACTACGATGATGCCGCGACCCTCTACCGCCGTTGTCGGCGGGAGGGGGAGACCGTGCGCAAACTGATAGACTGTCTCATCTCTTCCATCGCCATACGCGCCGGTATTCCCATTCTGCACAACGATTCCGACTTCAACGCGATCGCGCGCCACACGGAGTTGCAGATTGACGTGTGATGTGGGTTGCGGAGGACCCGACGCTCCCCGCCTTGATAGCCGACCAAAACCGAACGCTGTAAACGAGTACAGTGCCGCGAATTTTCGACAACATTGAACAATCGCTCCGTCCAGCCCTAGCGGAAACCATGGAAGTTTCCGACCGAGCAGACTTCTGTGTGGGCTACTTCAACCTTCGCGGCTGGCGAGCCATCGACGAATACGTCGAAAAATGGGATGGTGGAGACGGTCATTGCTGCCGTCTGCTGGTCGGCATGCAGCGGTTGCCCCATGAAGAGCTTCGCATTGCGAGAAATCTCAGTGAAGAGCAGCTAGACAACCAGACGGCGTTGCGATTGAAACGCAAGCTAGCGGAAGAGTTTCGAGAGCAATTGACGATTGGTGCGCCCAGCAACGCAGACGAGGCGGGCCTTCGCAGACTAGCGCGACAGCTCGAAGCAAAAAAGGTCGTAGTCAAGCTGTTTCTCAAGCATCCACTTCACGCCAAGCTCTACCTGTTGTTCCGCCCCGATCCGATCAATCCGACCGTCGGATACTTGGGCAGCAGCAATCTTACCCAAGCAGGATTATCTGGTCAGGGTGAACTCAACGTCGATGTGCTGGAGCACGACGCCTGTCAGAAACTTGCTAAATGGTTTGAGGAACGGTGGGATGACCGTTGGTGCATCGATATCTCGGAAGAGCTTATCGAGATTATTAATGAGAGTTGGGCGAGAGAGGAACCAATTCCGCCGTACCATATCTACGTTAAGATAGCCTACCACCTATCACAGGAAGCACGGACCGGCCTGAACGAGTTTCGCATCCCCACAGACTTCGGCAACAAACTGCTCGACTTCCAGACGGCTGCGGTAAAAATCGCGGCTCATCTCCTGAACAAACGTGGCGGCGTCATTATCGGCGATGTCGTCGGGCTGGGCAAGACGCTCATGGCAACCGCTCTAGCCCGAGTATTTGAAGACGATCACGGACTTGAGACCTTAATCATCTGCCCGAAAAATCTTATTCCGATGTGGGAAGATTATCGCGAGCAGTACGGTATGCGGGCTCGCGTACTGTCGATCAGCCGCGTGATTAATGAACTGCCCAATATGCGCCGTTACCGGTTGGTAATCATCGATGAGAGTCACAATCTGAGAAACCGCGAAGGCAAGAGATACCGTGCTATCCAAGAATACATCACGGAAAACGACAGTAAGTGCATCTTGCTGTCGGCGACTCCGTACAACAAGACCTACCTAGATTTATCTAGCCAGCTTCGCTTATTTGTAGCTGAGGATGCAGACCTCGGCATTCGCCCAGAACGCTTGCTTCAGCAGATGGGTGAGACCGAGTTCGTGCGCCAGCACCAAGCCCCGGTTCAATCCTTGGCGGCATTTGAAAAATCTGAACATGCAGACGACTGGCGGGAGTTAATGCGCCTGTACCTTGTGCGTCGGACTCGCAGCTTCATCCAAGACAACTATGCTACCACCGACGAGACCAGTGGACGAAAATACCTGACCTTTGAAGACGGTACGCCCTCCTATTTCCCAGCACGAGTCCCAAAGACGCTTCGGTTTGATATAGATGAACAATATGCCCGGCTGTTCGCAGATAATGTCGTTGGGGCCATAAACGGTTTGGAACTCCCGCGCTATGGTCTGGGCAATTACGTCGAGCCATCGCCGCCCACGTCACCCACCGAGACTGAGACAAAGGTCATAGACGACTTATCGCGTGCTGGGAAGCGCCTCATGG
Organism: Candidatus Latescibacterota bacterium; assembly: GCA_022826515.1. Next base: position 15,309 of record JAJDUT010000061.1, read on the forward strand.
GCTTTTGCCGAACCAACCTGTTTAAACGTCTGGAGAGCAGCGGCCATGCCTTTCTGCTGTCGGTCGAACGGCACGTTCTCAGAAACTTCACCTTTCTTCACGCCATTGAGAATGATCGGCCCCTCCCCATTGGAACGATCGATGCCGGACTCTTGGATACGCAATCCTTCGATAGAGATGCTGATGAGGGAGTCGGGGACTTTTTCGATACGGGAGATGAGGACGAGAGTGAAGAGTCCAACAGAGCAACCCCACTGAGAACAGAGGCCGATTTCCGCCAGCGAGCCGCCGAGGTCTATGCGCTCTATGCAGATCGCTACAAGAGGCGATTTCGCTGGCTGTCGCCACGCCACTTCGGCACAGACCTCGGTAGTGCCCTAAAGGCCGACGCCAAGACACTTCTCGACCTCCTAACCGAATTCGGCGAGTGGCACGCGGCCAAGGATGCCAAGCTAGGTGCACTGGAAGAATTGCTGAGGGACGAACATGCGAACCGAAAAGTTCTAGTCTTTACCCAATTCGCCGACACAGTGCATTACCTAGAAAGCGAGTTGAAGACACGCGGAGTGCTAGACATGGCCGCCGCAACAGGGGACTCGCCAGACGTGACAAAACTCGCTTGGCGCTTTAGCCCGAGGAGCAACGAGAAAGACGACCTTGGCAATGGGGAACTACGCATACTGATTGCGACTGATGTGCTCAGCGAAGGGCAGAACCTGCAAGACTGCGCCATCGTGGTGAACTACGACCTGCCGTGGGCCATCATCCGCCTGATTCAACGTGCTGGCCGCGTTGACCGTATTGGCCAAAAGGCGGACAACATCCTGTGCTACTCCTTTCTTCCCGCCGAAGGGGTCGAACGTCTGATCCGGCTGCGGGAGCGTGTACGGGAACGCCTCCAAGAAAACGCCGAGGTCGTAGGGACAGATGAGGCATTCTTCGAGGATGAGGACCAACGGGCCATATTCGACCTCTATAATGAGAAGGCTGGCATTCTCGATGGCGACGATGATACAGAAGTTGATCTCTCATCCTACGCCTATCAAATCTGGAAAAACGCAACGGAGGCCGACCCGCCGCTCAAAAAGAATATTGAGGGCTTACCCTCCGTGGTGTATTCCTCGAAAGCCTACCATGAACGACCGGAGCGACCGGAAGGAGCTCTCGTTTATATGCGTACCGCGCAAGGAAACGATGCATTGGCTTGGATTAGCCGCGATGGTAGGAGCATTACCGAAAGTCAATTCGAGATTTTGCGGACTGCCGAATGCTCGCCTGACACGCCGGCCTTACCGCGTCACGACACCCATCACGATCTAGTAAGCAAGGCCGTAGAGCACATTTCCCGCCAGGAAAAACAGGTCGGAGGCCAGCTTGGGCGACCGTCTGGAGCCCGATTTCGCACCTACGATCGGCTCAAGAGCCATGCCGAACAGGTCGAGGGGACCCTGTTTGATACGGAGCCTCTGCGCCGGGCAATTGACGACATCTATCGCTATCCATTGCGTCAGGCTGCGCTGGATACGCTGAACCGGCAGTTGCGCAGCGGGGTTTCCGATGAGGCTCTTGCCGAATTGGTCATCACGCTCAGGGAGGAAGATCGGCTCTGCATCGTCCACGAAGAAGATGAACGCCAAGAACCGAGTATTGTTTGCTCGCTGGGCCTAATTGGACGGACTGGGAACTGAAATCTCGTCAGGATAGTGCTAATTCGATTTTCCTGCCCAAGTTGACGGGACCCAGAGGTGCCACTTAGAAATCAGACGGGAGCATCTGAGGGTGGCATCGAGCTTAGCGTTTCCTGCTGTCAGATGCGCCCGACAGACATCGGTGATATGGGAAGTATCGGAATGTTGGTCGGCCAAAAAGCCAAGGCGCTTAAATACTGCTCCATTGCCAAGCCTCTCGGCGTAGGCAGTGAGCGTATCATCGCTGCGATCAGAGCGTTTCAGGTAGGCACTGAAGCAGTCGGACACGTGTTGAATCCCTCCCCCGAGGGTGGGATTGTCCAGCATGTCGGTCACGGTTCGATGAACATCCGACAGCAGCACTTTGGAACGGCCTCGCCAAACGAGCCTCGTGCCAAAAATTTTACGCTCTTGGACGTGGTACAACATAAAGTGCGCTCCGTGGCGGACCTGATGCTTTTCGCGCACCGTCTGCGCCGTCATTATGACGATGTCGCGGAACAACTGCTCAGTAAGGTCCCAGTGCTCAGCGGCCGTCCAGCCTCCGATATAGGCCGGGGTGAAAAGGGCAGGAACAAGTACCCAAGGGTCTTCGAGCACATGTTGGCTGTCGAGCGAATCCATAGGCACGGGGATATAGGCCCCCCGTCCTACACGACGCAACCAGCCTTGGCCGGCCCATCGGGACAGGAGCTTGGAGGCTTCGAGTCTGCCGATGGCAAGCGTTGCCGAGACATCGGCAATTTGGATAACATCGTTGGCAGCCCGTATTACGGCTGCGAGCCTCCGCCGACCGATAGGCAGCACATCTTCGGAAGAAGTATATTTCATATTCAAAAATTCACATTTTTAGAGAATTTTGTCAAATATAATATACATATTTGGTATGGTTGGCTAATTTGGGCACGGTCAACTAAATTTTAAGGTGCTAAAAACGAATAGCTAATCCGGGACATTCCCAATGCCGACACACCTCGACCGTACGAAAATTAGAGCATCGCTAGAGCAATTCGATCTACGCTCCTTGTTCATTAAGGAACTGGGCTGGGACCGTGGCGGCGAGGACCTAGAAATCCCGGTCGCTAACGCGACCTACGCTCTCCAAGCCGTCGCCCACAAGCGCGGATTGGTGGCCTACCAGTACGTGGCCGACGCGGACGCCGCTTTCCCCGACCATCCCACTCGCCAGAAGATCGAAAAAGCCGTCGCCAAGAAAGTCCGCGAACACATCATCGTTTACGCCTCATCCGACAGGAGCACTCACCATTGGCAATGGGTGAAGCGCGAACCCGGCCAGCCCGACCGCTCGCGCTCGCATATTTACCAAAGCGGGCAAGCGGGGGAAGCGCTGATTCAGAAGTTGGAGCAAATCGTCTTTACGCTGGAAGAGGAAGACGACCTGACCATCGTCGATGTATCGGGGCGGGTGCGCGCGGCGTTCGATGTCGAGAAGGTCACAAAGAGGTTCTACGACCGCTTTAAGAAAGAACACCAAGCCTTCCTCAGCTTCATCGAAGGAATTGAGAACGTAGCCGACCGCGAATGGTATGCCTCGCTGATGCTGAACCGGATGATGTTCATCTACTTCATTCAGAAGCAGGGCTTCCTCGACGGCGATACAGACTATCTGCAAAACCGCCTGCAAAAAGTGCAGGCGCAGAAAGGTAACGGCAACTTCCTCGGCTTCTATCGACTATTCCTTCTGCGACTGTTTCACGAAGGGCTAGGACAGCCGGAGGCTGACCGCTCCCCTGAACTGGCGGCTCTGATCGGCCAAGTTCCGTATCTCAACGGAGGCCTGTTCGATGTCCACGATTTAGAGCAGGACAATGAAGCCATCCACATCCCCGATGAGGCGTTTCAGCAGATATTCGATTTCTTCGACGCCTATCAGTGGCATCTCGATGACCGGCCGCTTCGCAATGACAACGAGATCAACCCCGACGTCCTCGGCTATATCTTTGAGAAATACATCAACCAAAAGCAGATGGGGGCCTACTATACCAAGGAGGACATCACCGGCTACATCAGCCGCAACACCATCATTCCCTTCCTGTTTGACCGGGCGAAGAAAGAGTGCTCCATTGCCTTCAAGCCCGGCGGCGGGGTGTGGCGGCTGTTAGTGGATGACCCAGATGGGTACTTTTACGAGGCTGTCCGCCACGGTATTACCTACGACATTCATAAGGGGGAGGCCCTTGCGGACCGGCAAGAACTGCCGCCTGAGATAGCTGTTGGCCTGCAAGACGTGTCCAAGCGCGGAGATTGGAACAAGGCGGCCCCGCCCGACTATGCTCTTCCCACTGAAACTTGGCGCGAGCACGTAGCCCGCCGTCAGCACTATGAAGAAGTCCGCGCTAAGCTCGCTGCCGGCGAGGTCACGTCTATCAACGACCTCATTACGTATAATCTGGACATCGAGAAGTTTGCCCAAGACGTAATCGCGGGAAGTGAGGGGCCTGAACTCATTCGTGCCTTCTGGAAAGCCATTACTCAGGCTTCTATTCTCGACCCGACCTGTGGGTCTGGAGCCTTCCTGTTCGCCGCACTCAACATCCTAGAGCCGATATACACGGCCTGCCTAGAGACCATGCAGGGATTTCTCGATGATCTGAAGAGATCTAAACGCAAGCACCGCCCAGAGAAACTGAGAGATTTCCAAAAAGTACTCGACCACGTTGCCAGCCATGCCAGCGATCGGTATTTCACACTCAAGTCCATCATCGTCAACAACCTCTATGGCGTGGACATCATGGAAGAGGCTGTGGAAATCTGCAAACTGCGGCTCTTCCTGAAGCTAGTCGCGCAGTTAGAGCGCTACGAGCAGATCGAGCCACTACCCGACGTTGATTTTAATGTCCGCGCTGGCAATACCCTTGTCGGATTCACGACGCTCAAGGAAATACAGGATGCATTCGTCGCCACCCCGGATGGCCAGCAAAGAATGCTCTATCCGGAAGATAGGGCTAAGCTGAAACGCATTGAAGAGGACGCCGAAATTGCCGACCGGGCCTTTCGTCAGTTTCGAGAGATGCAGACTGAGCGCGAGATGGATGCAGTTGAATTCACCAACGCCAAGACGAAATTGCGAAAACGGCTCGACAACCTACGAGACGAATTGGATCACTATTTGGCGGGTGATTACGGCGTCAAGACCGGAGATGAACGAGCGTACCGGAAATGGCGTGACAGCCACCAGCCATTTCACTGGTTCGTCGAGTTTTATGGGATCATGGACGGCGGTGGGTTTGACGTGATTATTGGGAATCCGCCGTACATTGAGTTAAAAGTAGTAGATCAATACAAACTCAAAGATTATGAATGCATAGGAGCTGGTAATCTCTATGCGCTCATTTTGGAGCGATCATTAAAGTTATGTCATCGGCTCGGGCGACAAGGTTTTATCGTTCCAGTCTCCTCGGTTTCAACCGACCGCTACGTCAGTTTGCAGAATAAACTGTCACAACGCTTGTTGCACTACAGTTCGTTTGATGATCGACCTTCAAGACTATTTGATGGACTTCAACACATCAGGCTGACAATCCATCTTATAGCCCCCAGCGACCCATCAGCAGCGATGTACTCGACACGGTACAATAAGTGGACTTCGGTAGAACGACCGAGCATCTTTCACCGCCTACGCTATGAGAAGAGCTATAAGGGACTGCTAGCTCATACCTTGCCAAAGTTATGCTCAGAACTTGAATATGAAATATCGAAGAAGCTTAAAGATGAGAGAAAGACGTTAGCGAATTTCTATGTCAAGAACACGCGTAACTATATTTATTATACCCGCAAAGTCGGATACTTTTTACAATTTCTTGACTTTGAACCTCTGATTCTAAACGGAGCCGGTGACAGACGTTCCCCATCAGAATTAAAAGTACTACGTTTCAGATCAGAGTTACACGCCAAGTTGGTACTATGTTGCCTCAACTCAAATCTATTCTATTGGTTCTTTACGGTGTGCTCGGACTGTCGTAATGTGAACAAACGAGAAATCGATGCCTTCCCGATAGATGTGGATAGACTTGCAAAACACGAGCGATCGGAACGCCTTGTTAGGCTCTCAGAGGAGCTAATGGAAGATTTGGACCGAAACTCAGAGGAACGGCAAATGAAATTCTCGCACGATACACTCAAGGTACAATGCGTTTTTCCTAAATACAGCAAGCTCATCATTGACGAAATCGACCGTGTACTCGCCGAACACTACGGCTTCACAGATGAAGAATTAGATTTCATCATCAACTACGACATCAAGTATCGCATGGGACTGGAAACCTCTTCTAAAGCAAATACAAATGACCTCCTCAAACTAGCGACAAAGGTCTATGAGGGGCTCTCCGATGCTGACTTAGACGACATGGAAGAAGTCATTCACGATCGTCGCAATTTTTTCGGAGACAGAACCCAATAATGGTCCTACAACGCACGATGTTGGACACGGATACTCTCACCGCAGTCATGCGCCAACACTCCACGGTCACCTCCAACGCTCAAGCCTACCTCAAAGAGTACCACCGATTCCAATTTTCCATCATCACACAGTATGAGATTCTGCGCGGCCTAAAAGCAAAGGGAGCAACTAAACAAATAGCAGACTTTGAGACCTTCTGTTCGCAGAATACCACCCTCTCCTTGAGCGAAGAGATAATCTCAAAAGCCGCTGAAATATACACAGACCTGAGAAAACGAGGGGAATTGATTGGGGACGCAGACATTTTGATCGCGGCCACAGCAATAGTGAACAAACTCGGGATCGTCACCAACAATGAGAAACATTTTCAAAGAATCTCCGAGCTCCATGTAGAAAATTGGTTGCAGGTTTGAAGATATATGTTCGCCGAACAAGGTGCTTTATCAGCAATTGGAAACTAGATACTATGAATCAGGAGCACCGGACACCCCGGTGGCATTGCGGCGTTGTGCAGACGCTGGGAATGCGCCTACGTTTACATTGAAGGGCGATCCCGGCATACTTGACAGCACTCGAATTGGCTTCTTCTGTTCTGTGCGCTGTCCAGGCGACGCAATCCTCAAGACCTACGATCTTGCGCGGATGCTGCGCGAAACCGACGTGACGATTGTCGGCGGCTTCCAGTCGCCGATGGAGAAGGAGTGTCTAGACCTGCTGTTGCGCGGCTCGGCTTCCGTAGTGGTCTGTCCTGCGCGGGGGCTTGGCCGAATGCGGATTCCAAAAAACTGGAAGAAGCCGCTAGCCGAAGGGCGCTTGTTGATTCTGTCCTTTTTCGCCGACGGCATTCGCCGGCCTACAGCCGATCTTGCGGTCAAGCGCAATGCTTATATCGCCGCGCTCGCTGACCGCATTCTTATTGCCCATGCCGAAAAGGGCGGCAAAACCGAAACATTGTGCAAGGAAGTACTCACTCAAGGAAAACCAGTGTTTGCCATAGACTCGCCAGATAACGCGCATCTCGTAGAATTTGGCGTTGTGCCAGTCCAAGTTGAAGACTTTGCACCTTTGGTCACGGGGAGATAAATGCGGCACTTGGTGCAGTCTCCACCTTGACGTATAGTATTTAGGAGGAATCAATCTTGCCGATATTTGACATATTCTCGAAACGCCAGAGGAAACTTCGAGGAGAGATGCCTGACGTCTATATTTATGATGATCTCCCTAAGCCTCTGAGGGTTCAAATTATTCAGATTTGGAGATATTATATAATTGATATAGAGGTATCTCAATTGTATGACTCTTTTTCTCATCAGGATGTGCGTGATTCTTATGATTTTTTGGTCAAAACTTTGAGGCACGAATATGGTGTATTTTGGTTAACGAACTCAGAAGAGGAATATAGAGAGAAGGGGCCCCAAGGAGAGCTTGAGGAGTTTTTCCTTACGGTGGAGGAAGTGGAGAGAGCTCTTGATGTTGTAGAGTTGTCGTGTTTTCTCATAAATAATTTTATAAGGAAGAAGAAATCTTCAAAAATAGCCGATGATGCAATAGAAGAATTAAATAACAGGTGCAAGGAACATGGAGTTGGCTATCAATTCACAAACGGGCAGATCGTCCGTATCGACTCTGAGTTCATTCACGCTGAAATTGTCAAACCTGCACTCAAACTGCTCGACCAACAGCACTATGCCGGGGCACAACAGGAGTTTTTAAAAGCGCACGAACACTACCGAAAAGGGAACGCCAAAGAAGCTCTTAGCGAGTGTCTAAAAGCATTCGAGAGCGTAATGAAAGCGATTTGTGACAAGAGAGGCTGGAGTTACGGCAATAATGCGACGGCAAAACCCTTGATTCAGGCTTGTTTTGATAATGGGCTGATTCCGTCGTTTTGGCAATCGCACTATTCGTCCCTGCGAAATCTTTTGGAGAGTAGCGTACCTACTGGACGCAACAAGTTGAGCGGTCACGGTCAAGGTACGACTCCGGTATCTGTGCCAAATCACCTTGTCGCGTACATGTTGCACATGACAGCATCAGCTATTGTTTTTCTAGCGGAAGCTGATGAAAAAATTCCGTAATGCCAAGAGTGGTTGGTCAATCGTATCTTTTTTAGGTCCGAACAATCTGAGCGGTGATGAAACTGGAATGCACCAAACACGCGGTTCATGCGATGGCCGAACGAGTGATCTCTATGGAGTGGGTCGAACTGGTGGTAGCCAAACCGGCGTTGCGAATACCCGACCCAAATGACCCCGAAGTAGAGCGCTTTTTTCGTCCTATACCGGAGCGGGGCGGCCGAATACTGCGTGTTGCTGTCAACACCCGCGTTGCACCTTGGCGGGTGGTGAGCGTATTTTTTGACCGAAACATGAAAGGAAAATTATGAAACTGCATGTCGATAAGAACGCCGACGCGCTCTACTTGCGCCTCGATGATTCGGCCATCGTCGAGTCCGCAGAGGTCTCGCCGGGAGTGGTGCTCGACTACAACGAATCGAACGAAGTGGTGGGCGTGGAAATGCTCTATCTGTCGAAACGCTCGTCCAATCTGAATCTTTCCGCGTTGGAATTTGAGACCGCTTAGCTACTTATGACCGCTCCCCTCCTCGACGTCCACGACCTAAGCGTGCGCATCACTCGCGACGAAGGCGTGGTGCGGCCACTCAACGGCGTCAGCTTCCGCATCAACACCGGCCAAGCTGTGGGCATCGTCGGCGAAAGCGGCTGCGGCAAAACCATGACCTCCAACGCCCTGCTGCAGATTTTGCCGCCAGCAGCCGAGATTACCAGCGGCCACATCCGCTACCGCCGCAAGCTGGACGAGCGCGAAATCGACCTCGCCGCACTCGACGCGCACAGCGACGAAATGCATCAGATCCGAGGCGGCGACATCTCCATGATCTTCCAAGAGCCAATGACCGCGTTCTCGCCGGTACACACCATTGGCAACCAAATCGCCGAGATGATCCAACTCCACGACTCGCTATCCTCAGAAGCAACGCGGCAGCGGGTCGTCGAGCTGTTGCACTTAGTCGGCATCCCCGATCCGCAGGACCGCGCTGACGACTACCCCTTCCAGCTTTCGGGCGGCATGCGCCAGCGGGCGATGATTGCCATGGCGCTGGCGAGCAATCCGCGACTCTTAATCGCCGACGAGCCAACCACGGCACTCGACGTAACCGTCCAAGCGCGGGTGCTCAAGCTAATCCAGCGGCTCCAGCGCGAGCTGGGACTAGCGCTCATGCTAATTACCCACGACCTAGGCGTGATCGCGCACACAGTCGAATACGTCTATGTGATGTATATGGGGCGGATCGTCGAAGAAGGGCCGGTCGCCGCAATTTTCGACAGCCCGGCGCATCCCTATACCGCGGCCCTGTTGCAATCCATCCCCAGCCTGACGGGCAAACGCCGGCACATCGAGCCGATTGAGGGCAGTGTCCCCAGCGCGTACGCCCTGCCCGAGGGGTGCCCCTTCCACACCCGCTGCACGCAAAAGGTCGGCCCCATTTGCGAGCAACAAATGCCCGCGTCCGCAGAAGTGGGGCCACATCACCACACCCGTTGTTTCATCCACACCGAAGAAGGAGGGGACTAGCCCAATGTCCAATGGGGCCACAGACGCCCTCCTGCAAGTACGAGGGTTAAAAAAGCACTTTCCCGTACACCGGGGGCTTTTACAGCGACAGACAGGTTGGGTAAAGGCCGTGGATGGCGTGAGCTTCTCGCTCGCCCAAGGCAAAATTTTGGGGCTGGTCGGCGAGAGCGGGTGCGGCAAGACCACCACCGGGCGGATGATTCTCCGCGCCCTAGACCCAACCGCCGGGGAGATCCTCTTTCGCCAACAGGACGGGCAGGTCGTCGATATGGCCCAGCTCGGCCGGCGCGAAGTCGTCCAAGCCCGCCGACAGATGCAGATGATCTTCCAAGACCCGTACTCGTCCCTAAATCCGCGGATGCCTGTGCGCGACCTAATCGCCGAGCCGCTCCGGTCTTATGGCTGGTCGGCGCGCGACAGCCACGAGCGAGTGGGCGAGCTGATGGAGCGCGTAGGACTCGACCCCAGATACGCGCGCCGCTATCCGCACGCCTTCTCCGGCGGCCAGCGACAGCGCATCGGCATTGCTCGCGCCTTGGCCTTGAGCCCGTCGCTCATCGTCGCCGACGAGCCAGTCTCCGCGCTCGACGTCAGCGTGCAAGCGCAGATACTCAACTTGCTCCGTCAATTGCAAACCGACCTCGACCTCACCTTGCTCTTTATCGCCCACGACCTGAGCGTGGTGCGCTATCTCTGCGACGAAGTGGCCGTCATGTACCAAGGCCGGATCGTCGAACAGGCCGCAACTGAAACCCTCTTTACCCAACCACAGCACCCCTATACGGCCATGTTGCTAGAGGCCGCACCCGCGCCCGACCCCCACGCCTCGTGGATGGAGGACGACGAAGACGCCAGCGAGGTGGGCGAACCAACGCCGGCCGACGACCAAGGGTGCGCATTCGCACCGCGTTGCCGCTACAAAAGCGACCTGTGCAGCCAGCAGATGCCCATGCTGGAGGGCGAGTCGCATCTGGCCGCCTGCCACCATAAAGACGAGTTAGAGTTGCACGGCGTGTAGCTCTTATCTCGCCGCGTAATAAGGCTCCGCGTCGAATCCCGGATACCGCGTCGCCATCCCCGCGATAAATTCTTCCGTCCACAGCGGGTCGCCCGGTGGTGGAAAGCCCAGCAGTTCGCGCTGGCGCGGGGTGGCTTCGGCCATGAAGCGGTGCATGGCGGCACCCTGGGCACCGCTCTTATACGTGAAGGTGCGACCGCCGTCCCAGGGGCGATCCTTGCGAGTAAAACCCACCCACATGACCGGACGGTGTCCCGCTGGCGCGGTGAAATCGGAGGCAGCGTGGCGGGTGAAGACGCTGTAGAGGCACACCGAGCCGCCGGGGACGATCATCGGCACGGCTTCCGCGTCTGAGCGGCCCTTGGGCACCATGCGGATCGGGGCCATGCCTTCCTCGACGTCGTCGAAGCAGTAGAAACACACCAAATTCATAAAATCGTCTGGCTCGATGATCGGCCCCAGTGTGTTGTTGCCGTAGTCGATGTGAAAATTGGTCCCGTATTCCTCGCCGGCGTATTTCATGCCTAGGTGGCCCTCGCAGAGGCGAATCTCGCGCGTGCCTAAGACGCGCTCGGCCGCGTCAATCAGATCGGGATGGACGGTGACGTGATTGAGGCCGGAGTGATCCCAAGGGAAGAGTCTTTGCTGAGGAGTGTCGTTGCGGCGGTCGTTAGCTAGGTATTGGTCATAGGACGGCGCGAAATGAGTGAAGAAGCCGTCGAGCGCGGCTTGCTGTTCGTCTTTGGTAAGGAAGTTCTCGACGATCAGGAAGCCCTGTTTTTTGTACGTAGCGAGTTGGGCGTCGGTGATGTGCATTTGCTATTGCTTGTCGGCGTAGATCCCCACAATGCGCTGCAACAGATCCAGGGCCTGCCCGCGCTCGCGCTGGAAGGCATTGCGGCCAATGATGGAGCCAAAGCCGCCGCCATCGCGGATGCCGGTAATTTCCTCGATAATTTCCTCTTCGCCCTTGGCTGGGCCGCCAGAAAAGATCACCACGCGCCGCCCGTTGAACGCCGATTGCACCACATGGCTCACGCACTCGGCCAAAGTGCTGGCCGGCACATCCGCATACGCCTTGCGGGCTTCGTCCTGCTCAATGTGAGCCGTAGGCGGTTTGACCTTGATAACATGGGCCCCTAGCTGGGCGGCGATTTGGGCGGCGTACGCAGTGACGTCGAGCGCGGTTTCCCCTTCCTTGCTCAAGTCCGTGCCGCGCGGATAGGACCAGACCACCACCACCAAACCGTACCGCTTGGCCTCTTCGGCCAAGGCTTGCAGCTTCTCGTACATCTCCTGCCGCAGGGCCGAACCCGGATAGACCGTGTAGCCGATGCCCACGCAACCCAAGCGCAGAGCAGCGGCGATGGAGCCGGTGAGCGACTGGGTGGGGTCTGCGTCGGAGTGAAGATTTTCCCGGTTGTTGAGCTTGAGGATCAGCGGTAGGTCGCCCGCGTAGTCGCGCGCACCCGCTTCGAGGAACCCGAGCGGGGCGGCGTATGCACTGAGGCCAGCGTCAATGGCCAACTCAAAGTGATAGCGCGGATCATACGCGGGTGGGTTGGGAGCGAAGCTGCGTCCGGGCCCGTGCTCAACGCCCTGATCTACGGGCAGGATGACTAGCTTACCTGTGCCGCCGAGCGCACCGTGGTTGAGCAGACGCGCCAAGTTGGTCAAGGTGCCGGGGTTGTCGCTGCCATACCAGCTTAGAATTTCGCGGATGCGCTCTTGCATTTTGTACCTTTCTCGCATGCAAAAAGAGTAGGAATTAGCAAAAGAAAAGCTCCTCAATCGCGCAAAGCGCGCTAAAGGAGCTTAACAAAATGGCGGGGACGACGAGACTCGAACTCGCGACCTTCGGCGTGACAGGCCGACGTTCTAACCAACTGAACTACGCCCCCGTTTGCTTAAAGAAGGTAAAAGCCAGATCAAATGCTGTCAATGTACAACCGAGGCTTTGGCCTACGCGGCGCTCTCTTTTCTCAATCGCTTGAGCGCGCCGCGCATGAGTTGGCGCTTGAGTGGGCTGAGGTGGTCGATGAAGAGCTTGCCGTCGAGGTGGTCGATTTCGTGCTGGAGGGCGCGGGCGTAAAAGCCTTCGCCCTCAGTTTTGAAGGGCTGACCATCCAAACCAATGGCTTCAACTTCGACCCAAGCATAGCGCTTGACATCGCCGTACAGGTCGGGAAAGCTCAGACAACCCTCCTCGTCGATTTGCTCTCCCTCGTGGCCTGTGATCTTGGGATTGATTAAGACCACGGGTTGGTAGTTGGGCTGATGGGCAGTCAAATCGATGACGCAGACCCGCTTGAGGACGCCAATCTGCGGGGCGGCAAGCCCGACCCCCTCCGCGGCGCGCATGGAGTCGAAGAGGTCGGCGACAAGGGCGCGGATGGCGTCATCCACCTCTGCGACCTGGGCACACGTCTGGCGGAGGCACTGCGCCCCGAACAGCGCGATTTCGCGTTTCATGTGTCCAAGGGGTCTAATTCGAGGGCAATATAGCGCAGGCCCAAATCGGCGAACGCGGTCACTAATGCCGAGCGCAACGGAGCTTCAGCGAGGCGAGAGATGCCCGACACGGGCAAGCGCAGGACTAACATCTGGTCGCGCTGCTCGTACGCAGCAGGCAGCAGCGAATGGGCTGCGAGTAGCGGATTGACCCGCGCAAAGAGCGGCTCGTCGGTAGCGGAATCGGCGATGGAAAGCAGCGCCTCGTTCATGCTGCCAGAGCGGAAGCCGCACAGATCGACGGTAGTTTGCAGATAGCCAATTTCCCGCAAGTGCTCCATCAAAGATTGACGCGCATCCGAATCGCCCAGCAGGCGCGTCAAGTCTTCAGCCGGCAACTCAATGCGCGATAGCGTCTCGTGGTGGCGGGCGCGGACCTGGTCGAAGCCACAGACCTCGCGTAGATAGCGTTCAGCATGGTCAATTTGGCGCAGACCCTCGGCGGTAACGGGCGTGCCGTAGGGAAAGCGCGACGAGAGGCAGGCCATGGCTGGACGGTCCCACACCGTCAGCCCCCAGCGCTTGGCTAGGGTGCGCACGTCGTCCTTGGTCAGGCCCGCCTCGGCTAAGGGCGCGTGTACGCCGCGCTCGCGGGCAGCTGCAGCCCCAGGGCGGAAATCGCCGATGTCGTCGGCGTTTTGGCCGTAGAGGATGTAATCGATATTGAGGCTGCGCGCTAGCTGCTCCATGTGGGTGAACAGCTCTTGCTTGCAGTAGTAGCAGCGGTTGGGCGCGTTTTTGGCGTAGTCGGGGTTGTCCAACTCGCGGGTCTTGACCACCTCGTGGCGGATGCCGAACTCGCGGGTAATCTCGGCGGCCTTCTCCAACTCGCCGGTGGCATAGCTCTCAGAGTCCGCGGTGACGCAGATGGTGCCCTCGCCCAAGACCCGCTGGGCTGCTACCGCCAGCGTAGCACTATCGACCCCCCCCGAATAGCCGACCAACACCTGTCCCATAGGGCGCAGAATGTCTTCGAGGTGCGTTAGCTTTTCGTCTAGGGAAATCATGGTGCTTAGAAGGAGGATTTTTCCGCGGACGCAGCACAGGGCATGATCGCGGCGTCAACCATACCGTGCAGAATCTTCTTGTCGGCCGGGAACACTAGGGCTTGGATGCCGCACAGGCGCGGTTCATCGCCGATGACATAGTAATAAGGACGCAGCATCACCCGGCCCCGCATGGGCACGACCTCGTCTCGGTGGAAGTCGTAGTAGCGCACGGTGCGGCGGGCGGCCTTGTGGAATTCCTGCAAGATATAGGGCTGATGATCAAATCGGTCGAGCGCCTCTTGCACGCGCTCGGCCCACTCAGCTTCGGACAGGTCATGGCCGATGGACACGCCCTTGCTCTCATACGCTATGTTGGAAAAACCCGAGGGCTTGAGCACCAACTCGCGCTGCTTCTTAGTTAGGTGCTTCAACTGCTGCCAGTCGCCGACGGGCTGGCCGCCAATGTCGAAGCCGGGAATGATGGCGTGAGGCGGCAGCGGCCGCGCATCGACAATCCACGAGCGCGGGATCAGGCTGTCCAAGGCGGCAAAAGACTCCTTGCCCAAGGCGCGGCGCCAATAGGATTTGAGCGCGGGGTGGTGGTAAAACGCCAGCCAGAGCTTTTCTTCGAGATAGGCCTTCGGCGGCGGGGTCAGACACAGGGCGTTTTTCTTAGTGAAATAGGTAAAAAGCTCGGCCTTGGGGATGTTTTTGAGGTCGAACAGTTCAAAGAATCGATAGGCCGCGTCAATGCGCCAAGGGGCCGACTCGTCAGCGCCTTGGAGGAAGAGGCCATTTTCGTCAAAGCGGGCCTCGCGCGGGTGGGCACTGCGGGCCGGTTTGCCAGCCGCCTGCAAGCGCTCGACCAGCCATTCCATTTCTCGGCGATAGGCCTCGGACTCGTCCGAGACAAAGAGGGCGAAATGCGGCTCATCCACCTTGGCAGCAGCGGCAATAGCTTCGTAGAATGGGTCGATCAGGCCGCGGGCACCGCCGATGATGTCGTAGCCAAGATCCGCATAGACCTCCGAGACTTGAGCGGTAAAGCCCATGCCGCCGGGGATGGCGTCCAACTCGACTAGCTTGAAGCCGTCCTCAGTCAGCAGCAGGTCCGGGCGGATGACCAAAGGCAACTGGGACTTGATGCGATTCCAGAGGCCCATTTCGCGCACGGCACTGGGCTTGCCCAAATCCAAGTACTCGTGAATCCAAGGCGGCTCAACGCCTTTGACGCTCTGGTGGTAGAGCTGGTTGCAGGCCCTGTAAAACTGATGTAGGACGCCGCCGAGTTGGTCTAGATAGCGGTGTTGCGCCGGCGAAAGCCAGAACGGCTCCGGGGCAATGCGCCACGGCAGATTACTGTCCGGGTGTAAATGGGTGCGGTCGCCTTCAAAAAGGCCACCGGCGGGACAGTGGGCGTTGATGTGGAGACAGAGCGCTTTGAGATCGGATGCGGTACTCGGGAGGGACATCGAATAGGCTCTCTAAAATATGTATGCACACCAATTTAGGATAAATAGTATGCTAGGTCAACGCCGCTTGGCTTTTGGCAAGACCAAACCCGCACCGCATATTTGCTCGGGCCACAAAGGAGCAAGATATGGAGCTGATAGGCAGGCGTTGCCTAGTAACCGGCGGCGGGCGCGGCATTGGCCGGGCCATTGCCTCGGCCTTGGCGCGGGAAGGGGCGCACGTGGCGATTTTGGCCCGCACCGGATCAGAGCTGGACGAGACAGCCGCGCTTTTGTCAGACCAAGGCCAAGCGGCGTTAAAACTACAGGCGGATGTGGGGCGGCGCGAGGAAGTGGATTCGGCTATCGAGCGCGTGCTCGCCGCTTGGGGCGGAGTCGATGTGCTGGTCAACAACGCGGGAATTCAGGGGCCTATCGGGCGAGTGGAAGAGGTCGATCCAGACGCTTGGATGCAGGTGGTACAGGTCAATCTCGGCGGCTGTTTCTATTGCACTCGCAAGGTCTTGCCGGCCATGATCGCCCAGCACTACGGCAAAATCATCAACCTCTCGGGCGGCGGTGCAGTGGGACCGCGGCCCTTCTTTAGCGCGTATAGCGCCTCCAAGGCCGCAGTCGTGCGCTTTAGCGAGAACTTGGCCGGAGAAGTGGCTGAGCACGGCATTGACGTCAACGCCATTGCCCCCGGAGCGGTCAACACGCGGATGCTCGACCAACGGCTAGCGACCGGCGCGGCCGTGAGTCCCCAGGAACGGGAGCAGGATCAGCGCCTACTGCGCGAGGGCGACGCTACGGGCAAGCGAGCGGCCGCGCTGGCAGTCTATCTGGCTTCGGCGCGCTCAGATGGGCTGACGGGGCGACTGCTGTCAGCGGTTTGGGATCCGTGGGAAACCTTCGATGTCGAGGCGATTATGGCCACGGAGGCCTTTGCCGTGCGGCGCGTCCAACAGCAGGAGGACTGAGTGTACAAAGTGGGGATCGTCGGAGCGGGTCGCATGGGGCGGCGGCGGGCGGCCACGGCCCATGTCCATCCTGAGTCCGCAGTAACCCTGATCTACGACGAGCACGCGCCCGCCGCGGCCGAATTGGCCGCCGAATGCGGGGCCGCAGTGGCGGCTTCGTGGGAGGAGCTAATCGCGGCCGATCTCGACATCGCGGTGGTCGCGACGACGCACGACGCATTGGCCCCCATCAGCACCACCGCCCTCTTGGCCGGCAAACACGTCTTGTGCGAAAAGCCGCTGGGGCGCAATCCCCAAGAGGCCCGGCAGGCCGTCGCCGCAGCCGAGCAAAGCGGGCGCGTGCTCAAGGTCGGCTACAACCACCGCTATCATCCCGCTATCCAAAAGCTGCACGAGGTTTGCACGGCGGGCGAGATCGGCCCGCTACTGAGCATCCGGGCGCGCTATGGCCACGGCGGGCGGCCCGGTTATGAACGAGAGTGGCGGACCAATCCCAAGAAGGCGGGCGGCGGCGAGCTTTTAGACCAGGGAGCGCATCTAATCGACTTGGCCAAATGGCTCTTGGGGGACTTTGCCGAAGTCACAGGCTATGTCGAGACCCACTTCTGGGACTCGCCCGTGGAAGACAACGCCTACGGTCTCTTTCGCACGGCCACTGGACAGATCGCCTCGCTGCACGCGAGTTGGACGCAATGGAAAAACCTCTTCAGCTTTGAGGTTTTCGGGCGCGATGGCTACGTCTGCGCCGAGGGCTTGGGGGGAGCTTATGGGCCGGAACGAGCCGTCGTGGGGCGGCGCAATCCTCAAGGCGGCGCGCCGGACAGCGAGCGCTTTGACTATTCGGGCGAGGATCGCTCGTGGGAGCTGGAGTGGGCCGATTTTTTGCGCGGCCTAGCCGGCGCGGGAATCCCTTATTCGCTTGGCCGGGAGGCTTTGGAGACTATCGAGTGGATCTACCGCCTCTACCGGGCTGCGGCCGAAAGGCGCTCGGTGCGGCGGGAAGAATCTCTAAACATGTAAAAAAAAAAGAGTTACGAATAGTATAGCCGCCATGCCATTAGGTGCTGCGGTTATTTTTTTGTCGCGCGCGTTATTTTTTTGAAAATTTTGCGCGAAAATTTCTTACCATTATAGATAGCTAGACGGTAAACACTACTCTTTTGTCTATAGAAAGGAAGGAACGCTTTTAGACGAAGTTAAGCACCTCAATTCTTTATTTGTCGCATTTCATATACCCTTAACCCCGCAGGAAGTGCTATGAGAACAGATCAGGATATTGCCCAAGTGGAACGCATTGCGATGGCTTATCGACGCCTTGCTAACGCTATGATTCTCAGTACTTTACGCGAAATATCCAAGATGGATGAGGTCGTGGTAACCCCAGATGGCACCCCGGAGATGGCCTTTGTCGAAAGCTCTAGGATTGATCCTTGGTGCGAGCTGGCTGGCCTCGAACCCGAAGTCGTGCGCAAGGCCGCTAAACGACTGATAGAGGAACGACCTTTTTAGCACCGCACAGCACAACCCAAAAAAGAAAGCTCCGGAAGTGTTCCTTCCGGAGCTTTTTTGCGTTTAGTAGCCAGCGCGGAGCGTGGCGCGCGCGGCGTGGTCGAGGAGGCCGCGCACCACTTTTTCGGCATCGCGGTGGCGTAGATCCTCAAAGCGCAAGGCCCAGACGTGGTCCCGGTACGCCATGTTGCGTATTTCGATGAGGACCTTGACATCAGCGGGGTTGTTGCGCAAGACCCCTAGGTTCTGCCCGCGGAAGCGAGCACCAGCCCCTAAGGCCGGCAGCAGGGAGCGAGCGAACTGGCGCGAGACGCGATCTACGCGCCCACTCTTGCTGTTTTTGTAGTATAGAACCAGCGGCGCTTCTGGGGCCTTCGGTTCAACATCAGCGTGGAAGGAGAGAAATATCCGCCGTCCCTTTGGAGCTTTGGCAAAGGCCTGGCGGGCAATGCGTACGCGGGTCGAAAGATTGCTGCCGCGTGGCCAAGCGCTGAGCTTGTTGGTCTGGTTGTAAGCGGCCGAGTTGTACACTTCGTTCTTTTCGTGGACAAAGGTCTGAGTCGGCGGCTCGCTTTGACGGATTAGGTGGTTGGGGCTGAGTAAGGTCATGGTGACTTGGGCCCCGTGCAAGCGCGTCAAAACATAGACCCGCAGCGCAATGTCGAAGACGTACTCGTCCTCTACTACATAGAGCTTATTGCCGTTGCCGTCGCGAGCAGAAACTAATGCGCCCGGGTCCAACCCGCCGTGCCCCGGGTCGAGGACGATGTGCCAGCCTTCTAATCGAGAACTCAAGCGCCCCATGTTCCCGACCTTGCGCTCGAATTCCCGCCACAGACGCGCTGCTTGGCGATACGTCTGGCGCGGCGAGCTTGGATGGCCTTCGTAAGATTTCTTGTTCGGCTGGCGCGTTTTGCGAGGCCGTGAGAAGTAGTACGGACCGTTGCCGAGGGCGATTTTCGGCATGTCAGCGCGGTGGATTTGCAGGTCGTCCCAATTGATCTCAGACAATTCCACCCAGCGCATCGGGCGCACCTTGAGCCGGTCCCCTGGGTGAATGACGGCGTTCTTCTTCAGTTTGTTGATGCGGGTGATCTCAGCCACGCTCATCTGGTGTAGCCGAGCGATCTGTCCTAGGTAATCGCCCCGCTGCACCACGTACGTGGCCAGTCGCGGGCCGGCCGACGCGGTACTCGGTTCGAGCTTCCCGTCTGGGTAGAGCTTGAGCTCTTGGCCTGGGTAGATGCGGTTTGACCGGAGGCCGTTGAGTATCTTGAGGCGATAGACGCTGACTCCGTACGCGCGGGCAATCTCCCACAGCGCGTCCCCGCGCTCCACGATGTGTACCGTGCTCGCCGCATCTTTGAGGCGGAGCTTCTGGCCGATGAGAATCCGGTCGCCGACAAGGGCGTTGAGGCTCTGCAACTGGCTGACCGAGACTCGGTAGCGCCGGGCAATCTCGGTCAGAGTTTCGCCCTCTTTCACCACGTGGACAGCTTCCTCTAACCGCGAAGCGCGCAGGCGGAGCTTTTGCCCGGGCCGGATGAGGTCGCTTTTGAGCTTGTTGAGCTGGCGCAAAAAACCCAAACCCACGTCAAATCGCAGGGCGATTTTCGAGAGCGTGTCGCCGCGGCGAACCGTGTATTCGCGCGGCTCTTCGTCGTGATCGTCGGCTGAGGCACTCCGAGCGGGCGCGGCCGATTTCAGGCGGAGCTTTTGCCCGACGTGGATGACATCCCCGTCGAGGCGGTTGATCGCCTTGAGTTTATAGACCGGGATGGCGAACTGTCGGGCGATTTTCGAGAGGGTGTCACCGCGCCGGACGCGATACCAATCGCCGCTTCGCGCTGGCGACCCAACTTTGAGTTTCTGGCCAGCGTATATTCTACTGCTGCGGAGCTTGTTCCAGCGCTTGATTTGCTTCTGCGAGACTCGATAGCGTGCGGCAATCTCAGACAGAGTATCCCCTCGTTTGACCACATGGACACTTGGACTTCTGCGCTCGGCGGCGTCCAGTGCAAAAGCACACAGGAGCAGCGCCACTAGGATGTAAACCGGGCGCGACATAGACTAATAGTTGGAATTGGACAACAGGGGAAGGGGTTTTGCAAGTATAAGGTTATTAAGGATATTGCGCAAAGACTACTTGCTGGCCACAGAGGGGCAACCTATACTTCGCCTCCATGAATGAAGCTAAGCTGCCCTCAGTAGATCAGATACTCAAGCAAGTCGCCGACCTCTTGCAAGAGTACGACCGCGCCTATGTCGTCGAGCTGGTGCGCCGCGGCATTGCGGATGTGCGTCGCCAAGTGCGGGCAGGCACTGTAGATGAGGAGCGGGCACCCCTATATATGCGGATCGAGCAGGCCGTACGCCACTGTATCGAACAAGAGGCTAAACCTCGGCTGCACCGCGTCGTCAACGCCACCGGCGTGGTGCTGCACACCGGCTTGGGCCGAGCCCCGCTGCCCCAAGCGGCCCAAGCGGCCGTCGCGCGGGTGGCCACCGGCTATTGCAACCTCGAATTTGAACTGGAGTCGGGCAAACGCGGCGAGCGCGTCGCGCACGTCGAGGCCCTTATATGCTCGGCGACCGCGGCGGAAGCTGCGGCCGTGGTCAACAACAACGCCGCGGCCGTGCTCCTGCTGCTCGACACCTTGGCGCGGGGGCGGGAAGTAGTGGTCTCGCGGGGGCAACAAGTCGAAATCGGCGGCTCATTCCGCCTGCCCGAAATCATCGCGGCCAGCGGAGCCAAACTGCGCGAGGTCGGCACGACCAACCGCACGCACTTGCGCGACTACGAGCGCGCCGTCGGCCCGGAAACCGGCGCTATTCTAGTGGTGCATCCGAGCAATTACAGGGTACAGGGCTTTACCGCCGAGGTGGACCTAAAGGACTTGGCCGCTCTAAGCCAGCGTGCAGAAGTGCCGCTGGTCCACGACTTAGGGAGCGGTGCCTTGGTCGATCTGGAGCAGTGGGGGCTACCGCCCGAGCCGGTGGTCTCCGCCAGCCTCAAGGCCGGAGCGGCCGCGGTCAGCTTTAGCGGCGACAAAGTGCTGGGCGGCCCGCAAGCCGGTATCATCGCCGGCCAACGCCTATACGTAGAGCAAGTGCGCCAAAATCCGCTCATGCGCGCCCTGCGCTGCGACAAGCTGATCTACGCCGCGCTCGAAGCGGTGTTGTCGCTCTATCACCTACCGCCGAACAAGCTAACGCAGACCCTGCCAGCGCTGGCTATGCTGCGGGCGCCGGTCGAGACGTTAGAGGAGCGTGCCCAGAGGCTGCTGTCCCTTTTGCCCGAGGAGGTCGGCCGCGCCCTGCGCCTCAAAGTGGTCGAATCGCTAGCGCAAGCAGGCAGCGGGTCTTTGCCTCTAGCCGAGATTCCCAGTCGGGCCGTGGCCCTCCAGCCAAGCGCGGTCCAGGTCGAGCAGCTAAGTCGCCAGCTCAGGCGGCAGGGCGTAGTCGGTCGCATCACCCGCGAGCGGCTCCTGCTCGACATGCGCACCGTGCGCGACGACGAGGTGGAATGGATCGCCCAAGCATTGTTGCACGTTACCGCGCAGTAAGAACTGCGCTGTTGTTAGCCGCTTGGCTGCTCAGCGGCTGTGGCGGCAAAGACTCCACCGCACCGCTTGCACCTGCGCTTGCGCCTGCGCCCCCCGAACCCACCAGCCAAGCCGGGACCGTCGCGGTCGCCAATCACACCGCCTACGATCTCGAAGTAGCGTACCTCAACGAGATCGATGCGGACGCGCCGCGGATTGTGCGCACCCACGTACCGGCCGGCCAGCGCGCGGAGGTTTCGGGCGGGGTGCTGCCAGCGGGTCTAGAGGTGGAATTCGACTTGGTACTCGTGCCGCGCACGGAAGACGGGATTCGGGTGCGACGCAAAATCCAGGTCTCGATTGACGGCGATTGGGTGTTAAATGTGCGCTTGGCGGACGAATCCGACCCCTTTAGCCTAGCGGTAGCCAGCGCGTCTCCATAGGCTGCAAAGAGAGCGCAACATTTTCGCTTGCTTTATCGCGGGGTGGGTTTTACGTTTGATAACCCCACGATGAATTTCAGCACTTTCCCCTTGCATAATTTCATAGAGCAGTTCCCAATAGTCTAGTAGTTGTGCTGCTCGTTTTGGCACAACTATGAGGATCAAAAACCTATGGTGTTGGACATCTGCGACTTGCGCCAACAGGCTGCGCCAGTCGCCGAAACATCGCTAGACCAATTGCTCCACGGAGCACAGGCCCAACCACATGGGCTGGTGCTTAGCGCGGACGATTTGGAGCAACTCTTGACCATCGCCGAGGACTCGGGCGACAACCGCCGGCTAGCGGCCATCGACATCTTAAGTCAGCACCGCTCCTGGCTGTCTTCGCTGCGCCTGCTGCGTCGGATCGTGCGGTTGGCGCACAAGGAACTCGATTCCCGACTAGCCACGGCCTTGGTGCAAGCACTGCGCCAGTGCGACGAGGTCGCCCAATTTCTAACCAGCAAAGAGCGTGCGGTCGCCCGCGAAGCAGCACGAGGCGTGCCGATCAGCCGCCAGACCCTCGCGCCGATCACTGAGGCGCTAGCGGCGGGCCTCCCAGCCGACATCGCGGCCGTATTGCTCGACAAAATGCGCCGCACGCATCCATCTATGGTGCCCTATGCCGTCGATTGCCTCCTCAAGTGCGATCCCAATGAGAGCCTCTTGCGCGCGTTCTTGGCGCACTTGCCGCAGATACCGCTCTTCGCGCTCTTTGTCGAGACCGGGCTGCCGCAAACTATGACTTCGACCACCCGCGTCTGGCAACGGGCAGCGCGGATAGCCGCTGAAATCCTCCAAGAGGCTCCATCGGCCAAGCTGCTGCGCCACCTGCTCAGCAAGTGCGGCGAGGACGCGGCTTTCGCCCGCAGCCACGCCCGCTTCCTGCACCAAATCACCCAACGCGCCGACACCTCGTCGGACGCCGATTTAATCGGTCACTTTGAGCGGCTCACCTCCGGTGCATCCGAAGCCAAGGTCGCTCGCCTAGCCCCGCTATTAGTCGGATTAAGTGGGAGACTCGACGGCCAAGCAGGGCAGCAAGCGGCCGCCTTGCTAGAAAATTGGAAATCTCGCTCGGCTTCGCTCAAACTCAAGATCTATCACCTAGAGCAAGGCATCCGCTGAGCATTTGTTCCAATACGAGTCTCCCCAAGGGCCGTTCGCCGACGGGCGAACGGCCTTTTTATTTGTGCACGCGCCACAGCAGCACCAAGGCCAATACGGCAAACAACAGGTTGGCTATCCACGCGCCTAGCCAAGGCGAGAGGATTTGATTCCAACCGAGGGCTTGGCCGGCCTTGACGCAACTGTAGTAAACAAAGCAGATCAGGACCCCCAAGCCGAAGCTGTTGGCCAAGCCAGCGCGGCGGGCATTGGCCCCGAGGATCGCGCCAAGGGCGATGATGATGAAGCTGGTCAGGGGAAAGGATACTTTCAGATGCAAATCGACGCGCTGGCGCGTGGCGTCCTCCCCGTTGAGCGTGGCGCGGGCGATGTAGTCGGCCAACTCGGCGTAGCTCATTTCCTCGGGGTCCTTCTGCTGGCGAGCAAAGTCGCTGGGGAGCAACGACAAACTCGGCAAGGATAGGGTATCAAAAGAAGAAGTCGCCACAGCCTCGTCCGCGGCAAAACGAAAGCGACGGCCTTCGAGGAGCACCCACGTGCCCTCCCGCCACTCCATGCGCCGAGCCACGGCGCGCTCCAGCGGCGCGTAGCCGCGCAGTCGCTCCCAAGACACTTCGCTGGCGCGTTGCCGCTCCGCATCGTAGCTGCGGGCGTACACGAACTGGTTGTCCGCATCTTGGAGCAGGACTTGGCGGCGCGATCCATCGCTGCGGTGATAGGACTTA
The DNA here is from genome assembly GCA_022826515.1 of Candidatus Latescibacterota bacterium. The sequence continues at coordinate 39,352 of JAJDUT010000061.1, forward strand.
ATCTCATCATTGATTTGGTTGTACAGATAAGTGGCGGACGGCACCACCCAATCGGTAAAGAAAAAGGCCGCGACCGCAACGACGAGGGCACACGCCAAAACCGGGGCCAGCAGGCGATACAGGCTAATGCCAGTGGCCTTCATGGCGGCAATTTCATTCTGGCGCGCCAAGCTGGTCAAGGCAAAGAGCGCACCCAGCAGCGCGGCGATGGGCAGGGTCAAGATGAGCCAGTACGGGAGCCGATAGACGTAGTAGAGCAAGATCTGCTCGGGACGAGCTTCAAAGTCGATAAACGTGTCGATGTTTTCGGTGAGATCGATAATCACCGAAATGAGCAACAGGCTGACCACGGCAATTCCCAGACACAACAGAAAGCGGCGCGTCAGATAGAGGTCGAGGATGCGCATCTCAGGTCTCTTTCGCCCCTCGGCGACCAGCGCGGTCGTACGCGACCACCCGCAACAGCCCCCATCCGACGAGGGCAAAAACCCCATTGGGTGCCCACATCGCCAACGGCGGCGGGATATAGCCGCGGTCGGCTAACTCCTCGCCGCCGATGAGGAACATCCAGTAGATCCAAAAGAAGAACAAACTGATGCCGACGGATACGGCGGCACCGCGGCGGCGAATCAGCGCCCCCAATGGGGCACCGACCAGCGCGAAAACCAAGCAAGCGGCCGGGATGGATAGCTTCTTGTGAATCTCGACCAAGTACTCGTTGATCCGCCCCGCGCGGCGGTCTATGTGCCGCCACTGTCGGCGCAGGGCCTCGGCCGCCTGTTCTCTTTCTCGCTCTAGCTCGTTGACCGTAGAGTCGGCAAACTGGCTTTGGTGCAAGGCGCGCTCCTGCTCGCGGTGGTGCTCTAGCACCAAGCGGTGCAGGGCCGCGATGTCTGTTTGGTGCAATTCGAGGTAGCGCGCGGCAATCGAATCGAGGTGTCCGTAGGCGCGCTCCTGCTCGCTGCGGCGTGCTAGCACCAGGCGGTACATGGCCGCGATGTCTAGCTCGCGGTCGCTGCGGTAGGACGAGGGGCGGTGTTCGTAGCGGCGGCGCTCGTCCTTGATGTGCAGCACTTGGCGGGCGAAGGTGCCGTAGAAAAAGCGCTCTTCTTGGCCGGCTTCGACGCGCTGGACATGGCCTTCCTCCAACTCCAAGCGGATGTAAGCTCCATCGCCCAACAGCGCGAGGCGGCCTCTAGGGGCGTGGACAATCACCGGCGGCCCGGGGCGCGAGGCGTCGTAGAGCGCGATGCCGGCTAGCTCGTTAGTCTCCGGGTCAATCTGGCGGATGAGCAGGTGATAATCGCCCAAGTCGGGTATGAAGACTCCTTCCTTTTCCCGCAGCACTAAGGCCGCTTTCGTCCGTTGCAAGCTCGACGACAGGACCCGGGCTTGGTGGTTCCAGTCCGGGAGGATCTGGTCGTTAAAAAGCACCATCAACAGGGTGAGCAAAAACGCGGCTACCAGCACCGGCCGCAGGAGCAGCCAAAAGCTCACCCCGCAGGCTTTGGCTGCGATGATTTCCCCGTCGGCTGCGAGGCGGGCAAAGGCCATGAGTACGGCGATGAGCACGGCCATCGGCACGGCCAGCGCCACGATCCAAGCTAAGTTAAAAAGCAAAAGTTGGAGCGCCGCGAGCAGGGTTAGCCCCTTGCTCAGCACCTGATCCATCGTCTGCAATACGACGTCGATCAGCAGGATGAAGAGGATCAGCGCAAAGCCGAGCGCAAAGGGCCAACCGTGCTCTTTGAGCACATAGCGGGACAGGGTCGTCATGGGTCGAAAGGGTTACGGGGCTGTGGCGCGTAGCACTCAGGGCACCTCGTTGCAAGCGGCGCGCACTCGGACCGGCCACGGACCTAGTTCCCTCAAATATAACGACTTAGGCCGCCGACTAAAAAAGCACTCCCCGCACCGTGCGATAGGAATGGTTTTTGCAAGGACTTCCTTGAAATAATTGCAGCCGCGTGCTATGTTTTCAGGTAGTTGCCCGCTTCGTCTGGGCAGCGTCCTCCTGTTTTTGGGTCTGGAGACCGCCTATCGCGTTTGGTTAATACAGAAGCCGCTCGGCGCATTGCTTTGACTATGGCCGCATCACCAGTGAAGGCTTCTGAGTCGTTTCCGCGAAACCTCAATTGAAAGACTGCTCTTTAGTTGAGACTGCATTAAGACTGCCGAGCGCATTCGGCTTGACGCCGCGAGCTCCCACCTTTTAGGGGCTTGCGATCACGTCAAACAATAGACGTCGATAGGTGTGAATTTAGAGGTGTTTCTCCGCTTTTCCTGCCAAGCGTTTTCCTCGTGGCTGTGTGTTTGCTTGCTCGCGGTAGTGGTGCGTGCCGAGCCCAAGCTGCACTTTGAGCCGCTATACGGCCCGCTTTCCCAGCGCTTTGCCGTCCCGAGCCAAGCTGCCTTTGGGACTGGCCAGCCGCTCTTGCCCGCTCCCGACCGTGCGCTGATCTCGTACCAAGCCGCAGTGGACTCCTTGGGAATGGCCCACTACGGCCGCCGCGTCAGCGGATTCACCGAGGGACCAACGGTCGCCGTGGCTTTAGACCACTATCTCCGCATGGAATACCAAGCGAGGCACCGACAGCTTTGGCACCAGCAAATCCGCCGCGACTTTCGCAGCACAGCTTCCGGGCAGCGCCAGCGCCGGGGCAGCCGCTTTGAGTGGACGGTGCCCTTTTCCGCGCCCAAGCCCCTGCGGCGCTTTATCGGCGACGAAGGCCCCAGCCTCGCGCTCAATGGTTCGCGTACCATCATCGTTTCTGGCAAGAGCGAGTGGACCGACGGCGAGGTGCAGACCTCGTTTGGCCGCAGTTCCAAGTTTCCCTCGCTGGGCATCGAACAGGAATCTGATTTCACGGTGGAAGGCAAAGTCGGCGAGCTGATCAACATCCGCATCGATCAAGACACCCAAAACTTCGGCTCGGCCATTGGCTCCGGTTTGGGCGATCAGCTATCCAACCAGATCAAGCTCGACTACGAAGGCGAGGAAGACTCCATATTCCAAGAGATACAGGCCGGCAACACCACGCTAGAGCTGCCCAACACGCGCTTCGTCGGCTTCCGGCAGAAGAACAAGGGCCTCTTTGGCATCCGCGCTAAAGGGCACGTCGGGCCGCTGGCCTTTACGACCGTAGCCAGCCACGAAAAGAGCAAGTCCAACCGCCAGACCTTCAAGGGCGGAGCGGCCATCGACACGCTCCAGCTAAGAGACTACCAATACATCCGCAACACGTATTTCTTTTTGCACGAGTTCTACCGCGCCCACCTTGCCGACTTCCGCAGTCTGTTGGCAGGAGTGCCGTTTGGCGCGGAAAACTTCGTCGATATCAGCCGCCTCGAAGTCTATATCAACGACTTCAATACGCGGAATGACGCCGAACTGTTCGCCAAGCCCGGCGTTGCGTGGGTCGATCCGTCCGATTCCCTCTCCACCATCGAGTGCTTTGACGCGGCGGGCAATCGCCTGCGCAATAGCGGCTGCTTTGAGGAAGGAACCTGGCACCGGCTCGACCCGGACGACGACTACTCGGTCGTGGCCGAGGCGGGTTATATCATCCTCAACAGGCCCGTATCCGCCCCCTATGCCATGGCCGTGCATTTCAAAACCAACGCGCCGGACTTCGACGGCATGCTCCAACAGGAGACGGCGCGGCTCACAGCCGGTGCCGAATCCGACTCCTTGTACCTGAAGCTGATCAAAGCCCGCAATCCCCGCCCGGGTTTTCCCACTTGGAACCTAGAGTGGAAAAACGTGTACCGCATTGCCTCTGGGTTTTCCACTGGCCGCCGCTTCGACCCCAAGACTTTGCAGGTCGATATCGCCAAGGAAGTGCCCGGCCAAGAGGATCAACTGTCGCAACAGGGGCGCTCCTACTTGCAGATTTTGGGCTTGGACGAGCGCGGCAAAGATCCTGGCAGCGCGCCCGACCGCGTCATCGACGCCGACTACATAGGGCTGGACGACATCCGCGGGCATTTGATTTTCCCCGACCAGCGCCCCTTTGATCCGCGCGCCAACAAATATCGCGGCCTGCTCGACGAACCCGTCCCGGCCATCTACGACGAGCAGCAGCAGCGCACCCAGATCGAGGCCAGCCGCTACAAAATCCTCGTCCGCGCCGCCTCCTCAGAGCAGCGCATCCGGCTGGGCGGCATCTTCGGCGGCGTCCGGCCCGAGACCGTGGAGGTGCAGCTAAACGGCCGACCCCTAACGCGAGATACCGACTACCGAGTCGATTACACCGGCAGCGTGACGTTTATTGGTTCGGTCGCTCAGGAAGTGGCCGACCCCGGCGCGGACTTGGAAATCTCCTTTGAATCCGAGGACGTCTTCAACATCGGCAGCCAGCAGAAGACCTTGTTGGGCTTGCGCACCGAGTACGAGTTCTGGGGCGGCGACGGGCGCGTGGGCAGCACCATGATTTACAACAACGAGCGTTCGAGCGACCGGCGGGTGCGGGTGGGCAATGAGCCGACGCGCACGGTGATCTGGAACCTCGACCTGCGCGCCCGGCGCGAAGTGCCAGTCCTCACCCGCGTCGTCGATATGCTGCCGCTGGTCAAGACGGCCGTTCCCTCGGAAGTGACCCTTGACGCCGAAATCGCGCAAAGTCGCCCCAATCTCAACACCAAGGGGCGCGGCTACATCGACGATTTTGAAGACAGCGAGCGGCCCATTTCCCTAGTCGTCAACCGCACGCGCTGGGCACCGGCTAGCGCCCCGGTTGGCGCGCGCTTCGGCGCGGAAAATCGCACGCATTTCATCTGGTACAATCCCTACAACGGGGTGCTGCGCACCGACATCTGGCCCAACCAAGAAGAGCAAATCGAAGCCCAAAACCGGCGCACCGACATCTTAGCACTAGAGCTGCTGCCGCGCCTCGAAGCCACCGAGTCTTGGGGCGGAGTCTCCCTCGCCTTTTCGACGGTCAACGACTTGTCCGAGTCCAAGTTCCTAGAGATCTGGGTCCGCGGCCAAGAGGGCACCTTGCATGTGAACTTAGGCGATCAAATCAACGAGGACTACATCGCCAATGGCCGCCTCGACACCGAAGACGAGCCTTTCCCCGGGCAAGCCGCCGGGGATGGCTTGGTGGAGCGGGAGGAAGACGTGGGCATCGACGGCCGCAACGACGAAGCCGAATTGAACTTCTACTTGCGGCTGCAAGACGCTGCGTTCGACACCACCCGCTCCCTGGCCGAGCGGCAGCAGGCTTTTGCCGCGCTCTACCCAGACCCCGATCCCCTGCGCCCCAACCGCTCGCCCGACGACCCCGAGGGCGACAACTGGAAATACGACGCTCAGCGCAACAAGAACGATTACAGCCACATCAACGGCACCGAGAACAACAAAAAAGACGTCGAAAGCGGCGACCGCCCGGACACCGAAGACCTCAATGGCAACGGCGTGCTCGACCGACGCAACAATTACTACCACTACGAGATCGACTTATCCTCAATTCACTACGAGGTCGCCGGCACCGAGAACAAGGGCTGGCGGCAGCTCCGCGTGCCCCTGTTCGGCCCCCACGTCGAGCGCGTGGGCTTGCCCGACTCCACCCGCATCGAATACGCGCGCCTGATGCTTTCAAGCGAGCCGCGGTCGGACGTGGCAGACACCGTACGGGCCGAGATCGCACTGGTGGAAATCGTGGGCAACAAGTGGCAAGAAGACGAAATAGTGCGGCTCGATGATCGCTTCCCGCTCGGCGACCGCGAGGCCCTCGACGTCACGGTCATCGGCACCGACAAGAGCCAGAGCTACCGACCGCCACCCGGCGTGAAGATCCGCCGCAACGTGCAGTCGCGCACCCGCGAACGCGAGCAGTCCCTCGTGCTGGCCTACGAAAACCTAGAGCCTGGACACCAAATGTCGGCGACTCGTATCCTGACCCGCTCTGCCAATTACACCAGCTACGAGCGGCTGCGCATGTACGTCTATGGCGATTCGAGCGGGACCATTGAATACGCCCACGGCGATTCGAGCGACTTGGTGCTCTTCGTGCGCTTTGGCGTGGATTCGACCAACTACTACGAGACCATCAGCCCCATTTTTCCGGGTTGGAGCGGGGGGCGCAAGGGCTGGAAGGGCAATCAAGTAGATGTGGACCTGCCCGTCATCTCCCAGCTCAAGGCCCTGCTGCAATCCGGGCTGGCCGATACTACCACGGGCGAGTTCTACTACACGTACCGAGTAATCGACCCGCGCGGGGCACCGCTAGACGGCAAAAGTTTGATCGCTCAGCGCGAGTTGGAGGCGCTGCACATGGCTGGCTACGATCCCCAAGTCGAGCGCTTTTCCCTAGACCAAGTCTTTGCGCGGTCGGGCCTGCGCAGCGGCGAGCAAGCCATTTACCGGGTGCGCGGCAACCCGTCAATGCAGTCGATCAAACAACTGAGCATTGGTCTGCGCAACCGCGCCGCAAACCGCGCGTACAGCGGTCGCATCTTCCTCGACGAGCTGCGCCTCGACGAGGCGCGCAACGATCCCGGGCTGGCCGCGTACGCCCAGCTCAACACCAAGCTAGCCGACTTTGCCAACCTCGGCGGCAACGTGCTCTGGCGGCAGGAAAACTTCCGCAGCTTTACCGGCCAAGGAGGCAACAGCACCGACCGCGAAGCCGCGCTGTCGGTCTCCACCAACGCGCAAAAGCTCCTGCCGAGTAGCTGGGGATTTTTGATCCCGGTCAAGGTAAATTTCAGCCGCTCGACCAGCTTGCCGCGCTTCGGCCCCGGCTCGGACGTGGAGCTGACCGCCGAAGAGAAGCTAGAGCAACAAGCCGTTCGCTCCAAAGAATTCTACGACGTGTCCATCAGCCGACGGCAGGGCAAAAACTTCTTATTGCGCTGGACGCTCGACCAGATGAATCTGCGGCTGTCGCACTCGCGCGAACACAGCTCGGATCCGGTGCGCCCGATCAACGAGCGCGAGGCCCAGACCATGAACTTCAACTACAGCATGCCCCTGCCCAAACCAGAACTGCGGATCATGCGCTGGCTACCGGAGTTCATGCCCACGGGCTGGACGCGGATGGAGTTTCGCCCACTGCCTTCGAGCCTGACCTACGCGGTCAATGGCAGCCGGCGAACCTCGCGGCTTTTGCGCCGCGGCGACGACGAAACGACCGCACAGGAGGACTTTACGCTCGTCGAAACCTATGCCTCTAAGCTCAATCCGCTCTCCGGTTTATCGGCCAACTACAACCTCAAAATCGACCGAGACTTGCGCAAAAAGTTCGTCCCCGACAAGCGCAGCTTTGGCCGCGAGGTCGGGCGCAGACAAACAGCCGACTTGGGCTTTTCGCTGCGCTTGGTCTCGTGGCTGGACCAAAACTACACCTTCAAGGCCAATTACGAAGAGCAAAATGACCCAGCGCAGCGGCGCGGAGTAGCCCCGATCGATTCAATCAGCGGCCTGCCGTTCAATACCCTCGAAATCCGCAACCAGAACGACCTCTCCGCCCGCCTCAATTTTAAAATCCCAACGCTGCTCAAGAACTTGGGGCAGTCCCCTGGCCAAAGCCGCAAGGCGCAACAGCGCGACGACCGAGACCGCAATCGAGACCGCAGTCGAAACCGAAACATAAACGAGGACGCGCCGACCTCGAAGGAAGACCAAGCCGAGCAAAAGAAAAACCAAACCGAGAAAGAGCCAACCAAAGCCGAGCAAAAGAAAAACCAAACTGAGAAAGAGCCAACCAAAGCCGACCAAGAGAAAGACCAAGCCAAAGAAGAGCAAAGCAAAGCCGAGCAGGAGAAAGACCAAGCCCAAGAAGAGCCAACCAAAGCCGAACCGCCGCAAGGTCCCAATATCCTCCGTCGCCTCGCCGGATGGACCGGCCGCCTCGTCGAGCCGGTCAACGCCAGTTGGCGGCGCAACACCAGCTCGCGCCGCTTCAATTTGCTGCAGCGGCCCTCGCTTTCCTATCAACTCGGCCTCGAAGACACCCTGCGGGTGCGGCAAGTGACCCAAGGGCTGACCCACCAAGACAATTGGTCGCACACGTCCTCATTTGAGGCTGGCTCGGGGATGCGGTTGCCCTTTGGCATTAGCGTCAAGGTCAACTCCAGGGAGCAGACCACCGAGCGCAGCGGCGCTTCGCAGCAACGGCTGCGCTTGCGCAACGAGCGGACCTACCCGCGCGTGAGTCTTAGCTGGGGACGAGCCGACCGGATTCCGTTGATAAAGCGAGTGATCAACAGCGCGCAGGTAAACGCGAGTTTCGAGACCTCGGAGGCCAGCGAGGGCGAGGGCAGCCTCGCGCCCGGCCACCTGCTCTCTGAGGAGACCAAGACCGAGTTTAGGGCGTCGTGGAATGGCCGTTGGCGCTGGGGACCGACCACGACCATCGAGCGCGTGCTCTCCACCTCGGAAAGCCGCGATTTTGAACCAACCGCCGGAGAGGATAGCGGCGAGCAGCCCCTGCGCGGCACCCGCGACCGAGAGCAAGTGACCACCACCTTCAAGATCACCCATAACCTCAAGCCGCGGCGACTGCCCCTAATAGGCCGGCTCAAAAGCGACGTCACCCTCAACTTAGAACAGAAGTTTGAAGGAGAAATCCGCTCCATCGCCACCGGCGACGAAGAGCGCGTCCCCAATGGCAAAGAAAACCGCTGGCGTACTCAGTTGTCCATGACCTACAATTTCAGCACGAATTTCCGCGGCGAAGGGCGGATTCGCATCGAAAACAACAAAGACCACCTCAGAGATAAGACGCGAAAAATCCGCGAAGTGCGGCTTTCGGGCACATTCTTCCTCCGCTAAAGCATATTGCCCGACGCGGCTGTGGGAGGTATTATTTGTTCAATCAACGCGAGCAACGCGCGCTCATCGGCCTGACAGCGGCCTTGCTCATTGGGATGCTCGTCGCCATTGGCGATTGGTATCGCCCCTCGCAGTCAGAGGAATTCAGCGTCGTGCCACGCGCAGTCGCTCCGCCGCCACCGCGCCAAGTGGTAGTAGCCGAGCAGGGGCCGCTGTCGCTCAATTCGGCTACGGTAGAAGAATTAGTCGCACTGCCGGCAATCGGCCCTAAGATCGCCGCGCGGATCGTCGCCTTTCGCCGCGAGCACGGCCCTTTTGCACGGCTGGAGCAACTAACCGAAGTCAATGGCATCGGCGCGAAGACGCTAGCAAAGCTCCGTCCTTTGCTCACAGTGGAGTAGAGACCACTTTGTAAAAGAAGGGGTTGGGATTGTTTGGACTTGGCAGGACAAAGGCCACCGGGATTCACATCAGCGGCCAGACCATGCGCATCGCCGCCCTAGACGCTGACCGCGCTGGCATCCGGCCGCTAGTCTTGACCGCCGAAGAGCTGGAGCGCCCCTTCGACCCGGTGGCCCTAGGCGACGAGCAGCAGCGACGAGAGCTAGCCACCAAGTTAGCCGCGCTCGCGGCGACTTATAACTTCGACTATAGCACGGCCTGTTTCGCGCTAGACCGACGCTTGGGTCTCGTTCAGCGCCGGCCCCTCGTAGCGAGGACTGAGCGCGAAAACCGCCAACAACTCCTGTGGGAAGCCGGGCAGTTCTTGACCGAAGACGCGAAGGCGTTTAGCTGCGATTTCGTGCTGACCTCGCAGTGGGGCTTTGTGGTGGCGGCGCGCCACCGCGCACTCGATGGCTACCGCGCCCTAGGCAAGGCCGCAGCGGTCGGTCGGCTCGATGTGGATCTAGTGCCTTTTGCCCTGTACAACGCCAGCGAATGCGCCAATCTGCTCGCCAAAGATACATTCTCGCTGCTGCTCTACGCAGACGTGAGCGAGGCTTGGCTCCTGCTAATAGAGGAAGGCGAACTGTGCGCAGTGACTAGTTGCTGCTGGGAGCAAGAGGATGACGCGCCCGCAGCCTTAGAAGGCGCAGTGCGCAAGCTGCTAAGAGCGGGCGACAACGGCCTCCAACGCCTGTGGGGGGCCGGCTTCGTCTATTGGAGCGAGGGGTTAGCCGCGCATTTGGGGGTGCCGCATTCAATCCTCGACCCACTCGCCGCGGTCAAACCCAAGCTGCTCGGCAGCACCCCGCCCGCGCAGCGATCCGAGTATGCCATTGCCGTTGGGCTAGCTCAGCGGGGGTTGGCGCGATGATCCGCGTCGAGCTGCTCAGTCGCCAAGGGCGGTCACCTTGGGCCAAAGCCTTGCTTGCGGTGCTAGCCGTCTGTGGCGGACTATACGGCATCCACCACTTCTTCCCCGCGCTGACGGGGCCGATTTTTAGCGCGAGTTCCTCCCTCATTGCCGCAGCGCAGCAAGAAATCGCATCACAGCGAGAGACCACTCCAAGCCCCGAAGAGGCTATCTCTAGCCCCGTGCAAGAAACCGCCCCCAAGCCCGCGACCCAGCAAGAGGTCGCCCGCAGTGCTACGGCGCACCAAGAGGCGACTCCGAGTCCTGAGCCAGAGACCACCTCAAGTCCCGTGGTCCAGCGAGAAACAACACCCGGTCCCGACCCAACGCCGTCCCAGCGCAGCATGGCCTGCCACCAAGTCATGCGGATTGACGAACAGGTTCCCACCGGGATTCGCGTCGCGTCGCTGAATTGCAACTCAATCGGAGAATACTGGTTGGAGGGGACCAGCCCCTCGTACAAAGCGCTGCGCGAGTTTCGGCTTCGCTTGCAGGCGTTGCCATCGCGGGTATCGTTTTCGACTTGGTGGGAGGAGCGCACGCTGCGCTTTTCATTCCAAGGCCGCTTTGCCGAGCGGGAGACCCCGCCACTGACGGTCCTCTCGTCCGACCAAGCGGAGCAATTCTTCGGCAAGTTGGCCCGCTGGGCCGGCGCGAGTGGTCTAGATAGCCTCTCGATCGAAGAACCTACCCATAGGGCCTTGTCGGCGGCGCGCACGTACCAACGGCAAAAATTACGGGGCCTTGGCTCCCCTCAGCAGATCAACGCCTTCTTGCAGCAATTGCAACAGGCCGAAGAAGTCGCAACCCTCGGCGAGGTTTTGCTCATGCCCGTCACCAGCGACGAGCGCGGCTGGGTGCAAGCGCGGCTCTATGCGGCCGTGGACCTCTTAGTAGAAGCCTCCGAATGAACAACGCAGACGCGGCCATCTATCCCGGCAGCTTTGATCCCATCACCTTTGGCCACCTAAACATCCTAGAGCGGGCCTTGGGCATCTTCTCCCAAGTCACCCTGCTGGTGGCGATCAATCCCAACAAAAAGCCGCTCTTTTCGCTGGCGGAGAGCCGGGCGATGATCTCCGAGGCCATTAGCGACTGGCCCCAAGCCAAGGTCGATTTCCACGACGGCCTGACCGTTGACTATGCGCGGCAGCACAACATCCGCACAGCCGTGCGGGGCCTGCGGGCGGTGACCGACTTCGAGCACGAGTTTGCCATGGCCTTGACCAACCGCTCGCTGTGGCCACAATTCGACACGGTCTTTCTAATGACCAAGGCCGAGTACATGTATCTCAGTTCGTCGGTCGTGCGCCAAGTGGCGCAAATGGGCGGGCAATTGAACCAGTTCGTGCCGCCTTGTATTGAGCGACGCCTGCGGGAGAAATTCCACAATGCCTGAGTCTCAACGCGAAGTGCAGGCGCTCCTCGCGCTGAACCAAGCCGAGCGGCCCAAGCGCGTGCGGCGCTTGCTCGCCCACTTTGGCTCGGCGCAAGAAGCCCTCGCCGCCGCAAATTGGACGGCAGCCGTAGGCTCCCGTGCGCCCGAGCAGCGTCCGACGCAGGCCGACTTCGCTTGGGCCGCCGAGCAATGGCAACGGCTCTGCGCGGCCGGCGGTCGCTGTCTGGCCCCAGCAGACGCGGACTATCCCCCATTACTGGGCCAAATCGCCGCGCCGCCCCCCGTGCTGTTCGCGCTCGGGCCGGACGACTTGGTCCCGCCCACCATAGCCATCGTCGGCTCGCGCAAGGCCTCGGACAGTGGCAAGCTGATCGCCGCCGAACTAGCCCGCGGGCTAGTGGCCCAAGGCATCTGCATCGTCAGCGGCATGGCTTTTGGCATCGACGCGGCCGCCCACCAAGCCGCGCTCGCAGCCGGCGGACGCACCATCGCCGTATTGGGCTGCGGGGCCGACGTGCCCTATCCTCGCACCCACATCCCGCTCTACCGCCAAATCCGCGAACGGGGAGCCATCGTCTCCGAGTTTGCTTGGGGGGCGCAGCCAGAGCGGGGGGCCTTCCCGCGCCGCAACCGCATCATCAGCGGGCTGAGCTTGGGAGTGGTCATCGTCGAGGCCCCGCAAAAAAGCGGCGCACTGATTACGGTCCAACACGCGCTGGATCAAAACCGCGAGGTATTTGCCGTACCCGGGGACGTGCGTTCGGGCCGCAACGCCGGCTGCCACCGGCTCATCAAAGACGGGGCGAAGTTGGTGGAGAATGTAGAAGACGTGCTAGAGGAATTGACTATGTGGGCGGTACCGCGCCCGCAAAGTGCCCCCGCACCCACTCTGCCTCCAGAGGACGAGAGCGTCTATGCCCTACTCTCGCGCCAACCGCGGCACATTGACGAACTCGCCCAACACAGCGCCCTCCCCCCGGCGACCCTACTCGACGTGCTGCTGAGGTTGGAACTCGACGGCCTAGTCGATCAGCTCGCAGGCAAGCGATTTTTGCGCCGCACGGGGTAATCTCACGCAACCACTCACACACAGATCGCCGCATCTAGTCGTCCGAGTCCCCAATCTGCAACGGTTCATCGCGTTGGGATTTGTCTTGGAAAAAAGGCCGCGCCAAACGCCACAGCACGTACGCAGCGGCGATCGCGGCAACGACGACGGCCACCGGCGTTTGCCAGTCCACGTCAAAAGCCCAAGGCCGTGCCGACCTGATAGGTCGCCAAGGCCCCGAGATATGCGAGGATCGTCATATAGCCAAAGCTGAACAGGGCCCAGCGATAGGAGCCGGTCTCTTTTTTTATGACGACTAGTGTCGAGAGGCACTGGGCGCAGAGAGCAAAAAATACCATGATCGACAGCGCCACCGGCAGCGTGTAGATCGGACTGCCATCCGGCCACGTAGCAGCGGCCAAGGTCGTGCGCAGGCTCTCGGAGCCTTCGTCCTCGCCCGAGCCGAGGCTGTAGATGGTGCCCAAGGCCGAGATGATGACTTCACGAGCCGGGAAAGAAGCGATGACCGCCATGCCAATGCGCCAGTCCCATCCCAAAGGACGCACAGCCGGCGCGACCCAGTGCCCGGCCTGACCGAGATAGCTATTTTCTACCAACTCAGCCGCTTGGCGCTTTTCCAAGGCGTCGAGGGCTGCGGGCGCAACCGCTTGGCGCTCGATTTGGTGGCGCTCGACCACGGCTTCCGAGCGCGGGAAGTACGCCAGCGCCCACATCGCAATCGTCGTCGCCAAGATGAGACTGCCAGCGCGGACGACAAAGGCCCGACTGCTGTGGTACACGCGCAGCAGCACTGTGCGCGGATCGGGCGTCTTGTACGAAGGCAACTCCAGCAAAAAGGGCGGAGGATCGCCCTTGAGCAAGGTCCGCTTGAGCAACCAAGCCATCGGAATGGCGACGAATGCACCAAGACAATAGAAGGCGAGCAGGGTCAGCGCCTGCAAGCCAATGACCCCACCCAACAGCGGGCGGTCCGGGACAAAGGCCCCAATGAAGAGCACGTACACCGGCAGGCGCGCCGAACAACTCATCAGCGGCGCGACCAAGATGGTGGCAAAGCGGTCGCGCCGGTCTTCAATGGTGCGAGCGGCCATAATGCCCGGGACGGCGCAGGCAAAGCTGGACAGCAGGGGCATGAAGGCCGTGCCAGACAACCCCACGCGGGTGAGTAGCCGATCCATCAACAGCGCCGCCCGCGCCATGTAGCCGCTGTCTTCGAGCAGGGCGATAAAAAAGAACAAAATGGCGATCTGCGGTAGGAAGATGAGCACGCCGCCGACGCCGGCAATGAGGCCATCGACGACGAGGCTTTGCAGGGCACCGGGGGGGATGAGCGCCGCGGCGCGGTCACCGCAGGCACCAAAGAGTGCGTCAATGCCATCCATCAGTGGCCCCGACCACGTGTAAATGGCTTCAAACACCAAGACGTTGACCAGCACAAAAATCGCCACGCCGAAGAGGCGGTGCGCGAGAATGCGGTCGGCCCGATCCGAGCGGCGGCTCTCTAGGCGGCTGGGCTGGTCAATCGCCCGTGCGAGCAGGCCGTCGATCCAAACATAGCGGGCGTTGCTTTCCAGCTCGGACAGAGCATCCGCACCGCCCGTGCGCAGGCCGTGCAAGCGGTCTGCGATGCCATCACCAGCAGACGCCAACAAGCGGCGCTCGGCATAGCCGTCTTCATCGACTAGGGCGCGCAGGGCCTCTACCGAAGAGAGCGGCCCGGAGACTGCGGCTTGCAACTCGGCCATGGCGCGCTGAAGCTGATCGGGCAGTTCCACCTGTTGCGGCCGCGTGGGTGCCGGATCCACGCTCAAATCCGCCAACGTGCGCCGCAACTCGTCCAATCCCTGCCGCCGGTGGGCGCAAATGGGCACCACTGGCGCGCCGAGCGCCGCAGACAAGGCACTAGCGTCGATGCGAATGCCTCGCCGGATGGCTATGTCCCCCATATTGAGGGCCACGACCAAGGGCAATCCTATTTCCGCAAGTTGAGAAACCAAGTAAAAATTGCGCCGCAGGTTGCTGGCATCGACGACCGCCAAGATGCCATCTATGGACGGCGCGTCTTGCTGTTGGCCCAAGAGCACGTCAATGGCCAGCATCTCGTCGGGCGAGTGTGCAGCGAGGCTATAGGCACCGGGCAGGTCAATTAGCTCGAGCGCGTCGCCCCCATCCAGCGTCAGGGTCCCCACTTTGTATTCCACCGTGACGCCCGGGTAGTTGCCAGAGTGCTGCGCAAGGCCGGTCAGCGCGTTAAAAAGCGTGGTTTTGCCCGTATTGGGATTGCCAATAAGTGCGAGGGTCCGCACGGAGAGTCTGCTAAACAGGAAAAACTAGGCTTCGACCTGAGTTCAGCCGAAGGGAACGAGGCGGATGGCGGCGGCATCCCTGCGCCGCAGCGCAAGGCGGGTCTGTCCTATTTGGACGATGATCGCGGTCCCAGAGCGCAAAACGCGCAAGTGCTCGCCGGGCAAAAAGCCCAATTCGCGCAGGCGGGCGGCCAAGCGCGCCGGGGCCAAAATTTCGGCGACGACAGCTTCGGCGTGCCGAGGCAGTTGCGATAAGTCGAGCGGGGTGTCTGAGGGGCAGGGGGTTTTGCTAAGTTCCACGAGATAGCTCCGGCCAGATAAGGCGGCAATCAGATTAGTTGCGGGAATAAATGTTTAAGATACCAATAAGCTGTTCTGTATGCCAAACTTCTGTAAATATAGTCAATCGACGAGCAACACGTCAATGGATTTTTCATATTATTTCACTGATGTTACGCATCTATCGTTATCTGCGGTTTCCTACCGCCCTGCCCGGTGTCATGCCGGCGCACGTAGGGGGCGGTTTGCAAACCGCCCCCTACCTACGAAAAAGAGAGGCAGCCATGATAAAATGGATCATAGGATCAATGTTGCTCGGCGCGGGCCACGTGGGCGCGGTGGATTTTTACGCGCACTGGGCCGACGGGAAGGCCGAGATCTCTAGCTATGAGGTGATTCAGCCGCGCTACGGTGAGCTGCGGCAGGGGTACGGGGTGATGATTTTCGTGACCGAGAGTCTGCATCGGCAGACCTTTATCAAGGCCGATCCGCCGACGCCGGAGGCCGACCAATTCTACGCGCTCAAGCTCAACCACATCCTCAGCTTTACGACCGGGATTTACGACTATTCGGTAATGACCTCGGTGTTCAGCCAAGTGGCGGGCGAGCGGCATCCCTTTGAGCTGCGGCGCATTTCGTTCAGCGCGCAAGAGTGGTGCGGGCAGGTTTTTGACGAGGCCCTGTTCCGCAACGGGCAGATCGACGGGCACATCAGCAGCTATTTTGCCAGCGAAGGCCGGGGGGCCTATCAGCTAGAGCAACCAGAAAACTTCGCGAGCGAGGACCACCTGCTGATCCGCATCCGGGAGCTGCAAGGGCCGTTTATGGCGCTGGGCGAGATGCGGGAAGTGGAGATGCTGCCGAGCTTTTGGCAGCTTCGGCAGGCACATCAGCCCCATGCGACCGTGGCCGGGCGGATCCACAAGGTCGCCGAGGAGCAGATCGAAACGGCAGTCGGCGCACTGGCCAGCGTGCGGTGGGAACTGCACATCGGCCAACGGCAACGGACGCTGTGGACGGAAAGGGCCTATCCGCATCGGATTCTACGCTGGGAGGACGGCGATGGCGGGCGCGGCGAATTGATGCGGACGATGCGAGTGCCCTACTGGCAGTTGCAGGCTAACGCGGACGAGGTGTATCGTCGGGAGTTGGGTATTCCCTGAAAAGTGGCTGGCGACCGTCTCGTCACTGACGATTTCCTTCCATCGCCTTTAGCAGGGCCGTGCGATTGGCACGTGCGGTTTCTAGGTTCGGATTGAGGAAAAGCGCTCGGTCGAAGCTGTGCAGCGCCTCGTTGCTTCTGCCCAAGTAGAAGAAGACGATGCCTATGTTGCCATGGGCCACTGCGTCGCTCGGGTCAATGGCGATGAGGCGCTGAAAAAGTTCCAGCGCCTCATCGTAGCGCTGCTGATCCGACCTCAGATGGGCTAGCCTACGAATAGCTTTCGTATAATGTGGGTCTATCTCTAAAGCGCGCTTGTAGTATTCTGTCGCCACCTCGGGTTGCCCGTTTTCCTGTGATGTCTGTCCCATGAGGCAATGCAACTCAATCGCCTGCGGCGAGGCCGGATCCAACGCCACCGCCTGCGCCATAAGGTCAATCGCTTCTTCGTAGCGTCCCTGTGGCGTGAGTACTTCGATCAATTTCCGGCAAGCGTCCACATCCTGCGGATTGAGCGCGATGGCGCGGCGCAAATGGGTTTCCGCCTCCTCAGAACGTCCCAGCACATTGAGAATCGCGCCAAGGTTAAAATGGGCCTTAGCGTATTCCGGGTCTTGCTCTATGGCAACGCGGGTTGCATCCAAGGCTTCCGCATATCGGCCCTGTTTGTACAAGGCTGCGCCTAAGCTGAAGTGAGCGTCCACATCCTGCGGATTGAGCGCGATGGCGCGGCGCAAATGGGTTTCGGCTTCCTCAAAACGCCCCAGCACATTGAGAATCGCGCCAAGGTTAAAATGAGCTTCAAAGAAATCTGGGTCTTGTTTTATTTCTAGGGCAACGCGGGTTGCGTCCAAGGCTTCCACATATCGGCCCTGTTTGTACAGAACGTCGCCTAAGTTGAGGTGGGCATCCCGCGCTTGTGGATTGAGTGCGATGGCGCGGCGCAAGTGGGTTTCTGCTTCCTCGGAACGTCCCAGTGTGTTGAGAATCGCGCCAAGGTTAAAATGGGCCTTAGCGTATTCCGGGCGTCGCTCTAGGGCGACGCGGGTTGCCTCAAGGGCTTCCTCATACCGGCCCTGATCATACAGGGCGTCGCCTAAGTTGAGGTAGGCATCCCGCGCCTGCGGGTTGTGTGCGATGATGTGGCGATTAAGAGTTTCGTCGTCCCGATAGACGCTTGCCTGCCGCCACGTCAGCAGCCCCAGCACAACGATAACCACCGCCGCAACGGTCCACGCGCCCTGCTGCCACCAGTCCGACAGGCGACCCACGCCATACGTGACCGCACCGATGACGACGGCCATAACCCCAATACCAGCCAAGTACTGAAAACGGTCGGCGACAAAAGCAAACTGCATATAGCCGTAATCGACAAAGCCCAACACCGGCGATAGCGTGACCGCAAAAAACAACGCCCCAGCCAGTGGTCCACGCCCAATCTGATGCCGAAAGTGCCAGAGGGTCAGGGCCAACGCGGCAGTGGCGATGACATACCCCCAAGCCAGCGGATCGGCGACGCGAATGTCCCAACGCGGATAGACGACGGCCAACTCAGACGGCCACAGCAACTTACCTGCATAAAACCACAGGGCGTGGGCGGCGATGAGTACCCGTTCGGTTAATGAATAGCCGAGAGACAAAGCCTCTCTAGACTGATAAAACGACAAGTCGCCGACCGTGATGGCTAGCCCTACCACCCCAAACGGCACGATCCGCAATAGGTCGGTTGCAGTCACCCGGCCTTGTTGCCACCAAGGCCAGAGCAAAAGCGCCACCGGCAGCGTAACCACGATGGACTTGCTCAAAAGACCCGCCGCATACAACGCCAGCGAACACACATACCACCCTCGGCGCGACTGCTCCACAAAACGCATCCACACCAGCACTGCTGCAAGATAGAACAAGCCCGAAAGCACGTCCTTGCGCTCAATGACCCATGCGACCGACTCCACGTGCAGAGGATGCACCGCAAACACCGCAGCCACCACCCACGCCCCGGGCACTGACAACCGACGCATCAGATGCCAGACCAAAAGCGTATTCCCTAAGTGCAGCAACACGTTGACGATGTGATAGCCCGCCGGATCAAATCCCCACAGCTTGTGCTCTAGCCAGAACGTCGTATAGACCAGCGGCCAGTAATGCCCCTCCCCTTCAATAGTGCTAGGGGAGAACCAGATTTGCCACAGGCCGGATACGTCCCGAACTGGCTTGGCGGCGGTGAGTATGCTATCGTCCCAGACGAAGCCCCCCCACAGCATCGCCGGCAGATAGCAGATGGCCACCAGTAAGCTGAGCGCGACAAGAGCCAGCGCGTCCTGCCGCGAGCAAGATGTCGCCGCTGTTAGGGATGATGTGGTCTCAACCGTCTGCTGGGCTTTTGCGTCGTCGCGGGCGGCCTGCCTGCGATCCTGCCGCGAAGGCTTGGATGCGACAGATCGGTGGTGCGGTGTCTTTTCTGTAGGTCTTCTCTTGGCCATTTAATGAATCGGGGATTCTGTGCTTTTGCGGCTATCTATCTCCCGCTTTTTTGTCGGCAAAGCGAATGCCCGCATTGGGTGGCGGCGTGGGCTCCTCGGGATAGAGTTCACGCATCACCTTGGTGAAGGTGCCACCAGCGATCGTCGGAGCGTACTCCTGCCATCGGCGTATAGCCGGCTCATCGGCATCTCGGCACAGGACTCGAATGCTACCGAATGTTTTTTCTACCGAGTAGCCGGGAATAGAAGTAGCCGGATCCGCCGACACAATGTGGCTGACCGAGGCTGAAATCTCATCCACCTCTATCTTTTTTGGATCCGCGAATATAAGGTGCCCTGTATTGGAGTCGTAGAACGGTATAGCGCGATGCAAATAGTAATAACCGGGAAGGTTGAAATAGGGACGGTCCACCTGCCACACCGCGGAGACTGCGGACGCACTGGCAAGATAGCGGTACGCAGCGAAAATCGGGTCCTGATTGCGCAAGAAGCCGACGATGCCGGTCTCCCTTGAATAAGCCTTATATACTTTGTCTTGATACGGCAGCGCGTTCAGGATACCGGCTAGGGAAACCGCTGCGAAGGATGCCGTCAGCACAAGGGAAGTCGGCCCCAACAACATGCGCGACCTGCCCGCGCTAGCGCGGGACGCAAACCACACCACAAAGTCTGCGCCAATCAGCAGCCAGAGCGGAATGACGACGAAGATGAAGCGATACTCTTTGTGCGACTGCGCCGAGTGGATCAGCAGCGTCAGGGCGATAAGCGTCAGCAGGAATTCGTAGCGTCGAAGGTCGGGCAAAGCCAAGACGCACAGGGCTACCAGCCCCATATTGGCGATCAGGAGCCAATAGAGGAATTGCCACGCGGGGCTTTCACCGGCGCGCAAGTCGCCAAGGGCGAGATTGACGCGGATGTTGACGACGTAGGAGTGGAACAAGCCGCCGTCCCACGTAATCGCGTCGAATACGCCGACAGCGACGAAGACCGTGGCCGCAGCTAGCACGAGCTGCATCTTCTTCTCGGTGCGCAAAAAGAACAAGCCGAGGACCACCAAGGCCAACGGAGCATACTGCACCCGAATCGCCGCCGTTAGCACCGCCAACACCGCCACTGCCAAAATCTCCCGCAGTCTGTCCGGCGCAGGCCGCACACACAGCACAAGCAAGGCCACCAACAGGGCCGTGGCGACAAATTCGGTCATCGGCTTGTGGGCAAAACCGACCAGCTCATACCAGAAAGCACCCATCAGCAACGCGACCCGCGCCACAGTCTCGCCAAAGTGCCAGCGGGCAAAAAAGTACATGCTCGCTGGGATGAGCAAAGAAATCGCGCAAAACGCGAGCTTGACGCCGCCGACGTACCAAGCAGGCTGACCGAGGCCGACGATGTCGAACAACTTCAAGACCCCAGCGACCAACCCGGGCACTAGCCACGAACGGGCACCGTATAAGTACTCCCAGTAGGTTACACCGTTGCCGAAGACCAAGCGATGCGCCGGCTCCAGATACTGCATGATCTCGTCGGGGTGTAAAACAAAGTCTCCGGACAGGGCAATAGCCGCCCGTGCGACAAAGGCCAGCGCGAGCACCGGCAGTAAAAATTTCCACGACCGCTCGTCGGGAGGGGACGAATGTAGCAGGAGGTCAGCCATTGAGTGCAGGCGCACGGACCAAGGCAGCGCCTGCTTGCGCTTCTCCCGGCGTGAGGCCGCGCCGCGACCATGCGGTTGAGACCGATTGCGCTTGGACAAAAGCTATCTCCTAGTGTGCTTATTCATCTCAGCAAGCAAGGCCGATCAACGCCCCTCCTCCCGAAACGTCCAGCGCGAATTGAGGAAGTAGTTGACCACCGTCCCCGGCGCGATCCCACACCCTTGCAGCCACACCGGATTAACTTGCGGCAACAGTTCCGACAGCACGACAAACGTCGAATAACTCACCCCAAGGGCCAGCAGCGACACAATGTGAAACCGCAAACCCCGGATCCGCTTGCGGCTGCTCAGGTCGCGGTCGGCAAAGGTCCAATAGTTGTTGATGAAAAAGTTCGAAAAGACCGAGATTTCAATCGCAATGGGCGAGGCCAGATACTTGTGGACGCCGAGTTCGAGCAGGATATGGAACGAACCTAAATTGACCACCACCCCGCTGAGGCCGGTCAGGCAGAATTTTACAAAGGTGCGGGGCGTGCCAAACGCAGCGACCATGTTGCGCGGGCTTCGCTGTTTACGCCGCGTCGTATTCGGCCATCAAGCCGCGCAAGTAGCGCACGGCCTTGGGTATGGCGGTCGCCTCTGCTTCCACATCCTGCCCTTCGTACACCACCGACAACCAGCCATTGTAGTTGACCCCCTTCAAAATCTCGAAGATGCGCGGATAGTTGAGCCACTCTTCAACGCCGCTTTGGATGCGATAGATCTTGCAGCGGACGTGGACGGCCAACGGCGCGGTCTCCTCAATGCTGCCGTAAAAGTTGAGCGCCGGATCTTCGTGCCCGCGCTGGCCCGAGGCCCCGGGCGAGCCGACGTATTGACCCGTGTCGAGGATGTGCGAGAAATAGGGATTATTGACGCCCTTGATAATGCGGCGCACGTCTTTGCCCGTGCGCGTGACGCAGCCGTGGTTGTGGTTGTGCAAGCCGACCACCACGCCCTTTTCCTCGCCGTGGGCGGCCACTTCCTCCAAGCAAGGCATCATCCGCGCCCACACGTCCTCTTCGCGGTCGCCTTCGGGAATCCACGCGGCAAAAACCCGCACCAGCGGAATGCCCATGAAAGCGGCCACGTCGATCCATTCCTTGGCGGTGGCGACTTCCGCGGCAAGCTCGTCTTGCGGCTTGCCGAAATTGGAGCTGACGCCGATATAGGAGAGCGCGATCCCGCGCCGGAAGGCCTGCATGCGAATGCTGCGCAGATAGGCCGGGTCGAGCGAGGCAAAGGCGCGCGTGTGAATGTCGATGCCGTCGAGACCGAGCTGGTAGGCGCGTTCAATAAACTGCTCCAAGTCGAGCTTGTTCGCGGCGAATTCGTCTTTATAACTGAGGGACATGCAGCCTAGTTTGAGCATTTGAGGCTTCCTTTAGATGAGGGATGGATGTTGGACATAACTCACAAGCGACAAAATAAGGAAAGGCGGAGAGGCGACCAAGAAAGGGGCCGTTTGTGGCTATCACCTAGTATCGTCCTTCAGTCTTGGGCGGCTTCCATCGCCTTCAGCACGGTTTCGCGGTTGTTACGCACGTTTTCTAGGGTCGGGTCGAGGGAAAGCGCTTGATCAAAATGTTGCAGCGCCTCGTCGCTTCTACCCAAGTAGAAGAGGACGATGCCCATATTACCTTGGACCACTGCGTCGCTCGGATCGATGTGGATGAGCCGCTGAAAAAGTTCCAGCGACTCCTCATAGCGCTGCTGTTCTAACCTCAGATGGGCCAGCCTACGGATTGCCTTCGTATGACGTGGGGCTGTCTCGAAGGTACGCATGTAGTATTCTGCCGCGGCCTCGGGTTGCCCGTTGTCCTGCGCGTCCTGCCCCATCCGAAAAAGAACCTCGGCCAACTCTTGCGAAGCGTCCATGTCCTGCGGGTTGAGCGCGATGGCGCGGCGCAAGTGGAGCTCGGCCTCCTCGAAACGTTCCAATGCACTGAGAATCACGCCGAGGTTAAAATGGGCCTTAACAAAATCTGGGTCTTGTTCTATGGCGACGCGAGTGGCGGCGAGGGCTTCCGCATACCGACCCTGCCCGTACAGGGCTGCGCCTAAACTGAAGTGGGCACTCTTTGCCTGCGGGTTGAGCGCGGTGGCGCGGCGCAAGTGGGGTTCGGCTTCCTCGTACTGCCCCAGCGCATTGAGGATCCTGCCGAGGTTAGCATGCGCATGCACTTCAAAGGACGCTGGGACTTGTTCTACCGCGACGTCGGCTGGGGCGAGGGCTTCCGCATACCGGCCCTGTTCGTACAGGACGTTGCTTAATATAAGGTGGGCACTCCATGCCTGCGGATTGAGCGCGATGATGTGGCGATTGAGGGTTTCCTGGTCCCGATAGATGCTTGCCTGCCGCCAAGTCAGCACCCCCAGTACAACTATAACCACCGCCGCAACACCCAATGCACCCTTTTGCCACCAGTCCGATAGGCGACCCACGCCATACGCGACCGCACCGATGACGATGGCCATAACCCCAATGCCAGCCAGATACTGAAAGCGATCGGCGACGAAAGCATATTGCATATAGCCGTGATCAACGAAGCCCAAAATCGGTGACAGCGTAACGGCAAAAAACAACGCCCCGGCTAACGGCCCGCGCCCAAGCTGCGGCCGGAAGTACCACAGGGCCACCACCAGCGCGACAGCAGCGATGAGATACCCCCAAGCCAGCGGGTCGGCGACGCGAATGTCCCAACGCGGATAGATGACGGCTAGATTGGTCGGCCACAGCAGTTTACCTGCGTAAAACCACAGGGCGCGGGCGGCGATGAGCGTCCGTTCGGTCAATGAGTAGTCGAAAGGCGCGGCACCCGTGGACCAGTAAAACGACAAGTCGCCGACCGTAATGACCAGCCCTACAGCGAAGAACGGCACTAGTCTCAACAGGTCGGTCGAGGTCACCCGGCCTTGTTGCCACCAATGCCAGAGCAAAAGCGCCACCGGCAGCGTAACCACGATGGACTTGCTCAAAAGACCCGCCGCATACAACCCCAGCGATCCTACGTAGTACCGCGGCTGCGGCTGCTCCACAAAGCGCATCCACGCCAGGGCCGCTGAAAGGTAAAACAGACCTGAAAGCACATCCTTGCGCTCAATGACCCAAGCCACCGACTCCACGTGTAGGGGATGCACGGCAAACACTGCGGCTACCACCCACGCCCCGGGCACCGCCAACCGCCGCACCAGATGCCACAAAAGCAGGGTATTCGTCAAGTGCAGCAGCACATTGACGATGTGATAGCCCGTCGGGTCAAACCCCCACAGCTTGTGCTCTAGCCAGAACGTCGTATAGACCAGCGGCCAGTAATGCCCCTCCCCTTCAATAGCGCTAGGGGAGAACCAGATTTGCCACAGACCCGATATTTCCCGCACCGGCTCACTCTTGACAAAATCAATGTCGTCCCAGACGAAGCCGCTCCACAGCATCGCCGGCAAGTAGCTGACGACCACCAGCACGCCGAGCGCGAGGATGGGCAAGAGGTCCTGCCGCGTGAACCTACGTACCGATGGAGGGACGAGCTTCTCCCGATGCTTGGAGGCGTCCCGCTGCGCCTGCCTTCGTTCTTGCCGCGAGGCCCTTCCACTGGGCGTCCTTGTCGTCTGCTTTCTTTTTGCCATTTGGATTAGAAAATTAACGCACCAAAACGCGGCGGCCAATTTGTCCATAACTAAGGCTTGTGCTATTTTCCGCGCTCCAACTCAAACAGAAAGCAAAGCTGTGATCGAAATAGGAGCATACAAAGTCGCCGAGCCGGACGGCATTGAGACACCAGCCATGCTGGTCTTTGCCGACCAACTCGACCACAACATAAAAGCAGTCGGCGAACTAGCCGGCGGCAGCGAGCATCTGTTCGTCCATGTAAAGACCCACAAGTCCATCGACGTAACGCGCAAACAACTCGCGTCCGGCGTCGCCGGGTTCAAATGCGCCACGCTCAAGGAACTGGAAATGGTCCTCGACGCCGGCGCGCAAGAAGCCATTTTGTCCTATCCGCTGGTGCAAAAAAGCAAAGTGCTGCGCTTCGCCGCGTTGGCTCAACGGGATGCAACTATCAGCGCGATTGCCAGCGCCCCCGCGCACGTGCAAGTCTTGGGCGACGTCGC
Source organism: Candidatus Latescibacterota bacterium (assembly GCA_022826515.1). The sequence continues at coordinate 63,989 of JAJDUT010000061.1, forward strand.
GCAAGAGCGGCAGCAAACGCTGCGGGTGATGATCGACCTCAACGTAGGCATGTTCCGCACCGGCGTCCCCTTGGACGGGGCCATAGCCCTCTACCGCCAAGTCGCACAACACCCCCACCTGTCGCCGGGCGGACTGCACTTGTACGACGGGCACGAGACCCTCTCCGATCCTAAGGCGCGCCAAACAGCGACCGAGCGGCACATCCGCGATATCCAAGGCCTAAAAGCAGCCCTCGAAGGCGAGGGCTTGGCCGTGCCCCGCGTAGTAGGAGGCGGTTCCTTTTCCTCTTTGTACTACGCCCGCACCGAGGGGATGCACGGCTCCCCAGGCACCTGCGTGTACTGGGATGCTGGGTACGGCAGCAAAATGGCCGAATTGCCCTTCAAATGGGCGGCCCTCGTCCTGACGCAAGTGATCGATCGCTATCCCGAGCACCAGACGCTCACCACGGACTTGGGCACCAAGGCCATTAGCGACGATGGCCCCCTAGCGACCCGGGCCAAGCTCTTGCAGAATCCAGCGGTCGAGCTGACTAGGCAAAACGAAGAACACGGCGTCTTCGCCTGGTCTGGTCCTCAGCCCGAAGTCGGTTCCTACCTCCTCGCCGTGCCTTGGCACGTGTGTCCGACGACGATTCGCTATCCGGGCGCACACGTCATCGACTGTCAGGGACAGGTCGCCGACTACTACCTGCACTCGGCCCGCGACCGGGACTGATAAGCTGACGTTACGCAGCACGATGTGGGTCGGCCATTTCGACAGGCTCAATGACCAGCGACTGAGCTTATTGAAGTCGGCCACTGAGCTCGTCGAAGTGGCCCTGTAAAGCAGAGAATGCGTAACGTCAGTGATAAGGTAATCCGCAAATGGATGCAGATGGATGCAGAATTTTAGGGCCGTATAGGATGACCAACGCGACTATTGGCCGACCTTGGGTTCGCCGCTATGCGTCGGCTAGCTGAACTGGCCGCCAAAGAGCGGCGGCGGGTCGTAGGGCTAATGTCCGGCACCTCGGCCGACGGGATTGACGCCGTGCTAGTCGATCTGTGGGGCTGTGGCGAATCCACGCGCTACGAGGTTTTGTCCTTTATCACCACGCCGCTGCCCAGCGATTTGCGGCGCGAGGTGTTCGCCCTCTTTGCCGAGGATGCGTCGCTCGACGCCCTGTGCCGGGTCAACTTCGCCCTCGGCGAGGCGTTTGCCACCGCAGCCCTAGCCGCAGCCGAGCAGGCCAACCTCAACCCCGAAACCATCGACCTGATCGGTTCGCACGGGCAAACCGTGCGTCATTTGCCAGCCAGCGGAGCCACCTTGCAGATTGGCGAGCCAGCCGTCATTGCCGTGCGCACGGGCGCGGTGACCATTGCGGATTTTCGTACAGCCGACATGGCCGTTTGCGGCGAGGGCGCACCGCTGGTACCCCTAGTAGATCACCTGCTCTTTGCTGGGCACGAGGGGCGTCTGCTGCTCAATATCGGCGGGATCGCCAACATCACGGCCCTGCCGCCCAACGCCGATGCCAGCGCAATACGGGCCTTTGACCTAGGACCGGGCAACATGCTCATCGACGCGGCCGTGGCACACTGCACCGACGGCCGCGAGCACTTCGATCGCGGGGGTATGCGGGCGTCGTGGGGGCGCGTCGATGAAGCCCTGCTAGCCGAACTGATGCGCCACAGCTTCTTACAGCGCGAGCCACCCAAATCCACCGGGCGCGAGGAATTTGGCGAGCCGTTCCTCGCGGAAATTCTCCAGCGCGGCACGTGGCGCGACGACGATTTGATCGCTACGCTGACCGCGTTTACCGTGCAATCCATTGCCGAGGGCATTCGCCGCTTCTGTCTTTCGGCTGAGCTCAAGTCGAAGCCCGGCGAGTTCGCCAAGCTCTGGGTCGGCGGCGGCGGCGTCCACAATCCGCGCATTATGGCCGGGCTGCGCCACGAGTTGCCAGATATAGCGGTAAAGTCGCTAGCCGACCTAGGCGTCGATCCAGACGCGCGCGAAGCGCTCTCCTTCGCGGTCCTCGCCAACGAGACGCTGATGGGCCGCACCGGCAATATCCCAGCCGTCACCCGCGCCCAGCGCCCAGTTATCCTCGGCAAAATCGCCCTGCCGTGAACCGCGTAGGGGCGACCGATCGGTCGCCCCTACATTTGATAAAAATCCGCGCTGCCAATATGTTTGCCCGCTAGCTTTTTCGACATATACCACAAAGGATACCCAATGGCCCACCGCGATTTTGAACTGCTGCGCGACGAAGAAATTCCCGAGCTCAATACCCGCGCCTTGCTCTACCGGCACCGCACCGGCTGCGAAATCGTCTCGCTGATCAACGACGACGAAAACAAGGTTTTTGGCATCAACTTCCGCACCCCGCCAGCCGATTCGACCGGCATTGCCCACATCCTCGAACACTCGGTGCTATGCGGCTCGCGCAAGTACCCGGTCAAGGAGCCGTTTGTCGAGCTAATCAAAGGCTCGCTCAACACCTTCCTCAACGCCTTCACCTATCCAGACAAAACCTGCTACCCGGTCGCCAGCACCAACGTGCAGGATTTCTACAACCTGATCGACGTGTACCTCGACGCCGTATTCTACCCGAGGCTGACGCCGGAAGTCCTGCAACAGGAAGGCTGGCACTACGAGCTAGAAGCCCCCGGCGACCCGCTGCGCTACAAAGGCGTGGTATTTAACGAAATGAAGGGCGCGTATTCCGATCCCGAGCGGATTCTAGGCGAGCGCATCCAGCAATCCATCTTTCCCGACACCACCTACGGCGTGGATTCCGGCGGCGACCCGCGCCACATCCCGGCCCTCACCTTCGACCAGTTCAAGCGCTTCCACGACGACTTTTATCACCCGTCCAACGCTCGCATCTACTTCTACGGCGACGACGACCCCGAGCAGCGCCTCGCGCTGTTGCACGACTATCTAAGCTCCTACGAGGAACATTCCGTTGACTCTACCATCGGCACTCAGCCGCGCTTTGCCGCACCCAAGCGGCAGCAATTTCCCTATGCGGTCAATCCAAACGCGGTCGAAGAGCCAAAGTACTTTGTCGCGCTCACTTGGCTGTTGCAAGACGCGATTGACGCCGACGAGCGCCGTGCCCTCCAAGTGCTCGAACACGCGCTGCTCGGCACTCCAGGGTCTCCGCTGCGCAAAGCCCTGATCGACTCTGGGCTGGGCGAGGATTTGACCGGCAGCGGGCTAGAGGTCGAGTTGGCGGAGATGTTCTTCAGCGTGGGTCTGAAGGGCGTACAACAGGCCGATGTCGATGCAGTCGAGGCGCTGATCTTGCAGCACCTCGGCGACTTGGCGGACGGCGGGATTGACCAAGGGATGGTCGCGGCCGCGTTGCACACGGCGGAGTTCCGGTTCCGGGAAAACAACACCGGGTCCTTTCCGCGCGGCTTGGGGCTGATGCTGCGGCTGTTGACCAACTGGCTCTACGACCGCGACCCCTTCACGCCCTTGCGCTTTGCCGACTCCTTCGCCGCGCTCAAGGCCAAGCTAGCGGCGGACGATCGCTATTTAGAGGGGCTGATTCAACGCCATTTCCTAGACAACTCACACCGTACGACCGTAGTCCTTCAGCCCGATGCCGAACTGGGGACACGGCTAGAAGAGGAAGAGATCGCACGCCTAGCAGCGGCTCGGGCGGACATGAGCCACGCGGATTTAGAAGAACTGGTCGCATCCACCGCAAAGCTCAAGCATCTACAAGAAAAACCCGACGCGCCCGAAGACCTAGCCAAATTGCCTCGCCTGCAATTGAGCGACCTCGACAAAGCAATCAAAACCGTGCCTCGGCAAGAGGACCAAATCGCCGAGGTGCCAGTACTCCACCACGACCTCTTCACCAATGGCATAGTCTATCTCGACGTAGGCTGCGATCTGCGAGTGTTGCCCCAAGAGCTTTTACCCTATATCCCGCTCTTTGGCCGCGCCCTGCTGGAGATGGGTACCGAACGCATGAGCTTCGTCGAGTTGCAACAGCGGATCGGCAGCCAGACCGGCGGCCTGAGTGCTCACTCAATGGTGGGTGCGCGCCCCGATGGCGGGCCGGCCGCGGCGTACCTCTTTTTGCGCGGCAAGGCCATGGCCGACCGGGTCTCCGACCTGACGGCGATTGTGCGCGACGTGCTGCTAGAGGGCCGCCTCGACGATCAGGAGCGCTTCTTGCAGATGGCCTTAGAAGAGCGGGCCAGCGCCGAGGCCGGGCTGGTGCCGGGCGGGCATCGGGTGGTATTGACGCGGCTGCGCGCGCAATTCGACGAGACCGGCTGGCTCGCCGAGCAGATGCGCGGCTTGAGCTATCTGTTCTTCTTGCGGCAGCTCATCAACGACATCCGTAGCGACTGGCCGGCCGTGCAGGCGCGGCTGGAGCAAATCCGCGCCCTGCTGGTCAACCGGCCGGGCATGCTGTGCAACGCGACCGTGGCCGGCGGCGACCGCGCTGCGTGCGACCAGAGCCTAGCAGCACTGCTGCGCGAGTTGCCGCAAGAGGCGCACTCGCCCGCGACTTGGACGCCGAGCCTGACCGCGGCCGATGAGGGCCTGACCGCTCCCGCCCAAGTCAACTACGTGGGCAAAGCGGCGAACCTCTTCGCACTTGGCTACGAATTGGACGGATCCTCGGCCGTCATCACGCGCTACTTGGCCACCACTTGGCTCTGGGATAGGGTGCGAGTGCAAGGCGGAGCCTACGGGGCCTTTTGCTCCCTCGATCCGTTTACCGGCGTGTTCGCGTACGGGTCGTACCGCGACCCCAACCTGCTGGAGACGCTACAGGTGTACGACCAAAGTGGAGCCTTCCTGCGCGACCATCCGATCAGCCGCGACGAGCTGACCAAGGCCATCATCGGCACCATCGGCGACATCGACTCTTACCAGCTCCCCGACGCCAAGGGCTACGCCTCGCTGACGCGCTACTTGACCGGCATCGACGACGACTATCGCCAGCAAATGCGCGACCAAGTCTTGGGCACCAAGGCCGAGCACTTTGCGGAGTTTGCTGCCGTGCTGGACCAAGTCGGCGCAGCGGGTCGGGTTGCGGTGCTGGGATCGGCGGATGCGATTGAACGCGCAAATTGGCTGACGCCGGTCAAGGTGCTGTGAATTTCGACTAGCGGAAAAATTATTTGCGCGAGCAATTCGGGGTGAAGATGGAGCGCGTATCCGCGCCGATCACCTACGAGGTGTTGGTGCTGAAAGGCGCAAAATAAGCGTTCACGCGCCCTCGCCTGCCAGGCGTTTGGCGTACTCGCCGCGCGGGATGCGGAAGTAGCCCTGAAAGTAGAGCACGCCCGCGGCCGTAATCACGGCACTGCACAAAAACAACGCCCGATACCCCAGCGCGTCGATCATCCAGCCGCCGCCGAGCGAAACGCTAGCAATGCTGATGCCGTAGGCCATAGTCAGCGCCGAACTCATAGTCACCCGCCAGCGCTCGGGGACCAGCTCCTGCTGAAAGACGATATAGACCGAGCGGCGGACCGAACTGAGAGCGACCAAGGCCATACAGGCGGCTCCGGCCACCGCCCAATGGGCGATCAAGGCCATCGGTATGAGGCACAGCACCATCGCCCCAGCCCCCACGGTTATCACCGGCACTCTCCCAAAACGCCGACTGAGCGCAGGAGCGGCCAGCGCAGTACAGGCGGCTAGGAGCTGACCCCCGGCAGTCAAGCTGCCGATCAGCGCCGTGGAGACCCCGAGGCCGTCGTCCATATAGACATTGAAGAAGACGCGGAGACTGTTTTCCGCGGCCATCTGCAGGAAGGTGACCAAGCTCAAGGCGAGGACGATAGCCAAGGGAAAGGGCGTCGCCTCGCCGCGTTCCCTAGCGGGCGGTTTGGGCGGACGGGAGCGGGTTGCAGCAATAGCACCGGCGCTGATGAATAACACGCCAGCGGCCAGCAGCAGCGGATAGCGATAGGGGGCCGGGTGGTCTTCGGGCAGGCCGAGGAGCGCGGAGAACAGGCCGGGCAGCAGGCCGCCGCACAGACTACCGGCAAAACCCGCCAGCGGCCACAGCGCCACCTGAGTCGAGAACACGTGATTGCGCAGGCGCGGCGGGCAGATCAGCGTCAGGAAGGGAATCGAGCAAACGAGGAAGAGCGTATTGCCGAGGACGCCGAGGGCATACGCCGCCATGATCCAAGCGAGCTGCGCGGCGGTAGGAGCAAACTCGCTGAGGGGCAACAAGCCAAAACCGAGGGCGGCGACCACCATGCCGACGATCATGCTCCGACGCGCCCCCCAGCGGTTGGCCAACAGGCCCGCGGGCATGCTCAAGAGGGCAAACGACAATGCGCCAACGGCATTGACTTGGCCGATCAATTGGGGGCCATAGCCTAGGCGCAAAAGATAGAGATTGAGCAGGACGGTATAGACGCCGCCGAAAATCGTAAAGCCGATCAAGGCTTGGCTGAACAGCACCAAGCGCACGTCGCGGTTGAAAAGCGCCAGCGCCTCGCGGTGAGTGGAGACCAATTTCTTTTTTGACGAAACGGGAGAGGTCGGTTATGTATAGGGCGGTAAATCAACGGCTCGCGGCGAATAAAGGCAATGCAGCAGAGGCGATATGGCACGCAGCAGAATTCTTTGGTGCTTGTTGACATGGGCACCAAGCGTCTTAGCCCAAGAGATAGTCCAAGTGCAGACGTCGGCTGGCACCATGCACGAGTTGGCCCGCGTCGCCGCCGGTTATTTTGCAATGGGATCGGCCGCGGGACGGGCGGACGAGCAGCCGGTTCACCAAATCTACCTCGACGATTTCTACATCGACCGCTTTGAGGTCAACAACGACCAGTACGCGGCCTTTTTGAACGACATTGACCGCAACGCAGACGAGGAAGGACACCTGCTGCTCGATGTGCGCGACTCCGACGTGCAGATCCTCTACAACGACGCGGGATACACAGCCGTTCCCGGCACCGCACAGCGGCCGGTCGCCGAAGTCTCGTGGTACGGTGCCCGCGCCTATTGCACTTGGGCCGGCATGCAGTTGCCGACCGAGGCCATGTGGGAAAAGGCCGCCCGCGGCATTGACGGCCGCATCTACCCCTGGGGCGATTCCATCGACCGCAGCCGGGCCAACTACGGCAAAAAAGGCTGCTGCCGCGGCGATGCCAGCGACGGGTTTTTCGACTCGGCCCCGGTCGGCTCTTATCAGCGCGGGGTTTCTCCCTATGGGGCCTACGATATGGGCGGCAATGTCTGGGAGTGGGTGGTGGATTGGTACGGCGAGGATTACTACGCGCAAAGTCCCGAGCGCGACCCGCAGGGGCCGGATACAGGTATCAGCCGAGTGCTGCGAGGTGGGTCAATGAGCAGCGATCCGTATCGCCTGCGTGCCACCGACCGCAGCGGGCTGCCGCCTTCAGTGACCTACATCATCGTCGGATTTCGCTGCGCTGCGCGCGAGCTTCCCGCCACGGCAGTGCAGTCCACAAGTTGGGGACAAATAAAGCGCGATGCGCGGTGAACCGCACAAATGCAAACAGCCCCTCAGCTTGTGCAAGCTGAGGGGCTAGTTATAATAGTGGTGGCGCCTCGCGGAATCGAACCGCGGACACAGAGATTTTCAGTCTCCTGCTCTACCTACTGAGCTAAAGCGCCACCAAAAGGAAAATTAAAATTAAAGCCCCTTCATTTGCATTGTCAAGGATGCGCCATGCCCGTCTCAATCATCCCGTTTAACATGCCCGAACCCGCTGCCATTCCCCCCCACATCGTCGCCTCGCTCGAAGCGATGTCTCCAGACGAGGCCGTAATCCAAGGCATGGACTTGCTGCTGGGTATTGAAGCGGCAGACACCATCGTATACGAGCGCGTCGGCCAAGGGGTAGTCCACACGGCTGGCGCGGGAGCCGAGGTTTTACAACGGGTGTTAGAACAAGACGGCGTGCGCTCCTTCGCCGATCAGGACGGGGTCGGGCACTCCGCGTTGTTGCTAGTGGGACAGGCCAGCGCCGACGAAGAAAGCCCCCTGCCAGCAGGAGTGGTGCGATTCCTCCTAGAGGGGGCTGAAGGCGGGTCTATCGGCTTTAGTTACGTGTTGCCGCTCAAAGCTAGCGACGGCCCGCTATGGGGCGCGTTGACGCTGATTCGCCGCGCGGCGAGCGGGCCGCTCAACCACGAGCAGCCCAACCTGTGCGAGGGTATGCGGCGCGTGTTGAGCCGGCTGGGCGATTAGGCCGAGACCGGCTCTACGACTCCGTTTGCCAGCATCCACGCCTCGACCTCACTGCCATCGACATCGGCTAGCATCTGGCCGTTGATCTCGACGCAGGGCGAGAGGGGCTGGCCGCTTTTCTGTACCATCTCAGCGTAAATATCGGGATTGTTGATAATGTCTTTGTCTTCGTATGCCAAGCTGTATTTGGCGAAGGTGGTGCGCACGCTATTGCTCCAGCCGCAAACCGGCTTCAAATAGGCGACGATATGGGGGGCTTCAGCCATGATTGAAATTCCTTTCTGGCGTGATAGAAACGATTTTGCGTTTGGTGGAATATAGAGATGCGCCCCTCTCTGTCAAGCAAAGCATTGAGCGATTGACGAACCGCATACCCAATGTTACATTCGGAATATCCCCCTCCTCTTGGTGTGTTTGCCCGTCATCTTAACTTCAGGAGTAGTAATGAGTTCTACCGAAGTTCTTTTCGTGCGCGGCGGACGTCCTCTCCAAGGTGAGGTTGAGGTCCAAGGCTCCAAAAACGCCGCTTTGCCCATGTTGGCCGCTTCGCTGTTGGCCACTGAAGGGCAAACCGTTTTGCACCGGGTCCCCCCGGTCAACGACGTATTGGTGGCCTTAGAAGTGTTGCGCCGGCTCGGCGCGCGCGTCGATTACGATGCCACCGCAGGCGTAGCCATCCTAGACACACGCGATGTCAAAGAAACCCAGCTTCCCGCAGATTTGACCAATCGCTTCCGCGCCTCGCTGCTTTTCGTCGGTCCGCTGTTGGCCCGCTTTGGCCGCGCTTGGATCCAAGAGGTCGGCGGCTGCACGATTGGCTCGCGGCCAACCGACTATCACTATCGCGGCTTTGCCCGGCTCGGTGCCGAAATCGAAGGCGTCAACGGCGGCGGCATCGGCGTGGTGGCCAAGCAGCTATCCGGTGCCTTTATGTACTGCGATGTGCCCAGCCATACCGGGGTGGAAAACCTCGTTATGGCCTCCTGCCTAGCAGCGGGTGAGTCCGCAATCGAAAACGCGGCCTCCGACCCAGAGATCGTCGATTTTACATCGCTGCTGCAAAAGATGGGTGCCCAAATCGAAGGGGTCGGTACGCGGCGAGTGCATATCAAGGGAGTCCGCGAGTTAGTAGGTGCCGAGCACACGATCATGTACGATCGACTCGATGCCGGTCTGATGATGATGGCGAGCGCAATTACCGGCGGCGACATTGCCCTCAAAGGCGTGGAGCGCGATCACCTGTACGTCTTTGAAGCCAAGCTCCAGCAAATGGGCGTCGAGATGACAGAGGAAGGGGCGTGGATGCGGGTGCGCGGGCCAGAAACCTTGTCGCCGATCAACGTAGTCACCACCTTTTACCCTGGCTTCCCAACGGACCTACAGCCTGGGATAACGGCCTTGGCGTGCATGGCCAAAGGCGACAGCTACATCCGCGAGACCGTATTCGAAGATCGCCTCGGCCACGTCAAGGCCCTGCGCTCCTTCGGCGCTCGCCTTGCGCCGGAAAAGGACCACTTGGTGTTGGTACACGGGCCAGCTCAGCTCAAAGGGGCCAAGGTCAAGGCCATGGACATTCGCGCCGGAGCCGCCTGCGTACTCGCCGGTCTAGCGGCCGAGGGCTGCACCGAGATCGGCAACCTCTACCAACTCGACCGAGGGCATGCCCACATTGAGCGCCGCCTGCGGGCCTTGGACGCTGACATCGAAAGACACTGAGACGCGTTGCGCATCCAACGCTAATAAGCGGTCGAGAGCTTGCGGCTCCCGACCGCTTTTTTTTGCTTGTCTATCACTACATAGGAGAGCACCATGATCGTAAATCCCGACACAGTGTATTTAGCGCGCTCGCCCATCGACCGCGCCGACGCTCCCTTTGCAACCTACCGGGAGTTGGCCCATCGCACTCTCGCCGCCCTCGAGGTGCCGCTACCTGACGCCGGCACCATCTTGCTCAAGCCCAACGCCACGGTGCTCTACCCACCGGAAAAGCGCGTCATTACCCACCCCGGGTTTGTCGGCGGTCTGCTCGACGCCCTGCGCGACCGCGGCGTACCCGCCGAGCGCATGGTAGTTGCCGACGGCCAGTCCGGGGAGAACCCTACGGCCGGGCACACTTGGGCACTGTGCGGCTACCGCGCCATGACCGAGACGCGGGGCGTGCGGCTCGCAGAAATGAACACCGACGAGGATTCCCGCGTCGTCGAGGTCGCCGATGGCGTGGTGTACGAGCGCTATCCCCTGTACCGGGAAGTGACCGACTGCGCCTTCTTCTTCAACGTCCCCCTCGCCAAGTGCCACAACTTGGGCTGCACGACCTTGTCGATTAAAAACCTAATGGGCATCATCGCCAAGCCCGAGCGGCACCTGTGCGCGATCCAAGAGGTGGACAAGCCTTACGCAGAGGACCTGTGGCGGCTGACCGATAGCGGCTTCAGCCTCTTTGAAGACCGCTTCTATCACAAGCTCTGCGATTTATTGGTTGCGCTGCGCGGTTTGGGGATGCCGCGGCTTTCAGTGGTAGATGGCCTTGTCGGCCGCGACGGCACGGCGTTTAACGAAGGGGCCAACTACCCCCTCGGCTGGGCTGTGGTCGGCGTCAACGAGGTACACGTAGATACAGTCGCCACCTACCTAATGGGCCTCGATCCACAGGCCACCCCCTATCTGCAATTCGCCCACGCCCGCGGCTTGGGGACCATTGACCCCGAGCAAATCGAGGTAGTTGATCTCGCCAGCGGCATGGCCCTCAGTCGAGAGGCCCTAGCCGAACTGCGGCCCGCCGCGCCGCTGATGCCCATCTCCCGCTTCAAAGGCGGCTACTACAAGCGCTTTCGCACCGACGGATCGGCTGTGCCTTGGCGCTTAGACGAGGTCAATGCCCAACGCCAGCAAGACGGTCTGGCACCCGTTCCCTATGAGCCAACTCGCGCCTGAGCACACCCTCCGCGCCTGCCAACGAGCGGTGGACGAGTGGATCGCCGACGTCGGCGTGCGCTACTTCTCCGAGTTGACCAATACGGCCGTGCTGATGGAGGAAGTCGGCGAGCTAGCGCGGATCATGGCCCGCACCTATGGAGAGCAGAGCTTTAAGGAGGGCGAGGAAGCCGACCTCGGCATGGAGATGGCCGACGTGCTCTTCGTCCTCCTATGCCTCGCCAATCAGACTGGGGTCGACTTGGAGGAATCCTTCCAGCGTGCGCTGGCCAAGAAGACCCGACGCGACCGTCGGCGGCACGCGGAAAATCCCAAACTCCGCTCTTGAGTTTCTATACCCTCGCTGATGTTACGCAGCTATCGTTATCTGCGGTTTCCTACCGTCCCGTCCGGTGTCATTTGTATGTTGCCAAATCCGTTCAGAAGGGCCAATCTGAACGGTATGCGTGCGGGGCGCGTCGTCCGTCATTGGGTGAGCAGGCCCCTCGTGCCCGCTGCACCGTGCGGGAGTAAGACACCCCTCACGCTTAGT
>JAJDUT010000112.1 GCA_022826515.1 Candidatus Latescibacterota bacterium
AGCGCTTTCACGATAGCCTTGACCTCGCCAGCCTGGTCGTTGCTCACGAGATCGATCTTGTTGAGCACGATGACGTCGGCGAACTCGATCTGGTCGATGAGCAGGTCGGTCACCGTCCGGTGATCTTCTTCGCCCAGCGACTCACCGCGGTCTTGGAGCGCTTCGGCGGCGTTGTAGTCCCGCAGGAAGCTCGCCGCGTCCACGACCGTGACCATGGTGTCGAGGCGCGAAACCTGACTCAGGCTCACACCGTTTTCGTCCTCGAAGGTGAAGGTCTGCGCGACCGGAATGGGCTCCGAGATCCCAGTGGACTCGATGAGCAGGTAGTCGAAGCGTCTCTCCTGCGCGAGCCGTGAGACCTCGGCGAGCAGGTCGTCTCGCAGCGTGCAGCAGATGCAGCCGTTCGACATCTCGACCAGCTTCTCCTCGGTCCGCGAGAGTTCCGCACCGCCGCGCTCAACGAGCGCCGCGTCGATGTTGACTTCGCTCATATCGTTGACGATCACCGCGACGCGCATGCCCTCGCGGTTGTTGAGCATGTTGTTGAGAAGAGAGGTCTTGCCTGCGCCGAGAAAGCCGGACAGGACAGTAACGGGAAGTCTCTCTGACAGAGGCACTTTAGGTACTTTGCGCGGTGTGTTCATATAGAATTCTCCTTTAACAGTTAAGACTTGCCACTGCTGAGGTCTCGCGCTGACAGGTCCCGATCGCCCATGCTGGGCCGGAAGCGAAGATTGAATAGCATATCATCGTAGCCACGGCGCAGAGCACCGGCTTGGAAGCGCCAGACGATCAGGGCAATGAGAAGCAAAGCGCTGCCCCATTGCAGGAACTGAATGGCCGGCGCATGGGAGGCGTCGAGATTCACGGAAATCGCCAGACCAACGGCTAGCAGCAGCGCGTCAATGGCGATGCCGAGAACGACTGTAACCGCGATAACGGCGGCGACGTAAATGGATGCGAAGCGAGAGCCAAATCGGCTGACGATGATGGCGATGGTGCCCGTGTTGGTGGCCGGTCCAGTCATCAGAAAAATCAGCGCCGCGCCGGGACTGACCCCCTTGGCAACCAGCGCCGCGGCGATTGGAGTACTGGCGGAGGCGCAGATGTAGAGAGGGATGCTGATCAGCACCATGACCGGATAGGCCAGCCAGCGGGCATACTCATGCGCCATCAGATCGCTCGGAAGCGCCAAAAAGAGCACGCCGCCCAGCACGACCCCCACCAGCAGCGCAAAGAGAATGTCGTCGGCGATCTCAATGAAGCCATAGCGAAAGACGTGCTTGACCAGCTTTTTGAGGTCAAGCTCTTGCTTGTCGGTGGGGACTTCTGCGGTGGATTTTCTGCCCGTGATTCCCTTCAACCAATTGACTAGTAAAACCTTCAGTTGCGAAGGGCTGACATAGCAATCATCCCTTTCAGCTATGAGGGATTGGTGATGATCGTGGTCACAGTCGTGATAGTGGTCGTGGTCGCTCGCCTTGGCTTCGTCGCGGTCGTCTCTTATCAATCCGATGCAAAAGATACCGGCGACGACTGCGGTGATGAAGCTGATGATGGGCCGAACAATGGCAACGATGGGTCCGAAAAAGGCGTTGGTGACTAAAATCGAATCCGCACCCGTCTCCGGCGCGGTAATCAGGAAAGACATGCAGGACGAACGGGACGCCCCCTTGTTACGCATCTCGGCCACCACGGGCACGACCGAACAACTACACAGCGGCACGGGTACGCCGATGGCCGAACTCATGGTCACGGATTTTAGACTATCGTCGCGGAGCCAGCGGAGAATGGCCTGACGGGAAATGAATACGTGGATCAGGCCGGACAGAAGGAGCCCCAGCAGAAGCATGGGCGCTAGCAGTAAAAAGGAAGACCAGAGAAAGGCGAAAAAACTGGTTAATATCCCAAGAAAATCAAAGGTCATTCTGTGCAATCCCATAGTCCGGTGAGTGAATCCAGACGAATTCTTAGAAGAATATCTTGTGCAGCAGGCGCAGGTTGCGGCCTGGCTCGGGCAGGATATCTTTGACGCGGTTGAGGTGGTTGCGATACACCGCGTCGGTGGCGTTTTCCAAGGTTAGGGCGAAGGTGTGCAGACGGCCCCCCCACTGCACGTAGTACTGGCTCGAAAGATCCAGCACTGCGTAGCCTTCCGTAGGCTCTTCAAACTCGCCGACCTGGTCCTGTTCCGCAGCCAAGCGCACGTCAATAGTCGCACTCAGCGCCTCAGTGGGTTCGCAAGTCAGGCCCAGATGCCCTTGTAGGGGCGGCAGACGCGGCAGAGGTTCGTCGTCTAGGTCAATGAGTCGGCCCCGCACATAGCTGAGGGTACCGGCTACTTTCCAAGGCTCCACCAGATGCCAATCGAAGGTAACTTCGGCACCGTACATGAGGACGCGCTCCCCCACGGTTCGGTAGAGAAAAAGATCAGCGCGCCGCAGACTGCGCTCGCCAGTGTTCTTGGGGAAAATGTACCCATTGATCGCGTTGCGGAAGACGGCCAAGTGTACATGGCCTTTTTCGCGGTCGTAGTCGGCGAACAGTTCCAAACCTAGGCCGCGTTCGCTGTCGAGGGAGCCATTGCCCACCTCGTACGAATAGGCGGCCAGATGCGGTCCTTCGGAGAACAACTCTTCAATGCCGGGAGCGCGAAAAGTGCGCATCAAGGTCGTGCCCAATGTCAAAGTCGAACTGGCGCGATAGTGATTGGACAAACCAGCAGACATCCCGGCAAAGTCGCGCGTCTGGATGCTGCCGACCCGGCGCGAATAGCGCTCCTCGCGCGGCTCGACGCGGCGGGCATCAACGCGCAAGGCCGCATTGGCTGCCCAAGGCCCATGCTCCCACTCCTGGTACGCGAACAGCGCACCGGCGTATTCCTCGGCCTGCGGCGTATAGTTGAGCCCGGCCGCAGCATAGTTGCGGTACTCGTACCACAAGCCAATCGCGCCGTTTTCAAAAGGCCCCATGCGATCCAAGTGGGCTAGCGCACCGCTGTTGTGCGTGAGCACACCGAACTCCAGCCCCAAGGCACCACTAGCTTCGAATTCGCCGTGCTGATAGCGCGAAAACGAGTGGTGCAATTCTAGGCGCTGGAGCCAGTCCGGTCCGGTGACAATTTCGCCGCGCCCTTCGAGGTGCTGGCGCTGGAGATCAATGGATATGCCGTTCGGGTGGCCGCCCTCCGGATCGGGCGGGATGCCGTAGTCGGAGTTGTACAAGCTCCCGGACGCGCCCACGTGCCCCCAAGGACGCACCAGACTCAGGCCGACCGAAGCATTGCCCGTGCGGATGTCCGTATTGGCGAGTACCCCACGCGGCGTGGCAATATCGTCGGCATTGCGCAGACTGCTGTCGAAGCGCAGGGCCAGTGGGCCAAGCGGCTGTTCAAGGGTCAGGCCGCCGGACAAACCTCGATTGACACTCTCCCCTTGATACGTCACAGATCCCCCCAAACCATCGGGACGCTCGGAGGGCACGTACCCGCGCACCACGTTGACGACCCCGGCTAAAGCATTGGAGCCGTAGAGCAAGGTGTGGGGGCCGCGCACGACCTCAATGCGCTCGGTGGTCATCGGCTCGATAGCCACGGCGTGGTCCGAACAGGTAGCAGACAAATCACCAGTGCGCTCACCGTCTTCGACCATCAGCAAGCGGTCGCCGCCCAGCCCGCGCAGCACCGGACGCGCAGGCGCGGGGCCCATCGAGCGCTGGGCAATGCCCGGCTCGTAGGCGATGGTCTCGGCGATGGTGCGGCTCAAATTCTGCCGCAGCTTGCTACCGCTGAAGACAATTTCGGGTGCTTGGAGTGGAGAAACAGCGCTCCTGTGTTCGCCTTCGATGAGAATCCCCTCTACCTGCAGGGACTCATGGCCGATAACTAGATCGACGTGGGTGGTATCCCCAGCGACGACCTCGACCTTAAAGCGCTCCTCGCGGTAGCCGACGTGTAGGCTTTGCAAGACGTGCGCGCCAGAGGGGACGTTGGCGAAAAAGAAGTACCCCTCGGCGTCGCTCATCCGCGCTCGTTCGAGCCCCTCGATGACGACAGTAGTCCAACCGACGGATTGGCCGCTTTCGGCGTCGATCACGTGACCGGCTAGCGAACCAGTCTGGTCTCCCCAAGCGGAACTTACTGCTAGGCCGATTATGGCTGTGAGCTTCCAAAGTATCCTACGGCCTGTGGCTTTTATCTGTCGGCTATCCAATTGACCTCGACATAAGTGCGCGAGACCGGAGTTTGCCTCCGGTCCCGCGTCGCTTTTACCTATGAAGGCCGCAGCCGATCTAACCGCTTTATCCTTCATCATCGTGATCGTCGTGTTCCTCACCGGGTCCGTCTTCGCTGACGTGAATCTCAATCGGCGGCAAGACGAAATCGGTGTGGTCTCCGTGGTTGATCTTGATGCGGATGGTGGTCTCGCCTTCCTCTAAGCCGAGGATATGAAAAGCCCAAGCTCCGTCCTCGGCATGATGCTCGACTTCGGCGGTGCTCTCGTCGGCAATTTCCCAACCGAGGGCATAGTCATCGGCTTCGTCTGGGGTGAAGAGGTCGCCGTCTTCGGCGATAAAGCGCACGGACAGCAGAGCGGTTTCCTTGCCGTGGCCAACCTCAATCTCGCCGGTCACCTCACCGCTTTCAACGCGGACGATTTCAGCACCGCTATCGCGTATAATCAGGCCGATGGCCTCGGCATGGTCATCATGGTCGTCAGGATCGACGGGATTGTCGTCGTCGCCGCAACTCGCAACAAAAAGAGCCAAGGCGAAAATGCTCAACGCAGACATACTTCTTTTAAGCATGGTGCTAGTCTCCAATGGTTTGACCGTCCACGCGCACTTCCCTAAGGCGTTGCACGCAGACCGGGAATTTAATGGTACGCGAAATGGATATGGAGAGAGGCACCCACGCGCTAAGGCGATTTACCAGCGTGGATGCACTAGCACCGGGGCGGGCCTCGGTTGAGATGGGTAAAGCGAGGGGTAAAAAGGGGTAACGGTACTGTGCGCGGCGCGGACGGATTTGCCTCAGCGGCATTCAGCGCCACGAGCGCGAGCACCAAGCCCCCAAAAAGGAGCGATAGGCTGCTCTGCAACAGGCAAGCCGGGCAGTTCTCAGGTTCGACGTGACCCTCGTGGCAAAGCTCGTGGCCGAAGGGTAGGCCACAGCTTACAGCCGCAAAGAGCACGGTCAGCACCAGCAGCGCCAGCGAGGACGCCGAGCCTATCGAGAGGTCCGTTTTGCGCGTTAGCATGATCTTTAGATTTTAGTGGTTTGACAAAAAAACGCAACTATCCAATTGAGTTTGACATAAGTACGCGGGACCGGTGCTTGCGTCCGGTCCCGCGTCGCTTTTACCTATGCAGGTCTAACCGCTTTACCCTTCGTCGTCGTGATCGTCGTGTTCCTCACCGGGTCCGTCCTCGCTGACGTGAATCTCAATCTCCGGCGAGACGAAATCGGCGTGGCCTTCGTGGTTGATTTTGATGCGGATGGTAGTCTCACCTTCCTCTAAGCCGAGGATGTGAAAAGCCCAAGCTCCGTCCTCGGCATGATGCTCGACTTCGGCGATGCTCTCGTCGGCAATTTCCCAACCGAGGGCATATTCATCGTCTTCGTCTGGGGTAAAGAGGTCGCCGTCTTCGGCGATAAAGCGCACGGACAGCAGAGCGGTTTCCTTGCCGTGGCCAACCTCGATCTCGCCGGTCACATCACCGCTTTCAACGCGGACGATTTCAGTGCCGCTATCGCGTATAATCAGGCCGATGGCCTCGGCATGTTCATCATGGTGGTCAGGATCGACGGGATTGTCGTCGTCGCCGCAGCTTGCAACAAAGAGGGCCAAGGCGAAAATGCTCAACGCAGACATACTTCTTTTGAACATGGTGCTAGTCTCCAATGGTTTGACCGTCCATGTACACTCTGGCACACAGAACGGGAGTTTAATGGTATGCGAATTAGCTCTGGAGAAAGGCACCCACGCACTGAGGCGATTTACCAGCGTGGATGCACTAGCACCGGGGCGGGCCTCGGTTGAGATGAGTAAAGCGAGGGGTAAAAAGAGGTAACGGTACTGTGCGCGGAGCAGACGGGCTTGCCCTAGAGGCATTCAACCCCACGAGCACGAGCGCCAAGCCCAAAAAAAGGAGCGATAGGCTGCTCTGCAATAGATACGCTGGGCAGTCCGCAGGCTCGCCGAGGCCCTCGTGGAAAAGCTGGTGGCCGAAGGGTAGGCCGCCGATTACAGCCGCAAAGAGCACGGTCAGCACCAGCAGGACCAGCGCGGACGGCGAGCCTATCGAGATGTCCGCTTTCCGCGTTAGCATAACCTTTGATTTTAGTGGTCTGTCAAAAAAAACGCAACTTTAGGAGGCTTGCCCTTTCTAGGCAATGTTTCCTTCTTATCACAATGACCTTTGAATTTTTTGGGATATCAGCCAGTTTTTTTGCCTTTCTCTGGTCCTTCTTTTTACTGCTAGCCCCCATGCTTCTGTTGGGGCTCCTTCTCTCTGGCCTGATTCGTTACAGGAAGCCGCGACCGTCGGCTACCCAACTAGCTTCCGGTTATAGCCATCATGGATGCAAACGCTCTACTGGTTTTGTCGGCCTACTCAGTCGCCATCTTTGCCGCTTCCTTTCTCGGCGGGAAATTGGCGGGCTTAGGTACCATGACGCACACGCGCACTCAGATCGTGATGAGTCTGGTGGCCGGCTTCATCCTCGGCGTCGCCATGTTTCACCTGCTACCCCACAGCCTCGAGCGCATTTCCGGGACAGGCATTGTCGAAAGAGCCGTGGGATGGATGGTGCTCGGCATGGTCCTGATGATTTTCTTGTTGCGCATCTTTCACTTTCATCAGCACGATTTCAGCAGTGAGGCGAGCGATCTGTACGATGACCACGATCACGGCCACGGTGTCGTCCATTCGCGGAGTTTGTTCGGCGTTGCTATAGGCCTAGGGGTACACACCGTGACCGAAGGGATCGCGCTGGGTACCATCATGCAGATAGGGCCGCCGCATGAAGACGGAGTCGCATTGGCGGGACTAGGGGTATTTCTCGCCATTCTACTGCACAAGCCGCTCGATGCGTACTCCATTATCAGCATGATGAAGTCCGCCGGTCACAGCCAGCGCGCCCGGACATGGACCAATGTCGGCTTTGCCATCCTGTGCCCGGTGGTGGCTATAGCGAGCTTTGGAGGTGTGGAATTGCTTGGCTTAAAAGGAGGGGCAACAGTTGGCTATGTGCTGGCTTTTGCGGCGGGCGCGTTTTTGTGCATTGCCTTGAGCGACTTGCTACCAGAGATTCATTTCCACAGCCACGATCGCGGCAAGCTCATCGTCTCCCTCCTCGTGGGAATCAGTCTGGCTTATGCCCTGTATTACATTGAATCCAGTGCCTTTCATGGGATGGAGGCGCACGAAGGGTATTAGCTAGATCGCCACCTTCTCCCCCGTCTTCACCGACTCAATTCCCTTCAAACACAACAGCAGCGAGTTCCGCGCGCTCTGACCACCTATCTCCTGCGACGCCCTGCCTTGCGCGATCGCATTCACGGCTTCCTGCAACTCGCCGACGAAACCGTCCTCACCCGGCAGTGATGGCGTACTGACTTCGCCGTCCTTGGTCAACAGTTGCGGCGGTTCTCCCCAAGACGAGTTGTACTTGAGCGTGGCCTCCTCAAAGTACACGTCATAGCCGTGCTCAAAGGGACAGCCCTGTTGCGCCAACCAGCCACCTTCGGCGCTGATGGCCATTGGGCCGTCGTACTGGTAGTGGACGTTGATGTACTCGACCGTCTCGCCCCGACCAATGTATCCTTGCGCGCTGACCGCCGTGGGCATCCCAAACAAAAACTGTATAAAGTCCGAGTCGTGGATGTGCAGGTCGATTGCGGGGCCACCGGTGCGTTCTAAGTCTTCTGGTGCCCACCACGCCGGGCGCGAGATGATCCGCTTAAAGTGAGCGGCGAGCACGGGGCCGTGCTCCGCGTCGGCGACGAGCTGTTTGATCAGCCGGAATTCGGGAAAATACCGCAGCACGTGGGCAACCATAAACTGCCGCTGGTGTTCCTCAGCCGTTGCCACAATTTGGTCGGCGGCGTCTAGGGCCAATGCAATGGGCTTTTCCAATAGCACGTGCTTGCCCGCAGATAAAGCGCGGATGCTAGTCTCGACGTGCATGTTCGTCGGCAGACATATATCCACCAAGTCTATCTCCCCATCGGCGAGCAGTTCGTCCAACGTTTCATAGCAGCGTATGCCCGACAAGTCCTGCACGCCCCCGCTGTCGCCAAAATTGCCCTGAATGTCGTTCCAGTCCCCCGCGCGCTTTTTGGGATCGCGGGAGACGATGGCTGCAACCTGGCCCCCGTTGACTTGGGCCATAGCCTTGTAGTGGGTCATGCCCATAAAACCGATGCCGACAATGCCGATATTGACCATTATTCCCTCCTTGTGTGGATCTGCTAGGATAGGCTTGAGGGCCGACCGCTGTCAAGCTGATTGCGGCCCAAGGCGCTTTTGCCGTATATCAGAGGTATCGGCGCTGCTATCGTCATTACCTAATTCAGCGATAGCAGAAGTAGAGAAAGCCAAGGAGACCGACTATGAGTATCAGGCTCGACTTACCCAAAGAATTGGAACGTGAACTGACAACGGAAGCTACACAAATGGGGGTATCTCTCGCTGAGTACGTCTTACGTCTTCTCTCCACTAGGTCGTCTGTTGAGGCTGCGCCAGCCACGGGTGCAGAATTGGTCGCCTATTGGCAGCGCGAGGGGCTCCTTGGCACGCGGTCTCGTACCACCGATAGCCAATCGCTCTCCCGTCAACTCCGTCATAAGGCGGAATTCGCCTCCTAGCCGGTGCTACAGGTCGCGCAAGTGCTGTGCGTAATACAACGGCCAAGTTTCAATTAGACCTTCGCCCTCACCACCAGGACCGCCAATGAGTTTAATGGCGCGCCGCGGCCGATAGCGCTCCACGTAGGACCGCAAGCTGCGAGCACGGGTGCGGGTACCACTTTTTACCTCGACAGGGATGACCTCTCCATCGTGGCCGCGATGGAGAAACTCCACTTGGGCGTTGGCCTGTTCCCAGCCGAACGTGGGGTATGCCACGCGCACACTCAGTTCGTTCTGAACAAAGTTTTCCGCAATGTAGCCCTTGAAGCTGAGGCTCTGTGCCTGCTGGTCAGCATATCTCAGCCCAAGCATGTAGCCAAGCAACCCCACATCAAATAGGTAGAGCTTGAAAATATTCTGCCGCGCCTGCGCCCATAGCGGGACTTGGGGTCTTCCCTTAATGGGATAGCACTTCCGCACCAGCTTGGCTGTCTCCAGCCAGTCAATAGGGCCGCGCAACTCTTGGTAGCGCCGCTTCCGCTCGACTACATCCCTGAACCTAAAACGCTGCACGGAGTCGTCCTGGCAGGCGGCCAATTGACGCGGTACGCTCGCAAACACTTCATCAATGTGTTGCGCGTGGAGCTTGCCAGCATACTTGCCAAAGTCGCGTTGGTAGCCCACGATGAGATCGCGGTGAATTTGCCCGACCCGCTCAACTCGCTCGCGGATACTGCCCTCCACAGCAAACCACTCAGCCACCGCTTCCGGCATACCACCGACGAAGTAGTACGCGAGTAGGAAGAGCCATAGATGTTGGTGAATGGTCTGTCCGCGCCGTTGCGCTCGAAACGCCTGCAAAAGTCTCGGCTGCTCGGCGGCCATCAGGAATTCCTCAAAGCACAGCGGAAACAGCTCTAACTGCTGGACCTTGCCGACCGGAAACGAGTCGAGCAGACCGATGTTGGAGCCGGAGGCGCAGACAAACGCTTGGGGGAGATCTTCAGCAAAATACTTGAGCGAATCGACCGCGGCTTGACACTCTCCCACCTCGTCGAAGAAAATGAGATCTTGCTCCACATCGATGTCCACATTAAAGCGCAGCTCGATGTTTGATAGCACGACCCGCGGGTCGAGGCTATCGGCGAACAACTCCGCCAGCCCCGGCTCCAGCCGGAAATCGAGTCTATGCACTTGGCGGAACTCCTGCGGCCCGAAAAGCTGTTCGATCAGGTAGGTCTTGCCGACTTGACGTGCGCCGTCGAGCAATACTGGCTTGCGCTCCGGTTGCCGTTTCCATTCTACCAGATCGTCGATCAATAAGCGTTGCAAAGAATCACTCCTATTCGATGGGGAAGCAGCATTTTTATGAAGATAAAAATACAATAAATAGCACTTTTATGAAGATAAAAGTGCGAATTCCGAGCACTTTTTTTAGGAAAAGCAGGTACTTACCCACCAAACTCCACTAACCACTAAGCGTCCTTTTGGCGTCCATCCGCAGGGCTATTATACTATCTCGCGTTCAGTGCGTCTCTATATACCAACGAGGAACCATCCCATGCCCGCTGAAACCTACGGTATTCTGCTGGTCAGCTTCAGCAAACACAGCCACCAGCAGCACTTCATCTCCTTGTATCAGGCCCATCCCCGCCTGCGCATCATCGGCGTCGCCGACTATCCCGACATCGACCCGGACTTGCGCGCCTACAATCAGCAATGGGCTGGCCAACTCGGCGTGCCTTACTCAGAGAACATAGACGAGTCCATCAACGACCCAGCCGTCGATATCGTCAGCGTCGGCTGCGAGATCGAACGGCGGTCCGCACTCATCATCCACGCCGCCGAAGCTGGCAAGCACCTGTGGATCGACAAGTTTCCCGGAGCCACCCTCGCCGAATCCGAAGCGTCCGCCGCCGCAGTCGAGCGCACCGGCGTCCGAGCGATCATCCCCGGCTACGCCTACGGCACCCTCGCCCAGCACACCCGCCAAGTCCTCGCCAGCGGCGATTTGGGCACTCTGCTCGGCGTCCACGTCGATGTAATGTTCGGCAAGGGCTGGCCGCGCCCGATAACTCAACGCCGCGCCTTCGTCGCACCCAGTGGCCGGTGGAAATACCCCGATATCAAAAGAGAATTGCTAACTGTAGGAGCATACGCCGTCGGCCTCATCCAAGAATGCCTCGGCCCCATCCGCCACGTCGTTGGCCACGCCGGGGCCTTCTTCTTCCCCGAACACGGCACCCACGGCTGCGACGATTTTGGCACCCTGACCATGACTGATGCCGACGGCCGCGTGGCAACCTTGTGCGGCGGTCGCATTGGCACGGCCTCCCATCCCCAAGGCGGACCATCGCGCGCGTACCTAATCGGCACCCGCCAGAGTGCCACCATCGACGCGAAAAGACCAGCGTTGGACGCTTATCTGCGCGACTACAGCACCGGCTACGACTATCAGCCCGACCCTCAGGATCCCATGCAGTGGCACGGAGGCCCACCCGTCCCAACCGCCGCCCTATCCGAGGACACAGCGGGCCTAGCAGCCGGGCTCGACGATTTGGTCGCCGCTATCGACGACGACCGCCCGACCCGCTACGGCGTGCGCCAAGCGCGGGATTTGATGGAAATTATTCTCGCTGGCTACCGCGCCGTCGAGTGCAACGCGGCCGTTGACCTGCCGCTGGAGCAAGAGCTATGACTATCGCCCTCAGCGCCCATCCCGCCCTCAACCCACTCGTCGACCAACTCGCCGCTGCCTTGCCGATCAAAGGTTTGTACTATCCAGCGCGTCGGCACCCAGACACTGCCCTGCCCTTTTTCAGCGACTTGCTAGCCATGCTCCAAGCAACCAGCCCCCGCGTCTGCGCCTTCCTCTCGCCGTATGCAGACCTTCACAATGACGTCCACACCTGCCTCCAAGCCGGCGTCGCCGTCCTTTGTGCCGGGCCAGTACCTAAGGCTGACCAGCCCATCGCCAGTGGCGGCGTCCATCGCGGGTCGCCCCTGTTTGCCAAGGCACTACAGAAGCGGCGCGATCCTTCTTTTGCCGAGCCGGTCTATCTGCGCCTCGTAGCCGGTGTCCAAGAGCCGGGATTGCTACCGGCGTGGTGGGCTGCCTGTGGCCAGCTAGCTCTTGCCAGCGACCTGCTGGGCGAAAGCCCTGCCCAGGTACATCTTTGCGCCAACCGCCACGGCCGAGCCTACCAAGTAGTGCTGACCGCCACGGCTCCCAGCGGTGCGTCGATTCAGCTAGTCGTCGCCCCTCAGTCAGCGCTCGCCGAGTTGACCTTGCTGGGCCGGGGCGGCGTAATCTCGTCCAGTGCCGTGCACAGTGGAATTGCCCTAGCCGGCACCAAGGGAACCCACGTCGTACCCGACGCAGCAACTCCACCTGCGGAACTAGCGTGGTTGCGTGATTTCTTGGAAAAAGAGAATTCGCCGAGCGAGCATTCAGGTGATTCTAGCCAAGCCCTGCTCAGCGGCCTACGGCGAGCGCTGAGGACGAGCCAACCGGTTTTGGTCAATCTCTAGTACAGATAGTAACCGATCAGAAATGATCCAAACTAAGGGGTAATCAGCTAGCTAGGGAGACACCGCAACAAGGGAAATCAATTATGAACAACAACTATGAGTATGTTAGAATGCCCCTCACACGGTTGATTGCCCGAGAGCTCATCATAGAGGAATTCTCGGGTAAAATTGCTGAGAGGCAGAAGATCATTGACACCATAGTCAAAATTCACCGCGATCGAGGAGGCTCACCACCGCGAGGCCAAGCTGTTGGCGTTTTCAAGAAGACGCTAGCCGATATGAAGTTAGAAGGAAAAGCTGAAAATCCTTCCATAGGAATATGGCGAATCAGCTCAAACTCCGACTCCCTTGAAACAAGGACTGTCGAAAGCGTCGAACCACCTCAGGTATCCGATGAGGAAGAAATTATCCAAAACGACCAACCCGATTCTCCCGAAGAAAAGACCGTGGGATCTGGAAAAGGTTCGGTTTATCTCTACTACTATCCCGCTTATCGGCAGTTGGCAAAATTGAGAGGAGAATCTTCTTGGCCATGCAAAATTGGCAAAAGTGAGCACGACCCAGCCATCAGAGTTGAATCACAAGCGGCTACAGCGATGCCAGAGAAGCCCAAAATCGCGCTTCGTATCCAACAAGCCGCTTGAACTGGAGAAGGCAATACACAAACTTTTGGCCAAGGACGGCAAGCAAATGAAAGGGGCTCCAGGCGCAGAGTGGTTTGTCACTAGCCCAAGCGAAGTAGAAGAAATTCACGCCATTCTTCTACCCCTAACCTCCGGTGACCAACAGGATGATGCAGCAGACGATAATTCCACATAAATTGCGTCGTGCGGACGATAGAAAATAGTCCAGTCAATCGCACTTCGGCTCTTGAGCTACACCGCTGCCCTAATGCCTGTCTGCACGAAATCGTCGCCTTTGAACAGCAGAGGTAGCTGACGAGTCGTAGCCAACCCGTACGAAAAGGTATCGCCGAAGTTTAGACTGGCCGGGTGGCGGCGTTTGCCGAAACCCTGATAAGCTCTAACGGCAGCCCATAGTTGCGTCTCGTCCAGCGGCGTCAGGCGGATAAAAGGCCGCTTTAGAAACTGAACGGCGGATTGGTAGAAGGCATCGCCTTTCCCCATTGCGACGATCATAAGTTCGACGGCGGTAGCCGTAGATACCAGCACCTCCCCGTCGTTTAGCATCGCATCGAGAAATTCCTGATGCTCCTGTTCCTTCAGCAGTATGGCCATTAGCGCAGAGGTATCGGCTACCATCATTTCGGCAGCCCTTGCTCGTCGTATAGCTCCTCTTGCCAAACTTTGGACGGCGGATGGTCGTCATCGTAAGGATATTTCTCACGCAACTGACGACCGACTTCCAGCCAATGCGCCTTCTCCTCGGTGATTTCTTCCGGCGTCATCTTACGCCTCAATGGAGGAACTTTTGCGTCCAAGTCATCCAAGGCCATTTTCAGCACCCGCTCGTGAGCATCGGGGTCAGTAAGAGCCAACCGTTCCGCCAAGGCCTCGATTTGGGCCTCCATTTCTGGTTTCAGAGTCGTAGACATAGAGTACCTCTTCTCCTATTCTAATGAGCGAAACTCCGCTAACAAGCGCTCGGCTCGCTGCTTAGCTTGGGCAGCCGACGCCTCTTTTACGTGCTCGTATCCGCGAATGCCGTCCGGCAATTCGGCGATTTCCACGGCGAGCCCATAGTTTTCTTCGGCCAGCACCGGCAAGACCTCTTCGATCAACCCGCAGTACCAGCCAATCAGTTCGCGTTCCAAGCGCCGCGCCTCCGTGCGTCCGAAAATGTCGAAGGCGGTTCCGCGCAACCCCTTGAGCCGGCTCAGCAGCACCAGCGCCGGACGCAGGCCCTTGCCAAAGCCGATCTTGCCCTTGAGCAAGCGCCGCATCGTAGGCGGATGCAATTGCCGGACGATTTTCACCTCCCCATCGAACAGGGCACGCATCCGCTCCTCGCTGCCGTTGCGCGTCGCCAACCGCGCGACCTCGTATTCGTCCTTGTACGCCATCAGCTTGTACAGGCCCCGCATCACCGCCCGCGTAAACTTCAAGCCCTGCAACAAGCCCCGATCTACTTCCCACACTTGGCGCACAAACCCCAAGTAGCGCTGGGCATAGGCGACGTCCTGATACGCGCACAACTCGGCCAGCCGCACCCCCAACTCCTTCTGCCCCTCTGCATTCAAATCCGCTAACGCAGCCAAACCCTCGTCGAGCAGCGCCCGAGCAGCCGCGTCATGCGCCAGCCGCTCCTTTACCTCGGCCAGCATTTGGTCCGCGGACACCTGCTGAGTCCCCAACGCCCGCTCCACCCGTGCCGGATCAGCCACGGCCAAGCGCCCCCAGCGGAAAGCCTGGATATTGTTCTCCACGGCCTGCGCATTTAGGACAATAGCTTGTTCAATAGAGGCCGCTTGTAGGGGCAGCACCCCGGCCTGATACGCAGCCCCCAACAGGAGCATGTTGGCGAAAATCGTATCCGAGAACAGCCGTTCGGCCAACCAGTAGGTATCGAGATAGATGTTGTCCTTGCTCGTGCAGCAGTCAATCAGGGCACGCAGTTGGGCCGCCTCGGGAAAGGGCTGCATGCGCGGGTTGCGATTCATCTCCGCATTGGCGATTTCAGCGGTGCTGACGAAGGCGCGGGTGCGCTCGGGCGCGGCGTATTTGAGGTTGTCCGGCTCGGACGCCCGCAGCAGATCAAACCCCAAGTACAGATCGACTTCCCCGGGGAAGAGACGGTTGAACACGGGCTGCTCAGCGGCGCTTATCACCATCGGCGCTTCAACCGGCCCGCCCTTTTGCGCCAAGCCGGTGTTGTTGGACAAATACACGTATTTGCCCTCCATCATAGCCGCGTACGCAATGAGATGAGAAATCGTCACCACGCCCGTCCCGCCTCGCCCCATGGCGAAGATCGAGTACGGCCTCTCCAGCGGGCACTCCGGCGGCTCTGGCAGTTCATCCAAAGGATCTGGGCGGCGGCGGCGCAAGCGCGTCCCCTTGGCCGGCTTGACCACGGCAAAGGATGGGCACTCACCGTCGATGCACAGCCCGTCTTGGGCGCACTGGGCCTGCCGCACCTGCGTCTTGTCGCCGAACTCGGTCGCCACGCTGTAGAGCGCGGCGCAGCCTTCGGACTGGGCATAACAGTCGCCGCAGCCCTCGCAAATATCCTCGTCAATGACCACGTACTCGTCGGGCGTCAAACCCTGACGGCGACGGCGACGGCCCTTCTCGGTGGCGCACTCCTTGTCGAGGATGATCACCGTGGTCCCGGCAATTTCCTTAAACTGCTCAAGCGCTTCGGCGTGGCGCTCCAAGCCGAACACCTCGATCCGCTCCCCATCCAAGTGGCGATAGCGCGCAGCATCCTCGCTGACGATCCCCACCTTCACTACCCCCAGCCCCAAAAGCTCCTGCACAACATCCGACACCGGCCGCTGTCCCCCGGGCGTCTGCCCGCCAGTGAGTGCGACCGCCCCGTTAAAAAGCAGCAGGAAGGTAATGTTCACTTCACCTTGGACGCAGCTTTGGATCGCGCCGCGGCCGCTGTGAAAATAGCTCCCGTCGCCCAAGTATTGGTAGATGTGCTGATTGCCGTTGAAGGGTGCCCAACCGCTGTAAATGGACCCACCAGCCCCCATGGTGGGAATGTAGAGGACGCCGGAATCGTAGGCTTCAATCGCCCGGATGGAGGAGCAGCCAATGGCCCCTCCCGGCTTTTCGCGCAAGTCGCGGAAGGTGTTGTACGGACAACCGCCGCAGGACATGGGCGTGACGCGGGGCACAGCCGGATAGGTGCGGTCGAGCACGCGCCGCAGCTCGGCAAGGCGCTCGGGGGCCGCCCCCAGACGTGGCCCGAGCTTGAGCGCCAATTCCTCGGGATCGACTTCGCCGTGCGCCGGGATCAGCGGCTGCCCGTCCTCGTCCCACTGGCCGTACACGGCCTCCACATCCATTCCCCACAGCGCGGCTTTGACGCCCTCTTCGACAAAAGGGCCCGGTTCCTCAACTACGTAGATGTGCCGCAGTCCACGGGCGAATGCGCGCACAATCTCGTAGTCGAGCGGATAGCTCATCTCGAGGTGCAACACCGGCACGCGCAGCCCCAAGTAGGAGAGGGCCTGCCGCACGTCCGCGTAGCTTTTACCCACAGCCACGATGCCGACCCCGCCGCCCGCATCCGCATCCACTATGCGGTTGAGGTCGTTGGCGCGGACATACGCTTCCACCAGCGGCCACTTTTCCTCCACCAGTTGCTGCTGCATGGGCAACGCGCCCGTAGCCATGACGATCTGGTTAAATCGCTTGGCAAAGGGGCGCTCGGGCAAGGCGATGTCGGGCCGCACACCAGCCAAATCAACCGTGCTCGCGCCATCGCACACCGGCGTTGCCAGCTTGAGTGAGGTTACCACGCCAGCGTGGCGCGACAGAGCGACCGCGTGCAGCCCCAAGCGAATGACGTCTTCGATGCTGGCCGGATAGAAAATCGGCACCATGCTGCTGCGCAACACCCAATCGCTGGCCCCGGGCGAGACCGAGCTTTTGGAGCGATGATCTTCTCCCGACAGCAGGACCATCGCACCTCGTGCTCCCGTGCCGCTGAGGTTGGCCAACCACACCTCGTCGGGGATCCACATCGTGCCGTGCGCCTTGCCATACCAAAAGGCATCTATGTCCCCACTCGCCGCAAATTGGCTACCCAAGATGGCGGAAGCCGCGGTTTTTTCGTTGATGCCGAACTGATGCACCGTGCGCCCCAGCTCGTTGAGCATTTCGAGTTGGGCGACGATCTTCAGGTCCAGCCCGCCCAGCGGCGACCCTTCATAGCCGGTGAAATAGGTCTGGTTGATGTGGCCGGAGGCTTGATCGCGCTCCTGTTTTTCGCGCACGAGGCGCACAATCGCCTCCATGCCCGTGAGAAAAACCCGGCCGTCGCGCTGTAGAAATTTGTCCTGAATGTCCAGCTTCATAAGAAACTCTTGAGCTACGCCCTCCCGATAGCTCTTGTCCGTCATCCTATATTATATATAATAGATAACGCGCCGCAGACACACGCCACCCTTTAATCCACAACGTAGAGTTTAAAATGGCCGAAACGATTGACGAACTCACCATCCAGTACGAGGAAGACGGCAAGGTCTTGCGCAAAGAAGTGGCCAAGGAAGTGCTCAGCAAGGGGGCTTGGGCGACGATCATGTACCTCTACCAAGACCTCGACCGCAAAACCGGCGAGTACGGCCCGAGCAAAATATCCATTCGCCGCTACCAGAAGCGCGATGGCACCTTTTTGCAGCGCAGCAAGTTCGAGGTGTCAAGTGCTGCGCAGGCACGCGCGATCTGCGACAAGATACAGGACTGGTTCCCTACAGAATAAACGCGCTGCTTACCCTGCTCTGCTAGCAACCTTCACCTTCACGCGGTGCCAGCCCGTGCGGCCATCGTACAAATCGGCTCCAGCGTCGGTCCGCGGCTGGGAGTCCCCCTCGCTATCCGTTGCCCACGCGACGATTTCGTATTCGCCCGACGCGGGCAATGCCCATTCGTAGGCCCACGTGACCCAAATGTTGGGCAAGCGCTGGGTGGTAATCTGCGCCTCGTGCCAAGCTCGCCCGCCATTGGTGCTAACCCGCACCGATTCGACCGTGCGCTCGCCAGCCATGGCGATCCCGTGGATGATAAACGGGCTGCCTTCGACCCCGCGCAGGGTTTGCAACACCACTGAAACGCCGCCGTTGGCCGGGTCTTTTACATCGTCCCACACCGACAGGGGCGCGTCAATCCGCGAGTTCACGGTCGCCACGGCCTCGTCCGACCACTTGAAGGGCTTGTTCTCGGGCTTGCTTTCCCAGTAGCCGAGATACTCTTCGTCGATCAGCTCGATGCGGGTGATCCACTTGGGCATCTTCTGGCCGTAGTGCCCAGGATTTATCAAGCGCAGGGGAAACCCGTGCTTGGACGGCAGCGGCTCGCCATTCATTTCCCAGGCGAGGATCACCTCGTCGCGCAGCGCGCGCTCCAGTGGAATCGACGTGGTATAGCCATCGGAGCTGTCGCTGTAAAACTTGACCCGGATCGCCTCGCTCCTGATCCCGGCCATGTCGAGCACGTTGGACAGCGGCGTACCACCCCACTCGGCATTGCCCACCAATGGCCCGCCAATCCAGTTGCCAATGCACTGCATGGTCAAGACCTGTCGCTGCATGGGCAGCGCAGTAATATCCTCGTACGTCAAGCCCGCCAGAGGCTGGTCCACCAACCCGTCCACCGCCAAGCGCCAACTATTGGCCGCGATCTTCGGGTCGTAGTTGGTCCCTTTGATCGACTGGAGATAGTGCCGCTCATTGGAAGTAATCGGCGGCAGCGGTAGCATGTCTGCCATCTCTTCCACGGACATCTCTTCCATGTCCATGTCCATCACGTCCATGTCCGGCCCGGTGGGCATGCTCTTGAAGCGCACCTCGTTGCCGTCGCAACCCCAAGTGGGGAGGATCGCGGTAGCGATAGCCGCCCCGCTCGACTTGAGAAACTGACGTCTAGTTGATCTGTTCATGACAACTCCTTTAGCGAATGAGGGCCAACCCTAAGCCCAACGACGATCCGGCCCCGATGTTCTCGCCCTTAAAAACCGACTTCCACAACAAGTCAATCCACAGCGGGCCAGCCACTTGCACAGCCACATTGCCACCTACTTCGGTGAAATCCCCCTCTGAAACCTGCACTACTCCGACCACTCCCCCCTCCGAGTCCGCCGCGAGCGTGTACACACTGGCGACAAAGCCCTTGGCGAACAGCCACGGACGCGGCGTAGCCCCTAGCTCGACAAAATAGGACACTTGGTTGGAAAACGGGCCACCGCGTAGCTTGTACCCTACCTCGCCACCCGCGTAGAGCGGTAGCGGATAGAGCGACAACCCCGCCAAGAGTCGCGCTCCCTGTTCGGAATAACCAGTCCCAAGAGCCGGGTCGTAATCTCGGTCGTACCCGCTGGGGAACGCGACATCGACCTGCGGCGATAGCACCAATCTGCCCTCGGTAAGTTGGTACTTCGCGCCGAGATGCACGTCGCCCAGCCCCCAAGTGATGCGCTCGACGAGGCTATCCTCAGACACCAGCCGCCCCGCGCCGACCTGCCCGGTCAGCGTCAATCGCTCGAGCAACCCGTACTCGCCGTAGGCGAGGACCTGGCGGGCGCGGAATTGGTTGTCGTCCATGCCCATGCTGGCGCGTTGGCCCATGTCGTTAAATACCTCACTGGTCGAGTAGTGTATCCCCGAGAGCTTGGCGTAGTAGCCTCCCTTGGGCTGACTCCAAGCTCCGGCCCAGCCATCGCCGGCCCAACACAGGGCCAGCAAGCCCATTGCTAACCAACGCATTTCTCGATCCCTTTCCGCGGTACAATCCGCTCGTAGAGTGCTAGCAGCTTCTCGCCCTCGGCCTCCCAGTTAAAATGCTCTTCTGCGGCTCGCCGTGCCTGCGTCCCCTTGGCCTGGGCTGCCACTGGGTCGTCGAGCAAGCCCCCGATGGCGCGCGCATGGGCGACCGGGTCGCTCGGGTCTGCGAGCAAACCCCAATCCGCGACCGCGAGAAATCTGCGAATAGAAGGTAAATCACTGGCGACTACGGGCAAACCGCAGGCGAGGTACTCAAAGAGCTTGGTCGGCACGAAAGAGGCCAAATTCTTGGGCGAGATCTGTCCCGGCACCAAGCCGATCTGGCATGCGGCAATCGCCGCCCCCAATTCGTCGTATGGCACGCGCTTTTCACTGTAGTGGATCTGCTCTTCTAGCCCCCACTCGCGCCGGAGGGCCTCGAACCGCTCCCGCAACTCCTGCGAGTGAAACGCCCCGACGCTCAGGAGGCGGACCTGCGGATGGGTCTTGGCCAGTTCGCGCATGATTTCGAGCAAGAACAGCCCGCCCCGGTCTTCGGATAGCGAGCCAATGTGGACCAAGGCGCAAGGCCCTAACTCGCTGCAGTCGGGGGAATACCACTCCAAGCGCGGGTAATTCTTCACCACCGCAAAGGGACGCTTGGCAAAGCGGTCGCCTTGCTCCTCGACCACTCCAACCACGGCGGTGACAAAATAGCGCGCGAGCAAGCGTTCCCCCCAATCGACCAACCGCGCAAGGGGCCGCCGCAGCCGCTCGGGCACCCACGGCCGCACCATGGCCACCAGTGGAAAGTGCTCGTGGACGTCGTAGATGACCCGGCGACCGCAGAGCTTTAGCACCGCGCCCACCGGCAACAGCTCGGGATCGTGGAAGTGAAAACAAGCGGCGTTCGCACCTAGCCCGACGCGCAGCAAGCGCCACAGATTCAAAATCCGCTGGCCGACCCCTCGCGCCACTGGCACGGTCTGCACGCGCACTCCTGCTCGCTCTCCACACCACTCCTCCGGCCCTGGCCCCACCACCGTCACAGCGTATCCGGCCCGCGCCAAGGTCTGCGCCTGCTTGTAGAAAATCCGCGCGTCAAACGGACTGTGGA
Source organism: Candidatus Latescibacterota bacterium (assembly GCA_022826515.1). The sequence goes on from JAJDUT010000112.1 coordinate 20,891, forward strand.
CATTCGTCAGGTGGTACACCTCAGGCGCAGCCAAAGAGTACCTCCCGGCTTTGCGGGCCGCAATTGAAAAGCAAATCCAACACCGACATCTCAGCGACAAAACCCGCGTGACACTGGGGGTACTCCGGGTGTTCAAACTCGGTAAAGCGACATTCAAGGCCGGCCGCGACAAATGCCTCAGCGTCCAAATACGTCTTCGAGGCCCCCTCCCCCGTCAGATACACCTGACAGCCGCACGCCTGGGTCATATCCACCAAGCGCAACGTCCGCTCGTCCCGTAGGTCCATCTGCGAGCTAAAGCGAACTTCGACCTCCAAGTCCAAGAGCTGCAACAGGTGGCGCAACAGGGCCACGTTTAAGTCGAGTAACTGAGTCCACTCTCCGGCGTATAAGTCCTCTATCGCCGGGGCATACGCATCGAAAAAGGGCGCGTGGCCGTAGTGCCAGCGCAGGGCTTGGCAGTGTTTGCGCCGCCAATCGCCGTCAGGCGGGATCTGCACATCGCATATCCGCTGCTGGCCTCGGCCCCGCGTCAGCACCGGCACGGTCAGCCATTGCCAGCCATCGGCCGTGCGAATGCGGTTGCGGTTGGTCAAGCTACCACGGCTGTATTGCACATCGTCGGCCAAGACCCACACGTCGGCTTGCCCCACCTTGTGAAACAAGCCCAGCCAAGGCAGGAAGTTGGGCTGGTGCGCCGCCAGCACCCGGCTCATCAGCGCACCCACCTGAGCACGTCAAATGCCTCGGCGTACTCCACCATAATCTGCCCACCCCTAGTCCGCGCCCAGCTCCATATAAACTCCTCTTGGGTGTACGGACGATGCTGTTGCGACTGATAGCAGCGCAGCGCGGCAATTTTGGTCTGAACGTGCTCGCGAGTGAGCACGCAAAAATGTCGATAGTCAAAACTCAAGTTGTTCCACGGCAACTCATAGCCGAGCACGGTGACCGTCTTAAAGGCGCGCAGGCCCTCAATGTGAACAGTCTGGTGATCTTGGTGCAGGTCTTGAGCGCTGGGCAAGAACACGGTCGCTGGATCGATTTCTCTTTTCATCCTCACCAACTCTTCGAGGATTTCTTGGCGCATATGGGGCAGGTGACGCACTTTGTACTTATAGACCAGCAGGTTCGCCGCAGGGATCCCCAGCACCTTCGTGCCCTGTCGCACCTCCTTCTCCAAAATGTCGGGCGGAAAGGGCGGCGGCACTGACTCGGCAGCCGTGGAAAAGGCCGCGTAGTACACCTCGCGCCCCTCCTCCACCATGCGGCTGATCGTCCCTCCGCAGCCGAGCTCGCCGTCGTCCGTGTGCGGTGCGAGCACCAAGACCCGGTTATTTGTCGCCACGACAATCTCCTTCTGCCTCTGCCAATATCTCCGCCAAGCCACAGCACACCATTTCCACGGCCTCGTCGCTCAAGCCCGGAAACATCGGCAGGCTCACCACCTGCCCTAGCACTTCCTCGGCAACGGGAAAATCCCCAAGGCCATAGCCTAACTCCCGCTGGTAAAACGGCGTCAGGTGGCACGGCGGCCAGTACACGCTGCCCGCTTCAATACCCCAGCGCTCGCGCAACTGGGCGACCACCCATTCGCGTCTTTTCCCGGCGGGTAAGCGCACGGGAAACTTGTAATACGCGTGTAATTGACCCGCGAATTCCGGTAAGAGCACATCACCGCACCCAAAGCGCGTGAGCGCGTCCCGGTAGTGGGTGGCAAGGCGGTTGCGCTCGGCCGTGTGCTCACCCAACCGCGCCAATTGACGCAGACCGAGGGCCGCGCTCAGTTCGGGCAAGCGGTAGTTGTTGCCCAAGCGCTCCAACGAGCGCCCCTTTGCACTGACCCCATGCGTGCGGAAACTCCGCGCAAAGTCGGCCAAATCGCAGTCGTTGGTACTCAACATGCCCCCCTCGCCCGTCGTCAGCGGCTTGGTCGGAAAAAAGGAAAAAGCCGCGGCATCGCCCAAACTCCCGGCTGGCTGGCCGTCGGCTTTAGCGCCGTGGGCGTGGGCTGCGTCTTCGAGCAGCAACAACCCACGCGCGCGGCAAAACGAGCGAATATCCTCGATGTCGGGCGCAATTAGACCGGCGATGTGGACCACAACTACGGCCCGCGTCTTTTCCCCGACCTGCGCCTCGATCTGCGGCAGGCCACTCGACAGGGTCTGCGGGTCAATGTCGCAGAGGACGGGCCGTCCTCCGGCCAACAGCGCGGCGTTGGACGAGGCAATGAACGTATTCGTCGGCACTACCACTTCCCGCCCTTCGACCCTCCAATAGCGCAAGGCCACCTCTAACGGCGCGGTCCCCGAGCTCATACCCACGGCGTATTCCACGCCCACACACGCGGCAAACTCCTGCTCAAACCGCTCCAAGTAAGGCCCCATCGTCAGACGTCCGCTGCGGAGGATATGGGCAAAATCTTCGAGCAGCGCGGCTACGTCCTCCTCGGAGATACTGGGCCTTGTTTGGGGCACTTTAGACGGCATGGTCGCGCCCATCTTCCTGGCCTAGCGCACTTCCGACAAAACCGGCGGATCTCAGTACCAATACCTTCACTGCAAAAACTCCTTAATCAATTGAATGCACTGCAACATACACAAATACACAAAGAGGCGCGTTTCCAGCAAGAGAGCGCACCCCACGGCCCTTTCTTACTTTGACAAACAGGACCTCGCGTTTAACTTTTGGAACATGAACCCAACGACTCGGAATCCCACCCGCTCAGTTCAAATCGGCCGCACGACCATTGGCGGTGATCACCCCATTGCCGTGCAAAGCATGGCCGCTACCCGCACCCAAGACACAGAGGCCACTATCCGCCAACTCCGGCTCTTAGCTGAGGCCGGAGCAGACGTCATCCGCGTAGCCGTAGATAGCAAAAAAGACGTGGAAGCCCTCGCCCAAATCGCGCCGACCGTTGACGTGCCGCTATCCGTGGATCTGCAAGAAAACTACCGCTTAGTGCGCAGCGTGGCCCCTCACGTGGAGAAAATACGCTACAACCCCGGGCACCTCTACCACCACGAAAAGAACAAGCCAGTCGCCGACAAGGTCGCCTTTATTGCCGACGAGGCCGCCAAGCACGATTGCGCCCTGCGCGTGGGCGTCAACTGCGGCTCGGTCGATCCGGCCCAAGCCGAGCGCTTTCCGGCTGACGACTCCATCTCGCCCATGATCGCCTCGGCCTTAGAGCACTGCGAATTGCTTGACGGCTTGGGCTTTACGCGCTACTGCGTCTCGCTCAAGGACTCCGATCCCGCCAAGGTCATTGCCGCCAACACCCGCTTTGCCCAACAGCGGCCCGATGTGCCGCTGCACCTCGGCGTCACCGAGGCCGGGATGCCCCCCGAAGGCGTGATCAAGACCCGCATTGCCTTTGAACAGCTCATCAGCGCCGGCATTGGCGACACTATTCGCGTCTCCCTGACCTTGCCGTTTGACGACAAGGGCGAAGAGGTCAAAGTAGGGCGGCAGATCCTCGACGACATCTACTCGGGCCGCTTCCGCTCAGTCCCCAAGTTGCTCCCAGCCGGGCTGAACATCATCTCCTGCCCCTCCTGCTCGCGGGTGGAAAACGAAGCCTTCATCGACCTAGCGCACCAAGTGCGCGAACTGACCGAGTACGCCCGCGATCACCAGATCACCATCGCCGTCATGGGCTGCCGGGTCAACGGCCCAGGCGAGACCGACGACGCCGACTTAGGACTGTGGTGCGCCCCCAACTTCGTCAACCTCAAGCGCGGCCCTCAACTCATCGGCCAGTTCCCGTACGACGAGGTCCTCGACGTACTCAAAGAGCAAGTTGATGAGCTAATTGACGCTGGCTAGGCCCTTAGTAGGAAATATCAAAAGTGCCGGAAGCTGAGCGCGTGGAAATTACCGACGATACCCTAATGGCGGATCTTTCCGACGGGCGGACCATCTCCGTTCCATTGGCTTGGTATCCTAGGCTAGTGCATGCAACGCCCGCAGAAAGACGCAACTGGCGGCTTATCGGTGTAGGCCAAGGAATCCACTGGCCCGACCTAGACGAGGATATCAGCGTGGAGGGCTTGCTAGCGGGTAGGCCTTCCGGTGAGAGCCAAGGGTCTTTGAAGCGGTGGTTAGAAGCTCGAAAATAAGATACTCGCTGCCGTCCCTTAGACCGTAAACCCAATTACACCCACAGATTAGGAACCCCATGCAAAACCCTATCAAAGAACAACTTGCCGCCGGTCAATCCTCCATCGGCTCCTGGCTCAACCTAACCTCGCCACTGGCAGCCGAAGTCATGGCTGCGGCCGGCTTCAAATGGCTAGTGGTCGATGCCGAGCACTCGGCCTTTGACCTCGGCCACATCGCCCACACTTTCCGCGCCATCGAGGCGCGGGGTGCCTTGCCCTTGGCCCGTGCCTGGGACCACGACCCGACTACGGCTGCCCGCCTACTCGACGCCGGGGCCTGGGGTTTAGTCTTCCCCCACGTCAGCACCCCAGAGCAGGCCGAAAAGCTCGCCCAAGCCGTGCGCTATCCACCGCGCGGCAACCGGTCGGTCGGCACGGGCCGCTGCGTCACATTGGCCCCGGATTATCGCCAGAGCTTTGACGACGCCGTCCTCTGCATCCCGCAAATCGAGGACATGGAGGGCATTGAAAACGCCGAGGCCATCGCCCGCGTCGAAGGCGTCGATATCGGCTTCCTCGGACCGGGCGATTTGGCCATGTCCATGGGCGTCGCCGCTGGCCACCCCGACCACGAGGCTGCCTTGCAGGCTTTTCGCGTCGGCTGCGCCAAAGCAGGCAAACCCAGCGGCATCCCAGTCAAGGATTCCGCCGAAGTCAAACAGCGCATCGCCGAGGGCTTCCAGTTTATTGACTTCAGCAACGACATGCGGTTTTTGGAAGCCACGGCACAGGCCGCCTACCGCGAAGCAACGGCTGGATGAACATCCTCAACTTCGGCTCGCTCAACATCGACCTCGTCTATCAAGTCGAACACATCGCCCGCCCGGGCGAGACCATTTCCAGTTTAGCGCACCAAGTCTTTGCCGGCGGCAAGGGTGCGAATCAATCGGCCGCCCTTGCCCGCGCTGGCGCAAGTGTCTTTCACGCCGGCCAAGTCGGGCCGGACGGGCAATGGCTGGTCGATAAATTGGCTGGACTGGGCGTGGATGTGCAGCACATCCGCGTCGGCGATGTCCCTACTGGCCAAGCTATTATCCAAGTTGACCACCACGGCCAAAACAGTATTGTCCTCTTTGCCGGGGCCAATGCCGAAATAGACAGAGAGGCCATCGATGCGACCCTGTCCCTCTTTGGCGCGGGCGACATCCTACTGCTGCAAAACGAGATAAACGACGTCCCCTATATCATGGCCGCAGCCGCTAAACGAGAGCTACGCATCTGCTTAAATCCCGCGCCCTGCGACCCAGAGATACGCGATTACCCGCTCGAACTCGTCCATTGGCTCGTAGTCAACCAGACCGAGGCCCAAAGCCTCGTCGCTGAGGAGACTCCCGAACAGGCACTCGCCGTGCTTGCCGCTGCCTATCCACATGCCGCAATCGTCCTCACTCTCGGCGCAGCCGGCGTCCACTATCGCACCGACCGCGAGGAATTCCACCTTCCAGCGCCGCATGTCGAAGCGGTCGATACGACAGGTGCGGGAGACACCTTCATCGGCTATTTTCTCCAGGGCCTGACCGCCAGCATGACGGCGCGAGACGCTATAGCCCGCGCGGTACAGGCCGCAGCCCTCTGCGTCACCCGTCCGGGAGCGATGGACTCAATCCCAGCCGCAAATGAAGTAGATTAAACCATTGTAGTAGAAAGGAATACACATGCCGAACATCATGCTCACCGCCCAGTTCCAAAACGCCGAATTCGCCTCCAGCGAGCGCGAACAGGGCCTCGAAAAGCTCCGCTCCCTAGGCACCATCATCCCGGAGCCAGCCGTCCTCACCGCCGAACACGCCCCCGGCCTGATCGCCTCTATCGCCAGTTCATCGGTCTATACAGACGAATTTTACGAAGCGGCCGAGGATTTGCGCATCGTCGCCCGCTGGGGCGTCGGTTTTGACAAGGTCAATATCCCAGGGGCCACGCGCTACGGTGTGATCATCACCGTGACGCCGGTTCACATGGACGCGGTCGCCGAATACGCCATCGCCCAGTGGATGGCCACCCTCAAACGGGTCTATACTCTCAATCACCTCTCCCACCGAGGCGACTTCTCCATCATCCGCACCTATGAGGCCCAATACACCACCCTCGGCCTGTACGGCTGCGGCCGCATCGGCCAAGAGGTAGCCCAGCGCGCCGTGCCTCTCTTGGGCGAGGGCGGTCGCCTACTCATCTATGACACCCGCCCCGATATCGCCGACATCGCCGCCCAATACGGGGCCGAAGTCACCGACTCGCCCGAAACGCTCTTTCGCGAGAGCGACACGGTTTCTCTCCACGTCTCGGGCGACGAGACCATCGTCCACTACGACCTGCTCAGCCTGATGCAGCCCCACGCCTCGCTGATCAATCCCTCGCGGGGCAACCTCGTCAACGACGAAGACGTCCACCGCGCCATTGAGGAGGAAAAACTCTATTACTACGTGGTTGACGATCCAGTCAACGACACCCGCGCCATCCACAAGGACCACCCGCGCATCATCTGCACCAACCACAACGCCGGCATCACGGTCGAATCCACCATGCGCCTCGACGCCAAAGGCATCGAACAAATCTCAGCCGCCATCGCCGGCCGCCAGCCCGAACACATCCTCAATCCAGAGGTCCTCGACCACCCACGGGTCAAAGCGTGGCTCAAGGAGTAAGGCTGTGAAAATAACCCGCTTCGACGTCACGCCGCTCAACAATCGCGGCCTCCTACTCCAAGTCGAAACCGACGCTGGCCTCACCGGCTTGGGCGCGCCCATGAACTACGAACACGGCCGCACGGTGGAGCGGGCAATCCTCGACATGGGCGATTACCTGATTGGCCGCGACCCCCTGCAAATCGAAGACCACTGGCAGACCCTCTACCGCTCCAGCTACTCCCGCCAGATGCCGATCTTGTTGGCGGCTCTCAGCGGCATAGAAATGGCCTGTCTGGATATCTTAGGTAAAACTGCTAACTTACCCGTGTGGAAGCTATTAGGAGGATCAGTGCGCGAGAAAATTCGGGTCTATGGAGCGGCCGGAGGTGCCACCCCAGAGCAAGCCGCCCAAGCCGCCCGCCAGCGCGTCGAAGCAGGCTTTACAGCACTCAAAACCACCCCCTTCCCCAATCCCGTGCGCCCCATCGAGACCCCGGCGGGAATCGAGCGAGTCGTGTCCCTCATTGCGGCCATGCGCGAAGCCGTCGGCCCGGCCATCGACATCGCCATCGACTTCCACCGCGCCACCAGCCCGGCGTTGGCCAAAGTGCTCTTGCGCGAACTCGAGCCACTCAAGCCGCTCTTCGTCGAGGAGCCGACCCGTTCCACCGACAACATCGGCCCCCTGCTAGAACTGACGCGCTCGACCTCCATCCCCATCGCCACCGGCGAGCGCTGCGCCACCCGTTGGGGCTTCCGCGAATTGTGCGAGCGCAAGGCCGCGGCCATCGTCCAACCCGACATCCGCCACTGCGGCGGCATCCTCGAAATGAAGAAGATCGCCGCCTTAGCCGAAGTCCACGAAATCACCGTCGCGCCCCACAACGCCGCCGACCCCCTCGGCATCGTCGCCTCTGTACACGCGATGGCCGGTACGCCCAACTTCCTCATCATGGAATACGGCGGAGGCAGCGGCGAAGGGTTTTTCACCAACCCGTTGCAAATGCAGGATGGATTTGTGGAATTGCCCCAAGGGCCGGGGCTAGGCGTGGAGATCGACCCAGACGGTCTAGAGGCGGCTACCCACCGCGGCCCCTGGCGGCAGCGGACGATGCGCCGCCACCCAGAGGACGGCTCCTTCGCGGATTTTTAGCTGGCCGCACTCACAGCGGCATGTATTCCAGCCCCAAAACCCGCTCGACAAACCAGCCCAGCCCGAAAAGCCCGATAAAGGCCGACACCACCAACACGACCGTCCGCTGATAGGACTGCCGACTGAGCCAAGCAATCAAGGGAAAAACGAGCGCGACAATAGCTACCTGGCCGATTTCCACGCCAGCGTTAAAGGCAAATAGCGAGGCGACCAGCCCCTTGGTCGGCAACCCCAACTCGCGCAGCACATTGGCGAAACCAAACCCGTGTACCAGCCCAAAGGCAAAGGTGATTATCCAGCGGTAATCCATGCGCTTGAGCCAGAAGTTCTCCACTGCGACGTACACGATGCTCAAGGCGATGCCGGCCTCGATCCACTGGCTCGGCAAGCGGACGATTTCGAGCGCCGCCAAGCAGAGGGTAATGCTGTGGGCAACGGTGAAGGCCGTGACGACCTTGACTAAAGTGAGTAGCCGGCCGCCCACCACAATCAGCGCCAGCAAAAACATGACGTGGTCGTAGCCGAGGAAAATGTGCTCCACCCCGAGCACCGTGAACTCGTATAGGTGGTCCCACAGCGACTTCTCTCCAGCGAAGGTCTGCTGCGGCGATTCCGCCGAAAACACGGCTTGGACGAGCGGCTGCCCGGGCAACATGACTTTGGCCAAGTTTTTGTGCGCGTCCCCAAAGCGCTCCGGCCAACCGACCCACACCTCCAGCTCGCTGACGGGTTCCTCTAACTCGGCGCTGAAGTACACGTTGGCAAACATATTGCCCTGATTGTCCGGGGTGATGTCTCCCCTGTCGCGCACGAGAGCGAGCGGCTCGCCGTTGGCCCGCAGGCGCATCTGCTCTTCGACAAAGGCGAATACGTCGTCGAGGCCGGCCTCTATCTCTTCGTAGAACAGCAGGCTGTCCCCGTCTTGATCGATGCCGATTTTCAGGAGATCGAAATCGTCCATGCGCACGCGCACTTTGAGCGCGGCGTCTTCCGCGATCAAATTCGTGTAACTGGTGTTGAGCTTGTGGGCGTGAACTGAACTGGGGGAAGCAAAAAACAGCAGGACGAATGCGAATGTGAGTATCAAACTAAGGCGTGTCTTCATTTTCTTTCTTTAGCAAAGAGCGGATATAAGCAGCAATCTGCTCGCGTTCCTCCGCCGAGAGATGTGCATAGCCCGGCATGGAAGTACCGGGCATTCCCTTCTGAATCGTGCGGGCGATGGCGGCCTTGCTGTGGCCGTTTTTATAGGCTCCGGGATCGCGAAAATCGCGCGGGGGCGGCTTGAGGGTTGCCGCGATCTGACCATCGCCGCGACCGTCCGGGCCGTGGCACACCGCACACCCATTGCGCGTAAAGAGGGCCTTGCCCTGTGCCACCGCGCCGTCGTCGCTTTCCCCAGCGCAGCCAGCCACCAAAGCAGCCAACGCCCAGCGCAATATCGCGGTTTTAACCGCGGCTTTGCAATTCAAAGCTGAAGGTCGTCCCCGCCCCTAACTTGCTCTGTACGGACACTTGCTCACCGTGAACCTCGGCAATGTGGCGCACGATAGACAAGCCCAAGCCCGTGCCGCCGAGATCGCGCGAGCGCCCTTTGTCAACCCGGTAGAAGCGCTCGAAAATCCGCCCCAAGTCCTCGGAGGGAATGCCAATGCCGGTATCTTCGACGTAAATCGCTAGGCGACCACCACCCTCTACGGGCCGCGTGTCAATGCGGACTTTCCCACCAGCGGGCGTGTATTTGACGGCGTTGTCGAGCAAGTTGATTAGGGCCTGTTCAATCAATTTGGGATCGCAGATCACTTGGACAGACGGCGGAATGTCGCAGTGAATGGCGATTTGTTTTTGCGCGGCCGCTTGGCTGAGCGAACCAACGGACGTATCGACCAAAGGCTTTAGCTCACAAGGAATCAGCTCGACTTCCAGTTGATCGGACTCCAGCCGCGACAGGTCGAGCAAGTCGCCGAGCAAGTGCGTCAAGCGGTCGGCGTGATTCTCAATGATGCCGGTAAAGCGGCGCGCCGTTGCCCGGTCGTCAACGGCACCATCGGATAAAATTTCGGCATAGCCCTTAATGGCTGTCAATGGCGTGCACAACTCGTGCGACACATTGGCCACAAAGTCGCGGCGCATCCGCTCTAGTTGGCGCAGGCGCGTAATATCGTAGAGCACCGCCACCGCGCCGATGCACTCGTTCCCTTCAAAGACCGGGGCGACCTGCATGTCCAAATGGCGCTCCGGCGCTCCGGTCAGCTCCACTTCCATTGCTCGCCGTCGGCCTTCGGCCAAACATCCGGCCAGCGCGTCTTGGATGGCTGCGTAGCGCACAACCTCGGCGGTCAACAACCCCTCTAGCGGCGGGTCTAAGCCAAACAGGTTGGCCAGCGCCTTGTTGGCCAGCACCACCCGACCATCGCGATCGACGACCAAGATGGCCTCGGTAATGCTTTCGAGGATGACCTCTAAGCGATTGTTTTCGCTCTCTAGCTGACCGACGCGCTGTTGAACGCGCTCGGCGAGTTCCTCTAGTGGACGCGCCAACTCGGGATGGAACGCCTCCAGCCAAGCCGAGTCGCCGGGGGCCGCTTTGTCGAGCTGGTACAACCGCTCTCCCTGCCGACGGGCCGTGCGGCCCCAGAACCAAATTTGGCCGCCAGTCCAAAGCGCGGCCAACACAAGTGCGAGTGCGATGTGACCACTCCACGAGACGAGCGAGACCAACAGCGCGTTGCCGAGGAGTAACATCCACCCGAAGTGCACCCTATCGTCCCTCTCGGCGAAAGCGATAGCCCATGCCGCGCACGGTTTCGACCATCTCGGCGGCCGTCCCGAGCTTTTCCCGCAGGCGGCGGATGTGGGTGTCAACCGTGCGGCGATAGCCAACGTATTCGTAGCCCCACACCACCTTGAGCAACTCCTCGCGCGACTGCACCCGCCCGCGCCGCTGCGCGAGGGTCGTCAAGAGCTTGAACTCGGTCGCCGTCAGATCGATGGGATCGCTGTCGAGTTGCACCTGACATCCCACCGGATCAATGGCCAAGGGCCCGGCCACGATCTGCGCGTCTTCCGCTTCGCCGCGGCCTTGGACGCGACGCAAGATGGCGCGGATGCGCAAGACGAGCTCGCGCGGAGAAAAGGGCTTGACCAAGTAATCATCTGCGCCCAATTCCAAGCCGACGATGCGGTCGATCTCTCCGGCTCGTGCCGTCAGCATCAAGACCGGTATGTCCTTAGTACGGGGATTTTGCTTGAGCAGGCGGCAAACCTCTAAGCCGCCAATGCCCGGCAGCATCAAATCCAAAACCACGAGGCAAACCGGCTCTTGCTCAACCGCGCTCAGGGCCTGCTCTTCGTCCTCGGCTGGCACGACGGCAAAACCGGACTGTTCTAGATGGTACGAGACCAAGGCGAGAATATCGGGCTCGTCCTCGACGACTAGGATTTTGTCGTTCATGCGTCCTTTTCCTCCCACCATTCTTCTTTTTGATGCCGCACGATGCGCCCCTCCACGAGGAACGCCACGTTCTCGGCGATGTTGGAGGCGTGATCGCCGATCCTTTCGAGGTGCCGCGACACCAAGATCAGGTAGATGCCGCGGTCGATGGTGTCCGGCCCAATCGACGGTGCGTGCATGTACGTGAGCAACTCGCGAAAAATCTGGTCGCGCAACAGGTCGAGCTCCTCGTCGCGCTGACCAACGGCGCGCGCCAAGTCCACATCGCGGCGCACGAACGCGTCGAGGGCATCCTTGACCATGCCTTGGGCCAATTCGGACATCCGCGGTATGTCGATCAGCGGCTTGAGCAGCGGCATCTTGTTGAGTACCTCGGCGCGTTGGACGATGTTGACAGCTTCGTCGTTGATGCGTTCTAGGTCTTCGTTGATTTTTAGGATGCAGGCCAACAGCCGCAGGTCGCTGGCCATCGGCCCTTGGGTTGCAAACACCTTCAAACAGGACTCCTCAATGCCGATTTCCCAATCGTCGATCTTTTTCCCCCCCTCAAGCACTACTTGCACCAGTTCGTCGTCGCGATCCACGAGGGCGCGCACGGCCTGCTCAATGGACTCCTCGACGGCCCCGCTCATTTTTAACAAGTCCTGTTTGAGCTCGTCTAATTGCTGGTCGAATCTTCGTTCCATGGCACCTTCCTCCCTCAGCCAAAGCGGCCGGTTACGTAGTCTTCGGTCTGTTTGTTACGGGGGTTGGTAAACATGTCTTCGGTCTGGCTGAATTCGATCAAGGAGCCCAGATAGTAGAAGGCCGTATAGGTCGAAATCCGCGCCGCCTGTTGCAGATTGTGCGTGACGACGATGATGGTGTAATCGGACTTCAGCTCGGTGATCGTCTCCTCGACCCGCGCAGTGGCAATCGGGTCCAGCGCCGAGCACGGCTCGTCCATCAGCACCACCTCCGGCTCGACGGCGAGGGTGCGCGCGATGCACAGCCGCTGCTGCTGGCCGCCGGACAAGCTCAGCGCGTTGTCCTTGATCCGGTCCTTGACCTCGTCCCACAGCGCCGCGGCCTTCAGGCTTTTTTCCACGGCCTCGTCGAGCACCCAACGGCGGTTTTCCCCGGCGACGCGCAGGCCATAGGCCACGTTCTCGTAGATGGATTTGGGGAAGGGATTGGACTTTTGGAACACCATGCCCACCCGCCGCCGCAAGTCGATTACATCGCAATCGGGCGCGTAAATATCGCGACCGCTGACCCGCACCGAGCCTTCAATGCGCGCGGATTCGACCAAGTCGTTGAGGCGATTGAAGCAACGCAAGAGCGTCGATTTACCGCAGCCCGAAGGCCCGATAAACGCAGTCACCTCGCGCTCGTGAATGCTCAGATCAATGTCGTGCAGGGCCTGAGTCTCGCCGTAGAACATATTCAGGTTTTCCACCTCGACGATGGAATTTGCCTGGTCCGAGGCTAAGGGTTTGCTCATGGCATCTCCTAAAAGGCCGCCGAGGCGTATTTCTTGCGCAATTTGTTGCGGACGATAATCGCCGTCAAGTTCAGGAGCAGTACAATAGTCAACAACAGCAGGGCTGTGGTGTACACCATGGGGCGGGCCGCCTCCACGTTGGGCGACTGGAAGCCCACGTCGTAGATGTGGAAGCCCAAGTGCATAAACTTGCGCTCCAAGTGGAAAAATGGCGCGAACGCATCGAGCGGCAAGTCCGGCGCTAGTTTGACGACGCCAGTGATCATTAGCGGTGCGACCTCGCCGGCCCCGCGCGCCGTGGCCAAGATGACGCCCGTGAGAATGCCCGGCAGAGCACTGGGCAGCACCACGCTCCAAATCATCTGAAATTTGGTCGCCCCCAAAGCCAGCGCGCCTTCGCGCATCTCACGGGGCACGGCCGCCAAGCTCTCTTCCGTGGCAACGATGACGACCGGCACCGTTAGCAGGGCGAGCGTCAGCGAGGCCCAGAGAATGCCACCGGTGCCAAAGGTGGGCGTCGGCAGGGCATCCGCGTAAAAGAGCTGGTCAATGCTGCCGCCGATGCCGTATACAAAAAACCCCAAGCCAAACATGCCAAAGACAATCGAAGGCACGCCCGCCAAGTTGTTGACCGCAATCCGCACGAGGCGCACCAAAAGGCCCTGCCGGGCGTACTCGCGCAGGTAGAGCGCCGCGAGGATCCCAAAGGGCACGGCCGCCAAGCTCATTAGCATCACCATCATCACCGTGCCAAACAGCGCGGGGAATATGCCGCCCTCAGTGTTGGATTCGCGCGGCTCGCCCGCCACGAACTCCCAGCCCTTGGACAGATAGGTCTGCACCTTGGCCCAAAAGCTCATCAAATTGGGTCGATAGGCGCGAACGATAGCCGCCACTGCGACGCGGCGCGTCTCACCCCCGGCCAGCGCGACTTCCACCTCCCAGCGTTCCTGCTGCTCCCGCAACTCGTCCAAGCGGCCAGACAGGGCCTCGTGCTCGTCCCATAGGGCCTGGCGACGCACCTCAATTGCAGTCAGTTGGGCGTCATTTTGCTCGCGCTGCAAGCGCCGCTCCTGCCGGCGCAAGTCATCTATAGCGCGGTTGAGCTTGTCCAGCTCGCCGCGCTCCAAGGTGTGAATGCGCTCGTCCAGCTCGCCGACCTGGTCCAGCAGTTCCTGTAAGACCTCCCAGACCCCCACCTCTTTTGCCAGCAGCCGCTCCTCCTCGTACAAAGCTGCGATAAAGCCGTGCGTATCGCCCCACTCGACTCGCTCAAAGACCACGGCCTCGGCTGGCCTTTCGCGCTCGGCAATCGCGTCTTCATCCACCCAGCGAAAGTCTTGACCATACGCATCGCGGTTGCCGACCTTTAGCTGCACCCGATAGTGTCCTGCGGCCCCGGGAATGGGCTGGCGATCCATCAGTTTGCCCATGACCGGCGGACCGTCTTTGAGGCGCAACAGGGTCAAATCCTGCGGCCAGAACACGCCCGCGCCATTATAGACAATGATCCCCACCAAGCCGGCGATCATCGCCAAGCACAGGGCCAACGCCCCGCCCGTAAGCCAGATAAAAGGGTCGCCCCGCTGCCAGAATTTCATCACAGTCGATTGTACTTATCCCGCAAGCGTTGGCGCACGATCTCGGCCAGCGAGTTGATAAAAAAAGTGACCATAAACAGCAGCAAGCCACTGAGGAAGAGTACTCGATAGAGCGTGCCCTGGTGTGGCGCTTCGGGTAACTCCACCGCGATATTAGCCGAAATGGTGCGCATGCCGTTGAAGATGTTCCAATCCATGATCGGGGTATTGCCCGTGGCCATCAGCACGATCATGGTCTCCCCGATGGCGCGGCCGAGGCCGATCATGGCCGCCGAGAAAATGCCCGGCAGGGCCATCGGCAACACCACCTTGATCGCCGTCTGCCACGGCGTGGCTCCCAAGGCCAGCGAGCCGGCGCGCAAGTGACTGGGCACGCTAGAAAGCGCGTCCTCGCAGATGGTGAAGATCAGCGGAACGACCGCAAAGCCCATGGCAAATCCCACTACCAAGCAATTGCGCTGGTCGTAGCCAACGCCCGCGTCTTGCCGCAGCCAGCGCAGGAAGTGCCCGTCAAAAGCCAAGTCTTCAAAGACCGGCCCCAGCGCGTACGCCAAACAAGCGACCAGCAGAGTCACCGCGCCGAGCAAGTATATCTCCCCCACCCGCGCCACTTGGCGCACCCAAGCCTCTGGAGCGTATTGCCAGGCCCAAGCCGCAGCTATGACCACGGTTGGTACCGCCGGCAGCAGCAGCAAGGTCCCCAACAAGTGCGATTCGAGCAGTGGGGCCAGCCACAAGCCAGCTAAGAAGCCCAAGATGACGCTCGGCAACGAGGCCATGACTTCCACGGACGGCTTGACCAAGCCCTGCACGCGCGGCGAGGCAAATTCGGCCGTGTAAATCGCCGCTAAAACAGCCAATGGCAACGCAAAGAGCAGGGCGTAGAACGTGCCCTTGGCCGTGCCCAAAATCAGCGGCACCAAGCTAAGTTTCGGCTCAAACTCGTCCGTGCCGCCGGTCGATTGCCACACGTATTCGCGGCTCCCGTAGCCCTCGTACCAGATGGAGCCGAATAGTACGGCCGTGCTGATTTCGGGATGGGGATGGTCGAGGGCAAAGCGCCGCAACCTCCCGTCTTGGCCGAGGGCCAAAAATCCGTCGGCCTTGGGCGCGAAAACCAACGCGGCGGCCGGAGAGTCGCCCGGCAGTTGGAAGACCGTCTGTTCGGAGGTTAGGTGATGTAGGGCTATGGCCCCCTCGGCGTCGGTCGTGAGAAACTGCTTGTCGCGCGCAGACGCGGCAATGTGGGTAACGGCTGACGCATGGGGAGCAAAGGCGTGGATTTTGCGATACGACCGCTGCCCATCTTCCTCGACCTTAAACCAAGTGCTGACGTGGCCAGCCGCGTCGCCTACTACCAGCGAAACCTCGCCTAGCGCGTACGCCAGCGCCGAAACCGCGACCTCTGATACGGCAATGTGCCCGACAAACGCCGGCGCTTGTTCCACCCCTCCCAGCCGCCACTCGTACACCTGCCCCTGATCCGTTCCTACGAGCAACTGGCGAATGCGACCGTCGAGCAGTACCTGCGTGGCCTTGCCGACTTCGGCGAGCTCAGACTTCGGCGAGCTCAGTCGAGTCGTCGAGGCGTCGAAATCGGCCGTTAGATCGTACTGTCTTTCTCGGCGCTCGCCCGGCCCCAATAGGCCCTGCTGCTGCTCGGCTACCATCACCACCAAGCGACCGCTCGCCGTAATCGCCGCCGCGGCCGAGCGGCCATCGTCTCCTTGCCGAAAGGCCACTTGCACCAGCGACTCACCCGTCGGATCGACTGCGACGAGGCGCTCAACCGCAAACTGCGGCACCACCTGCCGCTGGCCGCTGCTGTAATCGAGTTGGAAACGAATCCGCGTCGCTAGCAAATGACCGTCGTCCGTGCCCAGCGCCAAAACGTCGTTTGGCATCCGCTGTGCGGCCGTTACTTCGCGCCCCGTCAACTCGGCTGGTCGCTCGCGGCGGATGACTTGGCCATCGTCCAACCGCAACAAATCCACCCCTTGGGGGCCGACTGCATAAGCGGTCTGGTAGTAGGGATCGAGCCCAATGGCGAACGGGCCGACTACTTGGTGTGTTTTTTCTGCTGTTATCTCTGGGGAGCGAAACAGGGGCCAAGCCTCGGCGAGGACGAAGACGAATATCCCCAAGACAGCGGCGATAATACCGATGCCGCCAACGGAGATACAGCGCCCAGCCAGCCAGTCGAAGATTCGCGCTCGCGGCGTGATCCCGCGCTTATATGGCTTTTCGCTCACGCACTCGCGTCCTTAGATATCCAACTTGGCCAATTCGGCTTGTGCTACTTCAAACGGCACGGGCATATAGCCATCCTTGACGACAATTTCTTGACCCTCTTTGGAAAAAATAAACTTGCAGAATTCTTTCACTAGCGGGTCCATGGCTTGGCCGGGGGCCTTGTTCATGTAAATGTACAGGAAGCGCCCGAGAGGATATGAGCCATTTAGTACGTTTTCCATAGACCCTTGTTTAAACTCCTGTCCCTCGGTTTTGGCCAAGGGCACGACGCGCACCCCCGAGGTCTGATAGCCAATGCCGCTGTATCCTATGGCGAAGCGGTCCTCGGTGATGCCCTGGACTACGGATGCCGATCCGGGCTGCTCTTTCACCTCGTCCTTGTAGTCGCCTTTAAACAGGGCTTGCTTCTTAAAAAAGCCATAGGTGCCCGAGGCCGAGTTGCGGCCGTAGAGACTGATCCGGGCCTTGGCCCAATCCCCTTCCAGCCCCAACTGACCCCAAGTGGCGATGTCATTGGGAAACTCGCTGCGGCGGGTTTTGGAAAAAATCGCATCGACTTGCGGCAGGCTCAGCCCCTCGATGGGGTTGTCCTTGTTGACAAAGACTGCCAGTGCGTCCAGCGCCGCCCGCAAGGGCGTTGGCTTGTAGCCGAAAGCCTGCTCGAATTTGTCCTCCTCGCTCGACTTCATCGGCCGCGACATCGGCCCGAATTGCGCCGTGCCCTCAATTAGGGCCGGCGGCGCAGTACTCGACCCCTTGCCTTCGATTTGGATCTTGACGTTGGGATAGTACTTGCGGAAGGTCTCCAGCCACAGGGCCATCATGTTGTTCATCGTGTCCGAGCCAATGCTGCTGGCATTGCCAGACAGGCCGCGCACCTTCTCGTAGGGCGCGATTCGCTCATCAACGGCTATGGTCTGCGCTTGGACGCCAGCGGCCAACACCCAACCCATCAGCACCACTCCGATCCATATTTTCTTCATTCTTGCATTCTCCATGGTTTATAAATATTGAAGGATTTGTGTTACATCCGCGTGTCTCACAGATGAAGCCTGCGTTACAGCAGTGCTAAAATTTGTAGAAAAAGGTCAGCCGCCCTTGGACATTGGCATCCTCGTCAGCGGGCGACTCAATGAGCACATTGGGCATCAGGTGGACGGCTGTAGCTGGGGAGTAGTCGAGGCCGGCGATGAAGAGCCAATCTCTGTCGTCCTCGGCGTCGCGTGCGACCGCATCGACCCGGCCAAAACCCTTGAGCGCGGCACTCAGCGGCAGCGAGCCAAAGGCCGAGACCCCGTCAATGACTTGGTCCTCGCCATTATCGCCGGCCAGTTCGTTGGTGCGCGAGAAGACCTCCAACCCCACCTTGCTTTTTGCTCCCTGCCAGCCGACGAAACCCTTGAAGGTTCGCTCGTTGCGACCGGCTGGCCGCGCATTAAAGTCCGCATAGCCTTCCAATACCAAGCGATCCGCAGCTTTGAAACTCAACGAACCATAGAATTTTTTACCGTGATCGTCCTCTGGCTTCTGTCCGGGACCATTGCCAACCATCAGGTGATAGCTCAGTTGGCCCGCCGTGCCCTTGAGGGCCGCGCCCAAGTCGGCCGAAGAGCCGATTTTATTCCAGTCGAGCACGGTCTTGGCTATCGAGCGGTAGCCCCAGACCTTTTCGGCGACCGCCCAAGTCGGCGTCCCCGAAAGCCCTAGGTATATATCCGCATCTCCTAGCCCCTGCTTCCACTGCAAGTAGCCGTGTTTGAGGAAGGGTTCCATCTTCGCACCTTGGGCAAACCCCGCGTCCTTAGCCTCAAGGCGAAAGCGAACCGCAAAGTCGGTGGCGATATCCTTTTGATATGTGAAGTACACACGGCGAAACCGGAACGCATTGCGCTTGTGGGGCTGCTTGGCGTCGGCTTCATCTGCGGCCAATACATAGTAGTAGTCGCCAAACATATACCCCTTGAGCTTGCCCTCGGCCGCTTGCGCTGCAAAGATCCAGCCCAAAATTAGCACGCCAAGCGTCATGATTTTTTGCATTTATGTTACAGTCCTCCCTCTTTTCGCGTTTTTCTCGTGCTATGTTACAAAATCGCCTCACTGTGCGACGCCTTTGTCACAGTATTGTTACAAAACGGTGACGTTTTCCTCCTGCATCCTGCGAGAGAGACACTGCCTCCAAGACCCCTTGTAACCGGATTGTAATTTCAGAGTAACCGCTTCTCAACACAGCCTCTCTATTATTTCTGCTTAAATCTTTTCAAGGGAGGTTGTTCATCCATGAAGCGCTGCTTGTCCATTGTCGTCCTCTCCTTTTTGGCCCTTGCCCGTCCCGCCTTCGCGCAGACCGGCACGGTATCCGGCGCGGTTCTCGATCGCCAGACCGGCGACCCGCTCGTGGGTGCGATCGTCTTTCTAGAAGGCACCCAGATCGGCATAACCTGCGATATTGAGGGGCGGTTTCAGCTTTTCGACGTCCCAGTCGGAACCTACGTGCTGGCCAGCTCCATGATCGGCTATCAGGATGCGTCGATTATCGGCGTCGAGGTACAAGACGGCGAGGTCGCCAAGCTGACCATCACCCTCGCGCCCGAGGCCCTAGAACTCGACGACGAGGTCGTCGTCGAAGCCAAGGCTCTGCGCAATACCGGTGCGGCCCTGCTCAAGGAGCGCCAAAAGGCCCCAGCCGTCAGCGATGCGATCAGCGCCGAGGAAATCTCGCGCGCCGGCAGCGGCGACGCGGCCGAGGCTATGTCCCACGTAACGGGTGCTTCCGTAGTAGATGGCAAATACGTCTATATCCGCGGCCTAGGCGACCGCTACAGCTCGGTCCAACTCAACGGCTCTTCGCTCCCCAACGCCGACCCCGACAAGCGCTCCGTCCCCATGGACCTCTTCCCCACTGCGCTCTTGGACAACATCGTCACCACCAAGAGCTTTACCCCGGACAAGCCCGGCGACTTCACCGGCGGAGCCGTCAACATCGGCACCAAGGCGTTTCCCGATAACTTCACCCTTTCCGTTTCGGCCTCGACCAAATTCAATACCCAAAGCTCGTTCAACGACCAGTTTCTCACCTACGAGGGCGGCGGACGCGATTGGCTCGGGATTGACGATGGGACGCGCGAAATCCCCGCGGCCTTGGTCAACGGCGACGTAAAAATCCCCGATGTGGGTGCCGCGTACAACGACGAGGAAAAGGCGCTCCAACTCGACGAGTATTCCAAGTCGTTTTCCTCGGTCATGGCCCCCACCACCACGGCCGCGCCGCTGAACCAGAGCTATTCGGTCGCCTTGGGCAACCAAGTCTCGCTCTTGGACAAACCCTTCGGCTTTCTCGGCACCCTGACCTACAGCAACAACTCCTCCTTTTACGACAACGGCACCTCGGCCCGCTGGCAGCTCACCAGTAAGGAGGCCAGCACCCTGACTAATAATTTTAACCTCGCCGACTCCCGGGGGTCGCAAGAAATCGCCTGGGGCAGCCTCGTTACCTTGTCTCTCAAACCGGCCCCCACGCACGAGCTGTCAGTCACCAACATGTACAACCGCAACAGCGAAGACATCGCCCGTTACCTAGCCGGTGCATTCCCCCGCGACCTCGAAGAAGACGCCATGTACGAGACGCGCGTTTTGAAGTTTACCGAGCGCCAAATCCAATCGCTGCAACTGGCGGGCAAACACCACTTTGACAGCTTGCGCGACCTGCGGGCCGAATGGACGGCATCGACTTCTTCTTCGGCGCAAGAAGAGCCTGACCTGCGATTTTTTACCAATAACTTTGTAACTCTCACCAATCGCCCGCTGCGCGATGAAAACGGCGAGGTCATGCGCGACGGGGAAGGCAACGTACTGCGGGGCGACATCGTTGATTACTCGATCTCGCCTTCGATCTATCCGCTGCCGACCCGCTATTTCCGCGACCTCGACGAGAGCAACCGCGAATTCCAGCTCAACCTGACCTTGCCCTTCAAGCAATGGCAGGGTATCAACAGCAACTTTAAAACCGGCTTCTTGGCACTGGACAAAGCGCGCATCTTCCGCGAGCGGCGCTATGAATTTGACCAAGACGACATCGACTACGACGGCCAACCCGACTCCTTTTTTGCCACCGACAAGGTCGGGCTAATCAGCAGCAATGGTAGTCAGTACCGCTTCGGCTCCTACGTCCAAGATGCCACCCAGCTTTCGAGCAATTTCGACGGCGACCAACAAATCTACGCCGGTTACGCCATGCTCGAATTGCCCATCAATACCCAGTTGCGCCTCGTAGGAGGTACTCGGCTCGAATCCACGCGCATCGACGTAGCTAGCCAAGACTCGACCAAGGCCGCCGGCCAGCTCTCCGAAAATGACTTGCTGCCCTCGCTCAACGCCGTCTGGGAGATCCGCCCCGGCATGAATCTGCGCGCCTCCTACGGCCGCACTCTCGCCCGCCCCACCTTCCGCGAACTGGCCCCATTTGCCTCGTTTAGCTTCGTCGGCGGCTTCACCTTTATCGGCAACGCCGAGCTAAAGCGGACCCCGATCAACAACTACGACTTGCGCTGGGAACACTTCGGCAACCCCGGTGAGCTGTACGCGGCCAGCGTGTTTTACAAGGACTTCAAAAACCCCATCGAGCGCGTCATTCTCACCGTCAATGGCGAGGTCCAGTTCCAAAACGTCGAAGCCGCCCAAGTGGCCGGAGTCGAGCTTGAGGCGCGGCACGGACTTGGGTTCCTCCTCCCGCAGTTAGAACACTTCCACGCTGGAGGCAACCTCTCACTGGTTCGCTCCGAGGTCAACATCGACTCCACCGAGCTAAAGCTGCGCCGGGCCCTCGACCCACAGGCCGCGGACACGCGCCAACTCCAAGGCCAGTCGCCCTTCCTGATCAACCTCGATCTCAGCTACGACAACTTCGCCACCGGCACGGCGGCTGGCATCTACTACAACATCTTCGGCCGGCGCTTGGCGGAAGTCAGTCTCGGTGGGACCCCGGACGTGTTTGAGGAAGTGCGCGGCACCCTCGACTGCACCTTCTCACAGCAGTGGCACGAGTACAAGATCAAGCTGAGTGCCAAAAACCTCCTCGACTCCTCCTTTGAGAAGGCCTATCGCTACCAAGACATCGATTACATCTCCAGCCAGTACTACAAAGGCCGTTCGTTCTCGATTTCGGTCAGTTACAACCGCTGAGGCGTTGTAACAAACTGTTCACATTACTGCCATATCATTGGTACAAGCTTGTGCTTTTATAGTGGACGTCAGCGATTCGAGTCGCTGGCGTCCACTACTTTTATCCAGTATCAGGAGGATACTATGTTGCGCAAGATAATGCTCGCGGTCGGCACCGCCCTGTTGCCGACCATTGCCTTAGCGGCCACCATCGACGTCACCACTGCCGATATTCCGGTCGGCGGCAGCGTGGAATGGACCGCAGACAACGAGTACGTGCTCAACGGATTAGTCTTTGTCAGTGAGGGAGCCTCGCTGACGATTCAGGCGGGCACGGTCATCAAGGGCAAGCCGGGACAAGGCGAAAACGCCAGCGCCCTCGTCGTCGCCCGCGGCGGCAAAATTTTCGCCGAAGGTACGGCGGATAAGCCAATCATCTTCACCGCCGAAGCCGACAATGCCAGCGACCCCAGTGACTTGCCGCTCGACGCGCGCGGCCTCTGGGGCGGCGTCATCATCCTCGGCTGGGCTAGCCTCAATTCCGAGCCGGGCGAAACCCCCATTGAGGGCATTCCCACCACCGAGCCACGCGGCCTCTACGGCGGCGACGACGACAGCGATAACTCTGGCGTCTTCCGCTATGTCTCCATCCGCTACGGCGGCACCGACATTGGCGCGGGCAACGAAATCAACGGCCTGACCATGGGCGGCGTCGGCAGTGGCACAGTCATCGAATACGTCGAAGTGTACAACAACCAAGACGACGGCTTTGAGTGGTTCGGCGGCACAGTCAACACCAAGTACCTGGTCTCGGCGTTCAACGGCGACGACGCCTTTGACTACGACGAAGGCTTTCGCGGCAAAGGCCAGTTCTGGTTCGTGATTCAAGATGCCGAAACAGGCAATCGCGCCGGTGAGCACGACGGCGGCACCACGCCCGAGGACGGCACGCCCTACGCCACGCCAGCCATCTACAATGCCACCTACATCGGCTCCGGTGCCTTTTCCACCAACGGCGACAACGACGTAGTGCTCAAAATCCGCGACAATGCCGGTGGCAAATACCACAACAGTATTTTCACCGACTTCGCCGGTGAAGGCGTCGATATTGAGGATTTGGAGTCGGGCGAAGACAGCCGCGCTCGCTTAGAAGCTGGTGACCTCGTCTTGGCCAACAACATTTGGTGGGGCTTTGGCGTCGGTAACGAATTAGCTGCTATCGCCCCGGATCAGTTTGCGGCCGACCACCTTGCCGCCCATAACAACCAAATCGTCAATCCACAGCTCACTGGTATTTCTCGGAGCCTAGACGGCGGCTTGGATCCTCGCCCGCAGACTGGCAGTCCGGCTTTGAGCGGCGGCGGAACCATTCCCGACGACGGCTTCTACACCCAAGTCACCTACGTCGGGGCCTTCGGCGACGAACTGTGGACTTCGGGTTGGACCTTCCTCGCTGAGGCCGGCATCATGCCCAACGAGATGGCAACCGTCATCGCCTCAGAATCGGAGGTTTCAGCAGCCATACCCAGTGCTTACACACTAAACCAAAACTATCCCAACCCCTTCAACCCCAGCACGACCATTGCCTTCGCCATTCCGGCGGATGGCCACGTCGAGCTGATTCTCTTCAATACCCTCGGCCAACAGGTAGCAACACTATCCGAAGGGTGGCGCATGGCTGGCTCCTACTCGGTCGCCGTCGATGCGTCAGACCTCAGCGCCGGCACGTACTTCTACCGCCTCCGTGCTGGTGACCAAGTCCTGCACCGCAAGATGACCTTGCTCAAATAGGACTTTTTCGCGGGACAAAAGAAAAGCGGGATGGGTGTAAAACCCGTCCCGCTTTTTTGCACGTCCGCTCTCTTCTTTACACCACCGTCCCCGACGGAATCACCGCGTCCTTAGGCACAACCACGATCCCATCGCGGATGTAGTAATTGGTCTCGTCGGCCTCGACGCCTCGATCCTTGTTGGTGATGCAAACCCGCTCGCCGATGCGCGCGTTTTTGTCGATGATCGCGCCGGTGATTTTGCTGTTGGCACCAATCCCCATATCTGGAATGCCTTGGGCGGCATTGCGCGCGCGATCGGCCGGCGACTCATCCGAATCAGCACCCATGACAATGGTGTTGGAAATCTGGCAATTCTCGCCAATCACCGAGCGGATCCCGATCACCGAGCGCTCGATCCGGGCCGACCGAACGTACGAGCCTTCGCAGATGATCCCTCGCTCAATATGGCAATTCTCCAGCCGCGTGCCAGAGAGGAAGCGAGCGTGCGTGTAAACTGGTGCGTCGGCCCGGTAAAAGTTAAAAGGCGGTGGCTGATCCGTCAGCGCCAAATTGGCCTCGTAAAAAGAGCGAATGGTGCCGATGTCTTCCCAATAGCCGTCAAAGGTGTGGGCAAAAACGCCGATCTTGTGGATCGCACCCGGAATGATATGCTTGCCGAAATCGTCTTGGTCGCTGCTCATCAGCAGGCTGACCAAGACTTGGGGTTCAAACACGTAAATACCCATAGAGGCCAAATAGCAATCCTCCGAATCGGCTGCTGGCAGCCGCAGAGCATCCAGTTCGGCCTCGTCCTGCGGCTTCTCGCGAAAATCCACAATCCGCCCCTGAGCATTCATCTGCACGATCCCCAGCCCGGGCGCAGCTTCTCTCGTCACTGGCTTAACCGCAATCGACACGTCCGCGCCGCGCGCTCGGTGCTCTTCGACAAAGGCGCGGTAATCCATGCGATAAAGGTGGTCGCCCGACAGGATTAGCACTTGTTCGGCCCGGCGCGAGAGCAAATGCCTGAGTTGTTGGCGCACCGCATCGGCCGTGCCTTGGTACCAAGCAGCGCTGTCTTGGGTCTGCTCGGCAGCCAAGATCTCGACAAAGCCATCGGAAAAGGAATCAAAGCGGTACGTCGTGCTGATGTGGCGGTGGAGCGAAGCAGAATTGAATTGAGTCAGGGCAAAAATGCGGTTGACCCCAGAATGCAAACAATTGCTGATGGGAATGTCGATTAAGCGGTACTTGCCGCCAATCGGCACGGCTGGCTTGGAGCGAAGCTGCGTCAGCGGGAAGAGCCGCGCACCCTGTCCACCCCCGAGGATGACTCCAATGACGTTCCTCATAACTGAAAACTCCCGATTCTAAAGTTAGGCTCAGTCCTCTAAGTAGCCTTATCTTATAGCTTTTTCCCACCTTAGCAAGCCCACCTCGGGCGAATTGGGCCGCCGCGCAAAATAGCATATTTTGTTTCACCTAGGAGAAGCCTTATGAAAACATTATTCGCCTTTATAGTCGGGCTAGCAGTGGTGGCCCCTGCTAGCGCCGATTCTGATTCTCCCACCACGAGTCGGCTAGTTACCCTGGGGCATGTGGGCCTAGTCCGATCTTTGTCGTTTTCACCCGATGGAGCCACACTGGCGTCTTGGTCAGACGATAATACCGTAGTTCTCTGGGATGTCGCCAGCCAGAGACAGTTGGCTGTCCTCAAGGAGCATGTGGACCCCTCTGTCTTTTCCAGCGCATTTTCGGTCCGATCGGTGGCGTTTTCGCTCGACGGCACCACCCTGGCGTCTTGGGCAGGCGATAATACCGTAGTCCTGCGGGATGTCGCCAGCCAGAAGCGACTCGAGATCCTCGAAGGTCATGCCGGCCTAGTCCGATCTGTGGCGTTTTCACCCGACGGCACCACACTCGCATCCGGGGCGAGCGATAACATCGTAGTCCTCTGGGATGTCGCCAGCCGGAAACAGCGGGCTATCCTCAAAGGGCATGTAGATAGCGTCCACGCCGTGGCGTTTTCACCCGACGGCACCACACTCGCGTCCGGATCAAGTGATAATACTGTAGCCCTTTGGGATGTCGCTAGGCGGGGGCGGGTGGCCACACTTAAAGGGCATACGGGCACTGTCCAATCCGTGGCGTTTTCACCCGATGGTACCATCCTCGCGTCCGGGTCAAGTGATAACACCATAGTCCTGTGGAATGTCGCCAGCCGGAGGCGACTAGCCACTCTCAAAGGACATACGGGTACTGTTTTTTTCGTAGTGTTTTCACCCGACGGCACCACACTCGCGTCCGGGTCATACGATAGGGCATACAATAACACCGTAACCCTGTGGGACGTCGTTAGCCGGAGGCAGCGAGCCACCCTCAAAGAGCATAATGTCACTTTCGCGGCGTTTTCGCCCGACGGAACCATGCTCGCGTTTGGGGCCCGGGATGGTGGAGTCCTGCTCTGGCGACCTCCTCAGGTGGAGATCGATCAATCCGTTACAGACGACGTCGCCGATCCTTCCACGTGGAAGCAGCAAGCCACCCTACAAGGGAATGGGTCGGGGGTCCAATCTGTGGCGTTTTCGCCCGACGGGACCACCCTGGTATCCGGGGACAAGGGTAAAACCATAGTCCTGTGGGATGTTGCCAGTCGGAAACAGCGGGACATCTTAGGGCATACGGGGAATGTCACTTCCGTGGCGTTTTCGCCCGACGGAGCCATGCTGGCATCCGGGGACGAAAATAAAACCGTAGTCCTGTGGGATATAGCGAGGCGGCGGCAGCGAGACACCTTGGAAGGGCATAAGGATAGGATCCAAACCGTGGCGTTTTCGCCCGATGGAACCACGCTGGCGTCTGGGTCTGACGATAACAACGTAGTCTTTTGGGACGTCGCAAGGCAGAAGCGACTAACCACCCTAAAAGGGCATACCGATTGGGTCCAATCCGTGGCGTTTTCGCCCGATGGAACCATGCTGGCATCCAGCTCAAGCGATGACACTGTAATCCTATGGGATGTCGAGAGCCGCAAGCGACTAACCACCCTAAAAGGACATACGGACTACGTTCTTGCAGGATCGTTTTCGCCCGACGGTTCCATGCTCGCCTCCGGCTCAAGCGATAACACCGTAATCCTGTGGGAGGTCGAAAGTCGCGAGCGGCTAACCACCCTAAAAGGACATACGGGGAATGTCACTTCCGTGGCGTTTTCACCCGATGGCGCCCTGTTGGCGTCCGGGGCGAGCGATAACACCATAATTCTTTGGGAGGTCGAGAGTCGCAAGCGACTAACCACCCTCAAAGGGCATACCGATTGGGTCCAATCCGTCTCGTTTTCACCCGACGGGACCATGCTCGCCTCCGGGGCTGAGGACGGTACGGTCCTGCTCTGGCGATATTTTTCTCAGTAGGAGCACTTCATGACGGGAAAATTACAGCACAAGACTGCGTTGATCACCGGAGCGGGCCGAGGCATTGGGCGGGCCATCGCCGAATGCTTTGTCCGCGAGGGAGCACGAGTGGCTGTCGCCGATATAGACGCAAGCACCGCCCGCGCCACAGCTACTGAGATCGACGCGTTGGGATTGGCAATGGACGTGTCGTCCAAAACCTCAGTCCTCGCCGGCACGAGTCGCGTGCTCGACGAATTCGGCCAACTCGACATCCTCGTCAACAACGCCGGCTACCTCGTCTATACGACCTTTGAATCGTGCAGCGAAGAGAACTGGGACCGCATCGTCGATGTCAACATGAAGGGCCCTTTCCTCTGCGCCCAAGCAGTCATCCCCCATATGAAGGCGCGCCGCCAAGGCACCATCATCAACATGACTTCCCTAGCGGCCAAGACCGGCGGCCTAGCCGCTGGCCCTCCCTACGCAGCAGCCAAAGCCGGCGTCCTCACCTTGACCATTGGCCTAGCGCGCGCCCTCGCCCCGGACCAAATCCGCGTCAACGCCATAGCTCCCGGCGTCATCGACACCGCCATGACTTCCGCCCCCGAACACGACCAGCTCAAGGCCTCCATCCCCCTCGGCCGCTCTGGCCAGCCCGAAGACGTAGCCAACTGTGCGCTCTTTCTGGCTTCGGACGACGCGCGGCACATCACTGGCGAAACCATCGATGTCAACGGGGGATTGTACATGGACTGAGTGCGGAGGTGCAAGCACCCTAGCACCGGCGTTGGTCAGACTAAGGATTATTGTTGTAAAGGATTCTTCACTCGCGACCAGCGGCCAAGTCGCGCAATAAGGCGGCGTAGCCCGTCTCCCCTTCCCGCTCCCAGACCTCCAACAGCACCGATCCGACGATGCCGATTTCGGCCTGGCCCTGTAGCTGCCGCAAATCTTCCCCGCTACGCAGGCCAAAGCCGATTCCCAGCGGCAGGTCTGTTGCTTTGCGGCACCGCGCAATAAACCGGTAGAGTTCCTCGCCTAAGTCGGTCTGGCGGCCAGTTACGCCCTTGCGCGCCACCGCATAGACAAACTCTTTGGCTTGGGCACCAATCTGCTGTAGCCGCTGCTCGGTGTTGGTCGGGGTCATCAATAAAATCGGCGTTTGCTCACACTCCGCGCCTACTGCCAACAGATCGCCGTACTCTTCGACCGGCAAGTCCGGCAGGATAAAGCCACAGGCCCCGCTTGCTGCCAAGCGGCGGCAGAACGGGCCGTGCCCCAAGCGGAACGCCGTGTTGTAGTAGCCCATCATCAAATGCGGGAAGGGAAAAGCCGCAGTCGCGCGCTGCATAAGGTCGAAGTACTGGTCGAGAGTAAGGCCGCTTTCGAGGGCCTGCTGGTTGGCTAGCGCAAAGGTCGGCCCGTCGGCGATTGGCTCGCTAAAGGGCATCTGCAATTCGACCAAATCGACCTCGGCCTCGGCCATAATCTCCAGCATCCGCCAGTTGGCCTCCAGCGAAGGAAAACCAGCGATCAGATGCGTCATTAGCAGCACCTTGCGCTCGCTGAGCCGCTCTTCGATATAGGCTTGCAGATTCACGATCGGGCGGCTTTGTCGGCGAGGAAGCGCTGCCAGTTTTCGTCTTCGAGCGCGTCGGCGATGGTGAAAATGTCTTTGTCGCCGCGGCCGGACAGGCCAATCAGCACCACTTGGTCAGGCGTCATCTCGCCCACTTCGCGCAGGGCACCGGCCAAGGCATGGGTGCTTTCGAGCGCGCCGATAATACCCTCGCTGCGCATCATGCGCTTGAGCGCTGCGATCACTTCTTGGTCGGTCGCGGCCTCAATGCGCACCCGGCCTATTTCGGCCAAGTGGGCGAGAATTGGACTGACGCCGATGTAGTCTAGCC
This sequence comes from Candidatus Latescibacterota bacterium, assembly GCA_022826515.1. Next base: position 49,859 of record JAJDUT010000112.1, read on the forward strand.
CCGCCGCCACCGAGTGCGTGTGCCGCATTTGACCTTCGGCATCTTGGAAGAAAAAGGTCTTATAGCCTTGGGCGACCCCGGGCGTACCGACGAGGCCGGCCAAGCGCGAGGCATGCTCCCCCGTCTCCAGCCCCCGGCCTCCAGCCTCGACCCCGACCAACTCAACGGACGCGTCGTCGAGGAATCCCAAGAATAGGCCCGTGGCATTGGACCCGCCGCCGACGCAGGCGTACACCCTATCGGGCAGACGCCCCACTGACTCCAATAGCTGCTGGCGGCTCTCCTCGCCGATGATTCGCTGGAAATAGGCGACGATTTGCGGGAAGGGATGTGGGCCGCACGCTGTGCCGAGCACATAGTGCGTGTCGGCCATGGAATAGGCCCAATCGCGGAGGCTCTCGTTGATGGCATCCTTGAGCGTGGCCGAGCCATCGGTTACGGGCACCACCTCGGCACCTAATTGCTCCATCCAGAACACATTGGGCCGCTGGCGCTCCACATCGACGGCCCCCATGTAGATGGTGCATTCCAGCCCCAAACGGGCGGCCATTGTCGCCGTGGCCACGCCGTGCTGACCGGCCCCGGTCTCGGCGATGACCCGGCTTTTGCCCATGCGGCGCACCAACAAGCCCTGGCCCATAACGTTGTTGACCTTGTGGGCACCCGTATGGTTGAGATCTTCGCGCTTGAGCAAGATCCGCGCCCCGCCGACCTCGCGGGAGAGATTTTCGAGCAAGGTAATCGGAGTCGGCCGGCAGGAATACGTCCGCATCACCTGCTCGAACTCCGCCCAAAAGGAAGGGTCGCGGCGCGCGTCCGCGAAAACCTGAGTCAATTCGTCGAGGGTCGTGCGGAGGATTTCGGGGACAAAGGCCCCACCGTATTCGCCGTAGTACCCAGCGCGCGGGTGGTTGAAAATGGCGTCCGTCAGCCCCATCTCAATCGGTCAGATTGGCGCGCCGGAGCGCTTCGAGCATGGCACTGCTGCCCTGCTCGGCTTCCTGCTCCTGCTGCTGCCGCTGGCGGAACTCGGCGAGATGGGCTTCGGATTCGAGGGCATCGACTTGGTTGATCGACAGGCGCAAGCGCTGACGGCGGACATCTACTTCGAGCACCACCACCTTGACCTCTTCCTCGAGTGAGAGCACTTCGCGCGGGTGGCTGATGCGGCGGTCGGCGATTTCTGAGACATGCACCAGCCCGCGCACGCCTTCGGCCAACTCGACAAATGCGCCAAAATCCTCCAGCCCATCGACCTTGCCGGTGACGACTGTGCCGACTGCGAACTGCTCTTTGATCTCTTGCCAAGGGTCCTTTTCCAGCGCCTTGATCGACAGCGAGATCCGCTCCTTGCGCCGTTTGCCCAAGTCCTTGGTACGCAAGACCGCGACTTGGACCTGCTGCCCTACCTCGAGGGCTTCTTGGGGATGGCCGACGCGCTTATGGCTGATCTCCGAGACGTGGACCAAACCCTCTACTCCAGACCCTAAATCGACGAACGCACCAAACGACTCCAGCCGCGTTACTTTGCCCGCCAGTTGCGCGCCTTTCTTTAGCTGGCTGCGCACCGCGCCAGCGGCCTTGTCCTGCTCGGCTTCGAGCAAGGCCCGGCGCGACAGGACGATCACGCGGCCCTGATGGCGGAACTCGATAATTCTAAAGGTCAAGGTCTGGCCGCGGTATTCCTCGGCATTTTCCACGTACTGAGTATCAACGTGTGAGATCGGGCAAAAACCGCGCACGTCGCCCTCGATGGTCACGCCCAATCCCCCCTTGTTGACCGCGTCAATTCGGCCTTCGACCGGTAGCCCGGCCTTGTACGCCTGGTAGAGCAAATCGGCCTGGACGTCTTGGCGGCTCAAGCCGCGGCTGAGCAGGACCTCGTCCCCAGTAGCCACGACAAAGGCCCGAATCGGGTCGCCGACCTTGTAGCGCAACTCCCCATCGGGGCCTTTAAGCTCGCTGGTGCGGATTATGGCCTCATCCCGACTGCCGTACTCGACAAAGCTGTTCTCATCCTCGATTTTGACGATCACGCCGCTGACCTCGTCGCCGACTGAGACCTCACTAGTAGTCGGAGCCGGTGGTGCTCCTTCGGCGTCGAGCATCTGAGCAAAATTTTCGCCTTGCTCAGCGCGGTCTGCGGCCGGGGTGAGTTCGTCCTTGGAATCTGCCTCTGTCATCACCTGTCTCCTTGGCTACTTCACTCTGGTATGAGAACGACCTTGCCGGTCGTCTTGCGCCCCTGTAAGGCGCGGTGCGCTTCGGCCGCGTCCGACAGGGCAAACTGCTCGCTGATACGCAGGGCCAATTCGCCGCTGGCGATCCATTCCAACACTGCGCCAGCGCGTTCCAATAGCGCCTCGCGGGTCTGGGTGTAGTGCATCATCGTTGGCCGCGTCAAAAAGAGCGACCCCTTGGTGCTGAGGATGCCGGGGTCAAAGGGTGGGACCGGGCCGCTCGACTGCCCGAACAACACCAAGTAGCCCAACGGCCTGAGCACGTTCAAGCTCTTGTCAAAGGTCGCCTGACCCACGGAGTCGTACACCACATCAACCCCGCGCCCGTCGGTGAGTGCCATGACGTCCTGTTCAAAGTCGCGCTCGGTATAGCGGATGACCTCATCGGCTCCGGCACCCCGCGCCAACGCTTCCTTTTCCTCGGTCGAGACCGTGGTCAACACCCGCGCCCCACACCGCTTGGCCATCTGAATTAGGAGCAGCCCCACGCCGCCAGCCCCGGCGTGGATCAGAGCCGTGTCTTCGCGGCCCAACCGGTAAGAGCCATGCGCGAGGTAATGCGCCGTCATGCCCTGTAGCAAAGCAGCGGCCCCCACCTGATAGGACGCTGAATCAGGCAGAGGGACCAAGCGGTCGGCCGGCACGGCTGCTTCTGCGGCGTACGACCCCATCACCCCGGCATAGGCCACGCGATCCCCCACTTGTACGCTCTCCACGCCCTCGCCGATGCCTGCAACGACTCCGGCGGCTTCCATGCCGGGAATGCAGGGCAAATCGACTGGGTATAGCCCTTCGCGGTGATAGGTGTCGATGTAATTTAGACCGATGGCTTTGATTTCGACGACGGCTTCGCCCGGCCCAGGTGTGGGCGCGGGCACGTCCTCATAGGCGAGGACCTCAGGGCCACCGCACTGGTGGAAACGCACTGCTTTCATCGTGGACCTTTGCATGGGATCGAGGCCGCTGGCGCGGCAGAATATTTACCATTCAATAGCAAACTTTTTAAAATAACCATAAAATCTTCTTGAGACAAATTTGAAAAAACGGCGATCCGTGCATTTTTTTATCAGGTAAACCTGTATTCGCAAAGGAATCCGATGAAAGTAGCTAAATTCGGCGGCACGTCCCTCGCGTCAGCCGAGCAAATAGAGAAAATTTGCGCCATTGTCACCGACGACCCAGAGCGCCGGCTCGTCGTAGTCTCGGCCCCAGGCAAGCGCGACCGAGAGGACACCAAAGTAACCGACCTCCTCATCGAGGTGGTCCGCGCCCAGCTAACCAACCAAGATGGTCGCACTGCGTTGGCGCGCGTCATCGACCGCTACGCCGCCATCATCTCCGACCTCGGCTTGCCGGACACCGCGCTCGCACCCATTGTCGCCGACTTTGAGCGGCGGCTGGCCATGAGCACCAGCGACGAAGCGCTCTACGCAGATGCCATGAAGGCCGGCGGCGAGGACAACTGCGCCCGCCTAGTCGCCGAGTACCTGCGCCACAACGGAGCCGAAGCCCATTATCTCGACCCCGGCGAGGGCGGCCTCATCCTCTCAGAAGAGCCGGGCAATGCCCGCGTCTTGCAAGCGTCCTACGGCAAGCTGCGCCAGCTCAAAGACCGGCCGGGCATCACCATTTTCCCCGGTTTTTTCGGCTATTCGCCCACCGGCCGCGTCGTCACCTTCTCGCGCGGCGGCTCGGACATAACCGGCGCAATCCTCGCCGCGGCCGTCGATGCGACCGTGTACGAAAACTTCACGGATGTCGATTCGGTCTTTGTGGCCAATCCCGCGCTGGTCGAACACCCCGTCGCCGTCGCCGAGATTACCTACCGCGAGATGCGCGAGCTTTCCTACGCCGGGTTTTCCGTGTTTCACGACGAGGCCCTCGAACCCGTGTTTCACGCTGGCATCCCAGTCGTCGTCAAAAACACCAACAACCCCCAGGCACCCGGCACCCGCATCGTCCCCCAACGCGCGACCGGCGACCACCCCGTCGTCGGCATCGCCGCCACCGACGGGTTTTGCAGCATCTACATCAGCAAATATCTGATGAACCGCGAAGTGGGCTTTGGCCGCCGCTTGCTGGCCATTTTTGAAGACGAGGGCATCTCCTTTGAGCACACGCCCTCGGGCATTGACAACATGTCGGTAATCGTGCGCGAGTCGTATTTCAACCACGCGGCCGAAGAGCGGGTCCTGCGCCGGATCCGCACCGAGTTAGAAGTAGATGAACTGTCGGTCGCCCGCGGCCTCGCCTTGGTGATGGTCGTCGGCGAGGGCATGCACCACACCATTGGCTTAGCCTCCCGCTCCTGCCGTGCCTTTTCCCGCGCCCGCGTCAACATAGAAATGATCAATCAGGGGTCGAGCGAGGTCAGCATGATGTTCGGGATTGCGACAGCGGACATTCCCGCGGCCGTGCGCTCGCTCTACGGAGAGTTTTTTGGCGATTGATCGGGCTACGCCGCCCAAATCACCAACCGCAACTCGCTGTCGTCAATCAGGCTGTACTCGGGGAGACGGCCCGCAAGCTGCTGGCACTCCTCTCGGATAATTGGCACCCCATCGCCGCGCCGGTCCATCAAGTGAGTTCGTCCAAGACCGGCTGGTGCGGGACAACGCGCCAACAGAGACACGATAAGTTCATTGCGATTGGATTGCCGCAGGTGCAAGCTATCTGGCGAGAGCGTATTCGCCAAGGCACCGGGGACATATAGCTCAAGGCGGTCTCCGAACATGTGCAGACGCACCCGCGAACCCCCCATCGAATAGTCCCGATGCGCCACGGCGTTGACGAGCGCCTCAAATACAGCCCGCTCGCTGAACTGCGGCTGATCAACCCGGGCCGTTACTTTGGTCGCTCGCACCAGCATGTTCCGCCGCACGAAGTGCAACGCTTCCGCAACCTGCTCGTCGAGTGGTCCTTCAATATCGCGGGCGTCGGTCTGATAGTTGACATCTGTCCGCTCCCCTGCATAGCTGACGGCTTGGATGTATGCGTGAGGCATCCACTGTTGCGGCTCCCGCGTACATAGTAGAACGCCGGCGAGCGTGAGGCGTACGACGTCTTCCTCGTCGGCAGCGACGATGCGGAGCTTGTGCAAAGTGTCCTCGGTCAACTCGGCGTCTTCGCGGAGGAATCGGCGCATCAGTTCCCCGTCGAGGTACTCTGGCGAGGTGCGGGGAACAACCGATTCGTCGAAGCGGATCACACGACTCTGGCTACGCTCTTGAAAGAGCCGCGCCAAAAACTCGGCAGCCATTTCGCGCTTTGAGCTACCGATCCTACGGAAGTAGCCGCCCGGACTCTTGTGGACGAATAGGCTGCGGGCAATATCGATGCAGATGACCGGAACGGGCGTTCCAGTGGCATCCGGCAATTCCAGTTTGCGTATGTCAACGCTGAGCGCGGGGTTCACCGAATCGTTGCAGATTTCGCGCACCCAACCCTCGACCGCATCCAAGCCCTCCAAAGGGATACCCAAGACCTCGCGGGTCGCGTCTTCTACTCCCAAGACAAGGGTTCCGCCCCGGCTGTTGGCAAAGGCGGCAAGTTCATCGGCGAACTCGTTTCGATGCGGACGGGTGACGCGGTCGCCGGACAGCACGACGCGCTTGAGTTCCAACGTCGAGTCCTCGCCGAGGCGAATGCGGCGGGATAGGTCAGCAACAGTCATCGGTTTTGTTTTCCTTTTTACCTTCTTAGCGGCCTAGGTGTCTCGTCTTCACCTCACTATTATACCTATACCAATTTGGCGAGAACCGCTAGAAACCGCTCCACATCGTCACTATTATTATACAAATGCCCTGAGACCCGCACCCGCCCATATTCCCCCCACACCAACACCCCTCGGTCGGCGAGGTCCTCGCACAGTCCGTGCGCGTCGTCGTCTGCAAAACAGGTATTGCCCGAGCGCTGCGACCGCTCGCTCGGCGAAATGACCTGCCGCCCGAGGCGCTCTAGCCCGGCGCTGATTTGTTCGGACAAGTCTCGGTTGTGCTCGGCTATCCGCTCAATCCCCACATCCAATAGCCGCCCCAAGGCGTGGTCGAGATACAGCACCGCTACCATGGCCGGATTGCCCGGCTCCATTTTATCGGGCATCGGCTTTTCGTCGGCGTCCGGTGCGCGCACAGCCCCTTGCGTCGGCCACACCGCCAAGTTGCGCCAACCAAAAGCCGTGGAGCGCACTTTCGCCTCGGCCCGCTGGCTCAGATAACACGGCGCGACCCCGTGGGTCGCCAACAGCCACTTGTAGCACGAACTGACGCACAAGTCGGTACACGCGGCCGGTACGGCGACTGCGCCCGCAGCGTGGGTCGCATCGACCGCCAAAAGCGCGTCCCGTCCAGCAAGCCCGTCCGCAAGCTGCTCAATATCGAGGTTTTGCCCCGTATAAAAGCTGACCTGACTCACGGCCAAGACCCGCGTGCGCTCATCGACTGCGGCCAACAGATCTTCCTCCCGCACCAACCAATCGCGGTGCGGCACTAATCGCAACTCGACCCCTTGCTCGCGCACGTTGCGCCAATTGTACGCCACCGAGGGAAATTCCAAGTTGGTGGTGACCACGTTGTCGCCCGGCTGCCAGTCCAAGCCCCGCGCCAGCCAAGCCATGCCTTCAGCCGCCGACGGCGTAAAGGCGATCCGCTCAGCCGGAACGCTCCACAACTGTCCCATGCGCTGGCGGCAGCGCTCGCCACGGGCGTATATGGTACGCCGTCCGCGGTCTCCGCCGCTTTTGTCCCTAGCAAACTCCACATAGATCGCATCCTGCCCTTTTAACCAAGGAGCTTCGCCCCCCGTGCAGAGATGAGTCACCGCGTCGAGCCCGACGAAATCCGCGGAAGGAATGAGGCTTTCGCTTTTCATATGGCCATCCTGAATGAGTTGAACGATTCCAGCCAGCTACAGCTTGTCTTGGCAATACCGTTCTGCGTCCATCTGCGGATTACTATAGCACGTCCTATTCGCTATCTACAATCCGCATGGCTTCTTCGCGTGCGCTTTGCAGCAAGGCCCCGTCGGCGACCAAATCCGCCGCCTTAAAAGTGGGCATCCCGGCCTGGCGCACGCCAAAAAACTCGCCGGGGCCGCGCAGTTGCAAATCCTTTTCCGCGATCTCAAAGCCATCTTGGGTGCGCTCCATGGTCTGGAGCCGCTCGCGCGAATCCGCCAACTCGGCCCCGGCGTGGGCATAGCTGATGAGGATGCAAAACGACTGCTCACCGCCGCGCCCCACGCGGCCGCGCAACTGGTGCAATTGCGCCAAACCGAAGCGCTCGGCGTGTTCGATGATCATCACCGTGGCATTGGGCACATCCACCCCGACCTCGACGACCGTGGTGCAGACCACGACTTGGACCCGGTTTTGCTTGAATTCTTCCATGACCGCGGCCTTTTCTTCGGCTGCCATGCGCCCGTGTAGCAAAGCCACGGCGAACTCGGCCAACGGACCGTGGCGCAGCTCGTCGTAGGCTTCGACCGCGGATTTGTAATCCGCCTTTTCCGACTCTTCGATCAGCGGATATACCACGTACACTTGCCGTCCTTGGCGCACCTGATCGCCAGCAAACTCAAAAATCGCCTCGCGGCGGTCGTTGCCGCGCAGGGCCGTGCGGATCGGCTTGCGCCCAGGCGGCAACTCGTCGATAACCGACACATCTAACTCGCCGTACAGGGTCAGAGCTAGGGTACGCGGGATGGGCGTGGCCGTCATCACCAGCAAATCGGGCTTTGCGCCTTTCTTGTAGAGCGCACCGCGCTGCACGACCCCAAAGCGGTGCTGCTCGTCGATAACCGCCAGCCCCAAGCGGGCAAATTGCACCCCCTCCTGAATCAGCGCGTGAGTGCCCACCACAATGTGAGCCGCGCCGCTTTCAATGGCCGTCAACAGCTCCTGCCGGAGCGCCTTGCGCTGGGCACCCTTGAGGAAAACCACCGTCAGACCAAGAGGCTCGACAAGTTCCTGGATATTGAAAAAGTGCTGCTCGGCGAGGATCTCGGTCGGGGCCATCATCGCCGCTTGGTAGCCGTTCTCCACAGCCGTCAGCATCGCACTTAGCCCCACCAAGGTCTTGCCCGAGCCGACATCGCCTTGGACGAGGCGATTCATAACTTGGGGGCGCTGCATCTGCGCGGCGATCTCGGCGACGACTCGGAGTTGGGCGCGCGTAGGGGCAAACGGCAGGGAATCCCACAGGGCGGGCACCAGCTTTTCGCTGGGCGCGAAGGCAATGCCGTCGGCCTGCTCGCGGCTTTTTTTGCGCCGCCGCGCCAAGCGCAGTTGAAAGGCAAAAAGCTCGCCAAAGGCCAAGCGCTGCCGCGCGCGCTCCGCTTCGGCGAGGCTGGCGGGAAAATGCACTTGGCGCAGACTAGCGCCCAACTCTGCAAGGCCCAAGCGCTGGCGCAAGGCTGTGGGCAAATCGTCTTCGATCCGCTCGGCAAAGGTATCCAGTGCCTCGCTTATCAAGCGGCGGAATCCCCGGCTGCGCAGGCCCCGCTCCTTCATATCGGCACTAGTCGTATAGAGCGGGACTACGACGCCCGTGTGAAGCCGCTCCTCCCCGAGTAGGAATTCGTACTCGGGATGGACCATCTGCCGCCGCCCTTGGAAGAGATCGACCTTGCCGCTTATGGCCAGCTCGTCGCCGACGGCAAAGTTTCGCTGCAAGTAGCGTCCCCCCTGAAAAAAGGTACAGGTGATATCGTCGGTCTCGTCGGCGACCACCATCACGAAGCGGGGCCGTGGCCCGGGCATGAAGCGCGTCTGGCGCACTTGGCCGATGAGGGTCACCTCTTGGCCGATTGGTGCCCGAGCCATGGGCAAAATCTGCGAGCGGTCGAGGTAGCGACGCGGCAGGTAGTACAACAAATCGCCCAGCGTCAAGATCTCTACCTCTTTGAGCGCAGACGCTCGTTTGGCCCCTACGCCTTTTATTTTTTCAATGGGGATGGACAGAATTTCCATGCTTGGCCATGCGTTGACGCGACCGGGCCGCGGCCTATCTTTGGCCGCATATTGCCATGCCCAGGTCCATTACCTTTGCTCATTATCTAATGGGGCACGCGCCGTTTAGACGCGCGTCCTTCTTCTACGCCTATGTCGGGATGTGGCTCCACCTGCTCATTAGCACGGGCCTCTTAGCGCTCTCTGGGGCACGCGACTGGTTGTCAATCTTCGCGGCGCTGGTCGTCGGCTCGTTTTGCGTGGGACTCGTACTTTACGGCCTGCTGACGGATACGCGCCGCCTGCTAATCAACATCGGTTCCTATGCTGCTGGTATCGCGCATGTGTTCTCGACCGATCCTGTAGTCATCACCTGCTTCATCGCCGGACTCATCGCCGCGCTCGTTTCCAGCTACAGCATCTTGGCGGCAGAATACGACCGCTATCAGCGCGAAGTCCACCGCCAGCCCCTGCCGCTTCCTGCCTCCGTGCCGCTCCTGCTAGGCGCAACCATCGTCCTCCTCTGCGCCTATGGCCTCTTAGCAAGCTAGCGAATTTTAAGCGTCGCCAAGCCGCATAGGGCCAAAATGCCAGCCACGATCCAGAAGCGAATGACGATCTTGGTGTCGGCCAAGCCGCGCTGTTGGAAGTGGTGGTGAATTGGCGAGCGGGTGAAAAAGCGCCGCCCCAACCACCGGATGCCGATCTTTTCCTGTATCACCACCGACAAGGTCTCGCCGACGAAGATTCCCCCGACGATTAGGAAGAGGAACTCCTGTTTGACCAAGACGGCGACCGTGCCCAACAAGCCGCCTAGCGCCATGGATCCGGTATCGCCCATGATGACGTTGGCCGGATAGGAATTGAACCACAAAAAGCCGAGGCAGGCCCCAAAGACGATGGAGCAGATTATGGCGACTTCCCCCACGCCCGGCATAAAGGGAAAGATCAGAAACTCCGCGATCTCAGCGTGGCTGGACACGTAAGCGAACACCCCGAAGACGGCCACGACAAAAGCAGTCGGCACAATAGCCAAGCCGTCAATCCCGTCGGCCAGATTGACCGAGTTGGAGATGGCCGTCACCGTAAAGGCGATAAAAGGCACATAGCCCCACGAAAGATCGAGCACCGGATTTTTGAAAAAGGGCAGATAAAGCTGGGTCGCCAACCCCGCCGACTCCGCTGGGAGCGCTTGCGTGACGTACGCGGTGCCAAACGCCATCCCAAAGGCTACTTGCAGCGCCAACTTGGCCTTCTCGGACAGCCCGCGATCGCTAGAGCGATAGCGCACCTTGAGGAAGTCGTCAATCCAGCCGAGCGCAGCAAACCAGACAATCGCTCCCACGCAGAACAGCACGAAGAGGCTGTGCAGCTTACACCACAAGCCGACGCTGATCAAGATCGCGGCGATGATTAGGCCACCACCGTAGGTTTTGGCTTGGTTGCTAGCCGCTTCAAAGTTGAGATAGTCGCGGGGCATGTCGCGGTGCCCGCGGCCGTAGAAGTAGAGGATGACTCGCCCACCACAGAGAATAGTGAGGATCAACGAGGTGATCGCGCCGCAGAGCGCGCGAAAGATGATCGAATCGACCAAGCGCAAAAACGACAAGGCCTCGACAGCATCTTGCAGGTAAATTCCGAGGTAATAGATCATCGCTGCGAAGCGGCTAGGGGCTGGTCGGCATGCACGAGATCGGCCAATTGGCGCAGGTGCGTACCGAGGGGAAACTCCGGCTTGAAATAAGGCATCGAAATCAAAACTTGGTCGAGATCGCGCTCCAATTGAGTTGGCTCCAAAACGCCGCGCTGCAAAAATTCGATCAACACCAGCACGACCTGTTCGCGAATCTGCCAGTTCGAGTGCAGATAAAAGCGACGCAGCCGCGCTAGCAGGTCGGGATTGCGACTTATTTTCCTGAGGGCACTCAGGGCTTGGACGATCACTTCTGGCGCGCTATCGTCGAGGGCCGCAAAGAGCGTGCTTTCGATATCACCATCAACGGCAAACAACTCGCCGAGGGCCCGTGCCGCCCACGCCCGTACCTCAAAATAGGGATCCGCCTCTAGCGCGTTAAGCAGCGCGGCCCGGGTTTGCGCGTCGGTCGCTCCCAAGCCGCGCAGGCCGTGTTCGACGACATTGCGGCGTATAATGCCTCCGTGGCGAAAGTCGCCGCCGCAAAGACGACGACGCCACCCGGTCGGGGTGCGATCGGTGAGGATGTGCAGCAGCAAGGGCAGCCGCTCTTGGTAGCGTAAGACCGCAACGAGCTTGATGCCCACATTGCGCTGCCCCAGCGGGATTTCGCACCACCCCTCAGACGTAAGCAGGCGGTCGGCTTGATAGCGTAGATAAGCCAGTTCGCCGCGCTCCATTGCCTCCACCCCTCCGACCTCTTTGACCCGCGCTTGCACCCAGCGCAGCAAGGCGTTAGGTGCAGTCGGCAAGCCGCTTTTTTTGACCGGTGGCGACTCCAATCGCAACGGTGGCGGCTCCTGCCCAGCGACGAGGCCGTCCAGCTCAGCCGTAATCAGTTCGAGGCTGTTGGTCTTGGGCATGGTCTTGGCGGCCGCGCTCATGGCCTGCAACCGCTCCTCGTCGGCACACAACGCCAGCACCTGCTGCGCCAATTTCTCACCGTCCAGTCCGCTGTGGATGCAGGCGTTGTCCCAAAACGCCTCCTGATAGAGTACCTGCGCGGCTCCTATCCGCTCCATCTCCCGCGCGTTCAACGCCTGGTGGTCTTCGGCCGATGTCGGCAACGGCACAATCAGCGTGGGGGTCCCACTGACCGCCATCTCGGTGAGGGTTCCTGCGCCCGACCGGCAAATGACCAGATCTGCTACCGCGATCAGATCAGCGATCTCATCCGCGTAATCGAGGCGTCCATACCAGTCGCCTTCTATGCCCATCTCAGCTAAAGCGGTCTCAGTATCCGCCACGGCGTCATAATCCGGCCCCTTGTAGCGGCCTGTGACGTGGATGACTACCAGCCCGGCCTTACGCCACAGAGGTAAGGCCGTGAGCACGGCCTCATTAATGGCCTTGGCACCTCCTGACCCACCAAAGGCGAGTACGACCTTGCGGCCTTGGTCAATGCCCAATTTTTCTCGCGCGGCCTGCCGATCAAGATTCAAAAAAGAGCGGCGCACCGGATAACCGACCACGGCCACCTTCTTCGCGTCGAACCAGCGACCCGCCTGCTCAAACGCCACGCCGATGCGCTGCGCCAGTCGTCCGGTGACTTGGTTCAAAAGCCCGGGATAGGCATTCGGCTCGTAGATAAAGACGCGGGCGCGAGAAAGGCCGACCTTGGCCAGCACACCGTGCGCGAAGAGGACCGGCGCACTGACGAAGCCGCCCGTACTGATGATAATTTGCGGCCGGTAGCGCAAGAGGATGAGCGCCCCTTGGATGACCCCGATCGCGAGCGAGATGGCAAATCGCAGCAGGGGCACAAGGGAACGAGTGCGCGGGAAGGAACGTGCTCGCACAAAGCGGATGCGGTACCCCTGCTCGGGCACGACCCAAGCATCCAGCCTGTCTCGATGGCCCACGTAGAGGAATTCGGCGTCTGCTCGCGTCTGCCGAATTTCGTTGGCAATGGCCAAGGCCGGATACACGTGGCCACCCGTGCCGCCGCCGGTAAGCAAGTACTTCATTAATTTTTAATTAAAGTAAGGCCGTTTAGACCAGTAGAAGCGATTCCCGCCTGTATTCCAGAAGGGCCTATCTTCCTAATATATAGGCTGTTAGGCTGGGTGTCTAACCCTATTGGTAGGACTCGGTGCGGTCGCCGCCGTTGACGCTTATGTGCTGCCCCGTTACGTAGCTCGCCGCCGACGACACCAGAAAGACCACGACCGCAGCTACCTCTTCGGGACCACCGGCCCGGCGCATGGGAATACTGCTGAGAAATTGCGCCCGCACCTCTGGCGTCCGCCGCGCCAGCGCCCCGCTCCCCATCCCCGCGTCAATGATCCCCGGCGACACCACATTGACGCGGATGCCGTGCTCGGCTTCCTCTTTCGACAGCACCTTCGTCAAGGCCACGACTCCCGCCTTGGTGGTCGCATACGCGGCCGCACCGCCCGGCAGCGTGTTGACCACATTCGAAGCAATGTTGACGACCGCGCCGCCTCGCGTCCGCATCAACGGCAGAGCAGCCTTGCACATATAGAGGACGCTATTGAGGTTGACATCGAGCACTCGGTGCCAGTCCGCCAGCGCCATATCGACCACGAACTGCCCGCCGATGGTGATGCCGGCGTTGTTGACCAAAATATCCAACCCGCCCAATTCCCCAGCCACGCGCTCAACCAGCGACTGCGCGGCGTCCGCCTCGGTTATATCGGCTTCAAAAGCAACTCCGCCCAGCTCGGTGGCGAGCGCATGGGCAGCGTCCTTCTGCGTGTGGTAATGCAGAGCGACCGTCGCGCCTTCGGCGGCCAAGGCGCGACATATCGCTTGGCCAATGCCGCCAGCCGCGCCGGTCACTAGGGCGATGCGTCCGTGGAGAGGTGTGCTCATGGGGGCTTGATCTCCAGATAAAAGGATTCCCAAGAAATTAGCGGCGCATACCGCTATCGTCCACACGCCGCCGGAGCAGACTCAGGCCCGTTCGGCGCGGTGCTGGACGACCAGTTCCCCGCCATGCTTTTGAAACGAAAGTCGGGCTCCACCGCTTTCACGCATATTTCTGCGGCCCCTTCACCTCAGACACTTCGTCCAACAAAGCCCGCTCTTCCGACCCCAAAGACCAGTCCAAGCCGGCGCATATCTCATCCACATGCGCCGGTTCGTCAGCCCCCAAAATGGGAGCGCTGATCTCGTCGTGATCTAAAATCCAAGCAATGGCGACCTGCGCTGGAGTCTTGCCGTGCTGCGCTCCAATGTCGATCAGCGTCTGGACGATGGTATCGACCCGCTCGGTCATGGCCTCGGCAAAATTATATTTGCCCGGACTCATGCCGCGCAGCTCGTCCGTGCTCCATGGCGTCCCTGGCGGCGGCTCTTGCCCGCGGCGGAAGCGGCCAGAGAGCAGACCGATAGCCAACGGGCTGTAGGTCATAATGCCCAAGCCAAACTGACGGCAGATGGGCATCAATTCCGGCTCCATCTCCCAGCGGTTGAGCAGATTGTATTGATTCTGGATACATACAAAAGAAGCCAAGCGCTCGCGCTGCGAAATCCACAGGGCTTCGACGATCTTCCACGGCGGAAAATTAGAGCACCCCACGTAGCGCGCCTTGCCCTGTCGCACAATGTCGTCGAGCGCACCCAAGGTCTCTTCCAGCGGCGTGCCCGGATCAAAGGAGTGCAGCAAGTACAGATCGACGTAATCAGTCTGCAATCGCTGCAACGAGGCCTCAATGCCCCGCAGCAGATTGACCCGCGACAACCCCACGTGATTGGGGCTATTGCCCAAGGTGCCGAAAATTTTGGTCGTCAGCACCACTTCCTCGCGCCGTCCCTTGATGGCCTTACCCACCACTTGTTCGGAGCGTCCCCCACCATACAGCGCCGTATCGATAAAATTGCAGCCCAAGTCCAAGGCCCGCTGCACCACCTCAATGCAAACCTTCTCGTCTTCTTGGCCGCGAAACGCCGCGCCCAAACACACCTTGGACACCTTGACGCCGGCCTTGCCTAAATTGCGGTATTCCATAACACTCCTCTTGTGTTAGTCTAATTGCCCGATCTCGTCGAGCGCGGCCAACAAATACTCGTTGTCTTGCGGACGTAGCGACGTCAGCCGCACAAAGCCGGGCGCGTCTTGCCGCCAGCGCACGCGGACCCGCCGCTCTTCCAACCCCGCCCGCAGCCGATCCGGCCCGATCCCTTCGCAGCGCACCCAAAAGAAATTCGCCGCGCTCGGATAAGCCCGCAACCACGGCCGCTCGTTCAGCCCCTCGTAGAGCGCCTGACAATCGCTGCGGATCTGCGCGACGACCTCCTGTAAATAACCTTGGTCAGCCAGCGCCGCCTGTGCCGCCACCAGCGACAGCGCATTGACCGCCCAAGGAACCTGCATCTGATCGAGGGCGGCGATAACGGGTTTAGGACCAATGGCATAGCCGACCCGCAAACCAGCCATGCCGTAGGCTTTGGAAAAAGTCCGCAGCACCACCAAGTTTTCCCGCTCTTGCACCCAAGGTACGTAGCTGTGACCAGCATAGTCTGCATACGCTTCATCGACGATACACAAACAGTCGGGCAACTCGTCGAGCAGATGAGCCATTTCCGCGTCGCCGCAAAGGAGATTGCCCGTGGGATTGTTGGGACTGCTCAGCAGCAACACCCGCGCTCCCGACTGCCGCCCCACCTCAATGAAACACTCAGGCACCAGCGCAAAGTCCTCCTCGTGCAGCGGCACCGAGATCACTTCAGCCGCGCACCGTTGCCCCAATGCCACAAAGCGCTCGTACGACGGAGACGGAATGAGCAAGCGCTGCTGCTCTAGCAGCAATCGCGCCAAAAAAAGCCAGACCACGGCCTCCCCAGACCCGTTGTACACGATGAAGTGATCGGGCGAAAGCCCCCAATGTGCCGCTAAATCCGCGCGCAACGACTCGGCGCGCTCCTCGTCGCTGTAGCGGCTAAAATCGCCGGTGTGGGCAAAGGCAGCCATCGCCTCCCGGACCTTGGGCGACGGCCCATACGGATTGGTCGCCGCGTCAAAACGCAGCCATTCTGCGCCATCAAGTGTCGCAGGGTGGAACATTTCATCGTTCATGCAGAAATCGTCCTTTATAAAGACCTCCCTACGCTAGCCATAAAGGATGTAAGCGGCAACCACGCCCTTTTTGCCTTATGTTATGCGCGAAGGGTATCCCCTACGTCAACTAATACCATGCCGACCAACGCCAAAAAACCGATCATTGCTTGGGCCTTGTACGACTGGGCCAACTCGGCCTTTGCCACCACGGTCATCGCCGCTTTCTTCCCGGTATTTTTTAAGTCCTACTGGAGCGCCGGCAGCGACGTCACTGAGAGCACCTTCCAACTGGGGCTAGCCAACTCGCTCAGCAGCCTAATCGTCGTGCTGCTAGCCCCCTTCTTGGGAGCTATTGCCGACCAAGGCGGCATCCGGCGCAAGTTCCTGTTTGCCTTCGCCTTCTTGGGCGTCCTCGCCACGGGCTGCCTCTACATGGTTGCCCAAGGCGCGTGGGAGCTGGCCGTTGTGGTCTATGTCTTGGCCGCCATCGGCTTCTCCGGCGGCAATACTTTTTACGATGCGCTCATCGTGGAAGTGGTCGGGCGCGACAAGTCCGACTCGGTCTCGGCGCTCGGATATAGCCTCGGCTATCTGGGCGGCGGCTTGCTGTTTGCGCTCAATGTGGTAATGGTCCTCCACCCCACGACCTTCGGATTGGCCGACGCCAGCGAGGCCGTGCGCGTGTGCTTTTTGCTAGTCGCCATCTGGTGGGCTGGCTTTTCGCTGCCGCTCTTTTTGTGGGTCGAGGAATCGCCGCCCGTGCACGCCCGCCGTGGCTGGAGCGCCATCTCGGCCGGCTATCGGCAGCTCATCGCGACCGGCCGCGACATCCGGCAGCTACGCACCACCTTTGTCTTTCTCATCGGCTATTGGCTGTACATCGACGGCGTCGATACCATCGTCCGCATGGCCATCGACTACGGCCTGTCCCTCGGCTTTGACACCAACGACCTGCTCATCGCCTTGGGCATTACCCAGTTCGTGGGCTTCCCCGCGGCCATTGCCTTTGGCTGGCTCGGCGAGCGGATTGGCACCCGCAAGGGGATCTTCATCGGCCTAGCCGTCTATATCGCGGCGACGGTCTGGGGCTACTTTTTAGATACAGTCTGGGAATTTTACGCCTTGGCCGTGACCGTCGGCCTAGTCCAAGGCGGCGTACAAGCCCTGAGCCGCTCGCTCTACTCAAGGCTCATTCCCCGCGACCGCGCGGCCGAGTTTTTCGGCTTTTACAACATGCTGGGCAAGTTCGCCGCGGTCATCGGCCCAGTACTCGTGGGCTGGATTGGGGTGCTAACCGGCAGCCCGCGCACGGGGATTTTGTCGATCGTCATCCTCTTCGTCGCCGGCGGAATCTGCCTCTGCTTCGTCGATGAAGAGCGAGGCACGACTGCAGCGCGCGCCATTGAGGGCACTTAGCAAAACGCCTGCGCCGTCAGCGCATACACCTTCGCCACCCGCACCAACTCGGCCACTGGTACCTGCTCGTCGGTTGTATGCGCCCCTGTGGCGCAAGGACCGTGGGTTAGAGCCTCAATCCCGGCAGCCATAAAAACATTGCCATCGTCGATAAAGGGCTTGCCTCCCAAGGGCAGCACTGCCCCGGTCACCTGTTCGTGCGCGGCCTGAAACGCATCCACCAGCGGACTGCTTTGATCTACCGCAAAGGCGTCGCCGGGCATGTTCCAGTCGGCGAGCCGGATGCGGGTGCCGCTTGCCGCAGCTACGTCGGCGAGCAGGTCCTCAATTTCGCGCCGCGCCGTCGGCCCCACACCGGCCGTCACCCAGCGGCGAGTCCCCTCGACGCGGCACTGGACCGGCACCTGATTGTAGAGCTGGCCGCCTTCGAGCCGGCCGATAAACAGCGTGTCGCTGCCGACGTAGGGCGCGGTTCGCTCGCGCAGATGCTCGTTTAGCGCGTTCAGCCCCAACACCACCTCGGCCCCCGCGGCGATCACGTCCGGTAGGTCGGCTGGCCTTAGCACCTCGTGTACTGGCTCGCCATCGCGCTCGACCTCCACGCTAAACACGGCCATCCCGCGCCCGGCGACCGGCAGCACGTCGCCCAAGTACTCCGGCAATAGCACTCCGTCGCCGACAAAGCCTTCGCGGATCAAGGCCAAAAGCTGACGGCGGTCGCCCCAAGGCGCTTCGTGGTGGTCGTGGGCCGTGAGCAAGACCGCCCCCTTGGTCAATGCACCCGCATCCCTCAACGCCCTGAGCGCCTCGACGAAGGCGGCGATTCCTCCCTTCATGTCGGACGACCCCGACCCATAGAGCAGGCCGTTCTCCACCTTGGGCGGCACAAAGGGCAAATGCACCGTGTCCAAATGTCCGTCGAATTGCAACGCCCGCCCGGGCTGACCGCTGTCGAAGCGAGCGACCACGGCTGGTGCTTGCGGCCAATCGGCTTGGGGCCGCTCCACAGCAAATCCCTCGGCCGCCAATATGGACGCCAACGCATCAGCCACCGCGCCAGCATCCAGCGTCGGGCTGGGCACTGCAATCAACTTCTTAGCCGTATCCAGTAGGCGTTGCTCATCGACGGCCTGTAGTATGTTGTCTTCCATCCCAATAGACCTCCTAAATCGCGTAAAAAGTTATCCGCAGATGGACGCAGAATAGTACGCACAAAAACTTGAATCTGCGCTATCTGCGGACAATCGACATGTTAAGCTCACCCGGTCGTATCCGCATCGGCCGCGCCACGCGGACAGAGCCACCCGCGCTCCCAGGCCGGGCCACTACAATTTTCCTCAAGCGCTTCCAGCCGCTCTTCTTCGGTTCGCTTCCACGGATCCTTGGGCAGATCGGCCGGCCCTTGGGGATCGCTTAGTCCGCAACCGACCAATGCCATGCAGAGCATCCACTTTCTCGCCATCTTAACCTCCGTTGCCCGCCGCTGACAATCTCCGTACTTTGGCCTCAATTCGCAAAGGAGCAAACTTATGTCCCGCCCCCCTGACTACGGCATCATCTACAACTGGGACGGTGCGCCGCACGGCTACTCGCCCGTTCCCCAGTCCATGGACGCCTTTCTCGACAAGACGTACGCCCCGCTCGAACACACCCAAGTCGGTGCCTTATTTTGGTGCGTGGGCGAACACGCCACCCGCTGGCCAAGCGACTCGCTCGAACTCGTCGGCGATCTCCACCAGCGCCGCTACGAAAACGCCGCTAGCTATACGCACACCGAAAACATTCGCCGCATGTTGGAACGAGGCGAAGATCCCCAACAGGCCGTCATCGACCGCGGCCACCAACTCGACCTGCACGTGTATGCCTCGCTGCGCATGAACGACAATCACTTCAACGGCGCTCAGCCAAGCGACCTCCAGACCCTGCACCACGTCGAACTGACCAAACTGCGCAAAGACCACCCCGAATGGCTCCTCGGCGAGGATACCGAGGAGTGGTTTGCCCTGTCGTGGAATATGGCCATCCCCCAAGTGCGCGAAAATCGCTTCCAGCACTTGCGCGAAGTTTGCCAAAACTACCCCTGGGACGGCGTCGAACTCGACTGGCAACGCCACCCCTTCCACTTCCCCGCCGACTATGCCTATCGCCTGCGCTACATCTTCACCGACTTCATGCGGGCGGCGCGGCAACTGACCGACGAACTGGCCCAACAGCGTGGCCGACCCTTCTACCTAGCAGCCCGCGTCGCCGGCTCTATCGAGGGCTGTCACCGCATTGGCTACGATGTGGAAACCTGGGCAAAAGAAAACCTCGTCGATATCCTGATCCCAGCCGGTGCCGCCGCTACCGATCCAGCCATTGAAGTCAGTGCCTTCCGCGCCCTCTGCGCCGACCGCGACATCGCCCTCTACCCAGGTTTCGACGGCGGCGTCCCCGGCCCGGCTGCCGGTCCCGAAGGCGAAACGGCCCGCCACAACATGCGCACCAAAGCCACGGCCATGCAGTATCACGGCCAAGGCGCGACCGGTATATACGCGTTCAACTGGCACGCCGACCGCGATTCAAGGCGCGAGTTGCTAACCCAAGTCGGCGCGGTTCAGACCCTGTGCCGTCAAAACAAACTCTACAATGTGACCCACCGCTTTCGCCAGCACACCGGGGAGTGGCGCGGCGCGTACCAGCACGACCGGCTGCGCGGCACCCTACCCGTCCCCCTCTATCCAACCATGCGGGAAACCGGCCCGCACTTCGACCTCGACCTCGCCGACGACTTGAGCGCAGACCCACCGACAAGCATTACTCTGCGTCTGCGTCTGCAAGATTGGGTCGCTGGCGACGAGGTTCGCTGCTGCTGGGATGGCGAAGTCTTGGCCGACCCGGATATCAGCTATTGCCACGGCGGCGACCCTCAACCTATCTCCGATGTCAGCGCCGCCGCTTGGCACAGCTTCGCGCTCACAGCCGCCCAAGCCGCCCGCGGCCGCCATCGCATAGAACTCGTTCTCTTGCAACGCCATCCCCAACTTGCTTGCGACTTGGTTCTAACCGACGTCGAGGTGGTCATCCTGTACAAGGATTGACGACGCGAGCGGAAGTCGCTGTACCTTGTGAAAGTTCGGTCTATCTATTGTATTACATAAAGAAGCGATTATAAGAGTAGAAAGAGGCATTTCATGGCTAATCAAAAGCATATCGAATGGCTTCTCAAAGGCGTCAATGCTTGGAACGAGAGGCGCGGGCGAGAAGATTTTCAGCCGGACTTTGAAGGAGCAGATATTTCCGGCGAGTTCAAGAAAATGGGAGCGTTGGGCAATGATGGACGAGCTTATTTACGGGGAATCAATCTCAGTGGTGCCGACCTCAGCAGAGCCGACCTCAGCAGAGCCGATCTCAACGGAGCCGACTTCAGCGGAGCCGACCTTACCGAGGCCGAGCTTGATTCCGCCAAACTGAACGGGGCCGATCTGTCCGGTGCCAAACTGTGCAAAGCCCATCTCACCGAAGCTCACCTCATTGAAGCCCGTCTCATTAAAGCCGACCTTACCGAGGCCGAACTCGACCGCGCCAACCTTTACAAAGCGAATCTCACTGGGGCAACTCTAATCAACGCTAGCTTTCGCAAGGCCAATCTCTCTTGGGCCAATCTATCGTATTCGCAGGTGTGGAAAGCGAAGCTGTATGGATGAAGCACAGAATGTCGGAACAGATCAAAGTAACAGCGACGAAAAAATCAAAAGCATTGAGTGCTTGCTAAAAGAGTGCCGCGACCTCAAAAAACGCCACGCTGATAATGTCCAATTCTATTTCCGAGGAGAAAGCTGCGATTCGTGGGAGCTACGTCCCTCCGTAATGCGGCGTTCCAGCCTTCGGGAAAAGGAAAGCGAGATGCTAAACGAACTCATGTCGCGTCAGCCAGAGGCGTTCAGTGGGCTTACATCTGCGTTCTCACAGTGGGTACTCGCGCAGCATTACGGGCTTAAAACGAGGCTTCTCGATATAACTCGTAACCCGTTAGTTGCCCTGTTCAATGCCTGCGAAGAGGACGGTGAAAAGGACGGTCGCCTGCATGTCTTCGCAGTGCCGAGCGACTTGATCAAATCGTTCAACAGCGATACGGTCAGTATCATCGCCAATTTCGCTAAACTCCGTCATGCCGAGCAGAACTTGCTATTGCTATTGGGCAAAACGCCGGAAGACACCGATGAAGACGAAAACTTGGACCTTGCAGACGAACACCCCGAAGTCATGGGCCGCCTTTATCATTTTATCGGGCAAGAGAAACCGCATTTTGAGGAACAAATCAACCCCATAGACCTGTTCCGCGTCTTCGTCATCGAGCCGCAGCAGTCGTTTGAGCGCATTCGAGCACAGTCTGGGGCCTTTCTGATCTCGGTGTTTCACGAGCGGTTCGAGCGCAGCCAAATCCTGCAATTGGATGCCGATATTCCAGTTTACGACCATTGTATGTTGACGGTGTCAGGCGCGAACAAGCAATATCTCATGAACGATCTGCGCCTGCTGAACATCACTCGCGAGAGCCTTTTTCCCGGTCTCGACGAAGCGGCCAAGGCGATTACGCAACGCTATTCCGCTGAGTGAATTATGGTTGAATCGTAACAAGCCTTACGGAGAAACAATGTAAACGGATTCGATATCACTTTTCCGAAGGACGCTTCCGACCAATTGCAGAGGAGCCACCATGCCAGTATCGCGCACGAAAGTAGCTATTCCCGGCAAGCGTCAGGTTCGTATAACCTTGCCAAATCCCCGCTCGGAAAAGGTGCGAAGGCGGGTAGCAAACTCGGTCGCCCGCTTAAACCAATCCCAGGAAGCCGACGCGCTCCGGTGGGTCGAATCCGTGTCTGAATTTGACGAGCGTGAGACGCGGTGACATCGTAACGGTGGCAGGCGTAGGCGATTTTAGGAAACCGGCTATAACCACCCCTCCCGCGCGCTACTAATCCTTCGTGTTCCCTCGTTTTATTCGTAGTACAATGTTTAACTCCTTCGATGCCAATGAAGCGACTACCAGTCATACTGTCCTCCTCTCTTAATAAACAGTTTAGTGCTGATCGATATATCTTTCAAGGCTTCTTCTACTCCAACTTTCAGAATGGGCCTACTGTAGGTATGGGTGCCAAGGTCGTTATCAAAAAAGCGTCCCGCTGGATCGACCATAATGTAACTCGGAGTCATCAATTCATTGCTCTCAGGCACTACGATAATTTCATCATTTTCGACAATGCGATTGCGTTGGACATATGCTTCAAACTGATCTTTCGTTATCTCTAAATCAGCGATATACTCGTCGTTTTGTCCCTTGACGGGGAGAACTTGCAGCATCTTCCATCGTTCCGGTTTTGCCAAACCTATAAAACTGGTAAAATCCTCTTTCCATGTTTCAGAAGTTACGACAGTGTTGATCCTCAAGCGTATCCCTTGTTGCTTTATCGCATCAATTTTTTGTAGATATTCTTTTTCAGCAGGGCAATCGCATTATAAGTGAGCTTTTGCCAACAGGTTAGCCAGATATTTGTTATCCCATCCGGCCTTGAGCCGCTTGGTTTGGATGCCGGCTTTGGTTGTTTTGTCTTGCTGGAGTAGATTAAGCGCGATGTGGCGTA
>JAJDUT010000017.1 GCA_022826515.1 Candidatus Latescibacterota bacterium
CTTGAATTCAACTTGTAAGTGCAATCGTGCTGGCGCTGGAAAAGAAATGGCCAACTGGTATATTTCCTCGGACCATTTCACATGCAGCTCCGGACGGAGGCACTATGAGGACATATCACCAGTTGACCGAGTATCAAAGATACCAAATGTACGCCCTGAAAAAAGCCGGGCATGATCAGCAGTGCATCGCCGCGACGATATCGGTATCGCCCTCGACGATTTGCCGGGAGTTGCAGCGCAATCGCGGGCAACGCGGCTATCGTCCCCATCAAGCCCACCAGCACGCCCTGGCGCGTCGGCACCACAAGGGGCAGGCGACCAAGATCACGCCGCCGGTCATCGAGCGCATCGAAGCCGATCTGCGCCAAGAGTGGAGTCCCGAGCAGATTGCGGGTCGGCTGGCGGCCACTGACGGGCTTCGGTTGAGTACCGAGCGCATCTATCAGCACATCCGGGCGGACCGTCAAGCGGGCGGGACGTGGTATCGCCATCTGCGTCACCGTCAGAAGAAACGCAAGAAACGCTACGGAAAAGCCGACGGCCGAGGCCAGATTAAAGACCGCGTCAGCATCGACGAGCGCCCGGCCATCGTCGAAGAAAAAAGGCGCATCGGCGATTGGGAAATTGACCTGGTGATGGGCCGCCCGGGCACCGGAGCGCTGGTCTCTTTGGTCGAACGGCGCTCGCGCTATACCCTGTTGGGCAGCGTCGCCTCCAAACAGGCCGCGCCCGTGGCGGCGACCACCATTGCGCTGCTGACCCCCCATAAGGAGCATGTCCAGACGATTACCGCCGATAACGGCAAGGAGTTTGCCCACCATGCCACCATCAGCCAAGCGTTGGACGCGGCTGTATATTTTGCCCATCCCTATCATGCTTGGGAACGCGGACTCAACGAGAACACCAACGGGCTAATTCGCCAGTACATACCCAAAGCAACGGACGTGAATACGCTGTCGGAGACACAGATACACTACATCATGGAGCGGCTCAATCATCGACCGCGAAAGGGCTTGGCATTTCAAACGCCGCATGAAATCTTATCCAAGGAAACAGGAACGAAACCTAAACATGGCGAAATTGCACTTACAAGTTGAATCCGCAAGCCGCTGGTGGAAGAACTCGAGCGCGGTTTGCCACGGAAACGCATTGAGTTCGAGGACGGTATTTACTGTTTCAACGTTACCTTAAAGAAAAATCTCTGGCGGCGGATCGAGACGGCGGGTGGGCATACGCTGGAGGATCTGCACTATGCTATCCAGGATGCCTATGGTTTCGACGACGACCATCTCTACGCCTTCTTTATGGACGGCGAGTCTTGGTCCGACGACAAGTTCACGTCGCCACATGACGAGGAAGGCCCTCATGTGGACGAGGCGCAGATCGGGGAATAGGGTCTATCGGAGGGGCAGCGCCTGCTCTACCTGTTCGACTACGGGGACCAATGGCTTTTTCAGATCGCGGTGGAAGCAATCCGCAAAAGTGGGGAGCAACCCCACAAGCCGAAGGTCGTAGGGCAGAAGGGAAAAGCGCCTGAACAATACGAGTATTATTGACTGTCTCAATTTCGTCTGTGACAGATCGGAAAATGGAAATGGTACTAGGACGATTGATCTTGCTGTAGGTGTGCCCATGCGGCATCCTCTTCTGGGCGATTCCAATCTTCAGCTAATGCGGCTTCACTAAGCAAGGCGGTTTCAGCTATATCCGACTCAGCGGAGAGAATCGTCACAGATGCACGTTGCGGTTTGGGCAATTGGACCGGCTCCAGCAAGCTAACATTGCCCTGCTCATCGATTACCGCTTCAAGAATTTTGGTCATGTTCTACTCCTTTGGCCATCGGGTTTGGGCATCCCGTGTGACTTTAGGTAATAAAAAAGGAAAGCCCTAGTCAAGCCATAATCATCGTCCCGAACTGTATGTAGTTCACGGGTTAGATTCGCGTCTATGAGAGACTGATTCGATGAAGCAGATTGAGCGACAACTGGACATCTTGCGGACGCTGCAGGTTAGTCGTTTCGGGAAGAGTGCACGCGAACTGGCGGACGAGTTCAATGTATCGGTGCGCACCATACAGCGCGATTTGAGAGACTTGGACGAGGCATGTTTTTTGGTGAACGAACCTCGCGATGATCAGCGCACCTACTACCACCTCCAGAAGGACACCAAGCTACCGCTAAACTTTTCGTCCATGGAAGTCGCGGCGATGATCTTTGCTGAGCGGACGGGCATGGGGCTGGTGGGGACTCCGTTCGGCGAGTACTTGGAATCGGTGAGTGGCAGGCTGAAAGATGCCATGCACCCGAAGATGCAGCAATTCCTAGAGCGAGCCACGGAGGCTTACGTGCCACATCTCCGGGGATACAAGAAGTCTTATGAGAAGGCCCGCGAAGTGTTCGACAATCTGCACGAGGCTATACAGGAACGCCGCGTGTGCCGGGTGAGCTACCGCTCGCCATGGGCGGAGAGCGCCCGGCAGTACAACATCGAACCGCTGCACTTCCTGCCGCACCGGGGCGGTCTATATGTGATTTCGCGGATGCCTTACTACGACCAACTCATTACGCAGGCGGTGGATCGCTTTGAGTCGGTGGAAGTGACCGAGAAGGAGTTCGAGCCGCCGGATCACCTGTCGGTTGACGAGCGACTGAGTAATGCGTTCGGCGTCTCGTTTGAGGAGCCGATGGACGTGATGGTTCGGTTCACCGAGGAGCAGGCACCCTACATACGGGAGCGGATCTGGCATCCGAGCCAAGAACTGGAAGAACTGGACGACGGGCGGGTGGTGTTGCGGCTGCGGGCCGGGGGGTTTTACGAGATCAAGAGTTGGGTGTTGAGCTTTGGAGCAGCGGCTGAGGTGTTGGAGCCGGCGGAATTGCGGGAGGCGGTGCGGGAGGAGATGCGGGGGGCGCTGGGATTGGACGACGAGGGTGCGACGTGATCTGTCGCAGGAGTTCGGTAATATCTTCGCATAGGACGAGGAGGAAATCATGAATTTCACACAAAGGAGATCAAGATGAGAGACCTGACGCCTGAGGAAGAGAAATATCTGGTAAAATACTGCATGGAATCCAAGGAGAATACTTGGCTTGCGCTGGCAATCGGTCATATACAAGTACAACTACGGAAAAAAATTCTGTCTTCCTTTCTGATGGAACTCGATAAGAATGTCAGAGAAAAACTCAAGGCGTCTGGCCGGCTCTGGCAGTGGGAGACAAAAGTTCTAGAAACGAATCTGAAAGTACAAGGGAATAGAACAGATTTGAAAGTACAAGGGAAGGAAAATATCTACGAGATGACTATGGAAGATCAAGAGATCAAAATATGTCTTGGCTATTGGGGAGATATATTCGTGGGAACGCCTGCCTGTGCAGCAAACGAGGCTTGTCCAACGGCGGAGGATCTCTCTGACTATTTCCAGGATACGGGTCTGAACCTGATCTCCGAGGATTCTTGGCGTTGGAAGTCCTATCTAACAGACAGCCACAAATCCTTTGACGACCTGTGCACACTGCACGACGACGAACTCAGGCAAGAGAAGATCGAGCGCTTTACATACATATTGGTGCTTTCTGCGAAGGCCATTTCGAAGGCACTGGAGGAGTGAAGATGGCCAGCGAAACGAATCTTGAGCAAAAGACCCGGAGATTTTTTGAGGATGCCAAGCAAAGTCTTGATAGTTTGAAGAAAGCCCGCGCTACAAGGCTCAGGCAAGAGATTCCGCGATTCTTCGAGGGTGCCCAGCAAGGTCTTAACGTTTTGAGGCCAGCCATAGTTGAACTTGACCGCCACCTTGCTCGGCGTTTCAGCACTTTCAAGTATATCCATCTCGACGAAAACCGTATGTCCGACGTGCTGGCGGACCTGCTTCGACCCGATTCTGCTCATGGACAGAGAGACCTGTTCTTGGCTGCTCTCTTGAAGCATTTGCGGGACGACGAAGCGACGCAACTAGGTATGAAGCGGATTTTACCAGACGATTCCAATTGGTCGCATCCGCTAGTTTACAGAGAAGCGTCAACCACTCACATCGATAACCGGAAACGGAGAATTGATATCGAGATCAGCATGAATGTTGACGGGAGATTAGTAGGGATTGGGATTGAGAACAAACCGGGTGAAGGGTTTCCACTAGGCCAACTAGACGCCTACGCTGAAAACCTAAATAAAAAATACAAGGGGCAATATCTGTTGCTGTACTTAACCCCCGACAGAAAACCGCCGCCTCCTGAGAGCCTTTCACCAGTGCGCCGAACCAAACTGGAAGAGAAAGGTCGCTTCGCCTGCGTGAGTCTAGAGGACTGGGCGCGAGGGTGGATGCAGGAGGCCAAAAACCAAGTGAAGGCCAGCTACGTGCAGCAGTTCGTTGGAGACTTCAGGCAAGTCCTTCTCCAGAAGTACGCAGATGCTGAGACATATCCCAACTTGACTATGCTTTAGTAAAGTCCGATCAAGCGGACGACTTCGGCGAAATTGATCCTCTCGTAAAATTTCTCCCTGCGACGTGGTCTGTCGCACCTGTGGGCATTTGCACATCAACCCGCAGCCCCCTTCGTCCAAATGCTCTGGAGCGGCAACCTCGCCTAAGATGCTAATCGGAACGGATTGCGTTAAACCCCCGATCCCGACGAAGCCTCAATGCGTTCGGCGATCCACTCCTGAATCAGCTTCACATCAGAGATGCCACGCGACTTGGCAAGCTCCTTGACAAGCTCAGATGCTTCAGGCTCTAAGCGAACAGGGATTACGATTTGCCGTTCAAAAACAGGTTCCCCCACTTCCTCAAGTTCATTCTCAAAATCCGTTAAGTCATGGGTGTCCCAGAAATGAGCAAGCTCTTGAATCGAATCGGTTTGTGGAATGTTCGTCCGCTTCATGGGTTCCTCCTTTGTCTATATCTTCGTTTTTCCCTATCTGTCATTGCTCTAGCTGTGACGGGGTAGCCTCTGCCATCGGGAAATTGGATCACTACACAGAATAGATAACGTCCTGCGTTTGTTTGCCCCAAGATATAGTAAATATCAAAGTACGCACTGCGATTGTTACATCGCCTAGGTAAATTTTCTCATATCCGGCCTCAACGCGGTTCAAATTCGCGTAAAATTTCGTATGAGGGTACGTCGATGTGAATTTGGCAACTTTGGAGTCGCCCTAATTTTGGAGGAAACCTCATGCTCAATGCCTACGAACGACAGCTTATTTTCTCTTATCTCTCCAACGCCGCCTCGCGCTTCCACCACACCTCCCAACAGGAGGCACTAGCCGAGTGGGTCGCCGAAAACAGCGACATCCTCGCGCTCAATGACGAGAGCGAAGCCCTGAACAAACAGCGAGAGATCAGACGCCGCGAAAGGAAACTATCCGTCCGGGAGTGGAAGAGCCTGCGGGAAATCATTGAAAAAGAGTACGCAGCCGCCCGCAAAAAGGCGCGGAAAGACCGCATAGCGCAACGGCTCCAGCGGCTTGGGCGGGAAACGGACCTCGCGCCAGCGGACCTCGCGCTCATAGAGCTTTGGTTTCGCTGCGAAACGCAGCCGGTCTTTGCCGATCTGAGCGACTCTTTAGAGTCTGGCCGTCGCTACCTCAGACAGCGCTTCTTTAACATCATGCACCCCCTCCTACCCTGCCTGCTCGGCCTAGCGGATAGTGCATTCCGCGCCCGCTTCGCGGCCGATGCGCCGCTCGTGAAGTCCGGGCTTGCGTACGTCGATAATGACGGTGATATCGAGATCGTCAAGCGACTGCTGCGGCTGGTCTCCGTCCCAGACGACAGGGCTCTCGACGTGTGTCGCCTACTACTCGACGCGGCGATCCCGGGTGAGCTAGAGTGGTCAGATTTCGATCATGTGGAGGAGGATCGTGACCACGTCGAAAAGTTGATCAAGGGCGCACTAGCCACTGGCACACCGGGCGTGAATATCTTGGTGTGCGGCCCACCGGGAACCGGCAAGACCGAGTTTTGCAAGACGCTGGCTGCCCGGCTCGGGACGCACCTCTACAGTGTCGGCGAAGAAGATGAGCGAGGCGACGAACCCAGCCGGAAGGAGCGGCTCCAAGAACTCCGGCTCGCCCAGCGCCTGCTAGCGCCGAGTCGAGGATCAATCCTGCTCTTTGATGAGATGGAGGACGTCCTCTCGGACCCAAGCGCGGGCTGGATGCCGTTTTCGCCGGGTGGCTTTTCCCATCTCCGGTCCGGCGGCTCCAAGGTGTTCCTACACAGGATACTCGAACGCACGCCCGTACCGACGCTGTGGACCTCCAACTCTGCCCGCGCGACCTGTCAAACCATTCTGCGCCGCATGACCTTTACCCTAGAACTACGCCAGCCGCCGTGCCGAGTTCGGGAGCGCATCTGGAGGAGGGAATTAGCGCGTCACGGTATCAAAGCGACAGAGGAAGATACGCGCTCCTTAGCCAAGGAGTTCGATGTGACGCCGGGCGTAGCGTCCAGTGCCATTGCCGGCGCGCGCCTCTGCGGTGGAGACCTCGCCGCAGTACGCCTTGGCGTACGTAGCTTGTCCCGGGTAATTTCAGGCGAGAAGCCCCCCGCAAATCAGGGGCCTCCCGAGCGATTCGACCTCGCCCTAGTCCGAGCCGACATCGACCCGGTCGGCTTCGCGGATCGCGTCGTAAAAAGCGGCGGCAAGCATTTTTCCCTCTGTCTGCAAGGTCCGCCCGGCACCGGCAAGAGCGCATTCGTTCGCTACCTAGCCGAACGCCTCGGCCTCCAAGTGACCCAAAAGCGTGCCTCCGACCTGATGTCGATGTGGGTCGGCCAAACCGAACAGCTAATCGCCGCCGCCTTTGCCGAAGCCCGCGCCGAGGGCTCCATCCTCGTCTTTGACGAAGCCGACTCCCTGCTCGCCGACCGCCGAGGTGCCGTGCGCTCTTGGGAGGTCAGCCAAGTCAACGAAATGCTGACCTGGATGGAGAGCCACCCCCTGCCGTTCGCATGCACGACCAACTTCGGCGAAAACCTCGACTCAGCCACCTTACGCCGATTCACCTTCAAGGTCGCGCTTGACTATCTCACCCCCGACCAGTCGCAAGCGGCGTTCCACACCTATTTCGCACTCGAAGCTCCGCCCGAAATCGGCGACCTCACCACCCTGACCCCAGGCGATTTTGCCGTCGTCCGCCAAAAAGCCGAAATCCTCGGCCACCTGCAAGACGCGAAGACACTCGCCGAATTGCTGCACGCCGAGTGCGAAACCAAGCCGAATAACGTGCGGAGGGTGGGCTTTTGATCGTAGATTCTCGTTCGGTCGAGTGCTACGAGCCGCAACCCGTTTGAGGAGGGCATGAGTCTTATGCCCACAACAAGCGCCGCTGTAGCAACGTCTGCATGTCGCGCCGCCCATCGGCGATCAAGAGCACATAGACGTTATTTTTCATCACCCGATAGATGATGCGGTAGGGCCTGGCGAAGATCTCGCGGTATTCCCGAATCCCAATGTCCAACAGTTCCGCCGAATAGTTCCCGCGCTCGAGATACTCGGCGAAGCTGCTGAAAGCCTTCTCAATCTGCTCCAGCACATAATCCGCCCGTCCCGGCTCATCGTGCCGATCGATATAGTCGCAGATTTCCTCCAAATCGCGCACCGTATCATCAGTCAACTGAACCAAAGCCATCAGCGATCCCGTCGCCGCTCCCGAAGCTGTGCGACGACATCGGCGGCGGGTTGCCACCTGACCTGCTTCGATTTGACGGCTACCCAGCGCGAATCAGGCACCCTACATACGGGAGCGAACTTGGCATCCGAGCCAGAAGATAGAAGAACTGGAGGACGGGCGGGTGGTGTTGCGGCTGCGGGCTGGGGGATTTTACGAGATCAAGAGTTGGGTGTTGAGTTTCGGGGCGATGGCTGAGGTGCTGGAGCCGGAGGAATTGCGAGAGGCGGTGCGGGAGGAAATGCGGGAGGCGCTGGGGTTGGATAACGAGGGTGCGACGTGATCTGTCGCAGAGCATCGAGTACGTGCAACCCGACCTAGGACAACGACAGACAGATCATGTAGCGACAGAGCCGCGCCAAGCGCTGCCGATTCGCCTATGCTCTACAGCGTTTCTCCCCACGTTTCGAGGGGAGTAGCGAGCGCATCAATGATATTTGTTTCGAGTTCTTCACGCTCTTCCAACTTGATCACGCAATCCAGATCCCATTCCCGAGAGATCGAGAACCCTGGGACGATATTGATGTTCTTCCGATTTGTATTAATGAACTTGTCTTCGATTTTCTTACGATCAGCCGAACTGATAAGGCCCTCGTGCTCCCATTGATTTGCCAAGGGTTCCAGTGTTTCCCTATCTGCCGACCTTTGCCCATACGACGAGCTTTCTGAGAAATGGTCAAAGTATTCGCGGGTTCCCAAAGCTGTTTCAGCCCAGACTAAGTGAGTGCCCATAAAGGAGAAATGGAGATTGGGTTCGACCTTCCACTCCTTCAAGGAGAGAAAAGCCGCTTTGTCCACCGCGTCGTAGAAACGACGAGCTTGCCCGGCAGTGTCCGCCGGAGCAAGCCCTATCTTGAGTTTCCGGGATTCAGGTCGAATCACAACCCTCTCAGCAATCTTGCCCGGTCGGAATAGGTACCCGTCCCGACTTTCCACGTCTTCCTTGTCCATCTTCTTCGCCAAATCATCTACTAGACGGCTCGTCCGCCTCTGTAGTGCTTCAGATCTTTCACCGCAGAGTTTGAAGGTGCGATAGGGGGTCAGTGCAGGATGGACTTCCCCCACGAATGACAGGAAATCACGGGCGATCTGGCGGCTTCCAAAAGACGCCAAATCGGAATCAACGTACTTGAGTACACCTTCCAGAATTTCTGACCACTCTAGGCATATCGCCGAACCATGCAGCGTGTCATCGTCAATATGACCCAAGAACGAATCTCGACTCGGCGACAACTGTTCTCTCCACACATCGCCATGATACAGCTTATTTTCGATAATCAAAGTCATGCGGTTTGGATACTCAATGACGCCATCGTACCTGGGCTCACGATCTGACCACTTGACCTTTATTCGCTCTTGAATGGACACATCGGTAAGAAGGACAGAGACGAGGGGGATAGTGGACGATTTAATCCACTTGGTCTGAGTTGAGACATTCGCTGGCTCCCAAGTATTGCTGTACTCCCGGAGCTCGGGAGGTAATTGCGATTCCACTAGTTCACGCAGGAGGTTCTGCAGGGCCGGATCGTACTTGAGAGCTACGAGAAATGCCCAAGTCAAGCGATCTTCATGCTCAATAGATCGCGAATCAAAAGGATTAAACAGGTTTGAGCGGTTCATTTTTTAGTTGTGTCTCCCTGTATTTGAGTGTCTTTGGTTCTACTTTGCATACTACGGTATTGGCAGTCCGTTCCAGCAAACCGACAAACGCTTCTCCGAATATAAACATGGGGTACTCTCAAAGGAATGGCCTGAGGCTAGAATCTCCTCGTAAAAAATTCCCACCTGCGACGCGATCTGTCGCACCTCCTAGATAAATTCATCCATGGGTTCTCAGAATGGCGACAGATGGTGAACAAGTTTCGAGAAAAGCAACGGGATCGTTTGGAGAAATGAAAACGAAGACGATGCGCGTGGCGATATCAGATCGTCATTTCGCACAAGGCGTTCAAGGTTCGCCGTACCAGTGCCCGTTGGCCTTGGCATTGAAGGACTTGGGCTATGAGGATGTTTCTGTCAGTAGGGTCGGCTCCGATATCGACGGAGAGACTTGGATCCACGACCAGCGGACTGAGTCAGCACTCCAGCACTATGACGACACTGGAATCCTGTCGCCTCGGTCCGCAGTATTGGTTTGGCACGAAAGTCTGCAAGAAGTCGAAAAGTGAAACGTCGGCTGCGGATCGTTTTGTTGAGGTTGAGAGGTGGATAAATATCCACTTGTCGCGCCGGACAATCTAAGAAGCTGTCTGGAAATTCCGGGTGTGCCCCGAGCGCGAGCGAAAGCGCGGCGGACAAGGCGGGCAAAGCCGCCCATATTGGCGACATATGGGTGGTTTTGCCCAACGCCGACCGCCGTGCTTGCAGCCGCGCGAAGGCCACCAGGGGTTTGCAGACAGCTTCTAACGCTGTTGGTCGTGGAGACCCTCCTAATACCACAGCTTTGACGAATACGGCATCATCTTCTCTGAACGAGATCCGCCACTTGGGGACGTAGCCCATTGAGCACGGTTTCGAATGAAGGCAGTTCCAGCACCAGCGGGCCAAGCCATTGCTCCCACGTCCCTTCAACATAGGCAAGCATTCGGTCATGGAAGAAGTCTTCTGGGCCTTCAAAAGAGACATCTCGCACAGCGCACTTTTCACGCAACAAGGAATCGAAGCCGATGAGGTGCATCCGATCCTTGTACGCGCCGAGCACCCGCCATAGGTCGTAGTAGTCACGTGCCCGCGACCGAATCCAACCGCGCCTTTCGAACAGGTCTGCCTGCTGGAGGATCGCCCGCAGCTTCTCGGCGACGATTTCTTCGAGCGAATAAACTTGAACTTCTGCTTCGAGCGGTTCGCCGTACTCGTGGATGACTCGTCGCTTCTCGACCGGCGTGAGAATCCTTTCGTCCACCGTGGTTTCGATCATGACACGTGTCTGCGGGTGCTTCTGCCACGGGAGCCGCGCTCGAATTATGAAGGCTTCTTGGCCTCCGGGATGAGGCTCTTGCTCGGTGTAGCGTTCGCAGGTGATCTCTACGGGAGCGTACTCGTCCAGCAACCGCATGACAGCATCGCATACCTCGCCGACCACGCGCTCCATCGCCTCCCCCACAGGGATACCTTCAAGGCTGGAGAAGTCCAGATCCTCCGAGAAACGATAGTCTCCGAAATAGCACTTCTTGAGCGCCGTGCCACCTTTACAGATACAGACGAGCGTATCGCGGAACACGGGGACCTGACCGATGCCGGCAAGAACCCACGACAGCAAGTAATCCCGCTCAAGTATCTCCCACGGGATACCGAGACGTTGGCGCGCTTCCTGCAGACGCGTCCGAAGCGGCTTCATGCGTCGATCCTTCCCGGCAGATTCTCTTGGATCATCCAGCGACTATTGTAACGCCCCTTTTTCGGTCCAGCAGAATCGAGCTTCCGGTAGCCCTTGATCGGAAGCGCGGTCAGGCGGTCAACCTTGGAGGGATTGACCCCCTTGGATTCGAGAACCCATCCGAGACGTTTGGCAGTCGCCGCGTCTAGCCGCAGGGCATACTCGGTGATCCGTGCAATGTCTAGTTGAGCCATTCCAATCTCGAAGGCGTGGAGTACCTCGGCGAAGTCGCCGCAGTACTGTGGCATGGAAAGGCCATCCAGCAGTGTGCGCTCAAGGTCGGTAACAGCGATACGGGCATCGCCGATCCACACCTTCTCAGTCCCGAAAAGGCGCTTCGACCTCACCTGAATGAAACGGTACGTCGTGTCCCCAACCGAATAGTCGCCCCCAGGATGATTGCATCCAGCCCTTCTCATGCGGGGAACCGAAGTCTCCGTTGTGGTGAGGACGAATACCTTCCTTGGTACTTGCTCTGTTAAGCCGTGGTAATGCAGGGCCGACCAGTGAGAAAGGGCAGCAGGACGGACCAAGGCCATGGCGACCTCGAACTCGTGGACGGGCGCGATACCAGGGACCGTAGAAGACAGCGCGTAGAGTCCCCGGCGCAACGAGACGATCCATCCATTTCGCCGAAGGTGATAGAGGGCCTCCCAAAGATACGGGTCCTTGAGGCCCACCCGAGGGGCTAGCTCCCTGGCTCGGTCCGTTGTGAAGATACGATCTCCCTCGTAGGCGAGGAGCCGCACCAGTTCGATGCCGACTAGGGACTGCTTAATTTTGTCGGTAGTAGTCAACGGCTGTTTTCCGAGATTCGCATTACCTTGATTATAAGAAAATATACGGTAAAAATAGGATAATATCAAAGGAATACCTAACGATAGCACCTCCTTCGTAAAAATCTCGGCCTACGACGCGATCTGTCGCACCTGTGGGCGAATGTTGAGTAAAAAGGACCTAATGATGACCCAAGCACCCGGTGATAATCAGTGCTTAGAGAGACCACTCCCACAGGCCATCGAGATAGAACGGGCCGTGTTGGGGGCGATGATGCTCGAACAGCGCGCCGTCGGCCATGCCATCGAAATCCTCGACCCAAGCTGCTTTTACAACACGTCGCATAGCGACATCTTCGAGGCCATGCTCAGCCTCTATGAACGCGGCGTGGCCGTCAATCAGCCCACCTTGGTCGAAGAACTCAAGCACCGCGACCAACTCGATGACGTCGGCGGAGCCGCCTATCTGACCGAGCTAGCCGCCCAAGTCACCATCCCTGCCGACATCGACGTCCACGCCCGGATCGTCTTGGAAAAAGCACTCAGCCGCCAGCTCATCGGGACCGCCAACGACATCATCGAGCAAGTCTATAAAGGCAGCGAGGACGTACTAGAGCTAATCAACCGCGCTGAGCAACGTCTTTCTGCTATCGGCGAAAACTGCATCGAAGGCGGGATCGAGTCCCTAGAATCGCTCATGGAGGACGCGCTCGAACAGATTGAGCACGTTCACAATAAGGGCCACACAATCTCTGGGGTCGATACCGGATTTGTCGATCTCAACGATTGTATCTCTGGCTTTCAGAAGGGCGAGCTGATCGTGCTAGCGGCTTACCCAAGTGTGGGCAAGACGGCGCTGGCGCTGACTTTGGCGCGTAACGCGGCAGTGAAAGCCAAGGTCGGGGTGATGATCTTCAGCCTGCAAATGTCCAAGATGCAAGTGGTCCAGCGCCTGCTCAGCATCGAGACCAAGGTCGATTTGCACAAGCTCCGCACTGAGCGACTCCACGATGAAGACTGGGCACGCCTGACGTGCGGCATCGACCATCTAGCCCAAGTGCCGATTTTTATCGACGATACGCCCGCCATCTCGGTGCTTGAAGCACGGGCTAAGGCGCGGCGGCTGCACCGGGAATATGGGATCGGCCTGATCGTGGTGGACTATTTACAATTGATGAGTGGCCAAGCCAAAACTTTGAGCCGCGAGCGGGAAGTCTTGTACATTTCGCGCAGACTGAAGGATCTAGCCGAAGAGTTGGACCTGCCGGTGTTGGTGCTGGTGCAGCTATCGTTCGCAGAGGACAGCCTTATAGAGCCGAGACCGCAGCTAGCGGATTTGTCGGCGTTGGGAATCGAGCAAGCTGCCGACATAGTGATGTTCATCTACCGCCCGGGCATGTACGGCCTCACGGCACCGGACGGCGAGAGCCTCGAAAGCCTTGCCGAGATCATCATCGACAAACAGCGCAACGGCCCCCCTTGCTCGGTCACCCTAAAATGGAACGCCGAGAGCGCGACCTACGAGTCGCTTGCGCCTGAGTAGTCTAAACCCAGGCACAAGTGCACGAGGCCGCGATCAAGAACGAGCGCTACGAGCCGCAACCCGTTTGAGGAGAGAATGAGTCTTATGCCCACAGCAATCGCCGCTGTAGCAACGTCTGCATATCCCTCCGCCCATCGGCGATCAAGAGCACATAGACGTTATTTTCTATCACTCGATAGATGATGCGGTAGGGCTTGGAAAATATCTCGCGGTATTCCCGAATTCCAATGTCCAGCAGTTTCGCCGGGTAGTTCCCGCGCTCGGGATACTCGGAGAGGCTGCTGAAAGCCTTCTCAATCTGCTCCAGCACATAATCCGCCCGGCTCGGCTCATCATGCCGATCAATGTAATCGCAGATTTCCTCCAAATCGTGCGCCGCATCATCAGTCAACTGAACCAAAGCCATCAGCGATCCCGTCGCCGCTCCCGGAGCCGTGCGACGACATCGGCGGAGGGTTGCACCTGACCTGCTTCGATCTGACGGCTACCCAACGCGAGAATCTTGAGCAATGCAACCGTTTCCTGCATCTGCTCGTAGCTGTCGATATCCTGCATGACCGCCTTGGCTTCGCCGTTCTGGGTAATAATCAAGGGTTCCGGTTGGTCCCCAAGTGTGCGCACGATCTCAGCGGCGTGGGCCTTGAGATAACTGATCGGCTTAATCTGGCTGGACAGTTTCATGGGCACCTCCTTTTCGGACCAAATATAGACCATAAACAGGTCAAGAGCAATGTTTGGTTCGCCCCCGAGTGTTCCACTCCTAGCCAATCAAGGACAGCGTTTCGCGTCTCCAACCAGAAAGGACGCCGCCGCAGGTTTTTGATTATAGGCTCTCGCTCTTGACAAGTGTCAATTGACACATTACATCCTATAGAATGATACGGAGTTTCCGACATCGTGGGCTCAAGCGCTTGTACGAGCACGACGACCGCAGCCTCATCGGCCCCGATTTGCATGACCGCGTAGAAGTAATCCTCGCTCAGCTCGATGTCGCCAGCTCCTCTGAAGCCATGCGCCTTCCCCACTATCGGCTGCATGCACTCAAGGGCAACAGAAAGGGTTATTGGTCAGTGACCGTGAAGGCCAACTGGCGCATCATCTTCCGGTTTGAAGGGGAGGACGTTTACGACGTCGAACTGATTGATTACCACTGAATAAAGGGAGAACCGACATGCCCATGAAGAACCCGCCGCATCCCGGCAAGGTCGTGCGCGTATCCTGTCTAGAGCCGCTCGGCCTCAACGTCACCGAAGGTGCGAAGATTCTCGGCGTCAGTCGCCAAGCCCTCTCGAATCTGGTGAATTGTCGCGCTCGCATGTCGGCCGACATGGCGATCCGCCTCGCGAAAGCCTTCGGCTCCACGACAGAGACCTGGATACGGCTGCAAGCGGCCTATGACGTCGCTCAGGCACAAGCGCGCGAGGATGAGATCGAGGTGGAGCGCTACGAACCGCAACCCGTTTGAAGCAACAGACCGCCTCCTGAAGGCGCGTGAGGGAAGTTCTTGCTGTAATTTTGAACCACTACTTCAAATTATCATGCAATTTTGAAATACTACTTCAAATTTGCACGCCAATCCGCGGCAACCTCGCCTAAGCAAGCCGCTTCCACACGTCCGCCACTTGCCGGCTCTCCACCTGCACCAGCCGCGCTTCTTCAAGCACATAACCACTGAGCTGGCCGCCGTAGATACAGCCCGAGTCAAGGCCGAGAAGACAGGGATAACCAGCGCGCTCTTTGACCACCAAGCCGCCGGGCGCGTCGTGGCCAAAGACGATCAGGGGATACTCCGGCTCGTAGAAATCGTGCCAGCGCGGGCTGGCGAGATCGTTGGAGGGCGGCCAAGTGCGGATCTTGAGGAATTCTTTGCGGCGGGTGCCTTGTAAGCCCTTTTTCGGATTGATGCCGGCGTGGACCAGCAGGAAGTCGTCTTCCGCGATGTAGAGCGGGCACTGCCGCAGCCAAGCGAGGATTTCGCCGTGGGCGGGCTTAAGCTGGGCGAGGGTATAGCGCTGGTCGGGGAATTTCACTTTGGGCTTGCGGCCCTTCTTCAAGGCGGTTAGCTGCTTTAAGAGGCGGGCGTCGTGGTTGCCCAAGACCATCTCGGCCTCGGTATCGCAAATCAACTGCCACACCGCCAGCGGGTCGGGGCCACGGGCAAAGGCATCGCCGGTCAGCAACAGGCGATCTTTGGCTTGGTCGTAACTTATCTCTGCAAGGAAGGCTTCAAACTCGGCGGCGCAGCCGTGCACGTCGCCGACAAAAATGGTACGCATCTGATTTCCTTATATTTGCATTGCGGAAGGGCAAACGCTATCATACTCACCACTTCAAGATAGGCTCTGATGGAAACTGCGACCATACCGACCTCTGCTCCGGCGTCTTGCCACATAATGGCCAAGCCCTCGGGCTCGGTCTGCAATATCGACTGCAAGTACTGCTTCTACCTAGAGAAGGAGAAGCTCTACCCGGACGCGCGCAAAAATTGGCGCATGTCCGACGAGACACTCGAACTCTACGTCAAGCAGTACATCGAGGCCCAAGACGTGCCGCAGGTGGACTTTGCCTGGCAGGGCGGCGAGCCGACCCTGATGGGCGTGGACTTCTTCCGCCGCGCTGTCGAGCTACAGCAGCAATACGCCGACGGCAAACTCGTCACCAACGCCTTCCAAACCAACGGCATCCTGCTCGACGACGAGTGGGGCGAGTTCCTCGCCGAAAACAAATTCCTAATCGGGCTGTCGATCGACGGGCCGCGCACCTACCACGACCACTACCGAGTTGATAAAGGCCAGAAGCCGACCTACGACCGCGTGTACGCCGGTCTGCAAATGCTCAAAAAGCACGGAGTGGAATTCAACACCCTGACCGTGCTGCAAAATCACAACGCCGATAATCCGCTCGAAATTTACCGCTTCCTGCGCGAAGAGGGCTCGGGGTTTATGCAGTTTATTCCCATCGTCGAGCGCATCGCGCACGAGCCAGACGAGGACGGACTAGAGTTAGTCGATCCCGAATACGAGGGCCGGGCACCAGTCTCCAAGTGGTCGGTGGGGTCAGGACAGTACGGCAAGTTCCTCTGCGCGATATTTGACGAGTGGGTGCGCAACGACGTCGGCCAAGTCTTTGTCCAGCTCTTTGACGTGACGCTCGGCTCGTGGCTGGGCCAAGATGCGAGCCTGTGCATCTTTGCCGAGACCTGCGGCAAGGCGCTGATCATCGAGCACAACGGCGACCTCTATTCCTGCGACCACTTCGTCTATTCGGATTATCGACTGGGCAACGTCCACGAAGAAAGCATCCGCGACATGGTCGCCAGCCCGCAGCAGACCAAGTTCGGGCAGGACAAAAAGGACACGCTACCCCAGTACTGCATCGAATGCGAGTACCGCTTCGCCTGCAACGGCGGCTGCCCCAAGCACCGCTTTACCAAAACCCCGCGCGGCGAAGACGGCCTCAACTATTTGTGCAAGGGGTACAAGATGTACTTCGGGCACGTCGATCCCTACATGCGCTTTATGGCCAACGAACTGCGGCACGGCCGACCGGCCACCGGCGTGATGGAATGGGCCAGAAAAAGAGACGCGGTCAAGGCGGCCCTATACCAAAAGGCTCCAGGCCGCAACGACCCGTGCTCCTGCGGCAGCGGCAAGAAGTACAAGCGCTGCTGTGGCCGGGCCGCATAACCGAAAGGAAGCAATGATCGATATCGAGCTAATTCCCGCAGACTGCAAGGCCGTCGTCACCATCGACGGCCAGCTTTTTACCGAGTACCGCTACGGCCACTACGTGTGCCGCCCGTACTTCTATCCAGTGCTGACGCCCAGCGGCGCGGGCCTCACCCGCGCCTATCCGATGGAAGGTGTCGAAGGCGAGAATCAGGACCACTACCATCATCGCGGCATCTATACAGCCCACGGCCTCGTCAACGGCCACAACCTCTGGGACGAGGGCACCGGCCACGGAGCCATGCTCCAGCGAGGCGAGCCGGTCGTAGGCGCAGCCGACGGCGCAGCGCAGATCGACGGCATCGTCGATTGGTTCGGCCCAGAGGGCGAGAAGCTGCTAGAGGAGCGGCGCACCATCGCCATCCACGCCGAAGGCCCGTTGCGCATCGTGGACCAGCGCAGTGAATTCCGCGCCCACTACGGCGACGTGACCTTCGGCGACACCAAAGAGGGCGGGCTGTTTTCGATCCGGGTGCCGACCTCCATGGATGCCAAGGTCTCGGGGCGGATTGAAAATTCCGCGGACCAAGTCTTTGAAAACGGCCAAGGCGAGGAGGTTACTTGGGGCCAGCAGGCGGCTTGGGTGGATTACTCCGGGCCGGTGGCCGATGGCGAGGAGTGGGGGCACACCGTCGTCGATCACCACGACAACCCCCGTCACCCGACCTACTGGCACGTGCGTGGCTACGGGCTGTTTACCGCCAACCCCTTCGGAGTACACGACTTCAAGGGCGACGAGAACATCGACGAGAGCCTGACCATCCCCGGCGGCGACCAAGCCGTCTTCCGC
Organism: Candidatus Latescibacterota bacterium; assembly: GCA_022826515.1. The sequence goes on from JAJDUT010000017.1 coordinate 17,886, forward strand.
TATCGGCTGATTATCCACCCCGGCCGCAGCGTGGACGGGCATCCAGATGTGCGCCAGCTAATCGAGCAGTTCCAAGCGGGATAGGATGGTATATGTAGCATAAAAAACCGGTCTGCGGGCCGGTTTTTTTGTGTCTCACCACAATCTCAAAAAGACGGAGAGCAATGACTAAGAGCAAACAAGACAAGCTGCGCGTCGCCCTGATCGGCGCGGGCGGCATCGCTAGGGCGCACATGCGCTATTACCAAGACATAGACGACGTGGAGATGGTCGCCGCCGCGGACGTGGCCTTGGAAAGAGCGCAAAAATGCTGCGAGGAATACGAAATTCCCGCAGCCTACGCCGACTACGAGGAGATGCTCCGGCAGGTCGCACCCGACGCGGTGAGCGTCTGCACGCCCAACGGCCTGCACGCCCCCTGCTCCATCGCCGCACTCGACGCGGGTGCCCACGTCCTCGTCGAAAAGCCTTTGGCCATGAATGCGCGCGAGGGGCAGCAGATGCTCGACGCCGCGGAGAAAAACGGCAAAAAGCTGATCATCGGCTTCCAGAACCGCTACGATCCGAAGACGCAGTTTGTCAAGAAGCTCGTTGACGACGGCGAATTGGGAGCCGTCCTGTACGCCCGAGTGCAGTCCCTGCGGCGGCGGGGCATTCCCAACTGGGGCGTTTTTGGCCGCAAGGACCTACAAGGCGGCGGCCCGCTGATCGACATCGGCGTCCACATGCTGGAGGCCACGCACTATGCCATGGGCGCGCCCAAACCAGTGGCGGCCAGTGGCAGCACCTACACCTACATCGGCGACAAGCCGTCAAACGTGGCCTCGATCTGGCCCAACTGGGATTACGAGACCTATACGGTCGAGGACTTAGCCGTGGGTCACATCCGCTTTGCCAACGGCGCGATGCTCAGTATCGAGACTAGCTTCGCCGCTCATATCGAGAAGGGTGAGGGGAACTTCACACTGATGGGAGAGAAGGGCGGTACCACTTGGGACCCGCCGGGTTTTTTCCACGACGCCAACGACTACATGGTCAACACCCGGCCCGACTGGCTGCCCAGCGGCCCGGCAGCCGATGGCTTCGGCCAGAAGATGCGCAACTTCGTCGATCACGTACTCTACGGCGCGGAAACCCTGTCGCCCGGCGAGCACGGCCTGATGGTGCAGAAGATGATGGACGGGCTGTACGAATCGGCGGAACAGAAGCGGGAAGTGCGGATTGAGTAGGCGTTGATTTTGTAGTGATGCTTACAATTTTACGCCAAATTCGATAAAACACTCAGCTCACATTTAATCCCACTCCACTTCAATCCCCAACTCGCGCCCGCACGCCGCAAACCTTTCCAAATCGTCTAAAGCCATCGGCACCCCTTCGCGGGCGTATTCCTCGCTCTTGCGGTACTCCATGGTGCCCGGCAGGGTCGCCTCGTCGTACCCGCGCATGGGTTCCATGGTCTCGCGGACGCCGCGCACGAGATTGTCAACGCCAGCGCGGAAGGCGTCGGGTGGGGCAAACGCGCCAATGTCCATGACGATGATCAGGCCGCCACTGCCCGCGCGGGGCCACCGCTGAGTAACGTCCCGAGCGCGGTCGCTGTTCTGACCGACGAAAGCCCCGCCCAACGTCATTGCCGAGCCAGTGTAGCCCATCGACTTGAAGAAAGCCGGCGGGATCAGCTCCTGTAAAGCGTCGTATTCCGGGCCGCGATGATAGTCGGCCAAGATGCAGGTCGCCGCGTCGAGGATCAGCGGCGGCTCTTCTTCCGACGGGAAGCCAAAGCACAGCGGCGGGTTGCCCCAGTAGGCGGACTGCTGGCCCTTGTTGCCGCCCCCTTCGCCAAAGTAATTGGGATGGTGCCCCTGCACTGAAAAGGCGCAGCAGCCCTCCTGCATGGCGCGGCGCACGTAGTGCCCGGCCGAGCCGTAGTGCCCGTGATGACAGGCCGCACCGAGGGCGACCTTGTATTGCTTGGCCTTCTCAATGGCCTTTTCAGTGGCCAGCATCATCGGCGCATAGCCCAAGCCGCCGTCGCCGTCGATGAGGACCGTGGTCTCGGTATCTTGGAGCACGCGCAGGTCGGGGTTGGGATTGACGGTGCCGTCGCGGAGGCCGCCGCAATAGCCAACCATGGCGCGGGTACCGTGCGAGCGCACGCCGCGCAGGTCGGAGTTGGACAACAGTTCGGCTAGCTGATCGGCGTGGTCGGCGCGCAGTCCGGCAGCCTTGAGGCAGTCGGCGGTAAAGGAGCGCAGCAGGGCGACGGGTACGCGTTTGAATTCTGCGGGAGGGCGGTTCATAGAGAGTCCTTGGGGTTAGAAGCAATGGGCGCGGGGCGCTGCCGCCGGATCGTACTGTTTCCACAGCGCAGTCGCCGGTTGCAGTCGCTTTAGGGTGCGATTGTCGAGTACTTTGGAGGCCATAACGGATCCTAAGGGTGAAGCGACCAGGTGGCGTTCGGTCGCTAATTTCATCCACTCTCGCCACTCATCACTAATTCTCCAACAACCTGCACCAGTACTTCGTCGCCGATTTCAGCGCGCTGGCGGGGTTCTAAGACGACGAAGCTGTTGGCGTTGAGCATGGAGCTGATTATGTGCGAGCCTTGGCTGCGGGCGGGGCGCACCCAAAACTGGCCATCTTGGTAGCGCAAGGTGGCGCGCATGTACTGGCGGCGGTCGCCATCGTTGTCGCAGGGGCTTTCCACCCGGGCGTGCGCCTCGGGCAAAGACCACGCCGATTGCGGATAGCCTGCGGCCTTGCGGATGGCCGGGCGCACGAACTGGAGAAAGGACATCATGCTCGACACCGGGTTGCCAGGCAGGCCGAAGTAGGGCACGCCGCCGACCGTGCAGAAGACCAGCGGCTTGCCTGGTTTCATGGCCACGCGCCAGAAAATCGTCTCGGCCCCCAAGTCGTCGAGGACCTTTTTGACGAAGTCGTATTCGCCGACCGAGACGCCGCCCGAGGAGACGGCAAAGTCAGCGCGGAGCGCGGCCTCAATGGTGGTGCGGATGGCAGCCTCGTCGTCCGCTACTGTGGGCAGCATCACCGGCTCGGCTCCGTGGGCATGGCAGAAGGCGGCGAGGGCGCACGTATTGCTGTTGACAATCTGGCCTTCTCCGGGCGTCTCCTCAATCTCGACCAACTCGTCGCCAGTGGAGAGGATGGCGACGCGCGGCCGGCGATACACCGAGACGAAGCTCTGCTGCACGGCGGCGAGCACGGCCAGTTCGCCGGGGCCGCACTCGGTACCGGCCTTGATGATCGGCTCGCCGCCGCGCATGTCCTCGCCGCGCCGGCGAATGTGTGCGCCGCACTCTTCAATAGCGAGGATCTCGACTTCCTGCTCAGCGGAGCGGGTGTCCTCTACCGGGGCGATGGTGTCGGCTCCGGCGGGCACGGCCGCGCCCGTCATAATGCGGCTGGCTTGGCCGGGACCAACCGCTTTTTGCGGCACCTTGCCGGCCGGTATGTCTTCAATGACCTCCAAAGCTACGGGCGCATCGTCCCTTGCTGCGGCTACGTCAGCATGGCGCACGGCATAGCCGTCCATAGCCGAGTTGTCGCAGGGTGGATTGTCGCGGCGCGCCAACACGTCTTGGGCGAGTACGCGGCCAGTAGCTTCAAGCAAAGAGATGCGCTCGGGGCCGAGGACTTGTACGTGGTCGAGGACGATGGCGCGGGCTTCTTCCGGGGTGAGCATCGGGTCGCGGGGCATATCGGGTATCTTGACTCCTTATTTGTGTAGGCGACAGAAGATACAGCAGAACGACGGCGATACAAATCCCTCGTGGCGGGGTCAACATAGTGCTCAACCAGCAAATGCGGCCAGAGCGGTAGCGTCGGGCGAGATCATTCTACGTGCATCTGTTGCGCGAGGCGACGCGGATTTTGCACTTGCAGATGAATCGGGGCGGGATTGATGTGTGGAAGGGCGTGTGACCGTACCTACAATTTGAAGAGAAGAGTACCCATCATCGACAGCCAAGAAGTGATGACCAAGCCGATCACCAAGTTAAATTTGCCGTTGAACTCGCGGCGCAATTCGCGTATTTCGACTTCAACCTTGCTATCGAGCGCGTCAATCTTGCCTTCAACTTTGCTATCGAGCGCGTCAGTCTTGCCTTCAACCTTGCTATCGAGCGCGTCGATCTTAGCCTCGATTTTGGTATGGTTTTCGCGCACGTCTTTCTCGATGAGACTCAGGCGATGGTCGATCTGCTGCAAAACATCGCGAGTGGTGAGTTCGGAAGAAGGCTGTGGATTAGACATTTGAGCGTCCTTTGGTGTTGGGTCAAAGATAATAGGCTACATGGCGTATAGCAAAATGTAGGCCAATCGCTCAAATCGTCTTGCACTCTGAAGGACGACGTTTTGCTAGGCGATGCGGTGTAGTATGAGAGAAACAACCGTGTTGCGGTTGCGCTACATGGATCGGTAAGGTGGGATTAATGCAGAAGAGTGCGTAGAGGCGGCTTGCGCTCCGCACCGCCCCTACACACGAGGCGCGATTAATGAGCAAGCAGTGATTTGATCTGTCCCCACGACTGGGTTTCGACGCTCGTCGCAGTAGCAGAAGGGACGACAGGTTGCCAATCGGGACTGCGTCCACCTAAGCCATTGGTCAATTCTACCAAGTTACTCCCGTCTATATCAATGGCCCAAATTAGCTTAGTGAGAGAAGTGAAGGCGATTCTCATACTGTTGGGCGACCAAGTAGGGTTACTTTCTACCCATGTGGCGTCGGACACGCACACAGTGCCCTTGGGGAAATCAGACCGAGCGGGAAGTGGACCTGCGGGATCGAACACACACAGACCACTCTGGTGTAAGTCAGGTAGAGGGAGAACCAAGGGCTCAGCTTCACCAACATTAGTGATCTGGAGGCGAGCGAGATTCTCTTCGTCCCCTTTTTCCCGCAATACGACGATGGCTTCTTTGGTTCCGTCCGGAGAACGACTGGAGTAGCGGAAGTGGGGTACCTCTCTCCACTCCACGGGCGAGGAGCCACTGCCGTCCAGCGCCATAACGAACGCATCAGGGCCGTTCCTCTGACCCGCCTCCGACTCCTCAGTCATTTCCTCAGTCCATGCGAGAACATAGTAAATGCTACTCCCGTCTGCAGACCATGAAAGCGATATTTTATCGACAGAATCGTCTGTTAGCTGCTGTCGGTTGCCACCGTCGGCATCCATCAACCAAATCTCCCCACCGTACTGATCATCGTCAAAAATGTCGCCGATATAGGCGATCTTCGTGCCATCTGGGGACCAAGCCGGGCTAGTGCAATGCTGTCCTTGGGTTAAGTTTACGGGATCGCGACCATCCCCATTCATAATCCACACGTCCGCGTACCCCTCGCGGTCGGAGATAAATGCTATTTTACCATCTACTTGCCCCCAGCCAGCGACGGCTAGCCCCAGCGTTGCCAAACAGACGATCAGCAGGGATCGATAGTTCATCATAACGTAGCTCCTTTCAGAAGGTGAATAGGGTAAGGCATTGTTAGATGTATTATAACATAAATTGTAACCTAGATCACATCGGTTCCTGCCATTCCGGCGGCGCACTACACAAAATTGACAAAATCGTGGCGCACCCACAGCAGGTTGATCAGACCCAGCACGAACCCCGCAATCACCAACCACTTGAGACGACGACCGTGCCGTCGGCCAATGCCGCGCAAATAGAGATAGATACCAAAGACAAACCACGTCGGCAGGGCCAGCCAGATTTTGGTATCCCCGCCCGCGAGGTATGCGCCCGGCGCGCCAAAGAGCCAAATCGCGCCCATGCCCAAACCCAAGGTAAAAAACGAAAAGCCCCCGCCAGCAAAGCGAAAGGTCGCCGCGGCAGCCGTGTCGAGCGCGGGCAGGTAGCTGTTAAGCTGGCCCTTTTTCAGGGCTTGGTGTTGGACGAGGTAGCCGACTGCCGAGCAGAATGCCAATGCGAAACCCACGTGTCCGAGCAGCGTCAGTACCACGTGAATGCCGAGGAAGGGATATTCCACGAGGATCGACTCGGCCTCCTCAAAGCGGAGGGGCATCAGTAGCGGATAGAGCAGGCCGAGAAAGGCGAGGGGCGCGGTCAGCAGGCCGAGATGGCGAATGCGCGCATAGCGCTCGCCGAGCAGGCCCGCAACCACCAAAGCCATGACCAGCGAGGCGATGATCACCAACATGTTGGCGAAGAGAGCTTGACCGGAAAGCGCAAAGTGCAGCACGATGCTGATCGCGTGTACGGCCAGCCCCAGCTTCAGGCTCTTGCGCCCCAGCGCGTCCCAGCCGCTCTTGTGCCAGAGGAAGTGCCCTTGAAACAGCAGCGCGGCAGCCAAGTAGAACGCCAAGGCGATGCCGAGGGAGACAATGCAGAACGTCGTCACGATTCTTTCTCCTCATCGTCGAGCCGGAAGAGGCGTCGCACCGTATCGAGGCGGACGTAGCCCTCGTCGTCGTTGGCGAACTCGCGGATCTGCACGAGCGGATCGTGCAGGAGCTTGTTGGCGTAACCGCGCAAGATGCCCTCGACGAGCTGGCGCTCGTCAGCGGAGAGTGGGCCGAGTTGGGAGGCCCAGCGCGCGAGTTCTTGCTCCTGGAGGTGAGCGGCACGCTCGCGCAAGGCGCGGATTAACGGGCCAGTGCCCAAGGCGTTGAACCAGTGCAAAAACTCCTTTAGCTCGTGGTCGATAATGGTTTGCACGCAGCGTATCTCCCCCTCGCGCTCTTGGCGGTTGGCAGCAACCACTTGTTCGAGACTGTCCATGTCGAACAGGAAGACGTTGTCGATGTCGCGCGCGGCTGGGTCGATGTCGCGCGGTACGGCAATGTCGATGAGGAACAGCGGGCGTCCTCGGCGTTGCTCCATGGCCCGGCGCAAGTCAGCGGGCCGAATGACGTAGTCCGTGGCCGCGGTCGCCGAAATGACGATGTCAACGACAGCGAGCTGAGCGGCTAGTTCCTCAAAAGGCACGGACTCGCCGCCCAACTGGCTCGCCAGCGACTGGGAGCGGGCAAAAGTGCGGCTGCTTACCAACAGCCGCTCGACGCCGGAGTCAACCAAGTACTGGGCCGTGAGCGCACCCATCTCGCCAGCGCCGACCAAGAGCACGCAGCAGCCCGTCAGGTTTTCAAAGACCTGGCCGGCTAGCTCGACCGCGGCCGTGCCAATCGACAGCCGACCGCGGCCAATTTCCGTTTCGGCGCGCGCGCGCTTGCCCACGCGCAGCGAGCGCTGAAAAAGCTCGTTGAGCAACAGGCGCGCCGAACCGTTTTGCTGGGCCATTTCCAGCGCGCGGCGCACTTGCCCGAGTATCTCGGACTCGCCGACGACGAGGGAGTCAATGCCGCTGGCAACGCGAAAAAGATGCACGGCTGCGTCTGAGTCGTTGAGCTGGTAGAAGTGGGATTCGAGCGCCGCGACATCTACGCCTTGGCATTCGGCGAGAAAGCGGCGCACTGGGGCCAACCCGCTGTCGCCATCGGCCGCCAAGTACAGCTCGGAGCGGTTGCAGGTGGAGAGAATGGCTGCCTCGTGCAGTCCGTAGTCGCCGACGAGCCGGGCTAGGGCCGAAGGCTGGTCGCTTTCGGGGAAGGCTAGCCGCTCGCGGATTTCCACCGGCGCGGTGTGGTGATTGATTCCTAAAGTCAGTATATGCACAGCGTTAAAAGTACTTATTCTACTGAGAAACCGCGAACCTAACACGCGAAAGGAATGCGGTCATGGTCAAATACCTGTTGGTCGGTTTGATCCTCCTAGGCGCGGCAGCCGATGTAGGTGCCGGAGCCTGGACCTTGCAGCGAGGCCAGTTCTGGGGCAAGCTCACGTATTTCCAGCAGCACACCGAGGAGTGGTACGTCGGCAAGGGCCGGGGCACACCCGGCACCCGCGCCCCCTACGACTTCGACGGGCAATACGAATCGCGGGCCGTCTTTTTCGAGGGCCTGTACGGCGTCACCGACCGCCTAGACTTCGGATTGCAGGTTCCCTATTTCGACCAATCCTTTGCCAACGCCGCGCTTACCCAGACGGATACCGGCCTGAGCGACATCCGCGCCTTGGCCAAATTTCGCCTTTTGGCCAAGCCTTTGGTCCTCGCGTTCAAAGCCGGCGTCAAGATGCCGACCGGAGAATTCAAAAACGAAGACGGGCTGATCCCGGTGGGCGAAGGGCAGTGGGACTTCGACTTCGTCGGGCAGGTGGGACGCTCCTTTTGGCCGCTGCCCTTGTACGGCAACATCGACCTCGGCTATCGCGTCCGCACCCGCAACGAGCAGATCGACCGCGACCCCGGCGACGAGTGGTTTCTCAACGCCGAAATGGGCTACCAATTCGTGCGCCAACTCATGCTGATGGGCAAATACGAGGTGCTCCGTAGCGACCCGGCGATTGACTTCTTCGGCGACTTTGAGATTGAGACCGGGATCAAGCGCATCACCTACCTGACACCAGCCCTGCTCTACGCCGTCGGCCAGCGCACGACTATCGAGGCAGCGATACGCTTCTCGCTCAACGGGCGCAATTTTCCGGCCGGGCGACAGCTCGTCTTGGGGTTAGCGACGACGTTGGGAAAAGGCTAGCGGCGCAACTTGGCCAAGCGCTGTTGGATCGCCTCAGCCATGTCTGGCCGCTGGCGAATGACGGCATCGAAGTGGGGCTTGGCCTCGGCCGAGCGGCCCAGCATCTCCAACACCAATCCTAAGTTGAAATGGGCCTCGGCAAAATCGGGGTTGCTCTGCAAGGCTCGTTCAAAGTGGGCGATGGCCCGCTCCCATTGGCGGCCTTGAGCTAGCGCGATGCCAAAGTTCACGTGCGCCTCCGGGTAATCCGGGTTGTACTCCAGCGCCAACTCGAAATGCTCCAGCGCCAACGGACGCTGGCCGGAGCGCATGTAGAACATGGCCAAGGTGTGATGGGTGTCCCAGTCTTGAGGCTCGGCTTCAAGTAGCTTCTTGTAGCCGTCGATTTCCTGCCCCAGCCACTTGCGGTAGAAATCGCGGCGGAGTCGCTCTCGGTCTTCGGGGCGGCGCGGCAAAATCTGTAGCGTCAGGTCGCCCATCTCGTCGGTCGAGTGCAGTCCGTAGCGCACCCGCACGGGTGGGTCGTGGGGCTGGCGGGGGTTTTGCGCGGAGTTGTCGTACGCGTATTCCATGACCAGCGTCGCGCCAGCCGGCAGGAAAACCGGCGCGGAAAATCGGTAGTCGTCCTGCCAGTTAAAGTCCCAGTCCTCGATCCAGATGAGCCACTCCCGCTCTCCATTGGGCAACTCGGCGTACGCCCGAATTTCCCGACCGAGGTAATGCGCGTGCGGGTAGATGGTCAAGACCTCGGCATCCACGGGCAGCCGGTACGCATCGCGGATCCAATGATCGCTCGCGCCGGCCGGTATATCTATGTCCTTCCGGCCCAGGCGCAGCATGGCCGGGCGTCTCTTGGGCGGTGTATCGGCAAAGAACAGGCCGACGCGGGCCTCGATGGATTCCTCTTTGCCGGTCGGCAACATGTGCAACTGTAGCAGCAAGTCCGTGCCCGGATCGAGCCGCCAAGCCAAGCTGTCGCTGCCGGGGTACGGGGTCTTGCCTTGCGTCCAGCCGAGAAAGTGCCCGTCGGCGTCCTCGGCCTCGCCAAAACTCATGCCGTCAAAGCCCGGGGCACCATCGCGCCCGTCGCGCCGCCGCGCCGCGCCGCTGCGGTCGATCATCATGGTGGCGTGGTGGACGATGCGCGCGTTGCCCGGCCTGAACTCTAGCGCCTTGACGTAGCGCGTCGAGTCAACGGGCAGCGGGATGGCAAAGTTGCGGAAAACATCCGGGCCGTCGGCCCGCAGAGTGTAGGCCGACGTCATGGAGGCAATTAAGTCGGGCTGGCCTAGTTCCCACGCACTCTCCCACTGGGGCAGCGGCGGCAAATCGGCGGAACTACCCTCCTGCTTGCCGTGCTCAACCCAGCGGCGGATGGTGGCGATCTGCGCCACGCTCAATCCGCGCTCGCCAGCAAAGCTACCATAGCCGCGCTTGGGCTTCCACGGCGGCATGTAGCGAGTCTCCGTGACAAAGGCGATTTGCTCGGCGCGCGCACTCACATTCTCATAGCTGAGCAAGTCAAAGGGGGCTGGGCCAGCGGGTCGGTGGCAGGGAGCGCAGTTATGAAAGACGATCGGCGCAATGTCGCGGTTGAAGGTCGGGGCTTCTCCTCCACTGCATCCAAAGCAGGCCGCAACTAGGAATATCCAATAGCGCGTCATTGCAGGTCGGCGATAAAGCAGCCAATCGCCTCGGTGGCGCTCGGGTCTGGGGGACGACCAGCAAGGGTCGCCTCTAAGGCGTTTGCGAGGTCGTTCCGGGTCGGCTGTGGGCGCATCTGGTCCAAGGCCATGTAGCGGTCGTCAATGCGGCCTCGATAGACGATGTTGCCGCGCGCACCTAACACCACGGCTTCTGGGGTCACACTCGCACCGACTCTTTTGACGAGCGCGTGCTGCACATCCCGCAGGGCTTGCCCCGGCAAGCTGTATTCCTCGCCATGGCGGCGGATGGCGTCCGCATCCTCGCGGCGGTCGGGATACACCAAGTAGAACGCAACGCCTTGCGGCTGGAAGCGGGAGTGGAGACGCGCTATGGTTGGGGCGTAGCGGTTGGAGATGGGGCAATCGGTCTGGACGAAGAGCAAAACCACAACGGGAGCGCGGTTGACAAAGGGATCGACCGGATTGCCCGCCAAGTCGAGGGCTTTGGGGGGATCGGGACGGCAGCCCACCAACAGCAGGGACGCGAGAATGGTTAAGAGCATAAAAAAAGAAAACGGATATTGGGCACTGACGGCAAGACCGCCGACTTCGCGCATTTTTATTAGGCAGGGAATGCCTATGGCCCTTACATTGTCTAACAATATGCCGGAGCAAGTGGGCACAGACCGCGCCCTGATCGACCAAGCGCGCGCAGGCGACGAAGCGGCCTTGCGCATCCTAATCGAGCGCTATGAGCCGCAAGTAGCTGCTACCGTCGTGGGCATGTTGGGGCCGGGCGACGAGGCCGATGACGTGGGGCAGGAGACCTTTGTCCGCTTCTACCAATCGCTGGACAAGTTTCGCGGCGACGCAGCGCTGGGCACCTATTTGACGCGCATTGCCATCAACCTCTCGCTCAACGCACTTGAGCGCCGCAAGCGGCAGCGCTGGCGCTTCTGGAGCCGCGACGACGAACAGGCCCCGCCCGAGCCGAGCGTTGATGGCCGCGACGAACAGGCCGCGAGCGAGCGCGAGCAAGCAGTGCATGCCGCCCTCGACCAACTCAAGCCAGCTTTCCGGGCGGTAGTGGTGCTGCGGATGATCGAGGGTTATTCGACGAAGGAAACGGCTGCGCTGTTGGAAATCGCCGAGGGCACGGTGCTCTCGCGGCTTTCGCGCGGCATGAAACAACTAGAGACCATCCTCAAAGACGAGGACCTATATGACTGACAGCTATCGCAACGAAATGCTAAAGGCGCTGACCGGCGAATTGAGCGCGAGCGAGCGCGAGGCATTCGAGCGCGCCCTAGCTACCGACGACGCGCTCCGCGCCGAATGGGAGCGCCTGCAAAAAGTCAGCGGCCTTTTGCAGGAAAGCCGCGTCGAATCGTTCCGGCCGTTCTTTGCCACCCGCGTCGCACAGCGCATCAAAAGCGAACGCGAAGAAAGCCTCACCGACGCCCTCGTGTGGCTCTTTCGCCCCCTCGCCCCGGTCGCCATAGCAGTGGTCGCCTTTTTGGCGCTGAGCAACTGGAACGAGCGCGAACTCATCGGCGACGACCCCTCGTTCTTGGCCGCGATTTTCGCCGCCGTGCCCGCCACACCCGAAGCGGCTTACGTACTGGACATGTGACATGCGAGGGAGAACTAAAGGCGCACTCATTCTCTTCAGTACCCTGCTCATCGGCGTGCTGATTGGGATTTTGCTCTCCGGGTGGTTCGTCCGCGATCGCCTGCGGCCCATCCCGCATTCTCGCCATTTCGTCCGCAGCACCGAGCGGCTAATCGCGCCGCAGGACGAAGAGCAGCGCCAAGCCGTGCGGACTGTGCTACGCCGACACGCCGCCGCGCTCCGCGAACTCAATGCCAAGCACCGAGAAGCACTAAAGGAGCAGCTAGATTCGTCGCGAGCCGAGTTGGCTCCCTTGTTGTCCGAAGAGCAACTGCGGCGGCTGGACCGGCGGCAGCGGCGCTTTGGGGAATTGATGGGACCTTGGCGCGAACGGCCGCATCACAAAAAAAAGAAATCGCACGGGAATGAATAGCATCAATCGGTGGTCTAATGGGGCGTAGAGAAGAGAAACGGCCATTTCTCACGAGCCGCCAACGAAGCGGCGGCGAACCCAACTAACCACCCAATGCGGAGAACGTAAAATGAAAAAGAAATGGATCATCTCAGCCGGCGTCGCGCTGGCACTTGGCGCGCTGGCCACCGTGGCCGTAGCCGAGCGCGGAGAAAAGATGCGGGGGCACCGTCAGCCCACACCGTGGATGCTGGGGCGTCTCGACCTGACCGACGAGCAGAAGGAGCAATTGCAAGCGTTGCGCAAGGAGCACGTGGAAGCCAGACGCGAGCAGCGCGAGGCCATGGCTGCTATGGGCAAGGAGCAGCGCGAAGCTGTAATGAACATTTTGACCGAGGAGCAGCAGGAGGCCCTCAAAGAAATGCGTGCCAAGCGCGGCAAGTTTTTCGACCGGCGCGGCGGTAAGGGCAAGGATCGGCACGACATGCAGCACGGTGGTAAAGGTCGGCACGACATGCGGCGCGGCGGCCAGGGTGCGTTCTCAAGACTAGACCTGACCGACGAGCAGAAGGAACAGTTCGTGGAACTGCGCCAGAAGCACCGCACAGAGCTACGCGAAACGCGCCAAAAGCACCGCACGACTTTGGAAAGCGTCTTAACCGACGAGCAGCGCGAAAAGCTCGAAGAGATGAAGGACGAGGCGTTTTACGGCGGCAGGCGCTGGCGCGGCAAGCGGTAAGCGTTGATTCCTACTTTCTTTACGACGCGGAGTGGCTCGTCTGCTCCGCGTTTTTTTGTACTCCGCTAGGATCAACTACGACGATTTAAAAAAACAAGTACGGGGCTTCGGATTTGCAAATCCGTCCAGCCCAACGTCCATCACCCAATTTGGCACAGCATCCTTTTTTCAACTATCTTTTGCCATACGCCACTGACGCTTAACAACCACACTTTCTTAGGCTTCTTATGATAATCGACTCGCATACCCACGCTTGGGAGTTCTGGCCTTACGAACCGCCCGTGCCCGATCACAACAGCCGCGGCCGGGTTGAGCAACTGCTGTGGGAAATGGACCGCAACGGCGTCGATAAATCCGTGTTGGTCTGCGCTCGCATCGAGCACAATCCCCACAACAACGACTACGTCGCCGAACAAATCCGCGCCTATCCAGATCGCTTGATACAATTCGCCGACGTGGATTGCTCGTGGTCGGCAGAATACCACACCCCAGGCGCGGCCGAGCGGCTCAAAGCGGCCGCGGCAAAGTACCAGCTCAAGGGCTACACGCACTACGTAAAAAGCGACACCGAGTGGTTCGCATCCGAGGAAGGGCTCGCGTTTTTCAGCGCCACGGCCGATCTGAACCTGATCGCCAGCCTAGCCTTGGGGCCGCAGTGGCAACCGGCGTTGCGCGAGTTGGCGCGGCGCTTTCCGTCGGTGACTTTTCTCTGTCACCACATGGCCGGGGCCAACGCGCGCGAGGAAGCGCCACACCCCAACCTGCAGGAAATTCTGCGCTCGGCCGAGGTGCCCAACATCTACATCAAGCTCTCGGGCTTTCACTACGCTTCGCACGTCTCGTGGGGGTACCCCTATTCGGATACGCACCACATCGTGCGCCAGCTCTACGAGCACTTCGGCCCCCAGCGGCTGTGCTGGGGCTCGGACTACCCAGTAGTGCGAACCAACATGACCTACCAGCACGCGCTTGAAGCATTCCGCATGCACTGCACGTTCGTACCAGACGAGCACAAGCGCTTGATCTTGGGCCAGAACTTGGCCGATTTACTCGACAAATCCGGCACTTGACCGCAGATGATTATGCTACCGTCCGCATACAGCACAATCCTCCGCTGCTTGCTCATCGGCTCGATTTTCATCGGCTGTAGTGCCGACGGCCCGGGGCCGGTGCAAACGGCCATGCATGAGTCCGATTCGACTTGGGACATTATCCAAACGGAAATTTTCGCCGGCCAATGCGTTAGCTGCCACACGGCCGGGACCTCGTTTGGGCGTCAGTCGGGCCTCATACTCACCCCAGACGTGGCCTACGAACAGCTCGTAGGTGCCACCCCGACGAACGCGACCGCCGCGGCCGACGGGCTAATGCGGGTCAGCGACCTCGGGCAGGGCATGCCCGGCCTGCTCAAGAGCTATTTGTGGGAGAAGATCAACGCGCCCGACCAGCAGCATTTCTACGGCGATCATCCCTACTACGGCGAGATCATGCCCTTTGGCAGCAAGCCGCTGACCAACGGCGAGTTGGCTTTTATCCGCACGTGGATCGAGGTCGGCGCACCGGAAACCGGCCACGTGGCCGATCCAGAGCTCTTACAGGACCAATCGCGCTACGAGGCACCGGAGTTCAAGCCGCTAGCCAAGCCGGAAAACGGCGTCCAGCTACACTTGCCGCCTTTCGAGATCCAGCCTAACACCGAGCGCGAAATTTTCGTCGTGCATCCGCTGAACAACGAAGACGATGTGTTCCTAGAGCGCGTCCAAATCTCCATGAAGTCCGGCTCGCACCACTTCCTGCTCTACACATTCGAAGACGACGTACCCCCCGAGCGCATGCCGGAACCCTATGAATACCGCGAGTTGCACGACGGCACCGGGCAGTACGTCGTTTCAACCATACTCACGCAATTTTACCACCTGCCCATCGCCGGCAGTCAATGGCCTTTCTTCGACTTCTCCCTGCCGCCCGGCGTGGCGATGCGGCTGCCCCAAAACACCCTGCTCGACCTCAACTCGCACTATGTCAATCACACCAGTCGGCCCGTTACCGGCGAGGTCTATACCAACTTGCATTTTGCCGACCCGGCTGAAGTCGAGCACGAGGCGCGTCTTTTTTCTTTAAACAACAATGATATTGCCCTGCCGGCCGGGAAGGCGACGACCCTGGCGAAGGATTTTACCTTTTCCGAGCGGACTCACATTGTGCAGCTAGTCTCGCACGCGCATCAGCTCATGGTGGAATTTCGGGTCGAAATGATCGGCGGTGCGCACGATGGCGAGCTCATCTACGTCGCTTACGATTGGGAACATCCGCCGATCCTGAGATTCGACTCTCCTCTCGTCCTAGAGCGAGGAGAGGGCTTCAGGTTAGAAGCGACCTACGACAACACGACCGACGAAGAGGTCAATTTCGGTTTGTTCTCAACGGACGAGATGATGATTCTCTTTGGGATTTCCTACGAGGATTAGTAGGGGGCGGTTTCAAACCGCCCCCTACTACAGCGTCTAATACATGTGCGGCTGCACGGCGAGGGCCAGCGACGCTTCAATGTCCCAGATCGCCTTGGTCACTTCTTGGCCAATCAAGTCCAGCTTGCGCACCTGTTCGATGCGGCCGGTCGCGCGGGCCAGTTCGGGGCCGGCTAAAATCTTTTCGAACATTCCGCAGGCGTCCGCCAAGCAGATAATGACCACATCGCGGGGATCGGGGATCTTATCGCTGAACAGCACCTCCATGATGCGCAGCTTGACCTCTTGCTCGGCCTTGCCATCATCGAGAGCCGGATAGCGCCGCGCGCGAAACACCCACAGGAAGCGCCCTTCCTCGCGTGCGAGAATGCCCTTCTCCACCAGCCGACGGAGCGCACCCTCGCGGATCTCATCGGCGCGCAAGGTAGTGCGCTCCAGCCAGTAGCGCGTATCGTGCGTTTCGGTCGCCGCGGCAATGTCGCTCAGCGTCGGGTCAACTAGGCTGTCTTGCAAGGGGGTGCTATCGATGAGAACCAGTTTGTCCAAGTCGGTGTCGATGCGGTCTTCCAGCGCCAGTTCCATCAGGACTCCACCGCCTAAGGCATAGCGCACCAACCGGTCGGGTACTCGGGCGAAGCTCCCATCTTCATCGTCGAGCAAAAGCAGCATAATTTCTTCGGCGAATCTCAACATGGATTACCTCGTTTAATAGTTTCGCGTCTGTGTCTGACGAAAAATATAGACCGCTAGTTGCTCTAAGCAAGTTGCCAACCGCGCTCAGCTTGCGGACGCTTGGCCCCCGCGGCGACGCAGCCATTCTACTGTAAACAGAACCAAGACGGCAAAAGCGATGAGAAAGGTCGCCACCGCTAGAATGGTGGGGCTGATTTGCTCGCGGATGCCTGCCCACATCTGTCGTGGGATAGTCCGTTGCTCCAAGCCGCCCATGAACAGCACCACCACGACCTCGTCGAAGGAAGCGGCAAAGGCGAACAACCCGCCCGACGCAACCCCAGGCGCGATGAGCGGCAACTGCACGCGCCAGAAGCTGCGCAACGGACCCGCGCCGAGGCTGGCGGCGGCCCGCATTAAGTTCTGGTCGAAGCCCGACAACGTAGCGGTTACGGTAATCACCACAAACGGCACCCCGAGTACGGCATGGGCGAGGATTATGCCGAGGTGGGTCTGAGCTAAGCCAAGGCTGGAGTAAAAGAAGAACATTCCCACTGCGGCGATGATGACCGGCGTGATCATCGGCGAGATCAACAGACCCATCACCGCCCGCCGAGCGGGCATGGCCGAATTCGCTAGCCCGAGGGCCGCTAGGGTGCCAAGCGAGGTCGCAAGCAGCGTCGCTGAGACGCCAATGACTAAGCTGTTGACTAAGGCGCGGGTCCATACGCCGTCTTCGAAGATGCTGCGATACCAACGCAGCGAATACGCCTCCGGGTCGAAGCGCAACATACCCTCGGTAAACGTGAAGTACGGCTCCGCATTAAAGCTGAGCGGTACGATCACCAAGATCGGCGCGACCAAGAAGACAAACGCCGCCGTACAGAACGCGAGATAGACCCAACGCGCCAACATCAGCCCAGCCTCATGCGGTCGATGCCCACCACGCGGTCGTAGAGCACGTACAGCGCGATGATACCCACGAGCAGAATGGCGGCAAGTGCGGCGGCGAGTCCCCAGTTGAGCGAGGTCTGCATGTGATAGGCGATCATGTTGGAGATGAGCTGGCCTTTGCTCCCGCCGACCAGCGCTGGCGTGATGTAGTAGCCAATGGCGAGGATGAACACCATCAGCGATCCAGCACCGACGCCGGGCAGGGTCTGTGGCCAATAGACGCGCCAGAACGCCTGAAAGGGCGTCGCGCCGAGAGAAGCCGCAGCCCGCACATGCGACGGCGGAATCGAGCGCATCACCGAATACAGCGGCAGCACCATGAAGGGCAGCAGCACGTGGGTCATCGCCACAAACGTGCCGGTCATGTTGTATATCATGGCGATGCGGCCATCGTCCGCGACCAGTCCGACCGCCACCAGCAAGCTGTTGATTACGCCTTGGGTCTGGAGCAGCACGATCCAAGCCGTTGTCCGCACCAGCAGGGAGGTCCAAAACGGCACCAATACCAGCAACAACAGCAGATTGGCGCGGCGCGGCGGCGCGTGGGCGATCAGATGGGCAATCGGGTAGCCAATGGCCAAGCACAGCGCGGAAATGCCCAAGCTAATGGCCAGCGTGCGCCACAAAAGCGGCAGATAGATGCGCCGTTCCTCTGGCTGTCGGGCGATGCTACCATCGGGTTGGCGCATGAAGTCGAGCGCATTGATATAGTGGCGGAACGTGAACCGCTCCCCAGCGCTGCGAATCGCCAGCCACACTTCCGGCTCACCCCAAGCGGCATTGATGCCGATCATGGTCTCGCGCCAAGAATCGCCGCTGGCGTTGCGCAACTTGCGCACACTGCGCGTGACAACGCTGCGCAAGCCGCTTGTGATGCGGTTGACGCGCGTGGCAATTTGGCCGAGGGTGCGCTCCTCCCGCGCCTGTAGCAACTCGCGTGCAGCCGTTGCGTACACCGGCTCCTCCAAGGCGCGGGTCCCGTCCCATGCGCGCAATAGGGCGAGCGTTTCCGGCAACGCATCCGCGACTAGAGGATCGTACGCGCTGCGCACCAGTAAGGTCCCGAGCGGCGCGACAAAGCTCGCTAGGACAAAGGCGATCAGCGGCAGGGCCAATCCGATCGCGCGCCGCCGCTGCTGCGCCTGCTGCTTGGACGCGTCTAAACCCGTCTGGGCGTTACGCATCGTCCGGCCTGTGGGCTAACTCCGCTTCACTTCCCTCAAGCCAAAGGCTAGCACCTGTCATACTGAGCGAAGCGAAGTATCTCATTTCTAAGGAGCCCGTGCGTAACATCGGTTTGTAAACCACGATTCTAGTCCTCGTCGTCCGCAGCATCGGGTTGCAGTGCGCGGCAGTCCAGCGCAGTCCAGCCGACGCGGATCCGATCTCCCTCCAACACCCCCCCCTGACCCACGACGTTGGGGATCTTGACGATGAAGCCCGAGTGCCCGCACAGCTTTAAGCGCAGACGTATGTGATCGCCGAGAAATGCTATATCCTCGACATCGGCGTCAAACTCGTTGGCGTACGAGTGTTCCCTCTTACTCGGCGATAGCTTCACTCGCTCCGGGCGAACGACGACCGTCGCGGCAGCCCCCGGCGGGCATTGCCCCAAGCTCACGGCCTTGATGAGCGCATCGCCGACCTCCACTTCGCACACGCCGTCGCCGACCGTGCGCACCACGCCGTTTAGGCGGTTGTTCTCGCCGATGAAATGGGCTACGAAAGCGCGCTCCGGCTCTTCGTAGAGCACCTCTGGGGAAGCGACCTGCTCGATCGCGCCGCCGCGAAAGACAGCGACCCGATCCGACATGACCATGGCCTCCTGCTGATCGTGCGTGACATAGACGACCGTTATGCCCAAGGTGCGCTGAATGCGGCGGATTTCGTATTGCATCTCCTCGCGCAGGCGGCGGTCGAGCGCACCGAGCGGTTCGTCCATCAACACCAGTTCCGGGTCGAAGACCAAGGCGCGGGCAATCGCCACGCGCTGTTGCTGACCACCGGATAGCTGCCCGGGGCGGCGATCCTCCAAACCTTCGAGGCGCACGAGGCGCAGAGTGCGGGCCACCCGCTCCCGCCGCTCGCTTGGGTCGAGGCCGCGCACCTCTAGCGGAAACGCCAAGTTACCGCCGACCGTCATGTGCGGAAAGAGCGCGTAGTTTTGAAATACAACGCCGATGTCGCGCTTGTGGGGGGGCACATCGCCGACCGGCACGCCATGGATGTGGATGGTCCCAGCAGCGGGCGTCTCAAATCCGGCGAGCATCATCAAGCAGGTCGTCTTGCCGGAACCAGACGGCCCGAGCATGGTGAGGAATTCGCCCTTGTGTACCGCAAGGTCGAGGTCGCGCACGACCCAATTGCGGCCGTCGTAGCTTTTGCTGACGCCGGTAAATTCGACGTGGGGGGTGCGGTCGGTGCTCACCACTTACCAACCGAGGGCATAGCCGTCGCGGCGCGGGTCGGCCCCACCCATAAAAGAACCTGTGTCGGCATCGATCATGATCCCCTGGCCGCCGCCGACTCCGGGGGACCAGTCGCCGAGGAAATTGAACTGATGGCCGCGGCGCTCTAGTTCGGCCAATACCTCGCGGTCAATGCGGTTTTCAGCATCGACGACAAAGCCGGGGCTGCCGGTCTTGACGCGCGGGGCCTCAATGGCGGCTTGGACGTTCATCTGGTGATCGAGAATATTCATAATCATCTGTGGAGTAGTTTGGAGAATGCCATAGCTCCCTGGGGTGCCGATGAGCAGGCGCAGGCCGTCGGCGTCCCAAATCTGGGCTGGGGAGACGCACATCTCGTTTTTCTTAGCCGGACCAATCGCGTTGGGGCTAGTAGGCTCGCGGTCGAACCAGCGCATGAAGTTGTTGAGCGCAATGCCAGTCTCCGGCACCACCATAGACGAACCAAAAGCACCGCCCAAGCTCTGGGTGCAGGCGACGGCGTTGCCATCGGCATCGATGGTGTCGAAGTGGGTCGTGCATTCGCTCATCCACGCGCGCGGGTCACCCGCTGTGACCTCTCCAGCCGGGCCGCCGGGCACGAGGTGATCGCCCGCGGTAAACTGGGCTTTGTCGCCGATGAGCGCGCGCCGCTCGGCTGCGTACTCCTTCGAGAGCAGACCCGCTGTCGGTGGATCGTCGATGGCCGCATAGGCAATGCGGTCGGCCATGGCCAGCTTGGTTGTCTCGATAAAGCGGTGCAAGGTCTCGGTCGTGTTGTGGCCGAGGCCGGCCACGTCAAAGCCCTCCATGATGGCCAGCGTCTCCAAGTACTGAACGGCTTGGCAGGGCGGCGGCGGCGCAAAGACCTCATAGCCGCGATAATTGATGGAAACGGGGTCGACGAATACCGGGACAAAGTCGGCGAGGTCTTCTTTTGTAATTAGGCCACCGGTTTCCTCCATATAGCGGACGATACGGTCGGCAATCGCGCCCTTGTAAAAGACGTCCGAGCCCTCGGCCGCAACTTGGCGGAAGGTCTCGGCGAGGGCCTTTTGCACCACCACTTCGCCAGGCTCGGGAGCCGCGCCGTCGAGCAGGTAGGTGTCGGCACCAGTCTTGAAGCGGCGCAGGCTTGGGGCCGCGCCCGCGTAGAAAAAGGCGTTCTTGACCGTGAGAGCATAGCCCTGCTCGGCGTACTCAATGGCCGGAGCGAAAACGCGGGCAGCGTCCATTGAGCCGTAGCGCTCCAGCGCGGCTAGCCAGCCGCCGCAAGCACCCGGTACTAACGGCGTGAGGGGACCAAACCCCTGTTTGTCGTCGCTGTCGTACAGATTCAGCGTGGCCGCGCGCGGGGTAAGGCCGACGTAATCGACGATCTTGTGCTCTTTTTCGCGGGCGCTGTAGATGTGCAGATAGCCAACGCCGCCAATGCCCGACATATACGGCTCGACTACGTTGAGCGCCGCGGCCGTGGCAATGGCCGCGTCAATAGCATTGCCGCCCTCCATCAGGATGCGCATACCAGCAAGAGAGGCGAGCGGATGCGCCGAGGCGATCATGCCTCGGCGGCCTGTGGCGGTGCTGCGGTGGGTGATGCCTTTGGCAGAAAAGGCCATTGGACGCAACTCCTTGTGATTTGTAAATTTTGCGACCGCCTAAAATAGGGCGAGCAAATTACAGCGTCAATCAAGGAGCCTACCTAGATGAGCGACAAAACCATAGACCTGCGCAGCGACACGATTACCCTGCCGACCGAGGCCATGCGCGAGGCCATGGCCTGTGCGCCGTTGGGCGACGATGTGTACGGCGAAGACCCATCGGTCAACCGCTTGCAAGAAGTGGCGGCCGAAAAAGTGGGCATGGAAGCCGCGCTCTACGTGCCTTCGGGTACGATGGGCAATGCCTGCGCCTTGATGACCCACACCAACTGGGGAGACGAGGTGCTCTTTGAGGAGCAGGCTCACATGTATTACTGGGAGGCCGGAACCTACGCCTCGCTCGCCGGGCTGTCGGCGCGCATCGCGGCTGGCGAGCACGGCGTCCTCACCGCCGATCAGGTCCGCGAGACGGTCCGCGCCGACAACCCGCACTTTGCCCCGCTCAAGGTCGTCTGCATCGAGAACACCCACAACAACCACGCCGGCCACGCTTGGTCCGTCACCGAGGTGGCCGCGGTGAGCGCCGCCTGCCGCGAACACGGGCTAAAACTACACGTAGATGGAGCGCGCATTTTTAACGCCGCCATCGCCACCGGGACGACGGTTCCAGAATACACTCAGCACGTTGACTCGGTGATGTTCTGCATCTCCAAGGGGCTGAGCGCGCCGGTCGGCTCACTGCTGTGCGGGAGCAGGGACTTTGTCGAGCGGGCCTATCGGATGCGCAAGCGGCTCGGCGGTGCCATGCGCCAAGCTGGAATAGTGGCCGCAGCCGGGGTCGTAGCCTTGGAGCAGATGGTAGATCGGCTGGCCGAGGATCACGCGGTAGCGCAGGAACTGGCCGAGGGGCTGGGAGCAATCGAGGGCGTCGAGGTGATTTTTCCGCCGCGACCGACTAATATCCTCAAGGTGGATTTTGCGGCCTTGGGCTGGTCGGCTGCCGATCTAGTGGCCAAGTGGAAGGCGCGGGGGGTGCTGTGCAATCCGCGTCCGCCGCACGGGGCGCGGCTGGTGGCGAATCGGCACGTGGAGTTAGCGGACGTCAAGTACGTGGTGGAGGCGACCCGGGAAATGATCGGGTAGGGGGCTTACTTGGCGCATCTTTCGTCCATATCCCGGTGCTTTTGGCGTGGCTTCTTTGCCGCAGCCTTTGGCGCAGGAACTGCCGGAGGGGATGCGCTCAAAAACGCGGATGGCTCGTGGAAGTACAGCAATCATCTGGTGGGGGAGACCAGTCCGTATTTATTGCTGCACGCCCACAATCCGGTCGAGTGGTACCCCTGGGGAGAGGAAGCACTAGCGCGAGCCAAGGCCGAAGATAAGCCGATCTTTTTGTCAGTCGGCTACTCGACCTGCTATTGGTGCCACGTAATGGAGCGGCTGGTCTTCTCCGATCCCGAGATATCCGAGCAGATGAATGATAGCTTTATCAACATCAAAGTCGATCGCGAGGAACGGCCCGACATTGACCGCATTTACATGCTGGCGACCCAGCTAACTACCCGGCACGGGGGTTGGCCTAACTCGGTGTTTTTGACGCCAGACCAAGAGCCGTTTTTCGCTGGCACGTACTTTCCGCCCGAGTCCTTGCCCGGGCGGCCTTCCTTTCCCCAAGTCCTAGATTTTATCCGCCAGCGCTGGCAAGATAAGCGCGAACAGGTGCTCCAAATCGCGGCCCGCTTGACCACGGCCATCCGCGACCTAGAATCCGGGCAACAGATGGCAGCCGTGCCCCCAGATTCTCTGCTAGTAGCGCGGGTGCTAGCGGCTATTCAGGTCCGCTACGACGCCATTAACGGCGGCTTCGGCGGTGCGCCCAAATTTCCTCCGAGCCTGCGCTTGGAGATGCTGATGGCCACGCCCGAGCGCTTTGCCGATCCCCAAGTACAGCGCATCGTTTTGCACTCGCTGGAGCGGATGGCGGCCGGCGGCATCTACGACCAAATCGGCGGCGGCTTTCACCGCTACGCCACGGACGCCGAGTGGCGCGTGCCGCATTTCGAGAAAATGCTCTACAACCAAGCGCATTTGGCGCGGCTGTATCTGCGCGCTTACGAACTGACCAGAGACGACCGCTGGCGGTGGGTGGCAGAGGATATTTTTCGCTTTGTCGCGCGGGAGATGACCGGGCCGGAGGGGGCTTTTTACTCGGCCTTGGACGCCGAAACCGAGGCCGAAGAAGGCAAGTACTACCTGTGGACTGCGAGAGATCTGGAGAACGTGTTGGGGCACGAGATAGAATTGTTCTGGAGCGTCTATGGGTCGGCCTCCGTGCCCGAGGGCGGGGGGGGCGTCCTCTATGTGAAAACGCCGTCTGCCGAAGCTGAGCTACGGGATCGGATGGAACCCTTGCGGCAGCGCTTGCTTGCGGCGCGAACCGAGCGGCTCTATCCCCTCCTAGACGACAAGGTGCTAGCCGCTTGGAACGGGATGATGATCGAGGCGTACGCACGGGGTTTTGCGGTCTTGGGCGATCCCGCATATCGCCGGGCAGCCGAGTGCGCCGCCGATTTCGCTCTGCAGCACCTGCGGCGCGAGGACGGGGGCTTGTGGCGGGTCCATCGGCTGGGGATTTCGCGGCAAGAAGCGTACCTAGACGACTATGCGTTTTTGGCACGCGGACTGACGGCATTGTACCGGGCCACCGGCGAGACGCGCTGGTTGCAGGTCGCGCGCGAGCTAAGCGCCGAGATGGTGGCGCGGTTTTGGGACGCAGAGGTCGGGGGATTTTTCTTTACGGAAGCTAGCAACGCGCTCATCGTGCGCAGCAAATTCGCCCAAGACTCGGCCCTGCCTTCGGGCAATGCAGTGGCTGCCCACGCGCTGCTAGACTTGGCCGAGTTGACGGACCAAGCGCACGGCTCGGCTGAGGCTTCGACGTTGAGCTCAGCCGAAACGCTCGCCGAAGCCTATCGCAGCCGGGCGGCACAGATCCTCTCCGCTTTCGGCGGGGCCATGTGGGCACAACCTACGGCCTCGGTGCATTTGACCGCCGCAGTCGAGCGCCATCTGCAAGCGTCGCTATCCGCGGCCGCATTAGCGGACGCGCCAGCGGATTCGCTGGTCTCCATGCGGGTCGAACTGCCCGCTCAGCCGCCCGTGGCGGGCGAGGCTTTTGCCGTGGCCGTGCATCTAGACATTCGCCCGGGCTGGCACATCAACGCCAACCCGCCCTCGGGCGACTTCCTCATTCCCACCTCGCTGACGCTCAATGCGGACTGGCCGCTGGACTTTGCTCGCGTGCGCTATCCCACAGGCCGCTCGCAGGCCTTTCCGGCCCTAGCGGAGACGCTCTCGGTGTACGAGGAGCAGGTCGCGCTGTGGGCGGATTTGTCGCTGCCCTCAGCAGCGGCTGGGACGGCGGGCTATGTACGTTTCCTAGTCCAATATCAGGCCTGTGACGAGGTCCGTTGTCTTCCACCGGCAGAATTGAGCCAGAGCGTACAGGTCGCCGTCGCACCATGATTCAACGAGCAGACATCATCGGCTGCGGGGTGAGCGAGCCAGAGGCCGCCAAGCTCCTCGCCCAAATCAAAGCCCTCTCCGGCTCGCCGGAAGCTCGCTGGCGGGAGGCAGCTCGCTACATTCTGAGGCCGGATCATCCCTTCGCGCTGCATCAGTTGCTCTATCGGGCAATCTACGGCAGCGCGGGGGGTCCGGTGTTTTTTCCCGAACCAGCAGATATTGAACACGCGCATATGACGGCGCTGCGACGCGAGCTCGGTCTGGAATCGCACGCCGACCTCTTTGCGTGGTCGGTTGCAGAGCGAGAGGCGTTTTGGCAGCGGACGGTCGCCCGCTTGGGAATCCGCTTCCGCAAGCCGTACACGCAGCTTCTCGATCTGTCCCAAGGCGTCGAAGCACCCAAGTGGTTTGTCGGGGCCGAGATGAATATCGCCGAGAGTTGCTTTCAAGCCCCCGCCGATCAGACGGCCATTGTCTTCCAGCGCGAGGGTGGCCAGCTTGAGCAGATGAGTTTCGGGGACCTAGAAGCCCTGTGCGACCGGGTCGCTGGTGGGTTGCACGCGTTGGGATTTGGTCCCGGCGACCGGATCGCCGTGGCCATGCCAATGACGGCTGAATCAGTGGCGATCTATCTGGGAATCATCAAGGCCGGTTGCGCGGTGGTGGCCATTGCCGACAGTTTCGCCGCCCCCCAGATCGCCGCCCGGCTGCGGATCGGGGAGGCTAAGGCCGTTTTTACCCAAGATGTAATTCTGCGCGGTGGGCGCGAGTTGCCGCTGTACCCGCGCTTGGTCGCCGCAGAGGCCCCGTTGGCGATTGTATTGCCGGGGCGCGTGGAAGGGTTGACAGAGGTGCTGCGCCCCGGAGATTTGCACTGGAACGACTTCTTGCAAGCCGACGCTATATCGGCAGCCGTATCCTGCCATCCCGACGCGACTACCAATGTCCTGTTTTCATCGGGGACTACCGGCGACCCCAAGGCCCTACCCTGGACCCATGTCAACCCAATCAAGTGCGGCGCAGACGCGCATTATCACCAAGACGTCCACCCAGGCGACGTGGTCGCTTGGCCGACCAATCTAGGCTGGATGATGGGGCCGTGGCTGATCTACGCCGCCTTTTTGAACCGGGCGACCATGGCGCTCTACTATGGCAAGGCGACGGAGCGAGACTTTGGGGAGTTTGTGCAAGCGGCTGGTATTACCATGCTCGGCGTCATTCCGAGCATGGTGCGGACTTGGCGCAGCACGGGCTGTATGGAGGGAATCGACTTTTCGGCGATTCGAGCTTTCAGTACTACCGGGGAGTGCTCCAATCCCGAGGACATGCACTATCTGATGGCGCTGGCCGGGTATCGGCCCATACTCGAATACTGCGGCGGCACCGAGTTAGCGGGTGGCTATTTGCTCAGCACGCTAGTCGAGCCGGTCGCACCCGCGACCTTTAATTCGGCCGCGCTGGGAACGGATTTGGCGATTTTGGACGAAGACGGGCAGGAGTGCGAAAGCGGCGAGGTCTTTTTAGTGCCGCCCGCCATTGGCATGTCAACTCGGGTGCTCAACCGCGACCACCGCGAAGTGTACTACGCAGGCGTACCCAAGCGAGACGGAGTACCACTGCGCCGCCACGGCGACCAAGTCGAGCGGCTGGCTCCGGGCATCTACCGAGTCCACGGTCGAGCCGACGACGTGATGAACCTAGGCGGAATTATGGTGAGTTCCGCAGAGATCGAGCGCGTCTTGAATGCGATGCCGGGCGTGGTCGAGACCGCGGCGATTGCAGCGCCGCCGCCGGGGGGTGGGCCGAGCCTGCTGGTGATCTTCGCGGTGCTGGAGGACGCCGGCGACCACTTGCAAGCCTGTCCTGAGCGAAGTCGAAGGGACGCGATGCAGCAGACGATCCGCCGGGAACTCAACCCACTCTTCAAGATTCACGAAGTAGTAGTAGCAGAATCGTTACCGCGGACCGCGTCGAACAAGGTGATGCGACGGGTTTTGCGGGAGCGATACGGAAGGGAACCGCGCGAACCTCAACGCGCAGGCTCGTAGAACTGAGCGAAAGGAGCATCCGATGCGACATGGTTATCTGTCCGTTTTGCTGCTGGTGGTGGCGATCCAACCGGCTGCAGCTGACCGCTACGACGATCCGCGCTTCCTCACCAGCCACCTCGTCTCCGGTGGAGTGGCCAAAGACGGCATTCCCGCTCTGACCAATCCCACTTTCGTGGCACCGAACGAAGTAAACTACGTACAGGAAAACGACGTAGTTATGGGGATCGTCATCAACGGCGAACCGCGAGCGTACCCGCACAACATCGGCTGGTGGAACGAGGTCATCAACGACCGCGTCGGCGATCAGTCGGTCGTAGTATCCCTGTGCCCGCTTACAGGTACCGGCCAAGTCTTCAATGCCACCGATAGCGATGGCTCGCAAATCGAATTCGGGGTCTCCGGTCTGCTGATCAACAGCAACTTGGTCATGTACGACCGGCGCGACGGCGAAACGCTCTACCCACAGATGATTTATACGGCCATCAACGGTCCCCAAGTCGGTGACCGCTTGGAGTTGATGCCCGTAGTGGAGACAACTTGGGCGCTGTGGCAGCGGATGTACCCAAGCACCACCGTGGTCCAAGCTACCACTGGCTGGGAGTATTACAACTCGCGACCAGCTTACAACGAAAACCAATATACCTTCTACCCTTACGGCGATTATCGCACCAGCAACTACCTAATTTTTCCGCCGACGACCAACGGCGGCGGCTTCGACTATCGCTTTGAGTTCAAGGACCTAGTGTTGGGGTTGTGCCGCAACGACCAGACCAAGGCATACCCCTTTGCGCTAATGCCCGACGGCGTGGTGATCAACGACCTCGTCGGCAACGACCCCGTAGTCGTCCTATTTGACTACGCATCGCGCACGGCCTTGGCCTATTTCAGCCAGATCGACGACAGGCCGTTGAGTTTTTACGGCGTGGAGTCCGAGGGACCGCTGCCGGTGGAATTCATGGATGCGGAGACGGGTTCGCGCTGGAACATGCTCGGCGAAGCCGTCGCCGGGCCGCTCGCGGGGCGGCGGTTGGCGCAAGTCCCGGCCTACAATGCCATGTGGTTTGCCTGGATCGCCTACTGGCCCGATACTGAGGTCTGGCAGCCGGGCGAGGGAATTCTCAGCCAAGAGGATATCGAGCAGATCGAGCAAACTGCAACGGCCGTCGAAGCCTTAGACGCCGCGCCTACGAGCTTTGCCTTGCGGCAAAATTTTCCCAACCCGTTCAACGCGCAGACGCTGATCCAGTACGAACTTCCAGCAGCCGGGCCAGTGCGGCTTAGCGTGTTCAACGCGGCTGGACAGCGAGTTCGCTTGCTGGTAGAAGAACACCAAGCGGCCGGGCTATACTTGCAACCCTGGGACGGGCGCGACGACTCAGGGCAGCCGGTGGCCAGCGGTGCGTACTTATACCAACTAGAAGCACCGACGACCGGATTTGTCCAGACGCGAACGATGACTTTAGTGCGCTGATTTTGGGACATCGCGCTCGTTGATGTGAAGGCATGGACGGAAAGCAGCAGAGCCTAAACGCGCTCTAAGCGACCCACTGGATTTCACGTCTTCCAGCGGCTTGGCTCCGGCTCGTCGGGGCTTGGGTCTGGGGTGGCTCATCAGTGCGCTCACCGGGATCACGTTCCTGCTCGGGGCTAAGGAGGCCGAAGCCGAAGATTGCCCGACCTCCCGTGATTGCAGGTTCGACAACGATTGCTCGAGAGACAATCCCAAGACACCGATTGAGTGCTGTGTAACGACACGATGGGGTGAAAAATGCGAAGATTCTTATACGTACTGTTTCTGTACCGTCTGAGCTAGTGTTAGATTGAAAACGGCTAGGCAGGGTCTCGGCGTGTACATAGGCACCGAGACCCTGACCTTTTTGCAAAGGACATCGGCCATGTTACCTCTCGTGCTTCTAGGCATTGCGCTATGGAACAGTTCCGCCGAGGCAATCACGTGGGATTTCGACGACGGGACGACGCAAGGATGGGCCGCCAAAGAATCGGGGGCAGCGGGTGGTACGGCTGAAGTCAACCTGTTTCCCGGGCAGGTCAAAGACGGCGTGTGGACGATTGATGTGTCGCCCTCGGTGGCTGGCAAGAAGTATCCCACTCCGCTTGTCGAAGTGATTTCACCGACCATCGGCTATGATTCGCACCTGTTCGACCGGGTCCGGGTCCGGCTTCGCACGGTCCATCACCGCCCTACGGTTGGTGCCTTTCTGCTGTCTTGGACCAATGAGCACAACCGTACTGCTCCAGGGCACGATCCAGCTAGTCTGTTTAGCAACCGGTTTTTGCTGATCGGACAAGCTGGTTTTGTCTATACCACCGAGTGGCAGGAAGTAGAGGTAACACTGCCTGTATCGGACGGGGAGGTCGCCCCGAGCGACCGGGAGGTCTGGGAGGGGTTATTGAGGGATATTCGGCTGAGTTTTAGCTTGGATTGGGGCGAGTCAGGTGTGCCCCGGTCGGTGGCGGAGGTAGTTGGGGGGTTAGAGATCGACTGGATCGAGTTGACCGGCGTGGAAGAGCTGTTGGCAGGAGAATTAGCTCCGCCGTCGGTCGAGTATTTTCACTTTGAGGGGGTCGGGCTTTTCGCCCCGCCGGTCTTATCTCCGATTGCGCCGGGGCTAGGGGGCTTTTCAGTCATTGAAGGGGCGGGCATCTTGACGGACTTAGATGCAGACGGCGACCTCGACCTGTTCTCTACTTGGGATAAGAGAGGATCCGGTTCAGATAATCCGTTTGTAACGGGCTGGGTCATGGCGCTCAATGACGGACGAGGGGTCTTTGAAACGGTGCACACTAAGACGACCGAATGGGTGTTTTACTGGGATGTGCAGAGCGGCGATCTAACCGGCGATGGCCAAGACGAAATCGTGCTAGCCCACTCAGACATAGTGGTTTGGTCTATCGACTCAGAGCTTCAAGTTGAGGTGCTCATGCAGTTACCTGACCGCCAACTCGTAGGCTTGATGGATTGGGATGGCGATGGCACTATCGAATTATTTGTATCAGACCGTACAGTGATCGAGGGAAGAGCGTTAGAGGTCTGGGAGGTCGAGCAGGGGGAGTGGACAGCCACTCAATTGGCAGTGGCTGAAAATCACGCCCCCTCTCGGCTGGACGACTTTACCGGCGATGGGCAGGTGGACGTGCTGTGGGTTCCGTTATCGGATCAAGCAAATACGTGGATCGTGGCGGGCTTAGAAGCCGGGCCTAGGGCGGGCAACATCGTCTTTGAAGCCGAAGCCGATACGGCGGATGTTCTTTCTTACCTTTTACAAGCGGGCGATTTTGATGGCGATGGGCAGGTGGACCTGCTCACGCCGCTCGAACACAATCCTTGGGAACTACGCAAGGGCCTTGTCATACGGAGCAGCCGATTAGGGGGCGATGTAGGCGAGAAGGTGATCTATGATGATCGGCTGTTTGTCCGATCGCCGGTGGTGGTGCGCGACTTGAACGAGGACGGGGTGGACGATTGGGCGTTTGTCGGCGGGGACCGCGCTTCGGGCTTTGGGGTATTTATCGAATGGGGCGGCGGCGCAAATCCGGCTAAGGAAGTGGAGCGACATCGGTTGGCTGGCGATGGAGTACAGGTGCTTTCCGGCGATGTGGATGGCGACGGCGATGTCGATCTGGTGGTGTTGGATTCGATCTTGGGCGGCGTCCATGTGCTCAAGAGTGCGGTGGGCGAGCAGATGACGGCGGTGCAAACGCCCGCGGCAGCACGCCCGGCGCAGCATCGGCTCGGCGACAGTTATCCCAATCCGTTCAATCCGACCGTCGTGCTGCCCTTCGACTTGGCAACGGACGCGGCACAGGTGTCGCTGACGGTGTATGATGTGTTGGGTCGTCGGGTGCGGCAGGTGTGGCAGGGACCGTTGGGAGCGGGTAGGCATCGGTTTGTATGGGATAGCCGCGACGAGCAGGGCAAGAGTGTGGCGGCTGGCGTGTATTTCTATCAGGTTGAAATCAACGGACAGGTAGAAGCGAAAAAGACGACCAAGTTGCCTTGAGGAAGGGAGGAGATGAATGTATGGATAGTTTGCGGGAATTTTTCACGTCTTCCAGCGGCTTGGCTCCGGCTCGTCGGGGCTTGGGTCTGGGGTGGGTCATCAGTGCCCTCACAGGGGTCGCCGTCCTGCTCGGGGCCAAGGAAGCCCAAGCTGCTTGCCCGACCTCTAGTGATTGCCAGTTAGACAACGATTGCTCGGTAAAAACTCCGGCCACACCGATCTGGTGCTGCGTAACGAAAGAATGGGACGATATAGGCTGCGGGACAAAATGTTTCTGTACTACCTGAGCCAGTGTACAGATTGAAAATCGCTAGGCAGGGTCTCGGCATGTGCAGAGCACCGAGACCCTGCCTCTCTTGTAGAGGAGGTTGGCTATGTTATATATCGCGCTTATTCTAAACATTGGACTATGGAGCGGTCTCGCCGGGGCGATCACGTGGGATTTCGACGACGGGACGACGCAAGGATGGGCCGCTATAGAATCGGGGGCAGCGGGTGGTTCGGCTGAAGTCAACCTATTTCCGGGGCAGGTCAAAGACGGCGTGTGGACGATTGATGTGTCCCCGTCAGTGGTCGGGGAGAAGTATCCCACTCCGCTTGTCCAAGTGATTTCGCCGACCATAGGTTACGATTCGGGTCTGTTCGACCGGATCCGGGTTCGGCTTCGCACGGTCCATCACCGTCCTACGGTTGGTGCCTTTCTGCTGTCTTGGACCAATGAGTACAACCGTACGGATCCAGGTCGCAACCGGTTTTCGCTGATCGGACAAGCAGGCTTCGTCTATACCACCGAATGGCAGGAAGTAAAGTTCACGCTTCCTGTGTCGGACGGGGAGGTCGCCCGAGGCGACCGGGAGGTCTGGGAGGGTCTTTTACGGGATATTCGGCTGCATTTTAGCTTGGATTGGGGCAAGTCAGATGTGCCCCGGTCGTCGGCGGAAGTCGTTGGGTGGTTAGAGATCGACTGGATCGAGTTGACCGGCGTGGAAGAGTTGTTATTGGGTGAATTAGCTCCGCCGTCAGTAGAGTATTTTCACTTTGAAGGGGTCGGGCTTTTCGCCCCGCCGGTATTCTCTCCGATTGTACCGGGGTTAGGGGGGGCTGGCGTCTTGACGGACTTGGATGGCGATGGCGATCTCGACCTGTTCTCCACTTGGAATGGTAGGGGGTCCGGCTCGGATAATCCGTTTGTAAACGGCTGGGTCATGGCGCTCAATGACGGCCAAGGGACCTTTGAAACGATGCACACTGAGGCGCTTGAATCGGTGACTTACTTGAGTGTGCGGAGTGGCGATCTGACCGGCGATGGTACCGACGAGATCGTGTTCGCTGCCTCAGACATAGCGGTTTGGTCCATCGAGTCGGGTCTTCAGATTGAGGTCCTCACGCAGTTCCCTGACCGTCGACTCGTAGGCTTGATGAATTGGGATGGGGGCGGTGCGGTCGAGTTATTTTCATACCATACAGTGGCCGCAGGAAGAGCGTTAGAGGTCTGGGAGGTCGAGGATGGGGAATGGACGGCCACTCAGTTGGCAGTGGCCGAAAACCATGCGCCCTATCGGATCGGCGACTTTACCGGCGATGGGGGATTGGAGGTGCTGTGGGAGCCGTTATTGGGCGGGGACAACACGTGGATAGTAACGGACGTAGAAGCCGCGCCTGGGGAGGGCGACCCCCTCTTAGAAGCCGACCTGAGCAGTATTCCTTTTTCTCGCCTTTTCCAAGTGGGCGATTTTGATGGCGATGGGCAGGTGGACCTGCTCAGGGTGGTCGAACACAACCTCTTCGAACAGAACAAGGGCCTGCTCTTATGGAGAGGCCAACCAACGGGTGGTGTGGAAGAGACTATGCTGTATGATGATCGGCTG
The DNA here is from genome assembly GCA_022826515.1 of Candidatus Latescibacterota bacterium. Next base: position 50,482 of record JAJDUT010000017.1, read on the forward strand.
TTTGTACGATCGCCGGTAGTGGTGCATGACCTGAATTGGGATGGGGTGGATGATTGGGTATTTGTCGGCGGGGACCGCGCCTCGGGTTTGGGGGTATTTGTCGAATGGGGTGGAGGCTTGAATCTAACTAAGGAAGCGGAGCGACATCGTTTGGCTGGCGAGGGAGTACGGGTGTTGCCGGGGGATGTCGATGGCGACGGCGATGTGGACTTGGTGGTGTTAAATCCCCTCTTAGGCGGCGTCCATGTGCTCAAGAGTTGGGTGGGCGAGCAGCCGACCGCGGTGCAAACACCAGCGGCAGCACGCCCGGCACAGCATCGCCTCGGCGACAGCTATCCCAATCCGTTCAATCCGGCGGTCGTGCTGCCCCTTGAGTTGGCGACGGACGCGGCGGGGGTGTCGCTGACGGTGTACGACGTGTTGGGTCGTCGGGTGCGGCAGGTGTGGCAGGGACCGTTGGGGGCAGGGAGTCATCGGTTTATATGGGATGGCCGCGACGAGCAGGGCAAAGACGTGGCGGCTGGCGTGTATTTCTATCAGGTCGAGATCGACGGACAGGTCGAAGCCAAAAAGACGACCAAGCTGCCGTGAGGGGTGGAGTAAGAACAGAATGACAAAAGGCCCCACGGCGATGTTTCTTGCCGTGGGGCCTTTTGTGCGCGGTGATTAGACGCTTTAATTAAGTGCTGATGTTACGCAGCCTTTGTCATGCCTGCGTAGCAGGCATCTAGCAAGTCCCCTTGGTGGCTTGGGTGCAGACTGGATTCCCGCTTGCGCGGGAATGACCCTAGGAAGCCGCCGAGCAGGCCCCAGCGAAGGCCGGGGATAGTTACGGTGGAAAGGGCAGTTAGCTTCGTAGATTTGGCTATCACCGAGCGGATTCAGGAGAGATTACATGAGCAATTTTCTCAGTCGCTATTTTAACTGGTTGCACTTGCGGTGGCCAGCCGGCGTGGTGGAGAAGTTGCCGCGGGTGGATGAGCACGGGCAGAGCAATGTCTCCGGGCTGTACATCGTCGGCGACTTGACCGGGATTCCGCTGTTGAAGTTCTCGGCCGATACGGGCGCGCGGGCCGTGCAGCACATCATAGCCGACGAGGCATTCCAGCGTAGCAAGGGGCAGGAGGATGTCTTGGACTTGGCGATTATCGGCGCGGGCGTTTCCGGCATGTCCGCGGCCTTGGAGGCGCGGGAGGCCGGGCTGTCGTTTGTGCTTTTGGAGGCGACCGAGCCGTTTTCCACGCTGGTCAATTTCCCCAAGGGCAAGCCTATTTACACCTATCCCACCGAGATGGAGCCGGCCGGGCAGATCCGCTTTGGTGCCGAGGTCAAGGAGCCGCTGATCGAGGAGTTAAACGAGCAGACACTCGCCCAAGGCATTGAGCCGACCATAGCACGGGTTGAGCAGGTAAAAAAGCGGGGCGACCTCTTTGAACTGGAGATCCCGCGCGGGGAGAATATCACCGCCCGCCGCGTGATCGTCGGAATTGGGCGCTCGGGCAACTTTCGCAAGTTAGGGGTGCCGGGCGAACAATTGGACAAGGTCTTCAACCGCTTGCACGATCCCGTTGACTTCTGCGACAAAGACGTGCTGGTCGTTGGCGGCGGCGACAGCGCCTTAGAGGCGGCCATTGCCATCGCCCAATGCGGCGGGCGAGTGACCGTCTCCTATCGCAAACCCGAATTTTCTCGTCCCAAACCCGAAAACGTCGAAAAGCTGAACATGCTCGCGGCCGATCCAATGGCCGACGTGGCCGTGGACACCCCTTCTTCCGAGCGGGTGACGACCAGCAGCGGTGCCTTTATGGAAAAGGGCCGCCAAGCGGGATCGATCCGCTTGCTGATGGCCAGCCAAGTGCTGCACATCGAAGACGACGCAGTCGCGCTCAAAGACGCCGAGGGCCAAGAAGTGAGCCTGCCCAACGACGCGGTGTTTTCCATGATTGGACGCGAGGCCCCGCTCGACTTTTTCAGACGCAGCGGCGTGGAAATCAACGGCGAATGGAGCCCTAAGCGTTGGCTGTCCTTGGGGCTCATCCTACTGGCGGCAGTTTTCGTCTATCACTGGAAGACCGACGCGGGCATTCCGGTCAAGAAGTGGTTCGATCAAGCCGATCTCTTCCCCTTCAACCTAGCAGCACCACCGACAGCCCATACCCTGTGGGACACGGTGCAAGTGTCGATGACCCAGCCGAGTTTCTACTACTCGCTGGCCTATTGCCTGTGCGTCGTCCTCTTCGGCTTGCAGCGCATCAAGCGACGGCGCACGCCGTACATCAAAGTGCAGACGCTGACGCTGATGGCGGTCCAGTGCATTCCGCTCTTTCTGCTGCCCTATGTGTTTTTGCCTTGGGCTGGCTACAACGGATGGTTCGACGAGGGTGCCTGGCTCAAGCCGCTGGCCGATGGCCTGTTTCCCGAGTCGGAATGGGCCGAACACGGGCGCGAATACTGGCGATCTCTGGGGCTGATTCTCGCTTGGCCGCTGTTCTTTTGGAACGTCTTCACCAGCGAGCCGCTGTGGTGGTGGCTGGCCATTAGCCTCGTGCAGACCTTCGTCATCATCCCGCTGATCATCTTTTTCTGGGGCAAAGGGGCCTACTGCGGCTGGATTTGCTCGTGCGGTGCCCTAGCCGAAACCATGGGCGACGCGCACCGGCACAAGATGCCGCACGGCATGGTGTGGAACAAGGTGAACATAGTGGGGCAGGTCGCGCTGCTATTGGCCAGCGTGCTGCTCATATTGCGTCTAGTGGGCTGGGCTTTGCCGCACGATCACTGGATCAACGGGGCCTACATGGGGCTGTTTATGGGCAAGGGTACAGACTGGGGCAACCTGCCCTTCCCGCTGACTTTTCTCAACTACGTGTGGTCGGTCGATCTGCTGCTGGCCGGCATCTTAGGCGTCGGGCTGTACTGGCATTTCAGCGGCCGGATGTGGTGCCGCTTCGCCTGCCCGTTGGCGGCCCTGATGCACGTGTACGCGCGCTTCAGCCGCTTCCGCATCCTCGCCGACAAGAAAAAGTGCATCTCCTGCAATGTCTGCACCTCAGTGTGCCACCAAGGCATCGACATTATGAACTTCGCCAACAAGGGGCTGCCCATGGCCGACCCGGAGTGCGTGCGCTGTAGCGCATGCGTGCAGTCTTGCCCCACAGGCGTGCTGGAATTTGGTCAGGTTGATAAAAACGACGAGGTAATAAAGACCGACGGGCTAGCCGCGTCGCCGGTGCGGATGCAAGAAAAGTAGGGACGACGCCCTAGTCAACATCGTCTAAACCTACTTCTTCAACTGAAGGAGGCGCAATTCTTGGCCGCTTTTGAATGATTGCGGCAAATTCTGGTTCAAACCTAGTGCGGACAAAGCTGCGACGGGCATGATCCTTAGCGGGTTTGTTCGTCGCCTTGTACATGCTGCGCAGCCACTTCGGATTCACGGTCTCTCCAACTGCCGCCGCGATTTGTTCAACCTCGTTTTCCGTGAGCATGTACTCGCTGGCCAGCAACTGTACCTCGTCTTCCATTGCTGCAATCAGATCCTTTGCGTCGTCGTCAACCAAGCGATCGGCAATAGCCTTGGCCGCAAACTGCGCCCCGGTGCCACCTGCCAACCCACCTACGACGCCACCGATAAAACTGCCTATAGTCGTGCTGATAAAAGGCACTGCACTGCCAACGGCGTCGCCTGCGATCATGCCGCCCATCCAGCCGCCAACCCCCCCGGCAACCGCGGCCGCATTCACTGTGGTGTTCTTGGCAAACTGCCGCCAAGAAATGGAACCGACGAAAGCAGCTCGGTAGAAGTCTGGAGCACTTGTCACCACGGTTGTTATGACCGCGGTTATAGCATTGGAACGGAGGAGTCTGGATACGTTACTGAATGCGCCAGCCCCAGAGACCGCTCTCCCAAGGGACCCAGCGGCGATGCGCTGGACCGCCTCGCGCCCACTGTCAGCGGCCAAGCGGGCGGTGCTGCTCACCTTGAGTAAGACGGGAATGCGCTGGATAATCTCGCGCCCGCCCTCCGTATTTAAGGTGCGCCATAGGGCCCTTACCCCATTACGCACTGCTGCCACTCCGATGGCCGCATTCTTAGAACGCAACAACTGGATGCTAGCGAAAGGAGGCAACCACTGGGCGTTAACAATGCTTTTTATGACCGCATTGCTGCCATTATTTCGAGGATCGAGTGCGGATCGGAACGCCGCTCTGACCGCTGCTGGGCTACTCGTGCCGCCGTGGAAGTCTTGGGCATAGGTAATAATAGACGAGACCGACGACGCACCCGTAGCGGTCACGCGTTGCGTTTTTGCATCAAAGACCAAGCAATCAACATTCCCCGCACGAGCTATGTTCCGCGCCTGCGTATAGGTCACCGCGCCCTGCTTGACCAGCGCGGCCGCGGGATTCGCAACCCCCGGAACCTTGCCCCGGGCGATGCGGTCGCGCATCTGCTGCACGCAGGCTTCGTACTGATCCTTGGGAACTTCGAGGACCTGCCCTAGATAGCGGTAATTCCCCGATCTTGAATCGAACGCTGCATGAACAGTTGCGGATGCGCTCTGGCAATAGTTCGATTGAACGCGCAAGTCTTCAACTCTCGCTCACCGGGCCGGAAATGCGTTTGTTGCGCTGACCTTCCGGCAATCCACGGCCAAACCCACTAACCACTAGCCAGCGCCTGCTCTAGCTGCTGGCAAAACGTCTCGATGACCTTGAGGCGGGCGAAGCGTTTGTCGTTGCCCTCCACCAAAGTCCAAGGAGCAACGGTCGTGTGGGTACGCGCTACCATGTCGTCAACAGCGGCCTCGTACTCGTCCCATTTCTCGCGGTTGCGCCAGTCTTCGTCGGTGATCTTCCAGCGCTTGTGCGGCGTCACCTGCCGCGCCTTGAAGCGCCGCAGTTGCTCGTCCTTGTCTATGTGAATCCAGTACTTGGCCACCACCATGCCGTGGTCTGTTAGCTGCGCCTCAAAATCGTTGATTTCGCCGTATGCCCGCTGCCAAGCTGCTTCGTCAGCAAAGCCCTCGACGCGCTCGACTAGCACTCGGCCATACCAACTGCGGTCGAAAATCACCATCCGACCAGCGCACGGCAGGGGACGCCAAAAGCGCCAAAGGTAGTGTTGGGCATGTTCCTCTTCCGTGGGGGCGGCGACTTGGATGATCTGATAGACACTGGGATCGAGGGCGGCAGTCAGGCGCTGGATGATCCCGCCCTTGCCTGCGGCATCGGCCCCCTCGAAAACCAAGACGGTCGAAAGGCCCTTGCGGCGCGCCTGCTGAGTCAAGCGATAGAGCCGGCCTTGGTATCGCTCGAGCAGGGCTTGGTATTCCTTCTTGGCTACCCGCTGTTCCATGTCCAAAGGGGGCAGCACGTTGGGCGCGGGCGACCAGTCTGCGCTAACGAGCTTGGGACGACTTTTCTTTTTATTAAGACGCTGGCGGATGGCGTCGCGCACGGCATGGCCTACCGCCAATGTGTAGTGAGGATCGCTGCCTTCGACAACCTGCCAACGAGCGCCTCGGTTATCGGTCTTTTGCAGTAAGCGATCACCGGCTCGTTTGAACTCGTCGTAGTACTTCAAGCCCTCTCTCTCGTCCGCGTTCACCCGCCAGCGGGTCAGCGGGTTTTGCTCCAAGTCCGCAATGCGTTGCTGCCGCGCCTCTTTGTCCAAGTGGATCCACAGCTTGATCAGCAGCGCGCCATCGACGACGAGCGCGTTTTCAAAGGCCGCGATGTGGTCAAAGTCGCGCTTAAACGTCGCCTCATCGCTGCGCCCATGAGCCAAGTCGCGCAACGGGCGATCGTACCAGCCGTTCAAGTAGATGCCGATGGTTCCCTTCGGCGGCAGGGAAAGCCAATAGCGCCAGTACTCTGGACGCTCGCGCTCCTCTGCGGACGGCGGCTCAAAAGCGCAAACCGCAATGCCGTGCGAGTCCATCCACTGCCTGAGCGCGTTGCTCGCCTCGCTCGTACCAGCGCCAGCGAAGCCACCCAAGACAACGAGAGTTGGAAATCGAGCTTGCTGCAGCCGCTCTTGAGCCGCGATCAATTCCGTGCGCAGCGCAGCTTCGAGCTTCTTGCAGCGGCCATTCGGAACGCCGCGCTCCTTCTCGTGGGTTGCCATTGATCGCCTCTCTACCTTACTAAAAATAGTAAAAAATTTGCCGCAGATGTCCAGTCGGAAATCCGCAATGCACCGATTGCCGATCACAGGGCAAAGCCGTAGATTTTTGCATCCCTTGGCAAAGGAGCTTTTGGCATGGAAGTACTCGGCGGGCCGCTTTTTGGCGTTGCCGGAGCAGGCGAATCGCACGGGCCGGCAATTGTCACCACGGTCTTCGGTTGTCCCCCTGGATTATGGGTGGAGCGCGCCCAGATCCAGCACTATCTCGACCGCCGCCGCCCCGGCAGCAACAAGCTGGGCACCCCCCGGCGGGAAGACGACCAAGTCGCCCTGCTATCCGGCCTCTACTCAGAAGATCACGACCAGCTCCTGTCCGGCCCAGCGCTACACTTGCACCTAGACGAAGACGCGACGCCGGTGTACACCTATGAAGCGGGCTTCACTACGGGCGAGCCGATCGCCGCAGCCGTGCTTTCGGCTGCCAAGCGCTCGGGCGATTACAAGCAGTTCGCCGGGCCGCAGGGCCACGTCCGGCCCGGGCATACCGACTTAGTCAAGCACCACAAATCGCGGGGCTTTGTCGATGTGCGCGGCGGCGGGCGTTCCAGCTATCGCTCAACCATCTCGGATGTCATCGGCGGCACCATTGCTCGCCTCTATCTAGCCGAGCACTTCGGCACGGCCATTTTTTCTTCGATCTGCCAAGTCGGGCCGTTAGAGACGGGCATTTCCCTCGCAGCGCGAGTCGCCGAACTAGCCGAAGCCGACGAACAGCGCTTGTTGCCCGCAACGTGTGCCGCCCTCGAAAGTGATCTAGAGCGCGGACCGCTCCGCGCAGTGGATGCGGATTTCGCTCATCAAGCAGCCGAGCTGATTGCCAAGACCCGCAAAGAGCAGGACTCGATCGGCGCGGCGCTCGAAGTAGTGGCCGTCAACGTGCCCCCGCTCGTCGGCGAACCGCTGTACCAAAGCCTGAAGTTGCGCCTGATGGGTAGCCTCGGCGGCCTGCACGCCGTGCAAGCCTGCGAAATAGGCATGGGTAGCGCTTCGTCGGCGCGCCGAGGCAGCGAGCACAACGATCCCATCCGCACCAGTGGGTACCAGAGCAACAGCCACGGCGGCCTGCTCGGCGGCGTGACCACGGGTATGCCGCTCGTATGCCGCTTGAGTTTCAAACCCACGGCCACCATCGCCCGACCCCAAAATTCCGTGCGCAAGGATCTAGAAGAAATTGAGTTCCAACTCGCCAAGGGCCGCCACGATCCCTGTGTAGGCGTGCGCGCTGGCGCGACCCTAGAGTCGCGGCTGGCCATCGAGCTGATGAACGCCGTGCTCATGCACCAAGCGCGCAGCATGGATGCGGAAAACTTCAAACTGTTCCATTAACGAATGGTGTTGGCAGATTGATCGTGGTCTAGGCGCGTCCGTCGGCGGTTCGCCATCCGTAGGGGCGGTTCGCGAACCGCCCCCTACTTACAGCGAGGGTATTTCTACGCTCAGTTCCGCCGCCACTTTGCCGAGTTCATCCCAAGTGGGTTGGGGCAAATCAATGCCTTCAACTAGTAGCCGTGCCCTAGTCTGCTGTTCGATTTCGCCGGGCGCATAGACTTTCTCAAATCCGGGCAAGGGGCGAGCCGAGCACACCCACTTGGCCATCTCTTCGACTTCGCGTTCGTACGAATCCAGGTCGATAAAGTCCTCAATATTGATCGCTAGGACCATGGTCCCGTTACCACCTTTGCCGCCTTCTTTAGTGCAACCCGCATGAGAGAGCGGTCCCACCAACATTTCCACCATCATCGCCAGGCCACTGCCCTTGTGGCCAAACTGCTGGCCGCCCAACGGCAAGACGCCTGTACCCTCGGCGTCGTCTAAATAGCGCTGGGCCTCGGTGACGGGCTGACCTTCCTGATCTATAACCCACCCCTCGGGCATCGGCTCCTGGCGGATGTTTTTCTGCACGATTTTGCCACCGGCCACGACGGTCATGGTCATATCGAGCATGAAAGGCGGGCCATTTTGGCGCGGGGCGGAAAAGGCAATAGGCTCAGGACGCAGGCGGCGGTCCGCCGAGCCAAAGGGCGCGAGGAAGAGGCCGCCGCCATTGAGCCAAACCATGCCGATCATGCCCCTTTCGGCGATCCGCGGCGGATAGTCGCCGAGGCGGCAGATATGGGAGATGTGGTTGAGACCAACAAAGCCGAAGGTGGAGTTTTGGGCTTTTTCAACGGCAATGTCGAGGGCGCGATTGACGGCGACGATGCCGTTGGCCCCCTTGCCGTTTATGACTCTGAGCACAGGGGTATCGCGCACGACTTCGGTCTCTTCCCAGCGGACGTAGTTGTTTTGCATTCCGCGGGCATAGCCGGAGACGAGCCAAGTGCCGTGGGAGTCGTGGCCGTGCAGGTGGCTTTCAACGACGTGGTCGGCGACGATAAGGGCGTCATCTGCGGGAATGCCTGTAGCGGCAAAAATGCGATAGCAGAGATCTTTGAGGACGTCGTGTTGGACTACGGGCATGAAAGGTCCTTTGGATGGGTGTGCTTCCTAGGAGGCGTGCGCTTCCATCAACTCGGCGAAATAGCTAAACAGATGGAAGCTGTCGTGCGGGCCTGGCGAGGCCTCCGGGTGGCACTGGATGGAGAAAATGGGCAGTTCGCGGTGGTGCAGGCCCTCGACGCAATTGTCGTTGAGGTTGAGGCGAGTGATTTCGAGGCAATCGGGCAACGAGTCGGCCGCAATGCCCCAGCCGTGGTTTTCAGAGGTGATTAGAATCCGTTCGCTGGCGCGTTCCTTGATCGGCTGGTTGGCTCCTCGGTGCCCGAACTTGAGGCGGTAAATTTCCGCGCCAAAGGCCAAGCCGAGAATCTCGTGACCCAAGCAGATACCGAAGATCGGCTTTTTGCCTATGAGGCCCTTGCAAGTTGCGATCGCGTAGTCGAGGGGCCGGGGATCGCCCGGGCCGTTGGAGAGAAAGACGCCGTCCGGCTCCAAGGCCAAGACCTCGTCGGCCGTGGTTTTGGCCGGCACGACCGTTACCTTACATCCAGTGGCAACCAAGCAGTGGACGATATTGCGCTTGATCCCGTAGTCTAGGGCGACGACGTGGAAGCGCGGGGCTTCGGGGCTTTCGACATAGGGCGCAGAGCAGCTAACAGCGGCGACCATATCGACACCGACAAGCCCAGGCCATGCGCGCGCCTTTTCAACTAAGCTGTCCGGGTCGAGATCGGTAGTGGAAATGGCGGCGTCCATCACGCCCTCAATGCGCACTCTGCGAGTCAACTCGCGGGTGTCGATGCCCTCGATGCCGAGCACGCCGTGTTCTTCGAGATACTCGGGTAAGCTCTGACGCGCACGCCAGCTACTCGGCAGGCGAGAGCACTCTTTCATCAGGAAGCCACGAACTTGAGGCCGCGCCGATTCGTCGTCTTCAGGCGTGACCCCGTAATTGCCTATGAGTGGGTACGTCATGGTGACGATCTGGCCGGCATAGGAGGGGTCTGTGAGAATTTCCTGATAGCCGGTCATGCTGGTATTGAAGACCATTTCGCCGAGGCACTCACCCCCACGGCCAAGGGCACGGCCCTCAAAGACAGTGCCATCCGCGAGCGCAACGAGCGCTTTCATCTTCCGTAGATACTCCTTTTTGAGAGGGTTTTAACAGCAGGTAAAAACTTAGGCAAAAAAAGACGAGGTGAACAGGCGGCCTCATTCCGGCGCTGAGTCCGTCAGGTCTTGGCGCTCCTGCCGTGCGCGCTCCTGCATATCGACGGCCGGATCGAATTCGCCGACGATTTCCTGGCCGACGATTTCTTCAATCACGTCTTCCAAGGTAACAATGCCAGCAAAGCCACCGTATTCATCGACGACGGCAAAAAGGTGCTCGCGCCGCTGGATGAATTCTTCGAGTAGGCGACTAGCCCGCGCCGACTCGGGCACCGAATGGATAGAGCGGCTCACCTCAGAGAGTTTGGCTTGATCGCGGCCATCAGCCAAGGCGTTGAACGCATCGCGCCGCAGCACTAAGCCGACGATGTTTTCGCGCTCGCCCTGATAGAGGGGCACCCGGCTGTGGTCCCAGCTACCGGACTGCTCGCGGGCCTCGGCCAAGGTCAAGTCGCGGTCGAGGCAGTGTACTACTGTGCGCGGGGTCATTATATCGCGCGCCCGCAATTCGTCGAGCTTGAGGATGTTTTGGATGACGCGCTCTTGGTCGTGAGAAATGGCACCAGATCGGCGGCTCATCCGCGCGATAATCTCAATCTCTTCCGGTACTACCTCCGGCACGTCGGGTGCCCCAGCGGTGATGAGCCGAACGATGAATTTGTTGAGCCAGATAAAGGGCGCGAACAGCCATACCAGCCATTGGATCGGGCGAGCTATAAACCGAGCGAGAACGCGGGCATGCACCACCCCCACCGTCTTGGGAAGAATCTCCGTAAAGATGAGCACCGCCAGCGAGAAGGCGATGATAAAGTACGTCTCCCAAGTCCGCGGAAATACTCCGACAAAGGCGGCACCGGCGATGGCAGCACCGCCAGTATGGGCCAAGGTATTGAGCGTGAGGATGGCTGAGATAGGGCGCTGGATATCTGCGTGCAAGCTCTTGAGGATCTTACCCGAAGTGCGCCCTTGGTCGGCCAGCATTTCGATCTGACTGGCGGGCAGTGAGTAGAGCGCAGCTTCCAAGAGCGAACAAACACAGGATACGACGAGGACGACGCTGACGGATAGGACTAGCTCAAGCAATTCAGGGGTCATAGACGTGGGAGTAATTTAACAAAGAGAGGGACTCCCCGCTGGGAATCCCTCTCCAATGGCACTGGGCTACGATGTCTTGCTCGGGAGTAGCTATTCCACGTGCTCACTAACATGCTTGGTCAGGTCAAACATGCTCACTTTCTTCGCGCCGCCTACGACGGCCCGAAGCTTATCGTCGGCATTGATCATGCGCTTGTTTTTCTGGTCTTGCAGGCCATTCTTCTTGATGTACGCCCAGATTTTCTTGGTAATCTGAGTACGCGGCAATGGCTTGTTGCCGACTATGGCCCCAAGGGCGGCGTCGGGCTGCAAGGGCCTCATAAAAGCAGGATTGGGCTTGCGCTTCGCCTTTTTCTTTGCGACGGGTTTTTTCTTGGCGGCCTTCTTAGCTTTCTTCGGAGCAGCCTTCTTCTTAGCGGCAGCCTTCTTCTTCGGAGCGGCCTTCTTCTTAGCGGCAGCCTTCTTAGCCTTCGGAGCGGCCTTTTTCTTGGCGGCAGCCTTCTTAGCTTTCTTCGGAGCGGCCTTTTTCTTAGCAGCCGCTTTTTTCTTAGCAGCCTTCTTCTTGGCAACAGGTTTCTTCTTCGCCATAACAAAATCCTCCTTTGGCTGTAGGGGTAAAACCCACGAAAGGGGGTTGTTTAAAATTGGGTTTCTCGGCCTCTTTCGCCTCGTGAAGTTTAAGGCCGATTCTACCCGTTTTGTGCAGTTACAACATTATCTTTCCAATATAGTACGAGGGCAGTATAAGTCAAGCAAAAATGTAGCTTTTTCATAGGGGAAAACGCGCTCACGATGGACGTTTGACATAATTTGCAAAAACGGGCATTTTAATTTTGTACTTGGGATTTGTCGTATTTTGAGGTCTAAAAATTGATGATCGAAAAAAGCAAATTGGGATTTGTGGGTACCGGCAACATGGGTCGGGCGCTGATTGAAGGTTTGGTTGGTCAGCTTCCTGCAGGTCAGATAACCGCAGCCGACATCAGGCCAGAAGCGCTCGAAGGCTTGTCGGCGTTGGGCGTCCACACCAGTACCGACTCCGCAGATGCGGTCCGCGATCAGGACTTGGTAGTTTTGGTGCTCAAGCCGCAAGTGGCCGCTCCCGTATTGAAGACACTAGCCGCGCATTTTAGCACCCAGCAGGTTGTCGTCTCGCTCATGGCCGGCGTATCGACCACCCGGCTCGAAGACCTACTGCCCGCGCAAATGTCCGTGGTGCGCGTCATGCCGCAGACGCTGGTGAGGGTGCGAGGTGCGGCTTGCGCTCTCTGCGCTGGTCGCGCTGCCAGCGCAGAACAGATGGCGCAAGTGCGTTCTCTCTTCGACTTAGTCGGCACGACGGTCGAAGTCGCCGAAAGTCTCATGGACGCCGTTACGGGGCTTTCCGGTAGCGGCCCGGCTTGGGCTTACACCGTTGTTGAAGCTCTCGCCGACGGCGGCGTACGCGCCGGGCTGCCGCGCGAGACTGCACTAACACTTGCCGCGCAAACCCTGCTCGGTGCCGCGCACCTCATGCTCGAAAGCGGCGAGCATCCGGCCGTGCTCAGAGACCAAGTTACTTCGCCGGGCGGGACTACGGCCGCTGGGCTGCACAAGCTAGAAGAAAAGGGCCTGCGCGACGCTCTGATCAGCGCCGTGCTAGCCGCAGCCGAACGCTCCGCTGAGTTGGGGCAATCGTGATTGCAGTCATCGACTACGGCATGGGCAATCTGCGCAGCGTGCAGAAAGCCTTCGAATTCCTTGGCTACGAAGCCGAGATCGTCGAAGCTCCCGAGCGCCTCAGCGCGGCCACGCATCTCGTATTGCCCGGTGACGCGGCCTTTGGTGATGCCATGCACAACTTGCAGGCCGCCGGTTGGGACGCGGCCATCGCCGAGGGTCTCGCGGCCGATAAGCCCTTCTTGGGCATCTGCGTGGGGCTACAACTCATGTTCGAGGAAAGTGAGGAAATGGGGACCCATCGCGGCCTCGGAATCCTGCCGGGCAAATGCGTGCGTTTCCCTCCTACCGAGCGAGTGCCACAGATCGGCTGGAACCAAATCGCCATCAAGCGCAAGGTATCGCTCTTAGAGGGCGTACCTGAAGGAAGTTTTTTTTATTTTGTCCATTCGTACTATGTAGTAAACGAAAACAAAGACGATTGCGTCGCCACGACCGACTACGGGATTGACTATACCTCAGTCGCCGGCAACGGTCGCGTCTTTGGCGTGCAATTTCACCCAGAAAAGAGCCAAGTCCACGGCTTGCGCCTTCTCGACAATTTCGCGCGCCTGCGCTGTGCGCGCCTGCGCTGATAGAGATTATGCTCGCCAAGCGAATCATTCCCTGTCTAGATGTGAAAAATGGCCGCAACGTGCGCGGGGTGCGCTTTTCAGCCGACCGCGATGCTGGCGACCCCGTTGAACTCGCCGAGCGCTACGACGCCGAGGGTGCAGACGAACTCGTCTTCTACGACATCACGGCTTCAGCCGATGGCCGCGCCATCGTCATGGACCTCGTGCGCCAAGTATCCGAGCGGGTCTTCATTCCCTTAATGGTCGGCGGCGGCATTCGCACCTTCGCGGACGTGCGCCACATTCTCAAGACCGGTGCCGACAAGGTCTCGATCAACTCGGCCCATGTGTATTCGCCGGAAATCATCGACCAAAGCGCGGAGAGCTTCGGCTCGCAGTGCATTGTCGCAGCTATCGACGCACTCAGGCGGCCAACCGCGCCCGGCGAGCCGCCGTCGTGGGAGCTGTACATCAACGGCGGCCGCAAGGCCACCGGCATCGACGCCTTAGAGTGGGTAGAGGCCCTCGTCGATCGCGGAGCGGGCGAGTTAGTGCTCAACAGCATCGACGCCGACGGGACGCGTGCTGGGTACGACCTCGAGCTAAACCAAGCAGTGGCGCGCATTGTGGATGTACCCATCGTCGCCTCGGGCGGTGCCGGCAATCTCGACCACATCCACGAGGTGCTGACTGCGGGCGAAGCCAGCGCCGCGCTGGCGGCTTCCATCTTCCACTTCCAGCATTACTCGATCCCCGAAGTCAAGAGCTTTCTGCGCGAGCGCGGGGTCACGGTGCGCCAGTGACCGAGGCTAGCCAAGTGTCGCGGCAGGCACTGATGAGCGAGGTGCAGCGGCTGGTAGTCAAAATTGGCAGCAGCGCCCTGACCACTCAGTGCCACAAGCTCGACGACGAGGTCGTCAGCCAACTCGTCGAGGACGTAATCGAACTGCGCTCACAGGGGTTGGAAGTTGCGATCGTCACCTCAGGAGCGGTGGCCGCGGGCATGGGGCGGATGGAGTTGGATAGACGCCCAGACAACATCGCCCAACTGCAAGCTCTCGCAGCCATCGGCCAAGTCCTGTTGATGGATATCTACAAGGACAAATTCCACCGCCGCGGCGTGCCCATCGGCCAAGTACTCTTAACCGCCGAGGATATCCTCGGCGACCGCTATCGCTACGTAAATCTCGAAAACACCTTTCGCAACCTCTTCGCCTATGGAGCCGTGCCCCTAATCAACGAAAACGACAGCGTCGCCGTTGTTGAACTCCGGCGTCAACTCGGAGAAAACGACATGCTCGCTGCTTATGTGACGAACCTGATCCGGGCGGATATGCTGGTCATGTTTTCGGATGTCGAGGGACTTTACCACGCCTTCGGTCCGCGCGGCCCTGAAGGCAAGCTAATAAACCAAGTAAGCCAAGACAGCCTCGACCTAGAGGGGATGATCGGCCGCTCGCTCGACGGTCGCGGCAGTGGCGGCATGGCAACCAAATTACGGGCCGCTCGGCTCTTGATGGCCTGCGGCGAAATGGCGGTCATCGCGCACGGGCGCAAACACCGCTTGCGCCACATCCTCGCTGGCCGCGAGCAAGGGACGCTCTTTCTGCCGACCGGCCGCAAGCTCAACAGCCGGCATCGCTGGATCGGTTTTGCCAGCCAGTGTCGCGGCAGCGCAGTGATTGACCGCGGTGCCCAACGCGCCATCGCCGAGCAGGACAAGAGTCTGCTCCCGGTGGGAGTCGTCTCCTGCGAGGGCGAGTTTGATGCGGGCGATGTAGTGCAGGTGCTTGGCGAGCGCGGCGAGAAGTTGGGGCGGGGCTTGTGCCGTTATTCAGCCTCTGAGCTGCGCCGCATATTGGGCATGAGCTCGCCCGAAGTCACAAGCGCACTGGGCCGTCCCGCCCGCGAAGTCATTCACCGCGACGACCTCGTCTTATTCTAAAATCGCCGTGACTAAGACAGCCAAAATTTTGCTGATCGCCTTCTTCGCTCTGGTGGCTTACGTGGCCTTTGGCAACAGGCTGTTCTACAAGGTGTGGCAAGAGGAGAAAACCCTAACCAAGTTGGAAGCGCAGCGAGACCGACTAGAGGCCGAAAATGACAGCTTGCGCCAAGTGCTAAAATTGCTCGAAAGCGACATAGATTTTATCGAGAGAGTTGCGCGCGAAGATCTCGGCTTGGTCAAGCCGGGCGAGGTGGTCATCCCCCTACCTACCAAAGAAGGCGAGTGACGCCATGCCACGCACTATCGTCAAAACGCGCGCCATCGTACTGCGCACCATGCGCATGGGCGAAACCAGCAGCCTAGTGACGTTGTACGCTCAGGAGTGCGGCAAACTCAAGACCATGGCCCGGGGTGCCCGCAAGCCCAAGAGCCGGTTCGGTGCCGCGCTCGGCTTAATGAGTGAGGTCCAAGCCGTCTGCTACGTCAAAGAGACCCGCGACCTGCAAACCCTGAGCGAATGCACCCTGCTCAAACCAGCGCCTGACTTATCGCAAAGCTTAGAGCGACTTTCCTTTGGCAGCGCCGCCTGCGAGCTAGTTGATCGCCTGACGATCGAGGGCGAGGGCAACCCCCGGCTCTATCAGTGTCTAGCCGGGGTATTGCACGGGCTTGCCGAAGTAGAGCCAGAGCAGGTCGAATCGCTGTTCTGGTACTTACAACTCCGCGCCGCCGCGGCCCTCGGCTACCGCCCGGAATTACGCCAGTGCATTACCTGTCAACGCGAATTGGCTGGCCCCTCGTCGTGGTTCAGCGCAGCCCTCGGGGGCGGCCTGTGCGCTGCCTGCGGACCCGGAAACGGAGTGCGCTTAGCCCAGCGCAGCTTGCACTTTCTCGCCGACCTCCAAGGTCTCAGAACCTACAGCAAGGAGGCTCTCCCCCAAGCCCCTTCCCAGCGCGGCGAGATCCGCATGGCTTTGCGCAGCTTTCTAGAGTACCACGGGGGCGAGCACAGCCAGCTCAAATCGCTCGACTTTCTCGATGGCCTCAACAAGGCCGCTTTACCCGCCTAACTTACTGGAGATTTTCATGTCCGACGACGCAATGGAAAAACTAGTATCCCTGTGCAAGCGCAAAGGCTTTATCTACCAAAGCTCGGAAATCTACGGCGGCCTCAACGGCTGCTGGGATTACGGTCCTTTGGGCGTCGAGCTGTTGCGCAACATCAAAGAGGTCTGGTGGAAGGCCATGACCTACCGAGAGGACGTGGAGGGCATTGACGCCAGCATCCTCATGAATCAGCGGGTGTGGGAAGCATCGGGCCACGTCGATAGCTTTACCGATCCCATGGTCGAAGATCGCAAGACCAACGAGCGCTTTCGGCTCGACCAACTCCTCGAAGAAAACGGGCTCGACGTAGCGGGCCTGAGCGCCGAGGAAATGGGCACGCTACTCCGCGAGCGCAACATCAAAAGCCCCAAGGGCAACGAACTAAGCGACCCGCGGCAATTCAACCTGATGTTCAAAACCTTCGTCGGCCCGCTCGAAGACGACAGTGCACGCGTCTTTCTCCGCCCAGAGACGGCCCAAGGCATCTTCGTCAACTACCTCAACGTGCAGGCGGCGACGCGCCAGAAGCTGCCTTTCGGCATCGCCCAGATCGGCAAGGCATTCCGCAACGAGATCAACACCAAGAACTTTCTCTTCCGCACGCGGGAATTCGAGCAGATGGAGATGCAGTACTTCGTCGCGCCGGGCACTCAAGACGAGTGGTTCGACTATTGGCGCGAGGAGCGCTGGAAGTGGTTCGCGCAAATTGGCCTGCCCGAGCGCAAGCTGAGCTGGCACGAACACCAAGGCGATGAATTGGCCCACTATGCCCGCGCCGCCTTCGACATCCAGTACGAGTTCCCCTTTGGCCCAGGCGAGATCGAAGGCATCCACAATCGCGGCGACTACGACCTGTCGCAGCACGAAAAATTCTCGGGCAAACAGCTCAAGTACTTCGACGAGGAACAGCGCACCAAGTTCGTGCCCTACGTCGTAGAAACCTCCATAGGGGCCAGCCGCACGCTAATGGCCTGCTTAGTCGAGGCATACCACGAGGAAGAGGTCCGGGGTGAGACGCGGGTGGTAATGCGCTTTCACCCGCGCATCGCGCCGATCAAAGCGGCGGTATTGCCCCTCGTCAAGCGCGACGGCATGCCCGACATCGCCCGGCAAATCACCGAGGACCTCCGACCTTACATGCGGGTCTTTTACGACGAGGGCGGCGCGATCGGCCGCCGCTATCGGCGCATGGACGAGGTGGGGACGCCGTTCTGCCTGACGGTTGATTCGGACACCCTAGCGGACCAGACCGTCACCGTGCGCGCCCGCGACACCATGACCCAAGAGCGGGTGCCCATAGCCGAGCTGCGCGCCCACCTTGAGAGTGGCATGGACGCTTGGCAAATCCCTTGACCCAATAGTATAAATCCTGATATTATCCTTCGCGCTTGGGCTATAACCCTCCTCAGGCGCAGATTTATCCGGTACAGCGAAAGTGGCGGAACTGGTAGACGCGCTAGATTTAGGATCTAGTGCCCGAAAGGGCATGGGGGTTCGAGTCCCCCCTTTCGCACCATGAAAACGAGCGCACGGCCGGCGATTTGGCGGTGCGTCCTAGCCTTGTAAAGGTTGCGTTTCGTGAAGACACAGGTCACAGAAAAGGGGCAGTGGGCACGCGAGCTGGCCGTTGAAGTCGAAGCTGCGCGCATCGACGACGCCGTCAATAAGGCCCTGCGCCGCTACCAAAAGCGGCTGGAACTCCCGGGCTTCCGCAAGGGCAAAGTGCCGCTCAGGATCGTCGAGGCGCGCTTCGGCAGCTCCATCCGCGGCGAAGTCCTCGGCGACCTCCTCCCCTCGCTACTAGAAGAAGCCGCGCGCGAAGCGGGCCTGCGGCCGGCCGCACCCCCCAAAATCTCCCAACTCGACCACGAGCCGGGGGGAAGCCTAACGTTCACCGCGGATCTCGACATCTGGCCCGAAATCGAAGCCGAGCACTACGAAAATCTCGCCGCCACCCGCATGGTGCACGAGGTGGCCGACGAGGAAATCAGCGAGCATCTAGAAGAGTTGCGCCGCCGCCACGCCACCGAACAAGTCGTCGAGCGACCGTTGGCCAACAGCGACGTGCTCGTCGCGGATTTGCAGCGCCTCGACGACAGCGGCCTGCCCGTCATTGGCGACAAGTACGAGAAGCGCCAAATCCTCATCGGCGACGAGAATGCCCTCAGCCCCGAGTTTGAAGAGGCCCTCGTCGGCATGAGCGCTGGCGAAGAGCGCAAGGTCCGCTTCGCCTACCGCGAGGACCTGCCCAACGAACAGCTCGCCGGCCAAACCGCGCATTTCGCGGTGGCAGCCCACGAGGTGCGCGAGCGCACTCTGCCCGAGCTCGACGACGAGTTCGCCAAGGACCTCGGCGAACAGTTCCAGACCCTCGACGATTTGCGCCAACACCTCAGCGAACAGATCCAACAGCGCTGGGAATACATGGCCCAACAGCGCCTGCGCAGCGAGTTGATCAGCCAGCTCATCCTAAAAAACGACTTTGAACTGCCCGAGAGCATGGTCGATAACTACCTCGAATCGCTTGAGCGAGAGCAGGCCAGTCAAGACCACGACCGCGACCACAGCGACGAAGAGCGCGCCCAAGCCACGCACCAGCTCAAGAGCTATCTACTGCTCGAAAGCGTGCGCCAACAAGCCGGGGTCGAAGTGACGGACGAAGAGTTTGCCCAATTCGCCGCCGAACGCGCTGTCATCCAACCTGCCGACTCGCAAAACGCAGAAGGGTTGCGACGCGAGTTAGAAGATCAAAAGGTCATCGAGTTGCTCATTGCCAAAGCTGAAATCAAAGAGGAAAAGGTATAAATCATGTCGCTGATTCCAATGGTCATCGAACAGACCGGCCGCGGAGAGCGCTCATACGACATCTACTCGCGGCTGCTCAAGGACCGCATCATCTTCGCCGGCACTCCGATCAACGACGCGATCGCCAATCTCATCATCGCCCAAATGCTCTTTCTCGCGTCTGAAGATCCCAAAAAGGACATCGCGCTCTATCTCAATACCCCTGGCGGGCTGATTTCGGCGGGCATGGCCATCTACGACACCATGCAATACGTAGCCGCTGACATATCCACGATCTGCATCGGCCAAGCATCCAGCATGGGAGCCGTGCTATTGGCTGGCGGCACCAAGGGCAAGCGCCAAGCCCTGCCCAACGCCCGCGTCTTGCTGCACCAGCCCATGGGCGGCATTGGTGGCCAAGCCTCCGACATGGAGATCCACGCCCGCGAGATCATCGCCATGCGCCAGCAGATCAACGAGGTCCTAGTCGAGTGTACTGGGCAGCCGCTAGAGCGCATTGAGCGCGACACCGAGCGCGACTTTTTCATGTCGGCCGCAGAAGCCGTCGAATACGGCATCATCGACGAGATCATCGCTCCATCGCACGTCGAGGTAGCCCCTTCCCCAATCTAGGAGCTTGTTTTGCGCCGTCGGCCCCCCAAAAGCGATCCGCGCTGCTCGTTCTGCGGGCGCAGCCACAACCAAGTTGACAAGATCATAACCGGCCCCCAGGTCCACATCTGCAACGAGTGCGTCAAGCTGTGCAACGACGTTCTGGCCGAGGAGCGGCAAAAGACCCTCCCTTGGGAGACCGAGGAGATGCCCAAGCCGGGCCAAATCAAGGATTTTCTCGACGAATACGTCATCGCCCAAGAGCGGGCCAAGAAAATCCTCGCGGTCGCCGTGTACAATCACTACAAGCGCATTCGCACCAAAGTTGACTTAGACGAGGTGGAGCTCGAAAAAAGCAACGTAATGCTCATCGGCCCCACCGGCACCGGCAAGACCGAACTGGCCAAAACCCTCGCAAAATTCCTCCAAGTCCCTTTCTCCATTGCCGACGCCACCATTCTCACCGAAGCCGGCTACGTAGGCGAGGACGTGGAAAACATCCTCGTGAGCCTTTTACAAGCGGCCGATTACGACGTGCCCCGCGCCGAAAAAGGCATCCTCTATCTCGACGAGGTTGACAAAATTGCCCGCAAGAGTGCCACGCCTTCGGTGGGCCGCGACGTGTCGGGCGAGGGCGTGCAGCAAGCACTGCTCAAAATTTTGGAGGGCACCACCGCCAATATCCCGCCCAAGGGGGGTCGCAAGCACCCTGAACAGCCGATGATCCAGATGGATACCCGCAACATCCTCTTCGTCTGCGGCGGAGCCTTCGAGGGGCTGGACAAGGTCATCAGCCAACGAGTCGGCAAGCGCACCATGGGCTTCGGGGCCGACAGCGACGACGAACAAAACTCCGACCCTCCAGACGTACTGCCGCTGGTGCAGCCCGAAGATCTGCTCGCCTACGGCATGATCCCCGAATTTGTCGGCCGCGTACCAGTAATCACCACCATGGACGAGCTCGCCGAGGACGACTTGCTCCGCATCCTCACCGAGCCGCACGACGCCATTATCAAGCAGTCGCAGCGGCTCTTCGCCATGGACGGAGTCGAGGTCGAGTTCACCGAGGACGCCCTGCGCAAGATAGTGGCCTTGACCGTTCACAAGGGCACTGGGGCCCGCGGCTTGCGCTCCGTCCTAGAGCAGGCCATGATGGATATCATGTTCGATATTCCCTCTCAGGAGGGCGTGACGCGCCTGCAAGTTACGGGCGAAATGATCGAGCGCGGGATTGAGCAGTACAGCAGCGAAGACGAAGAGATGCGGCGCAAACGCGCCTAATCTCCAAGCCCCAGCGATGCGCTTTTCCTCGGTCGAATTCAAAATTGGTGCGGTCCGCACGGCCGATTTGCCCGTGGACGGCTTGCCCGAAATCGCCTTAGTAGGGCGCTCCAACGTCGGCAAGTCCTCGCTGATCAACAGGTTGGTACGGCGCAAGAAGCTGGCGCGCACTAGCACTGTACCAGGCAAGACCCAACAGTTGAACTACTACCTAGCCAACGAGCAGTTCTACTTGGTCGATCTGCCTGGCTACGGGTACGTGCGCGGCGGCGTGGGCTTGCGCTTACAGCTCGGCCAACTCATCCGCAGCTACATGGCCAATCGCGTTGCCTTGTGCGCGGTGTTGCAGCTCATTGATGCCCGGCACGGCCCCACCGACTTGGACCGGCAGATAATCGACCGTTTGCGCGCCCTCGATAAGCCTTTTCTGCTGGTCTTTACCAAAGCGGATAAACTGTCGCGCAACAAGCTGCAACACTTATTCGACCAGCTCGATGCCCAAGGATCGCTCGCCGGCCTTTCCTTTGTGCCGTTCTCGGCAGTCGATGGCCGCGGGCAGGACGACATTACCGGGTGGATCGCCGAGGCGCTAGCGGGCAACGCAACCTAAACAAGGACCATGAAAGTACTAATAAGCGACAAGATGGACCCCCGCTGCGTCGGGATTCTCGAAGCCAACGACGGGATCGCAGTAGATGTGTGCAGTGGATTGTCGCCGAGTGCGCTCCTAGACTGCATCGGCGACTACGAGGGACTAGTCGTGCGCAGCGCGACCAAGGTGACGGCCGAGGTACTCGCAGTTGCCCCACGCCTCCGGGTCATTGGCCGCGCTGGCACGGGCTTCGACAACATCGACGTAGAGGCGGCAACGCGCCACGGCGTCATCGTCATGAACACCCCAGGCGGCAATTCCCTATCAACCGCCGAGCACACCTTTGCGCTCATAGCCTCCCTTGCGCGGCACATCCCGCAGGCGACGGCCTCGCTTAAAAAGGGGCTGTGGGAACGGAGCCAATTCGTCGGCGTCGAGCTGGCTGGCAAGACCCTCGCCGTGGTCGGCTTGGGTCGCGTGGGGAGGGAGGTGGCCGCACGCGCCACAGCCTTTCGCATGAAGGTCCTCGGCTACGATCCCTATATCGGCCAAGAGATGGCCCTCTCCTACGGCGCGCATCTAACATCCCTCGACGAAATTTACGCTACCGCTGATTTCATCACGGTCCACACCCATCTTAGCGACCAGACCCGGCACCTGATTTCCGACGCCGAGATCGCGCAGTGCAAAGACGGGGTTTATCTAATCAACTGCGCCCGCGGCGGCATCATGGACGA
Source organism: Candidatus Latescibacterota bacterium (assembly GCA_022826515.1). The sequence continues at coordinate 72,710 of JAJDUT010000017.1, forward strand.
GGAAGCCCTCCTGCGCGGCTTGAACTCGGGCAAGATCGCTGGTGCCGCCTTAGACGTCTTTGAGGAGGAGCCGCCGACCCTTGTGGACCTCTTGGTTGACGACCGCGTGATCTGCACGCCGCACTTGGCCGCCTCCACCAAGGAAGCCCAAGCCAACGTCGCCTTGCAGGTGGCCGAGCAGGTCGGCGACGTGCTGATGGGCCGCGTCATTCGCAACGCAGTCAACGCCCCTTCGGTCGATCCCGAGATCCACGGCAAGCTCCAGCCCTATCTCGTGCTGGCCGAGCGGTTAGGTCGCCTACAAGCCCAACTCGGCAAGGGACAGCTAGAGCGCATCACCATCGAATACCAAGGCGACATCACCGCCTATCCGACCTCGCCGTTGACCTCGGCCGTACTCAAGGGCATTATGGAGACCGTCTCGGACGCGGCGGTCAATGTAGTCAATGCGCTGCTTTTCGCGCAGGAGCGCGGCGTGCAAGTCGATGAGCGGCTCAGCAGCGAGCACGAGGACTACGCCAGCCTCATCACCGTGGTGTATCACACCAGCAAAGGGCAGCGCCTGCTCGCGGGCACGATCTTCGGCAAGAGCGACCCGCGCCTCGTACACCTCGACGAGTACATTTTCGACGCCCTTCCAGAGGGACACATGCTCTTTTACATCAACGACGATGTCCCGGGCATCATCGGCCAAATCGGCACGGTCATGGGCAGCCACAATGTCAACATCGCCCAAATGTCGTGCGGGCGTCGCCAAATGGGCGGCCAAGCCCTGACCATCCTCAACGTCGATGACCCGATTACCGCCGACGTAGTTGACGATATTCTCTCTCGGGAGTACATCTCCTGGGCCAAACAAGTCAGTCTTTAACGGGAGTACGCAATGCCCGCGAAAATAGTATTAGGAGCGCAGTGGGGCGACGAGGGCAAGGCCAAAGTAGTAGATTACCTCACGTCCGCCGCCGATGTGGTGGTGCGCTATCAGGGAGGGGCCAACGCCGGCCACACGGTCGTCACCGGCGACACTGAGTTCATCTTCCACGCCATTCCTTCGGGCATCATGCACGAGGGCAAAATCTGCGTGGTGGGCAATGGGGTGGTCGTCGATCCAGCCGTCATGCTCGATGAGATCGCCGAGCTGGAGGCCAAGGGCTTTTCCGTGGCCAACCGCTTCTTCCTCAGCCAAGTTGCCCACGTCGTCATGCCCTATCACAAGGTCTTGGAAAAGGCCGGGGAAGAGAGCGAAAACAGCGTCGCCATCGGCACGACTGGCCGCGGCATCGGCCCGGCGTACCGCGACAAAGTTGAGCGCAGCCACGGGGTGCGCGTCATGGATTTGTGCGACCCAGCGCGTTTGCGCGACAAGCTCCGGGCCAGCATCTGCGCCAAAAACGAAATCCTGACCAAGGTCTTTGGTCAAGAGCCGCTGGAGGCAGGCCCCATCATCGACGCGTACATCGGCTACGGCGAGCGGCTCGTCCCATACGTCGCCGACACCTCGCTCCTGCTCAACCAAGCCCTCGACCAAGGCAAAACAGTCCTCTGCGAAGGCGCGCAAGGGACCTTGCTCGACATCGACCACGGCACCTATCCCTACGTCACCTCCTCGAACACCACCGCGGGTGGAGCCTGCACCGGTGCTGGTATTGGTCCCACGCGGATCGCCGAGGTAGTAGGCGTGACCAAAGCGTACACCACGCGGGTAGGCAACGGGCCTTTTCCCACCGAGTTACTAGGGGAAGAAGGCGAGCGTTTGCGCGCCTTGGGCCGCGAGTATGGAGCCACTACCGGCCGGCCGCGGCGCTGCGGCTGGTTCGACGCCGCCATTTTGCGGGTTTCAACGCGTATCAACGGTCTGACCAGCATCGCCCTGACCCGGCTCGATGTACTCGACCAATGCGAGCACCTCAAACTGGGCGTTGGCTATCGCTGCGGCAACCAAGTGCTGGAAGAATTCCCCGCTGACCCGCAGGTACTCGACCAATGCGAGCCGATCTACGAAGAAATGGCTGGCTGGTGTGCTCCGACTACCACCGCCCGTAGTTTCGCCGATCTGCCGCCGCAAGCGCAGGCTTACGTGGAGCGAGTCGCCGAACTGAGCCGTGCGCCGGTCTCCCTGATTTCCGTAGGACCGGAGCGCGAAGCCACCATCCCCCTCGCCTGAGCCATGCTACTCAACCCCGCGCCCGCCGAGTCCAAGCCGCACACCTTGCGCCGCCTTATGGCCGAGAAGACCCTGACCTTGCCCGGGGCCTTCAACGCACCCGTGGCCATGCTGGCCGAGCGCACCGGGTTCGAGGCCGTGTACATCTCCGGTGCCGGGCTGGCCAACGGCACGGCCGGCTACCCGGACGTCGGCCTGTTGGGCATGGACGAAATGGCGCGCCAAGCTGGCTACATTGCCAACTCAGTCCAAGTGCCCTGCATTTGCGATGCAGACACCGGATTTGGCGAGGTCTGGCAGGTGATGCGCACAGTGCGCGCGTACGAGCGCGAAGGCTTGGCCGGGCTGCACTTAGAAGACCAAGTCATGCCCAAGCGCTGCGGCCACCTCGACGGCAAGGCCCTGATCGAGGTCGAGGAAATGGAGCGCAAGATCGCCGCAGCCTGCTCGGCGAGGCAAGACCCGGACTTTGTCATCATCGCCCGCTGCGACGCCCGCGCCGTCGAGGGCTTTGAGCAAAGCGTCGAACGCGGCCAGCGCTACTTGGAAGCCGGCGCGGACGCAGTTTTTCCCGAGGCCATGCAGAGCACCGAGGAATTCGCCCGCTACGCCGAGCAAGTCAAAGGCCCGCTCCTCGCCAACATGACCGAATTCGGCAAATCGCCGTACCTATCGGTCGCAGAATTCGCCGCCATGGGATATTGCCTCGTGATTTTCCCTATGAGCGCCTTTCGCACCATGATGAAGGCCGTCGAAGGGCTGTTCCGCGAACTGAAGGAAAAGGGCACTTTAGAAGGTGCTCTCGGACAGATGCAGACGCGAGACGAACTCTACGAACTACTCGGCTACGACGAGTACACCAAGCTAGACGCAACGCTGGCCGACCGCTTTCCCGAGAATGGAGAAAGCCGCTGAATTATTAGCCCCAAATTCACACTTTCCATAGAGAGATCTACAGAATGACCGACAAATCCTACAGTCCCGGCCTCGAAGGCGTCATCGCCGGCGAGTCCGCCCTTTCGCGCATTGATATCGATATCAACCGCCTGATCCTGCACGGCTACGACCTAGTCGAACTGACCGAAAACGCCTCCTACGAAGAGGTCGCCTACTTGCTACTCTACGGCGAGTTGCCGACGGTTGCCGAGTTGGCAAAATTCAACCAACAACTGCGCTCCCAGCGCGACCTGCCCGGCCCGGTGGTTGACCTGTTGCGCTCTGCTCCGGCGGACGCCCACCCCATGGACCTGCTGCGCACTGCGGTATCATCCCTAGCGTTTTTCGACGCCGAGACCCCTGACAACAGCCACGATGCCAATGTGCGCAAATCCGTGCGCTTGCTGGCCAAAATTCCCACTGCACTCGCCTATGGCTATCGCTTCTCGCAGGGCCTAGAGCCGGTAGCTCCCGACGCCGAGCTAGACCACGCGGCCAATCTGCTCTACATGCTGCGCGGCGAAAAACCGCCCGCGTACGAAGTAGAGGCCATGAACACTTCGCTGATCCTCTACGCCGAGCACGGATACAACGCCTCCACGTTTACCGCACGAGTCGTAGCTTCCACCCTCGCCGACATGTACGCCGCCATAACCGCGGCCATCGGCGCTCTGCACGGCCCCTTGCACGGCGGTGCCAACGAGGCGGCCATGCACATGCTCTTAGAGGTAGATTCGCCCGCAGCAGCCGAGCAGTGGGTCCTCGACGCGCTGGCGCAAAAGAAGAAGATCATGGGCTTTGGACATCGGGAATACAAAAGCGGCGACTCGCGAGTGCCGACGATGAAGAAGGTTGGCCGTCAGATCGCCGCCGCCATCGGTGACACCAAGTGGCCGGATCTAGCCGACGTGGTCGAAGCGACGATGATGCGCGAAAAAGGCATCTTCCCCAACGTCGATTTTCCCTGCGCGTACACCTACTACATGATGGGCATCCCGATCCCGCTCTACACCCCCATCTTCGTGGCCAGCCGCGTGGTGGGCTGGGCAGCGCACGTGATCGAACAGCACGACGCCAACCGGCTCATCCGCCCCAACCACATCTACACCGGGCCGGAGCATCGCCCGTTTGTCGCGCTCGGCGAGCGGGGCTGACCTCAGTCGCGCACTCTTAGCAACCAAGACCGCATATCGAGCAAGAAACGCTGCATTGCATCGCCCTGGTAGTCGGGATACGTCCACTCCAAAGGCCGGTAGCGTCCCCGCTGATAGAGTAGAGTCACCTCGGCGTAGAGCTGCGGGGCAATGCAGATGCGGTGGCCAGCGCACTTAGTCGTGGCCAACACCAAGCTCTCGATCGACAGCAGTCCCGGGTCGATATTGGCGCGGCGGCACTGCCCTTGGCTCATCGTCCGTTCCAGCGCCATGGTCTGCGCTTTGACGGCCGCCAACTCGGCGGGGTCGATCCGCTGTTTAAAGCACACGAGCTGTTTGTGCAGTCCCGCGCCCATTTCCGCTTCGTAGTACGAGGTAAAATCAAAATCATAGGTCTCACTGGCCGCGAACAGGGTGCCGAAGCATTCAATGAGGCCGATTTTGGCGTCGGCGAACGTATCAGGGGAATCGGCCAATACCGCACAGACTAGTGCGACGGGCGTGGAGGGCTGGAGATCGATGGGCATCTTATATAGCAACCTGCATGACTTGGATTCAAGCTATGGACCGTCTTGTTTCTACTATTCTGCGTCCATCTGCGTCCATCTGCGGATTATCTTAGAAATGATTTAGGCTTGCAACAAAAGGCAAGGCCCCCAATCGCGTCAATTTCTGCGGTGGGATCGGTTTGCTATTTTATCGCAGCGATTTCCACCTTCATTCAGGAAAGGCCACCATGCGTATAGAAGACCTCGACACGCCCGCTCTCCTCGTCGATCTCGACGGCTTGGAGGACAACCTCGACCGCTACCAACGCTACTTTGACGAGCACGGCATTGGCCTGCGGCCCCACATCAAAACCCACAAGTGCGTGGCCATCGCCCATATGCAAATGCGTCGCGGGGCAATCGGCATTACCTGCCAGAAGTTAGGGGAAGCCGAGGTCATGGCCGAAGGCGGGGTCGGTCGCGACATCCTGATTCCCTACAACATCATCGGCGCGCAAAAACTGGCGCGGCTGGTCGCGCTGGCTCGGGACACCCGGCTGACCGTGGCGGCCGATTCCGAGTACACCGTGCAGGGGCTAGCCGATGCCGCTGCGGCAGCGGATGTCACCGTGGGCGTGGTCGTCGAACTCGACCGCGGCCGCACGGGCGTAGGCTCGCCTGGGGCGGCGGCAGCCCTCGGCGAAAAAATCGATCAAGCCCCCAACATCGAACTCCGGGGCATCATGTCCATGCCAGCGACTCCAGACATGCGGCCGCTAATCCAAGAGACGCTCGCGCACTTCGACCGCAAGGGCCTGCCGCATCCCATCGTCAGCGGCGGTAGCACTCCGGGCGCGTTTATGGCGCACGAGATTCCCGAACTGACCGAGTACCGGGCCGGCGAGTACCCTGTCGGCGGAGTCGGCCATCTCCGCCGGGGAACCCACAGCGTCGATCAGTGCGCTGGCCGGGTACTGATGACCGTGGTCAGCCGACCGACCGCGGACCGCGCCATTCTCGACGGGGGCAGCAAGTCGCTCAGCGCCGCGGTCCACCGTCAGGAGGATGGCGCGTCCATCATGGGCCATATCGTCGAGTACCCCCAAGCCGTGTTCTCCGGAGCCTCGGAAGAACACGGACATGTCGATCTGTCGGCCTGCGACGACAAGCCCCAAATCGGCGAACAGGTGCAGGTCTTGCCGGTTCATCCCTGCCCCTGTTTCAACGAACACGACCAGATCTTTGCCGTGCGCCGCGGCCGCGTGGAAGCCGTCTGGCCGGTTGACGCCCGCGGGCAGATACGCTGAAAGGAGCGAATTGTGGATTTTGCCGAATTGAGCGAAAAACTAAAGGTGGCTAGCACCGCGACCCTGACGTCCGTGCTCCGCAACAAAGGACTGCACAACACGTTTATGCACCAAGTCACGCCCCTCGCGCCCGACATGCAGATGGTCGGCCGGGCCTTTACCCTGCGCTACATCCCCGCGCGCGAAGACCTCGACGAAGTCCCACTAGACAACCTAAAAGACGTGCAGCGGATCGGCATTGAGCAGGTAACCTCAGGCGACGTGTTCGTCATCGATGCACGCGGCGACACTCGCGCCGGGACCATGGGGTCCATCCTAGCGGCGCGGCTGCAGGTGCGGGGCTGCGCGGGGATCGTCACCGACGGGGCCTATCGCGACTCGCCTACTATCGTCGCGTCGGGATTGCCCGCCTATGCAGCGGCCATGAACGCCCACACTAACAAAACCATCCACCACCCCAGCGAAATCCAGGTACCCATCGCCTGCGGCGGCGTGGCGGTATTCCCCGGCGACATCCTCGTCGGCGACGGAGAAGGGGTCGTAGTCATACCCGCGCATCTAGCCGAAGAGGTCGCCATCGAGGCCGAGGAGATGGAGCAAAAGGAGCGCTTCATCACCGAGAAAATCCGCGCCGGAGCCAGCATCGTCGGCACCTATCCCCCCGACGAGCAGACCTTGGCCGAGTACCAAGCCTGGAAAGCAAACCAACCGTAGGATCATCGCGATCAATTCGTCGCGCTGTTGAGCAACCTTGCGTAGGGGCACCTCTTGTGGGTGCCCTTCGTACGTTTCCCCCTTGTGGCCGCTTTAGCCCAAACGCCGTCGCAAGCGGCGCGCGAGATCGCCAACCACATCAGGGGCAGTAGCGGCGATGTTGTCCAACTCGTCGGGATCCTGTTCAAGGTCGTAGAGTTCGTCGCAGTCGTTGTAATTCTGGATGTATTTGTGCGTACCCGTGCGAATGCAGCGGAAGTTGCGCAGAGCAGCGACTGTCTCTTGGCGGTGGGTGTCGGTCTGGCCGTCGAGGATCGGTTGCAGCGAGCGGGCGTCAATATCTTGCTGCGGCGCGAGCTGAGCGAAGTCGCATATCGTGGCATTGAGGTCGATGAGTTCGCACAGCGCGTCACAGACGCGGCCTCCGGCGATATCCGGTCCGGCGATGATCAGCGGTACGCGCAGACTGGCCTCGTACGCGGCGCTCTTGGTGTACAGCCCGTGGTCGCCGAGCAGCTCGCCGTGGTCGGAGGAGAAGATGATATAGGTGTTGTCGAGCTGGTCGCGTTTTTCGAGCGTGTCGAGGATCTGACCGATCTGGTCGTCAATGAGTTCTATGGCGGCGCAGTATTGGCGGCGGGTTTGGGCGATTTGGTCGCGCGTGAAGTATGCGGCGCGTTTTTTGATCCACTCGGGTTTGCCAGCGAGGGAGTCGTCGATGGCTGGGGGCATTGCCGCGTCGCGGTAGCGGTCGCCGTATTCGGTCGGCGGGTCAAAGGGATCGTGCGGGCCGACGAAACTGACGAAATAGTGCCAAGGGAAGTCGTCGGGTACATTGGCGATCCATTCGGCAGCGCGGCGACCGATATAGGCATCCTCAAAGTCCGCGCTGTCCAGCGGCGAATCGCGGCAGTCGGTAATCCAACTGGTGGCAGCCCGTTGTCGATAGTCCTGGTGAAATGTCGCCAACTTCCCTTCGCCGGCTAGGTAGTGCGTGTAGGGACCAATCGGCGTGGACGAGGAGCCGGCGTGCATTTTGCCCTCGCATTCCTCTGGATGGGTGAAGCCCCAGCTATAGGCGTAGGGCCGGTCGCCGTAGCGGCCATTGTAGCCATCGGATTTGCGCAGGTCGAGCTTGCCAACGCAACCGACGCGATAGCCGGCGTCGCGTAGCCGCTGATAGTAGGTGGTGGTGCCCGAGGGCAGCCGCCCCGAATTGTCCAAGCAGCCGAGACGGCTCGATTGCAGGCCAGAGGCCAAGCCGATCCGCGCCGGTGCGCAGACGGGAGCGTTGGTGGTGCATTGGGTGAAGCGGACGCCAGCGGCGGCAAGGCGGTCGAGGTTGGGCGTCCGCAGGAAGTCGGCACCGGCAACGCCGAGATAGTCGTGGCGGTGCTGATCATCCATGATGAAGAGGATATTGGGACGAGGCATTGGAGGGTTCCTTGGCGTTTTAGGTGACTTGAACGAGTGCGAAGTGTGTGGGGCCGAATTCATTTCAATCTACCCAGCCGCCAGTCTCGCTTCAAGCAAGCCGCTATGACGATCGACTATCCAATCCCATTTGCAGCATTCGCCCGCTTTGAGCGACTCACCTCCGAGAAGCCGCTGCTGCACTGCGAGCTGGGGGGCGGTCCGACCATTGCGAAGCAATCCAATCGGTCGGATATTGAGGAAGCGTATTGCCTTACTGCTGACCGTGCGATCTCGGTCTTGGACGGCAGACAATATCTCGTTCAGATTGCAGCAAAGGAGTGATATAAATGGCCAAACTACTTGAGGACATACTGAAGCAGAAACAAGAACAACAGGAAGCGTCGGAATTTGAACATGTAGCAGTTCGTCAGGAATGGATATCCAACTGCGAAAAGCTCATGTCGAAGATAGCTGAGTGGTTACAGCCTCTTAAAGACAAAAACTGGCTGGAGATCCAGTCAGAGAATATTCCGATTCGGGAAGACCAGCTTGGGGATTATGAAGTCCGATCTATACGACTCGTCTTTTTAGACAGCCAGATTCTCACCTTCAGACCAGTCGGGCGTTTTATTATAGGTACGCAAGGGCGAGTCGATGTGATCTCGGGCAGCACCCTGCTCGCAATGCTGCTGCATAGAGGAAATGACGAGTGGGACTTTGCGAGGCGAGAGGGCAGATACGGAAAACCTGTACGGTGGGAATTCAATAAAAGTACCTTAGAGGAATTTCTAGCTGAGTTCCTAGAAGAATAAAAATGCGCGAGTTCACTTGTGATTCGCTCCTCGAATGGTACGTCTTGCTTCAACAAAATGTGCGCGACCTCGGCGACGAGCATTTCGAATCTTTCACACCGACTGAGCGCGACGAATTTCGTGCCGACCTGCTTGAGGAGATACGTAAAGACTACGCGTTCAAGCTCCTTACGCTCTTGGAGGCAGGTATCCGAGAGGATTTTCTCGTATCTCTAAAACGAAGAAAGCGCGATAGAGTAAGCAGAGCGTATCGCGATCTATGTAAAAAATATCGCCGTGAGACTCGTCAAGTTGGTAAGCAGGCTACTCAGGCGTGTAGGCGGATTCCCCTCGATCGGATCTTCGACGAGTTACGAGACTGTTTCAGCGGTATCGACGAGGCGTTTCAGAGGGATTGCTCGGCAACCAAGGGATACTTCAAGTTTCGGAATTGGTATGCACACGGTCGGATTCGCACAATGCCGGTTGTTCCCGATCCAGAGGACGTATATGAGGCGTACGAGCAGTTTCAGGAGAAGGTGCTGGATAGGTAACCTCATTCAGCTTGGTGGTGAACTGGGAATCACCTAGTAGCCGCTATGCAGACCGACACCCCAATCCCATTTGCAGCATTCGCCCGCTTCAAGCGGCTAGTGACCGTAGCACCATGACTCCAGAGATATTCATTACCAAGTGGCGTGCCGTCGAACTCAAGGAAAGCTCGGCTGCTCAGGAGCACTTCATCGACTTGTGCCGGCTGCTCGGCGAGCCAACCCCGGCCGAGGCCGACCCTACCGGCGATACGTACTGCTTTGAGAAGGGTGCTCGCAAGGAAAACGGCGGCGATGGTTGGGCCGATGTGTGGAAGCGACACTGCTTCGCTTGGGAGTACAAGGGACCGCGTGCCAACTTAGACGCGGCCTTTGACCAACTTAGGCAATACGCACTGGCTTTGGAAAACCCGCCGCTTTTGATTGTCTCCGACATGCGGCAGTTCCGCATCCGCACCAATTGGACCAACAGCGTCAGCAAGACCCACGAATTCGAGATCGACGATTTAGCCGATGCTGCTGTCCGCGACAAGCTCAAGTGGGCACTATCCGACCCTGAGCGGCTGCGGCCAGACGAGACCCGGCAGGCGCTCACCGAGCGAGCGGCCTCGGCCTTTGCGTTGCTGGCACAAGCCTTGCGAGAACGCGGCCATGACCCGCAGGCGGTGGCGCATTTCATCAATCGGCTGGTGTTCTGCATGTTCGCCGAAGATGTGGGCCTTTTGCCGAACAATATGTTCACGCGGATGTTGGAGCAGGCGCGGCAGCAGCCGGAGGAGTTCGCCGCCATGGCTCGCTCAACGCCTACGCCGCCGAATTAGCGCGCGTGTCAGTGTGGATCGGACATATCCAGTGGATGCGACGCAACGGCTATCCTGGGACGAACAATCCAGTCCTCAAGCCGCTCGACACCATCGAATGCCGCGATGCGATCCTGACCCCAGACGGCGAAGAACCGGAATGGCCGGCAGCCGACGTGGTGATCGGAAACCCGCCGTTCTTAGGCTATTCGCCCATGCGTGAAGTCCTCGGCGGCGACTATACTGATAAGTTGCGCCGGTGCTACACCAACGCCATTCCAGCCTCCGCCGACCTCGTCTGCTACTGGTTCCATAAGGGAGGCAAACTAGTAGATCGGGGAAAGATCTCTCGCGCCGGTCTCGTCGCCACGAATTCGATTAGAGGAGGGAAGAATCGAACAGTACTTGACCGGATAGTTGAACAGGCAGCGATTTTCGATGCTTGGTCCGATGAACCCTGGGTAGTTGATGGTGCCGACGTGAGGGTCTCGTTGATATGTTTCGCGTCTGAGGAAGCCGGATTATCGGCGCGTCTGGACGGAGGCGACGTGTTCCAGATCAACGCTGATCTTACCGCTGAGCCTGCCGATCTTACGAAAGCGGGTAAGTTGCCACGGAACCGACGTACGGCATTTATCGGTGGTTATAAGAAGGGGCGTTTCGACGTCCCGGGAGATCTGGCTAGAGAATGGCTATGTCTGCCCGCGAATCCAAACGGGCGTCCCAACGCCGATGTTCTGAGACCATGGTTCAACGGTATGGATGTGACTCGTCGGCCTGCTGGCAAATGGATTGTCGATTTTGGACATAAGACAAGCGAAGCTGACGCCGCACTTTACGAGACACCGTTCGCGCACATCCTCGAACACGTGAAGCCTACAAGGGACGAGAACAATCGCGAGGACTTGCGGGACCTATGGTGGAGACACGACCGGTCAGGACAGAACATGTTCAAAAATATTGGCGTGTTGCCCCGTTACATCGCCACGCCGCGCGTTGCCAAGCACAGACTGTTCGCGTGGCTTGATGCCCGGATTTATCCCGACTGCCAACTGATCGTCATCGCCCGCGACGACGACACCACCTTCGGCATCCTGCACAGTCGCTTCCACGAGGCATGGTCGCTGCGGCTCTGCACATGGCTCGGCAAGGGCAACGATCCGCGCTACACGCCGACCACCACCTTCGAGACCTTCCCCTTCCCAGAAGGGTTGTCGCCCGACATTCCGGCTTCGGATTACGCGAGTGATCCGCGTGCCGTTGCCATCGCCGAAGCAGCACGGCGACTAGTCGAACTGCGCGACCGCTGGCTCAACCCGCCCGAATGGGTGGAATGGGTGGACGAGCCGGTGCCCGGCTATCCCAAGTGTCCGGTTCCACGAGACGAAGCGGTGGCAAAGGAACTCAAGAAGCGGACGCTGACCAATCTGTACAACGCCCGCCCTCAATGGCTCAAGGATGCACACGCGACTCTCGACGCGGCTGTGGCGTCGGCTTATGGATGGGATGCAGGTATTTCGGAGGACGAGTCGTTAGGAAAACTGCTGGCACTTAACCTAGCGAATGGATGCGAATAAGCCACTCTTAGCAAAAGGAACCGACATGAGCGAATTCACAAGTCCTGCGGTGCAGGCGATGAATCTCATTCGATATATTGGAGACCAAGTATCGGAATCAGGCAAACCAATCCCCCATATTGACAGAATCAGCAAGAAGATTGGTGCTCCGAGTGAGGAATTGGCCAAGCAACTCATTAAAGAGTTGTATGAACACGACCTCATAATAATGGGAGAACCTAGCAAAGAGACACTCGGGCCGAGATTTCCGAATGTAAACCTTACCCTTGCCGGATGGAAACAGTACGAAGCGGAAAAACGAGGTGAGTTCGCTGGAAATTACGGTTTCCTCGCCATGCAGTTCAACGATGACGATCTCGAATCCTTTGTTCGGGAGGTTGTGAAACCGGCAGTGAAAGAGGATATTGGCTGCAGTCTAGTTGATATGCGTGATGTCCCAAAGGCGGGTATCATCGACAATATCATGCGCGTCCGAATCCGAGACGCGAAGTTCGTCATTGCCGATCTTACTCACGGAAACAATGGCGCGTATTGGGAGGCTGGTTATGCGGAGGGTCTAGGCAAGCCTGTCATCTATATTTGCGAAAAGGAAAAATTTGAGAGCAAAGATGGAACCCACTTCGATACGAATCACTGCACGACCGTTATTTGGTCTAAGTCTAGGGATAATGACGACGATTTCCGTCAGAAATTGACTGCAACCCTTCGCCGGTCACTCGATGAATTGTGATAGCCGCCAACGGAGCAGCCGGTCCGGTCCAGCCCAACGGTAATGTTCGACAATACGGAGAAATAACCTATGCGGATTGAGCAGATTGAAATCAAGAACTACCGTTCCTTCCGCCACGCCGTGTTTGAGGATTTACCCCCGATGGTCGTCGTCGTGGGCGCGAACGGCACGGGTAAGTCAACGCTATTCGACGTGTTCAGCTTTCTCAAGGACGCGCTGACTCAGAACGTCACCATGGCGGTGTCGCAACGCGGTGGGTTCCGCGAGTTGGTCAGTCGAGGAGAAAATGGGCCAATTGGGATCGCCATCAAATTCCGCGAGAGCGGCGGACATCTGGCCACTTACGAACTCGAAATAGCAGCGAACGGTGGCCGAGTCTCGGTTGAACGCGAGGTACTCCACTACCATAGAGGGCAGGATGGACGCCCCTGGCATTTTGTTGATTTCTCAGGCGGGATCGGAACCGCGATCACAAATGAATCGGTCTATGGTCAGGAAGAGGCAAAAGAAAAGAGAGCAGAGTACAAGCTCGACGACCCGAGCGTCCTCGCGATCAAAGGCTTGGGCCAGTTCCGCGAATTTCAAGTCGTCTCGGAATTCCGCAGCCTAATCGAGAACTGGCACATCTCAGACTTCCACATTGCCGACGCCCGACCGAGCAGTGAGGCTGGATATGCCGAACATCTGTCTAACCGTGGCGATAACGTCGCCCAAGTGGCCCAGTACCTCTACGAGAATCACCGCGAGTGCTTCGATCAAGTGCTGAAAGCTATGAGCCAGCGAGTCCCAGGCGTGAGCGGCGTTGAAGCCAAACCAACAGAGGACGGGCGTCTCGTTCTGCGCTTTCAGGATGGCAGCTTCAAGGACCCATTCATTGCCCGCTACGTCTCCGATGGCACGATCAAGATGTTCGCCTACCTCGTCTTGCTGTATGACCCAAAACCCCATCCGTTGCTGGCGGTCGAAGAACCCGAAAACCAACTCTATCCCGAATTACTAATAGAGTTGGCTGAGGAGTTTAGGGACTATGCCCGGCGCGGCGGCCAAGTGTTCGTTTCGACCCACTCTCCCGATTTCCTGAACGGAGCAGAACTCGACGAGATCTTCTGGCTGGTTAAGAAAGACGGATTCACAACCGTACGCCGAGCGTCAGACAGCGAACTGCTGCGCGCTCTTGTCGCAGAGGGAGACTTGCCGGGTGCCCTATGGAAGCAGAGGCTTTTCGAGGGCATTGGGCTACGTCAACTTGATGGCGAGTTAGTGATAACCTAGCAAACCGCTATGAATCTCAACGCCCCAATCCCATTCGCAGCATTCGCCCGCTTCGAGCGGCTCACCGCCGAGAAGCCGCTGCTGTACTGCGCGCCACCCGCGTGGGCCGCTGCCAGTCACGCCATCGTCGTGGACGATACTGTGCATTATCTGTGGGCCAAAAAAGGAGGAGATGGTAGCTGGGTACACATGCACAGCTCCGCGCCGGTCGCCGACCCTACGGCGGTAACGCACGACCAACGCAATCCCATACTGCTACCTTCCGCCGACGGATTCGACAATCACGGCGTGGAATACCCCTTCCCGTTCTGGAATCCCGCCGACCAGCGCTACTACGCCTATTATCTCGGCACCCAAGGTAAGGACAAGCCCCGCCGCAAACAGACCGGCCTACTAGTCAGCGATGGCGATTTCGGAGCGTGGACGCGGATTGGCAATGAACCGGTAGTTGCCGTCGGCGGCATCCACGAACAACACGGCTCTTCCCATCCGTCCGTAGCCGTGTCGGGCGATGTCATTCACATGGTCTATACCGGCGAGTCGCCAGCCCCTCCTGAACGGCGCGATATTCTCTACAACGTGCCGACCATTTGCCATGCCACCGCACCGACCAGCGACCCGGCGCAAGTCACCAAAAATCCCGCCAATCCCGTGTTCAGCGGATCGGGACAGGCGTGGGACCGCTATGGAGTGCGCGAAGCCGAAATCCTCAAAGGGCCGAGCTACTTCCATCTGTTCTACGGCGGCTACGACGGCAAGGTCTGGACCATTGGGCACGTCCGCACGCACGACTTCCGCACCTTCGAACCCAACCCACACAACCCAATCTTCACACCTGCGGCCAATGCCGATGCCTGGGATTGCGACGGCCTCCTGACCCCACAGGTGTTCGCGATCAATGGGACCTATTACATGATCTACGCCGGTCTCAGAGGGTCGGGATGGAATCGCGTGTCAGCAGTCGGCACGGGCTTAGCCGTGGCCAAGCCGCTGTAGGGCTCACCCACTATCCTCATCGGCCCGCTCAATAACCCGCATACTCTTCCAGCGACCCGTGCGAAAGCGCAAGTAGAGAGCCACGCCCAAGACGCATATATACGCGCAGCAAAAGATCCATATCAGATACAGCCCCCCGTCGAAATAAGTTAGGGCGGCGAAAGACGGCACAACCATGATCGCCCAAGCCAGCAAGATCGAAATCCACATGACGAAGCGGGTGTCGCCCGCGCCCTTCAGGGCCGCCGCGAAGACCATATAGGCGGCATCGAAGACGCAGTACAGAGCTACGAAGCGCAGCAAGACCACGGCGATCTGATGCGCGACCGCAAAGTTGGCGTCTTTCTCCTCGCCAAAAGGCGCAAGGAAAAACTCCGGCACCAACACATAGCCCAAGGACATCGTCCCCATGTACAGCATGGCCAAGTGCAAACCCGACCACGTGCAGTACTCAGCGGCTTCGGGCTGATCGCGCCCCAAACGCTGGCCGACCATCGTCGAGACGGCAATGCCGCAACCAATGAGCGGCATAAAGGCGAGGCTGTTGATGTGAAAGGCCAAATTCGTCGCCGCCAGCGGGATCGGCCCCAAGCGGCCCACGATAAATAAAAAGAAGGTAAAGGCCATGATGTCGAGCATGAAGTTGACGCCGTTGGGACCGCCAAAGCGCAACAGACGCAGCAGCAGTTTGAGGTCCGGCTTCCATCCGCGCAAGGTGGCGTATTCACTGCGATACCGCGGCCCCAAAAACAGCACCGCGAAACACAGGGCCGAGACCACCAAGCCAATATTGGTGGCCCACGCCGCCCCGACGATCCCCAGCTCGGGCAGTCCCCAGTGCCCGAATATCAAGGCGTAGTCGCAAATGATGTTGACGCTGATGGCCACGACGTTGACCGCCAACACCACCCACGTTTGCCCCCGCCCGCTGAAAAAGCACGAGAAAGCCGTGGACAAGACTTGCGGCCCAGTGCCGTAGCAAAGGATGCGGAAGTACTCGGTTTCAGCGGCGCGGATGCCCGGGTCGTGGCCGATAAACTCGAAGAGTTCGCCGGCAAAGGCGGCCGGCAGCAAGGCCAACAGGCCGCTGAACAAGGCCACGTACGCCCCTTGCCACACGGCCGGCCCCACCCGCGTCAACCGCCGCGCACCCATGTATTGGGCGACAAACGTATTGGCGTATTGGGCCGTGCCCATGAAGAGGCTGATGAAGGTGAAGTTGGCCATGCCCGCCGGCAGCGCAGCCGCCAACGCCTCGGTGGAATACCAAGAGAGAAAGACCCTATCGACAAAGTGCTGGATGCTCCAGCTAGCCGTGCTCAGAATCAGCGGCAGGGCAATCCCCAAAAACTCTCGGTATCCGCCTGCGGCCCCCCACCGCCTCGCGATGCGACCCACGCTCAGCTCGCCATAAATTCGGCTACTGCAATCAATTCCCCACCCCGCCGCGCCGACTCCCATCCCGCCAGCACTGGGGCCAGCGAATAGAGGCCGTCGGCATAGTCGTTGAGCAGCAGGGCGCGGTTGCCGGTGCGCACGGCCTCAATGAAGACGCGGTCTTGTTCAAACCACGGATCGAATTCCTCCGGCGCGTACACCACCTCGCCATTGACCTCGATCCGGTCATACATCCACAGCGCCAAGTATCCTCCCTCGTAAAAAACAGTGAAGCGCGGCTCGTCGCCCGGAGCGGCGGGCGTGGTGGCGAGGAACGTCGAGGTCATGGTCGCCCCGTTTGCCAACAAAAAATTGAACGAACACGACAGCGGCGTGTTGTACCGAGGAGGATGGTGGTAAAACGCTTGGGCTTGGGTAATATCGAGGCGGCTCATAAAGCGCGCGTAGTCAACGGCGTGTACCCCCCAGTCAAAGGCCGAGCCGCCGCTCTTGTCCATCTGATAGTGCCAACTATCCGGGTCGGAAACCTCAGCTTCGAGCAAGGGCAGGCCGGCCGTGCTCTGGAAGCGGATGTGGGTGACGGCCTTATCCGCGAGCAGGCGACGAGCCTCCTGAAAGAGAGGGCGATAGCGCTCGCGGAAACAAACTGTTGAGATCACACCACCCTCTGCGACCGCATCGGCAATGCGCCGCGCAACAGCCATGCTGGTCGCTTGCGGTTTCTCGCTAAAGAGGTGGATGCCCTGCGCTGCGGCCGTTGCTTCCACATCCGTGCGCGCAAAGGCCGGCACGACCGAATAGAGTGCGTCCAGTTGTTCCTCTGCAAGCATTTGGTGGGGATCCGCATAGGTGCGGGCGATGGAGTACTTTTGCGCGGTGGTGGCGAGGTTGTCCGGGTTGGGATCACTCGCGGCGACCAGCTCGACGCTGTCTAGCTTGCTCAGGTTGGGCAGGTGCGTTTGGTTGGCGAAACGGCCGGTGCCGTAAATGCCGACGCGCACCGGGCGATTGTCTGCGGGCATAAGGAGAATCCTTTGTTGATAGCTTTTATACAGCGGAGTGAAATGGGCAAGAAAAGGAAAAAGGAACTTATGCGCCAGACCGCTTTGAGACGGGTCGCGGGGAAATCTGAGGCGTCTATCCTAGACCTTTGCCGCTGGGTGAGCAAACACAGAATATTTCAGCCCCGTGGTACCGATTGCGACTGTCAACACGAGTAAGTACCTTCGCGTCAGACAACGGCCACTAACTAAACGACCATGACAAGTGACTTTGTAGATGCAAGGACGTTCATCGGCAAAACTGTCGATATTACCATAGATCGACCTCTTGGCTCCAAGCATCCTGAAGCGGGCTTCATCTATCCGGTCAACTACGGATTTCTCCCGAATGTACCGGCACCTGATGGAGAAGATAGGGACGCTTATGTCCTCGGCATTTTCAAACCGCTAGAGACGTTCACAGGCAGATGTATCGCCGTCATTCAACGATCTGATGACGATGATGACAAACTCGTTGTCGCACCTGACGGCAAGGACTACTCTGACGAGCAGATCTTCGCTTTAACGGAATTCCAAGAGCGATTTTTCGAATCGTCCGTAACATGTGAAGTGATCTAGGAAAGGGACACATGCCATTCAAAATTGCTGACGATCCAGACGCCGATTATCGGGAACTGGTAAGAACCGCCTATAACCGGTGTGCGATGAATTACGCGGGACAAAAACGTACTACGCCTGGAGCGGAGCTGAACTTGATAACTGAGCGTCTGGCACCTAGTTCAAAAATCCTCGACGTTGGATGTGGTGCTGGTATCCCAGTCGCCCGACATCTTGCGGGAACGTTTAGCCTCACCGGAATCGACATCTCCTCGAACATGATAGCTCTATCCAAAAAAAACGTCCCCTCCGCCAAATTCGTCATCGCCGACGTAATGGAGACCGAATTCCCCGCAGCTAGCTTCGATGCAATCGTCAGCTTTTACGCCATCTTCCACATCCCAAGGCAGAAGCATCTAGACCTCTTCCGTCGATTCGCACAGTGGCTTCGGCCCGGTGGGCTCCTCCTGTTTACTATTGCTGAGAAAGACGACGGTCCTGGATATACTGAAGATGACTTCTTCGGCGAGACCATGTACTGGAGCAACTTTGGCCCCTCGACCTACAAGAAGCTTTTCACTGAGACTGGGTTTCAGATTGAACAGGAAGGTATCGTAGGAGGAGGATTCGGAGGTGTTGATGCACTGGAGGAGGTCCACCCATTTTTTTTCGCCGTCAAAAGAGAAGGCTTGTAGATCAGCAAACGCTGTGAATTGAACGCATCGCCACAATCGGCACACTCATTTATCCAGAAAGGATTACCAATGCCGCTAACAGGTCGATGTCTTTGCGGGGCGGTCAGCTATACAAGCGACTCAGAACCCCAATTCGTGATCTATTGCCACTGCGACGACTGCCGTAGAGTTACGGGCAGCGCTTTCAACGTTGGAGTTGGCGTACCAGCTTCTACATTTCAACTGAGCGGTAAAACCAAGGGCTACGAATCTACGAACGACGAGGGCTACACAAAGATTCGCGAATTCTGCCCAGAATGTGGTTCGCAATTGTTCACACGCTACCCCGACACGATATTCATCAAGGCGGGCACCCTAGACCATTCCGAAGACCTGCAACCCACCAGAGATATCTGGACCGAAATGGCAGTCCCGTGGTCCAAGATCCCCGACGGCCTAGATAAATTTCCCCGCTCTTCGACGTGGGGAAGTTCGCAACCCGGCACACTTTAGGAAATTCAGATGAGAATTTCAGTCGTCAGCAGTAGTCTCGATCCCGACAGTCACAGTAGGGTGCTTGCTATCATGTGTCGGACCGCTCTGGAGGACAAGGGCATCTCTGTTGACTTCATCGATCTTCGACAACTCGATCCGCCAAATTTCGACAACGACGAGATCTATTCATCCGAGGCGTACCAATCGTGCCACAGAATCATTGCGGCCTCTGATGCCGTCATCTTGGCGAGCCCAGTGTACAACTGGGCGTGTTGCGCTGAACTCAAGAAGTTTGTCGAATATATAGGCTCTACGCCACCAGACGGGTCGCTCAAAGGAGCTTTCTACGACAAAATAGTGATGTTCGTCAATGCGGGCGGGCTGCCACACAGCTATATGGCGTTTACGTCGCTGGCAACATCCCTCATGCTGGATTTCAAGTGCATTATCAGCCCGTATAACGTGTATGCCCACGGCGACAGTTGGGCGGAAGGCAAACTCGACGACGTAACGACGGCAAGATTAAACAGGTCTCTAGCTGTACTGACCGAACTTGCGGAGCGGCTCAAGAGCCGGTCCTATGGATCGGATTGGGAAATTTGATTTCACATTCTGATCGGTGTGACCAAATTGCCAATGGGTACGATCCATAACCAACTTTATTTGTAGCTGAGTAATGATAAATAAACCTAAATCAAGGCTGCACCTCAACTTAGACTACTGTCATGTACTGAGGACAGCGTGTCAAAAGACGTATAGCTACCTAGAGAAGCTATTGCGTCCTCCGCAAAAAAAAGCGTTATTGAAAAATCAGCGAGCGAGTACGTTCCTAACATCAGAGTAGCTCTGTCTCTGATGTTTTTCTATGCCTAATCGTGTTGTGCGTGCTTGGATTTCATCGCCAAGATCGCCAAGATTATCGGGCACAGTGCCGAGCTGGCGGACGACCGCATCTGCATCGGCTGGCCGCCGACCGACTGCTGGGTACTCGATCTGAACGACGAAGAGGACGCGACGTGAAGAACACAAATAACTCGCCCCAAGAACTTGCGGAGCAACTCCAGACGATACAGGACTCGCTCTCAATGAGTCCTGCCCATCTCGCACAGGTGCTTGGGGTCTCTCTTGTAACCATTGATCGGTGGGCTCGCGGCGTTGGCCAACCCTCAATAGAGCAGTCGAAGCATATAAAAGACCTTCTTTCCTCTGCTAACCGGAGACCAGCCGACGTGTCGAAAGCCTTCCTCTCAAAAGGAGCTACTCGTCGAGCACTTAAGACCTCTCAGATGAATTTGTTCTTGAAGACACCTAAGGTCTGCCGACTTTCAACGCCAAATCCTCCAATACTCAAACGACTGAGAAACGGCGACGTGATCGGCTCGCCCGAATCTCTTCAGTCCGTGCTGCTTAGTAATCTGCAGCCGGCTCAGACTCCAGCAAAACCAGTGGCAACTGGGGCTAGTGCTGGAAAAAATACCTACACCTATGACGCCCACACTTACCATACTAAGGTTCCACCGCAAGGTATCGTGGAATTTCTCAACCACTATCTGCCCGACGGTGGCTTGGTGTTGGACCCATTTGCGGGTAGTGGCATGACGGGCGTAGCTACTAGAATCAGCGGCCACGACGTGATCCTAAATGAGTTGTCGCCTGCAGCATGCTTCATCGCTCACAACTTCACTGAAATAGTGGATCCCGATCTCTTCGTTGGGGCTCTAAACGAAATCATGGACTCCTTGGCTGATCTAAGACAATGGCTATACAGTACTGACTGCCGCGAATGTGGACGTCCGGTGGAAGCTAGTTATTTCGTTTGGTCTTATAGGGTGAATTGCTACTGCTGTGATGCTGAGTTTATCCTTTGGGATCACAGTCGCAAGTACGGTCGTACCGTTCGAGAACACAAGATTCTAGCTGCTTTTCATTGCCCTATATGTGGAGAGCTTTTACAAAAAAAGAAGCTCCCGCGTACCTACGCAGAACCTGTTATAGTCGGCTACAAATGCTGTAGGAATGAAATTCGCGAGCATCCACCGAGCGACGCGGATATTGGTAGAATCGCTGAGATTGAGGCAGAAGCGCCTTTCGCCACTGGTTATATTCCGACCACGGAGTTGCCTGATGGTGTCAATCTGAATCAGCCGAAACGTCATGGATTAACCTCTATTGACTCCTTTTACACAACTAGAAATCTGGCTGCTCTAAGCCAGATATGGCGGGCAATCCATTGCATCGATGATATCGAAGTTGCATCGGCAATGGCCTTTGTTTTTACCTCTCTTTATCAAAGGGTTTCACGTCTCTCTGAGTACAGGTTTTGGGGTGGAAGTGGTAACATGGCCCGCTTCAACGTACCCTTTATTTTTAACGAAGCAAATGTGTTTATGACCTTTCGTAGAAAAGCCGAAAACATACTCGACCATATCGAAACAACGGCGACCCAATACACGGCCAAGAAGGCTGTTGTATGTGGATCGGCGACTGAAATGAGTTGTATCCCAGATGAATCAGTAGATTTTGTATTCACAGACCCGCCGTTCGGTGCAAATATCAACTACTCGGAGATGAACATCTTGTGGGAATCTTGGCTTGGGGAGTTTACAGATCCGAGTGATGAAGCAATCATCAACCGAGTTCAAGGAAAAGGCATAGATGAATATGGCGAGCTGATGCAGAGAAGTTTAACAGAATGTCATCGAGTTCTACGCAAAGAGCATTGGATGCTGCTCATATTCATGAATAGCTCGGCCAAAGTGTGGGAAGAGCTAAAGAGAGCCATTCGTGCAGCAGGATTTACCTTAGAGCGAGCAGACATCTTTGACAAACAGCATTCGACATTTAAGCAGTTCGTCAGTCCTAACACTGCCGGCTGTGACCTCGTAATTCATTGTAAAAAGACAAGAGACATTGTCGAAACTACTCATCAGCCACCTAGTCTCTCACTCAATGAATCGATACGTGACTTCCTTCAGGATTATCGAGGAAGAGTACCTACTACAGTTTACCTTCATGTTTCACGGTCAGAGGAGATTGATTACAAATTTCTTTATAGTGAGTGGATGAGTTACGCTCTTGTGAGGGATCACGAACTTAGTGACTTCTCTACATTTCGTGAGATCGCATTTGAAGTACTGGAGTGCAGAGATAGTGATTCACCTTAACCATAATGCAACCTTGCCGGCTTTCACTGACGAAGAAGCCCTCAATGCAAAAATACGGCTTGCCACGCAAGTGGCTTCGATGATGGGTCGAAAGATGGAGGAAGGAGATTGGACCTCTGTCTACTGTCTTGCGAAGGGTATCCCTGAGACCGGTTGGAGCAATCTCAATATCGATGTCATACATTCGGGACTTGGAGTAGAACAGAAATTGCTCCGCTGTAGCAATCTAAGAGGACGTTCCATAAGAACTTTTTGTGGTACTACACTTATGCATCCGTCTGCTACAAGGTCTATACGTATTGAAGATGTTGACCAATCTGCGGATACCGTCATGCAGGATGTGCTTGAGCAGTACAACTCGCTCATTGATGAGAGGACGGAGAATGTGCGAAAGAGCGCACCAGAGGTGAAACCGGATATGAGAATCGGGTGGCTCTTGTGGGAAAATACATTGAGGGAGTTCATGTATTTTGAGCAACGGCTCAGCAAGTTGAATGTCACCGACTTCTATGCTGAATGGAACGAGACGCCCCCGCGAGGTGCCCGAAAAGGAAGTAAGAGTCTATGGATCTATGAACGCGATACCCATCAAAAGAGATATTCAGTTACAACCTCTGCTGGGATAAAGATCCAGCCGTATTTCGATGTTCCTTCACCAACTGATCCTAATCTATACTACTTTCGAGTTCAAAGTGAGCCAGTAGATTCAGATACCGTGAATCTCTGGGTTTCGTCCGCAACGGCTCGGTCACTTGAGCGAATTCTCGGGAACCTTACGAAGGAGGCCGTAAGCGATGTAATCCTTGAGATAAGCAGAGACCTATTCAAAGGACTGACGGATAATAAAATCGAGGACGACATTGCAGTGCCAATCCAAGTATCCATGAAGGCGTTCGAGGTACTTTGCTCCACATGGGATGGTGTTAGTGATGAACACCGGGTGCAGCTACTCATTGAATCCCTATATATGTTGGGGCATTCGTAACCCATTAGTATGAGCAGGGATATCTTGATGACGGCAATTGGATTAAGTAAGGCGAACTCGACGACGCAACGACGGCAAGATTAAACAGGCCTCTAGCTGCACTGACCGAACTTGCGGAGCGACTCAAGAACCGGTCCTATGGATCGGACTGGGAAATCTAATGCCAAACTGCGATTACAGCCTTACGTGGTATCACGGCTCTCAGGAAGAGCTGACGAAACTGCGGGTCGGGAGTTCGATCACACAGAATAGAAATGTGGCGAAAGCGTTCTCGCATAGACCATCAATTGTTTCTATGTCTGACGAAGGGGAGTCTCTATCTGACAAACTCAGAATTAAGCACAACGGCGTCACGCCCGGTTATCTCTATGTCGTCTCCGATGACATTGGGCCTGAGGATGTGTATCCCCATCCCCACCCGGCAAATGCCGATCGCTGGGAGTGGCTGACCAATCGGGAATTGAAGCTGGAACTCATCGAACAGACTATCGTAACGGACGAAGAACGTCTGACAGACGAAGAAATCGCCGAGATAAGGCAGAAACCATTCGTAGGGTGATCCTGCCAGCTTGCAAATCCCTTGCCCTTTCGCTTGTTTCAGTGCTGAAACAGCCGCGTAGTACGTCCACTTTCTGTGCGAAAATAACGAAGTGCGATTAACAAACACCTCTTTGAAAGGCCGCTTCAAATGCTGATAATCGACACGCATTGCCACGCCGGGAACAACTGGTTCGAGCCTATCGAGACACTCGAATTCGAGATGGATCGCAACGGCGTTGACAAGGCCGCCCTCATCCAACACGGCGGCACCTACGACAACACCTACCTCCTCCAAGAGGCCGCCAAGCGACCAGACCGTTTCAAAATTGCAGTCCTCGTCGATCCCGAGTCCTGCGATCCACTCGGCGATCTTGCGCAACTCGCAGAGCAAGGGGCCGCCGGTGTTCGCATCGCCCCCGGTGGACAGTTCGCCAACGCAGGCCCTTACGACATGTGGCGCAGAGCCGGCGAACTCGGCCTCGTAGTCTCCAGCATCGGCAATGCACCCCAGTTCGCTGCCGGCGACTTCTCGCGCGTGCTCGATGCGTGCCCCGACACACACGTCATCCTCGAACACCTCGCAGGCGTGGGCATTGCCGAGCCGCCCTACGCCGATTACGCCAAAGCCCTGCAACACGGCGAGCGCGACAACACCAGCATCAAAGTCCCCGGCTTAGGCGAAATCTGCGCCCGCCCGCCGCGCCTGCTCCCCGAACTCGAATTCGGCCACGTACCACCACTGTTCGAGATGGCCAAGGACGCATTCGGCGTGCAACGCATGATGTGGGGCAGCGACTTCCCGCCCAGCGCCGGCAGAGAGGGCTACGCCAATACGCTACGCGCCGTCATCGAGCATCCAGCCTTTGCCGACGGCGATGATATCGAGTGGGTCATGGGGAAGACCGCGGCGCGCGTGTGGGGATTCTAACGAGAAAACTAACTTCCCGGTGGGAAATAACAGAGCGACATGGCCAAAGAAAAAAAGAAAACCTCGCGCCAAGCGTATGGCATCACGGTACTCAAAGCCGCTCACCCTCAAGTGCGCGCCAAAAAAAAGAAGCACGAGCCCTGCATCCACGGCAACAAATTCTGGAACTCGAGCTGGTGCGTGATGGACTTCCTCTCGCACCAAGGTCTGCCGCCAAAGGCGCGGGTCTTGGATATAGGCTGCGGTTGGGGCCTCGCCGGGATATACTGCGCCAAAAACCACGGTGCCCGCGTCACGGGCATGGACGCGGACGCGGCGGTCTTTCCCTACCTGCAGCTACACGCTGAGATCAACGATGTCGAGATAGAGACTTGGCGCTGCAAGTTCGAGAAGGTGAAAAAGAAACACCTACGCCAAACCAACCTGATCATCGGAGCCGATATTTGCTTCTGGGACGACATGGTCAAGCCGCTCTACAAGCTGATCAAAAAGGCGGTCGAGGTCGAAGTCGGGCAGATCATCATCGCCGACCCGGGCCGCCCGCCCTTTCACGAGCTGAGCGAAAAGGTCATCGGGAAGCTCGGCGGCGAACTCAAGGAGTGGGAAATCAACGGCGAGGTCAAAGCCGACGCGTACCTGCTTATCACAGGCACGCTGCCCTAGCGCTTACCAACGTCATTTCGCATCTGCGTTCATCTGCGGATACCTTGCCGTCGTGCGACAGCCGATAGGGCTTTGCAACCCTTTCTCAGAACCAGCTCTCCTTATCCACCACGTTCACCAGCTCATCACCACGAGCAAAGCGCTTGCAATTTTCCACCATCAGGTCGCGCCGGCGCTCGCTCAGATAAGGACCGGCCGCGGCCACGTGCGGGGTCATCAGGAAGTTCGGGGCCGTCCACAGCGGGTGCTCCGGCGGCAGCGGCTCCTGCTCAAACACATCTAGGGCAGCACCGGCGATTTGGCCCTCGCGCAGGGCTTGGTCGAGGTCGGCCAACTTGACGTTCGCCCCGCGACCAATGTTGACGAAGTACGCACTATTCTTCATCTGCTCGAACCGGGCGCTGGTGAAAAAACCCTCGGTCTGCGGCGTCTGCGGCACGGTGAGAATGACGAAATCCGCCCTCGGCAGATGCTGGTTGAGCTCGTCCGGGCGATATAATTCGTCAACGCCCGGAGGCGGCGACTCAACGCGAGGATCAATGCCAACGGTCGTCATGCCCCAGTTCTTGCACTGGCGCGCGGTCTCTGCACCAATCCCGCCGACGCCGACGATCAGCGCGGTGGCCTCGGGCAGATAGGTCGAGGGACTCGCTTCCCCTCCGCTGCGCCATTGGCCGTCGAACTGGTAGCGGAAGTAGCGGTGCATGCCGCGCGAGAGCGCCAGCACAAAGGCCATGATGTGGGCCGAGATGTGGTCGTTGAAGATGCCGCGAAAATTGGTCACCACCACGTCGCTGGCGATAAGTTCCGGGAAGTAATACCCCTTGGCCGGGCCAGCGGCTGGGGCGGCCAACCACTTGAGCTGGACGGCCGCGGCCAACAGCTCTGAGTCCAAGGTGCCGAAACAGGCTTGCGCCGTGGGCAGAGCGGCTAGGGCTTCGGCGCGGCTTTCGCATTGGACGATCTCCATCGCGGGGACCGCTTCAGACATTGCTGCGGCTAGCTCGCGGGCGGGTGACAGAAAGACGAACTTAAAGGACATGGCGTTCCTTTCGCTAATTTGCACAGTGCTAGGGCAACTCTGGCGAGGAATATATCGCAAGACACCTGAGACGCAATCTCTCCCGCTCCTGCCAAACCGTTCACTTTTGTCGGCATCATGCGTATATTTCTCGCTAGACGCAGCATCGCTACTAGACCCTCGATCAACGGCTTTGGCCATGCCTACCTATTTCCCAATAACACCCGCTGAAATGGATGCCTACCGCGAGGCGGCTCGCCAACGCCACAGTGCCGAAAAGGAGCGTCAGCGCGAACGCCGTCAGCGCGCTTGGGATCTGGCGCGGCAAGCCGCCCGCCTACTAGAGGAACGCTTCAACGCCAAGCGGGTGGTGCTCTTCGGCTCACTGGCGCACGAGGACCGATTCAACCCCTGGTCCGACGTGGATATCGCCGCTTGGGGCCTCCGGCCAGAGGACACTTGGCGAGCACTCGGAGCGGTCATGGACCTCGACCCGGATATCGAAGTAAACTTGGTCGATATGGCCTGTTGCCGTCCCGCGCTAAGAGCGGTTATCGAGCGCGAAGGAATTGATCTATGATCTCTCGCCACATCGTCAGTGCCGAGCGCATCCGCAGCGAATTGGAAAACATAGAGGAGGTCGTCACTCGGGTCCGCAGAGCAGCGGAGGCCAGCGAAGGAGACTCGGTGAATAGCGACCTCTATTGGGACGCGATCGCGCTCAACCTACACGATTTCTACACCGGCCTGGAGCGCGTTTTGCGCTATATCGCCACTGAAGTAGATGGACATGTACCCGCAGGTGCCGAATGGCATCAAGAGTTGCTGCGGCAAATGGCCACCCCGCTACCGCAAATACGGCCGGCCGTATTTTCTAACGAGACCATCAAGCGTTTGGACGAATATCTGCGCTTCCGCCACGTGGTGCGCAACGTCTATGCCTTTGAGTTTGACCCGCAGAGGATGAGGCCGCTGGTCAAAGCGCTAGCTGGCGACTTCGCCCAAGTCAAGGGCGAACTGGCGGTCTTTATCGACTTTCTCGCAGGATTGGCCGACGCCGACTAACGCGCCCCTCTGGCCGCGGTGGGGCGAAAAGGTTTTGCATCCCGTGAAAAACCCAACATGCGCCGCAGAGGCCCTGCTCTACAAAAAGGTCGCCTTGCCCGACGAGTTCGTCCGCGAGCGCACCGGCGGGGACATTCGCATCGGCGACCTGACTGGCGACGGACAGGTCGATTTCCTCGTGTACAATGCCCTCGGAGGCATCAAGCCCTGCTTTCTAGGAGCCTTTTCGCTCGCTGGCGAGCCGCTTTGGGCATTGGGGGATCGGGATTTTACCGCGCTCGACGCGGACGGTCCCGAACGCCTCACGACCATTTCTCCCGACCGCCCGGGACCGGTGGCCATCTGCGACATCGACCAAGACGGGCAGCAAGAAGTCCTCTGCTTCCTCGTCGATCCCCATGTGAAGCGCACCAGCAAATGGAACCTCGCAGACGTCCACATCGCCATCCTCGACGGGCGCACGGGTGCGGTCAAACGCTCCGCTGCGCCCGAGGAACTGGCGCGTTGCAACGCCTACGCAGACGGAGCAATGCACGTCCCCAACTACGTACATCAGCGGCTGCTAATCGCCAACTTCTCCGGGCACGACCAGCCGCGCGATTTTGTCGTCAAGCTAGGCAGCGATGTCCTCGCGCTCAACGACCGGCTCGAAGTGCTGTGGCACTATCGCAGCAAGTGGCATCGCTACCCGGAACACGCGGCGTATATCCCAGCCGTCGGCGACTTGGACGGCGATGGGCGCGACGAGGTCAACGGAGGGCACTTCGGCCTCGATCACGATGGCAGCGTGTTGTGGGAGACCTTTTTGGGCGACCATGCAGACAGCGTGTTGGTGGATCGGTGGAACATGGAGCCAGCGGCCATTGTCTCAGGCGGCGGCCAAGTGCTCGACGGCAGCGGTCGCCACCTGCTGCACTTAGGGGCGGATGTGGTGCCGCACGGACAAGAGGTGCGCTGCGGCAACTTGCGGCCCGAGCTGCCGGGCCGCGAATTGGCCATCCGCTACAACGGGCACCACGCGGACGTGATGATCGTCGCGCAAGACGGTGTTGTGCTCAGCCGCTTCCGGGTGGACGAATCGCCCAATAACACGGGCATGGAAATTGTGCGCTGGAATGGGCCAGAGCACGGAGATCTGCTCTACAGCCCGGCGGCCCTCTTCAACGGCCACGGCCACAAGGTCACAACCTTCCCAGAGTTGCCCGCACCGAGCGGCGGCAAGATGGGATGGTATCACTGCTTCCCGGCCGATGTGTGCGGCGACGAGCGCGAGGAAGTGGTGCTCTACGATCCCTATGGCGATGCCGTGTACATCTACACGCCCACGCCGCTCGACGAGAGCCGGTTTGACCGCTACCATCACGGCCCGCGCCAGTACAACGCGCGGCTGCTCGATTGACGAGTTGATTTAACATGAATCCTGTCCATCCCATAAATCCCATAAATCCTGTTCCCCTACCCCCATCCCATTCATCCCATAAATCCATGTCAAAATTCCTAATCGTCTCCATCGACTGCTGGCGCTACGACGCGTTGAGCCGGACCAACCCGAGGATTAACACGCCCAAATTCGATCTACTGACGCGGGATTACGCCTTTGCCGAGCGCTACTTTGTCACCGCGCCGGCGACTCGCCCTTCGCACACCTCGCTGTTCACCGGGCTGTATCCCTTTGAGCACGGGCTTTTTGGGCAGACCTACCTGAAGATGTTCGCGGGCGT
Organism: Candidatus Latescibacterota bacterium; assembly: GCA_022826515.1. Next base: position 101,858 of record JAJDUT010000017.1, read on the forward strand.
GGTCAACCTATTCGACCTTTTTGCCGCGGCCGGATACAGCGTCCGGGGGTTTTCCGAGCGGCCAGACGTATTCCGCTTCCTCGACTTCGCGCCTTTTATCGGGCCAGTCGACCCATCGGCCACCCAACAGCACTTAGGGTCGCTCGAACGCCTGTGTACCGAGCTGATCGAGCCGAGCGGGCCGCAGTTTAAATTCCTCCACTTTTGGTACACGCACGGCGGCTACGGCTTGGGCGACATACCCCATCGGCCCGATTTGGGGCAGCTAGTGGCGGCTGGACAGGTAGCAGAGGCGCTGCGCTACTACGAAGCGGCTGTGACCCACGTGCTGGAATTTTCCCTCGTCGAGTTGCTCAAGCGCATTGACCTCGACGAATGGGCGGTCTTTATCTGCGGCGACCACGGCGAGGGGTTTTGCGGGGAGGTTATGGCGCACGGCGACCGGCTGCATCCCAACGTGGTGCATGTGCCCATGTTAGCCCACGTGCCGGGCGGATTTTCCTTCCCACACGACGGAGCGGTTTCCGCCATTGACCTCTTTCCGACCATCGCGGCATTGGCCGATCTACCCGTTGACTACCAAGGGTTCGGCCAGAACTGGTTGGAGCCGAACGCAGCGTTGACCGATCGTTGGGTATTATCCGAACTAGACAGTCTATACGGCATTGGTTTTCTCAGCGCCGACAATCTGCGCCTGCCCGCAGAGCGCGTCACGTCGCCTACGGCTATCGACGGCGAGGAAATAGCGCGCTATGCCGAGGGCATTCGCGAGTGGTGCCTGTGCGATGGACAGCATTTCTACCGCGAGAACGAACAAACGGGCGAGTATGTCCTGCGCGACCTGCGCCACGGCGACGACGATTTGGTTTGCGCGGACTCAGCGCACTACCGCGCGCAATATCGCAACCTGCGGGATCGCTCCGCCTATCAACAAATGCAGGCTCAAGGAGCAACGGCAGGCGAGGCCGCGATCCTCCAAGAACGCCTGCGCGCCCTCGGGTATTTAGATTGATCGCCGTAGCGAATCTATTCGTCTTGTTGCTCGTCTTGGCTGGATGCGGCGAAGACGCGGGCGTGGATAGCATCTCGGACGGCGATTGTGCCGGTAACGTTCTGCCGGGCGACCGCATCGTGCGCTCACGCGAAGACGCGGATGCGCTGGAGAAGGAGGGAAAATGCAATTACACCATTGCTGGCAACCTCGAAATTACGCGCCTGGACCTCACCCTTTTTGAAGGATTGAACCAACTCAGCGCCATAGATGGCAACCTCACCATCCACGACAACGACGAACTCAAAAACTTCGAGGGGCTAAACAACCTCGCCTCTGTGGGTGGGAACGTCACCATCCGCGACAACGACGACCTCGTCGATATCGAGGGGTTGTCCTTCCTCCACACAGTCGGTGGGCACTTCAGCATCTCCCACAACGACAAGCTGACCGCCGTGGACGGCCTAATCAAACTCAACGCGGTCGGCGGCAACGCGCGCATCGACAACAACAACCAATTGACCAATATCGATGGCCTGTTCGGCCTCGCCGCGGTCGGCGGTAGCTTCACCATCGCGTTCAACCCCTCGCTTGAACTCATAGAGGACCTCTCGCATCTCAGTAGCGTGGGCGGCGACTTCGTCATCGAAGACAACTTGACCCTCACCGCGCTAGAAGATGTATCGTCTCTGAAGGAGATTGGCGGCAGCTTGCGCATTGGGCGCAATGCCGCGTTGGACATGGTCGAGGATGTATCCAGCCTAACGGACATCGGCCAAGACCTGAGCATTTACAGCAACTCGCGGCTGACGAGCATCGTCGGGCTGGCGAGTCTCAGCAGCGTCGGCGGCAACCTCAACATCTACAACAACGAAAAACTGATCGCGTTGGCGGGGTTGGAAAGCCTCGCGCAGGTCGCCCAAGACCTCAATATCTACGAAAACGAAAAACTGACTAGCCTCGCAGGGCTGGCCAATCTCGTCAGCATTGGGGGCAACGTACTCATAGTCGAAAACGGCAACTTACCTACGAGCGAGGCCCAAGCCTTGGCCGACCGGGCTGCGGCAGGTGAGGTGTCCATCGCCGACAACGCGGACTAATTGGAACACGTCTATTAGAAGCGTTCTCATATCGCAAAGGAAATGCAGCCATGTTATTAAAAAACGCCAGTACTTTCGCGTTGAGCCTCATCGTCCTATGCACCATAGGATGCGGGGAAGACGGGTTTGAGCAGCCCGTTTCTGTTTCACCCGACGACGTCTCCCCAGATGAAACAAAACCGTGGGGACAGGTCGTCATTGACTCGAATGGGACCGAGGAGTGGGGAACGGATGACTTTGAGTTGAGCGCCGCGTCGATAACAGGCGATACGCTTGCCGTTACGGTCTCGTATAGCGGTGGATGCAAAGCTCATCAACTCACGTTGGTCTCACCCGGTTTATTTCTCGAGTCCAACCCGGTACAACTCGTGGTTGCGCTCGCCCACAATGCCAACGGCGACTCGTGTGAGGCGTGGCTAACCCAAGACTATTTCTTTCGTATCGCCCCAATCAAAACCCTGTATCAAGAGGCGTATCTTCAGGACTCAGGCACGATTGTTCTGCTACTCAAAGATGCTCCCGATGAGCTAGTCTATGAATTCGCCCAGTAGGCTGCTTCACGGCGTCATCCCCGTAATAACCTGCTCCACCTCGGCAACAGTCGTCTCCTTGGGATCGATGTCGTCGGCGACGACGCGGCCTTGGCGCAGTACCACGATCCGATCCACAACTTGAAAGACGTGGTGGATGTTGTGCGCGATGAAAATGCAGGAGTGGCCCGAGTCGCGGGCGTTGCGGACGAAGCGCAAGACGCCCTGCGTCTCCGCGACGCCCAAATTGTTGGTCGGCTCGTCGAGAATGATTAGCTCGCTGTCGAAGTGCATAGCCCGCGCAATGGCCACGGACTGGCGCTCGCCGCCCGACAACGCACCGATGGGCGTCGTCGCGGGAATGTCCTTTTCAATGCCCACCTGCTTGAGCAAGGTGCGGGCCACATTCGCCATGGCCTCTTGGTCCATGCGCCCGAAAAACGCTGGGCCTTTCAGGGGCTCGCGACCCAAGAAAAAATTCCGCGCAATCGACAATTCCGCTACGAGGGCCGAGTCCTGATAGATGGTTTCAATGCCGTAGTCAATGGCGTCGGCTGTGCTCTTGATGTCGGCTTTCTCGCCGCGTATGAAAATGTCGCCGCCGCTGGCGGGAACAGCCCCAGAGAGAATTTTGATCAGCGTGGATTTACCGGCCCCATTGTCGCCGAGCAAGCCGACGATCTCGCGCTCGCCGACCGTCAGGTGGACGCCTTCGAGGGCAAGTACTCGTCCGTAGGACTTGCTGATGTTTTTCATCTGGACTAGTGCCGCTGTCATCGACTAGCTCTATTTCTTCGTAGGTTCTCAAAGGTACTGTAAATCATCCAAATCTTTATGCCTTCCACTCGCTTGCTTGTTCTGCTTCAAGTGCTTCAGGTTAATAATGTGAACTTCGACATTATCTATCACATCAACAATTCGTTCTGAATAACAAGAGTCAAAATCAACACCTGATATTGTTGTCAAAAGCTCTATTCTCATAGGTGGAACCCCCATGCGAATAATTTGATTCTCTTGCAAAAAGATATCGGCTGATAACTGAGGCGAAGTAAGCCCAAATTCTTTCAAGACCACAACCAACTTCTCGGCGTTATTTTGACGAATTGCCACCCACAAATCCATGTCGCCGGTTGCACGCGGATAGCCATGATAACCAACGGCGTAGCCACCGATGAGCAGATATTCAACTCGATGTGAGTTGAGTAACTTCAAGAACTCTTTGAAGTCGGGTGGTAGCTGGATCATAGCCATAGTTAATCTGCCGCATCAACTCAACGGATTCCAAGCGTTCATAAGGCGTCTTTGAGTGCCAGTATTCCCTTTCGTCTGATTCTTCAGAAAGGGATATAATTGACAGGACGCCCTTATCCATTTTGAAGGTATCTATTGCCTTCATGCGTTTCTCCTCGCGTATTCTGTATTCTAATGAATAAATCGAACCATACCATCGCCACAACCATCGCCTAGTACCTTTCCTGTCGTCGGCGATCAACCCACGAATGCAGAGCCATTATGCCCAAGATGATCGCGCCGATGAAAATGTTGTACGCCAGTCCGGGCACGCCAATGAGCACAATGCCATTGCGCATCAAGCGCAAGATGAACACGCCGAGCACCGTGCCGATGATGGTACCGCGCCCGCCCGTCAGGGCCGTCCCCCCAATCACGACCATGGCGATGACCTCCAACTCGTAGCCCGTGCCGCTGTTGGGGTTAGCCGCAGCCGTGCGAATGGAGCTGATGATGCCAGCGAAACCCGCCATGACGGCCGAGAGCACAAACAGCTTGACCTTGGTGCGCTCTACGGCCACACCGCGAGCGCGAGCAGCCTCGGCATTGCCGCCCGCCGCTTGCAGCCAGTTCCCCATCTTGGTCTGCGTCAGCAAATAGCCGAGCAACAACGCAGCCGCTACAAACCAAAACAGCGACATGTACACGCGCAGACCGCCCACCTTGAAATCTCCAACCAGCACCTCGGCGAGCAAGAGATCTGCGGCGTCCCAAGTCCGCTGCGGAAACCCACTCGTCACCACCAGCGCACTGCCCCGCACAACCAACAACATGCCGAGCGTCACTAAGAACGAGGGAATCCGCAAGCGCGTGACGAACAAGCCGCTGCACAGGCCAATAACCGCAGCCGTGCCCAAGGCGAGGGCGAAGCCGACCTCAATGGACGTGACCCCAGTGTTGTACAGGGTCCACATGAGCACCGGACAGAACCCGAACAACGAACCAACCGACAGGTCGAATTCGCCGGACGTCATCAGCAAGGTCATGGCCAGCGCGATCAGCCCCAATTCCACCGTGAAGGCCAGCATGTTGCCGATGTTGCGCGACGACAGAAACGCCGGATTGATCTGCCAGAAGACAAAAACCATGACGACCAGCAGAACGAACGGGCCGAATTCTGGCCTCGACAAGAGGCGCTGTACGGCTGAGTTCATCTATTCGCCCGACAGGATGTCGTCGTAGATCTGGGCCTTGTCGGCCTCGTAGAGCGCGCCGGTGATGACGTCAAAACCGGGCGGAATGCCGCTGGCGGCCATGGACGCCAACGACAGCGCCATGTAACTGATCGCCAGCGGATCTTGCCACATGGCTGCGTTGACGTAGCCGCTGAGAACTTCTCGAGTGGTGTCGAGCGAGTTGCCCCAGCCGACGACGGGAATGTCGCCGGGGGCGAAACCGGCTTGGTCAAAGACGCGCTTGATGCTGCCAGTGACCAGATCTCCGAGACCGATTATCGCGTCGATCTTGTCGCCGTTGGCCGTCATATAGTCAACCATGCGGGAGATGACTTCGGCCTGGTCGAGGGTCGCGTCGGTGACTTCCCAAGTAATACCCAACGGCTCAAAAACGCTGGCGACGCCCTGTTCTTCCTGGACGCCATAGGTCGCGCCAGGCACTTCCACCGGCATCCACACGAAGTCGCCAGATTTGACGTGGCCTTTATCGACCAGATACTGCGCCCATTGACGACCGGTCGTCACCAAATCGCCTCCGACATACGCGTCGAAACTGGCGGTGGGGTCGGGCGTATTCATGTTGATGATGGGAATGTTGGCTTCGTTGGCTTCCTTGGCCACTTGCACTAAACTGCCTGGGTCGGGACTGCTGGTGACAATGCCGTCGGCCCCAGCAGCAATGGCAGCGCGCACGGCCTCCTGATGGGAAGCCACGTCGCCGTTGTGGAAGGACGTGTTGACCTCGTGGCCGGTATCTTGGCTCCACTGCTGCGCCCCGGCCAAGAAATACGTCCACACCGGATCGGCGGGCGAGCCATGCGAAATCCAGTAAAAGGTCTTGGCCTCGGCCAAGGGCGCATTTAGTGTCAGCAGCGCGCTGGCAAGCGCAACAATCCTCGTCTTAAACATCGGCGTTCCTCTCTATGCAAAATGTATGCTCGGTAGCAGCACACCGAGGCGGGCTATTTTCACCCTATTCGCTTTGAAGAGTCTGGATCGGGATCAACGGATCTCTCCGGTTCTGAATCCAGCCATATTTTGACATCTTGTCGAAATGCTATCCATACCTCGCCCAACTCAAGCACCAGATCTTCCATCTTTTCCCAGTCTAGCCAAAAGGAATAGGCGTGTCGCACGAAGTGGCGGAACCCGAGGTATGATTCAAGGCGAGCCAGTGTTTCTGGAGAGACGATTGGGGGCCTGTCATCCGCCTTACAGGCCATCTGATGGAGCAACTCCCGATGCCAGTCCGCTCCACTTGGCATCTGTTCATCCACTCGTTTAGCGATGGTCTGGAACACGTTTTCCACCCCGTTGTAGAACGAATGGAGAACGCCCGCTAACGCGGTCAATTCAACGAGATCGAGCTCACTGGTGCTAGCCCTTCCTAGCAACTCATGATATGCCCCCAAAAGGTTCTCAATCTGCTGTAGCTCTCGCTCAATATGGGCTAGAGTACGCTCAGTCAACATGGATCATCGCCGCTTCGCGTTCGAGAAAGGTCGCCAGATCTGGATCGGCATCCAAGTCAATCAAGTCGGCGGAACGACGCAGTTCTAAGAGCAGCCTCCCCTGCAGCTTGAAGAACAGTTTCGCCGGGCAGCCGCGGACGGCAAAGTCAATGTCGGAATCGGGTCGGACATGGCCCTCAGCGATTGAGCCGAAAACATACACCTGCTGACAGCCCGCTTCTTTGAGGATCGCTACCCCGCGAGCCAAATCACGCTGCATGTCGTCTGGAACGTCTCCCAGCTTATCAACTATATCGAGAATGCGGTTGTTAGTAGTCATAATCATGCTCTTCTCTGTCGTCGCGCTCTTGATCAAGACTAGTCAGGCACCTATAGAATCCGAGAGTTACGGATTTCATACGTTAAGCCCAAAGGCCTCCACCTGCGCCAACAGCGTCTCGCGTTCCTCGGGACGCACGGGTCGCAACGGACGCCGCGGGTTGCCGCACTCCATTCCTATGCGCTGACTGACCACGGCCAAGATGCTGCCGAAATAGCCAAATTGCGCCACTGTGCGGTGAAAGGCGCTAGCCCGTTCCTGAGCCTGTTTTGCGGCGGCCAGATCGCCCTCCTGATAGGCATTCCAAACGTCCATCCACAGTTCCGGGGCCGCGCACAAAGGACCATCGACCGACCCAACGGCCCCGACGGTCATGGCCGGCAACATCAGCCTGCCGCTGCCGATAAAGGCGTCTAGCCCCATGCCGACGAATTCGATCAGGTTAGCGAATACCGGCGACGAATGTTTCAAACCGGTAGTCTGCGGGACTTCATCCACTAGGCGCTGCATCAGGGCCGGACTGACATCGAGACCGGTGCAGCCAGGCAAATTGTAGATGAACAACGGCCGGTCGGCCGCAGCCCCCACGGCCCGATAGTATTCTACCACGCCATCGTCGTCGCCTTGGTAGAAAAAGGGCGGCACCGCGCAGATAGCTTCTACTCCGGCTTGCGCTGCATGAGCCGCCAGTTTCTCAGCCCGCGCCGTAGTATTGGCTCCCACGTGCATGATGACTTGGGTGCGTCCCGCATTCTGGTCGGCAGAGATCTCGGCGATGCGCTGGTTCTCCTCGTCGTCGAGCAAGACGCTCTCGCCGGTGCCGCCAGCGACCCAAAAGCCGTGGACGCCGGCTTGTATATTGAACTCCATGGTGGCGCGGAAGGCCTCTTCGTTTAGCGTGCCATCCTCGTTTTTCGGACTGATGATCGCCGGCACTACCCCGTGGAATTGTCCCATGTTTTCCTCCTTAGTACCTCTATTGTTATAATACCTCTGCACCCTTATGTGCCGAGGCAGACCACGCTCAATATAGGCGTCGATTTCTCGGCTTCCAACACTCAGACTAGGAGGATGATATGAAGACCTATCGCGTGGCCATACTAGGTTGCCGTGGCCGCGGCACGGCCGCAGCACGCGCGTACCACGCCCACCCCCGCACGGAAATCGTCGCTCTCTGCGACCTCGTGCAAGACCTACTCGACACCCTAGGCGACGAACTCGGGGTCGCGGCCCGCTACACCGATCTAGATGCGATGATCGGCCAGCACCAACCCGACATCGTCGCCATTCCCACCGGCACGGAATTCCACCATTCGCTGGCCCTGCGAGTGCTCGAATACGGCACCCACATCGACATTGAAAAACCCCTGTGCGTCGATTGCCAGCAGGCCGACGAGGTGCTGGCCAAGGCCCGCGCAAAAAACGCGCGCATCGCCGTGCATCACCAAGGGCGCGTCGGCGTCTATATGAAAGCCGTGGCCAGAGCCTTGGCCGGGGGACGCATCGGCCAGTTGCGCCACATCCACGGCCACGGCAAGACCTACTACGGCGGCTACAACCTAATGAACATCGGCACCCACATGATCAACAACATGCTCAAGGTCGCTGGCCCGTGCCACAGCGTCGTAGCCACTGCCACTACCGATGGACACCCCATCACCCCGACGGATGTGGTGCCCTCCCCGCAGGGCATGGGCACCATCGCTGGCGAACACATCACGGCGACGCTCAGCTTTGCCGACGGCGTCACCGCAACCCTCCTGCAACACCGCTTTCCCACCTCGGTCAATCCGGTGATAGAATTCTGCGGCACCGAAGGCCGCTTAGTGCTCTCGCAGCTCGTCTGGAAAAGGGACCTCGGCGCGTTCCTGCTGCCGCAGCCGCACTACGCCCTCAACGACCAAAGGGAACCTTGGGAAGTGCTCCCGCCCATCTACTGCGAGAGCTACGATCCGCAGAGTTCGGCCCACCCGGACGACTTCGCCTATGTAGAGGAGTACGTCGCAGCACTCGACGAAGGCCGCGAACACGAATGCAGCGGCCAAGCCGGCCATCACATCGTGGAAATCATGATGGGCATCTTCGAGTCCGCCGCGTACGGCAAACGAGTGGATTTACCCCAACAGGACCGCGCCCATCCCCTCCTGCGCTGGCGAAGCGAAAACGGCCTACCTCCACCCGATCCCATGCCGCGTCCCTACGCCGAGTGGCTGGCGGCAGAGGACGTGCGTCTGGGGCGCGGGTAGGGGCGACCGACCGGTCGCCCCTACGGCATCTGTCTGCGTCCATAGGCGGATTATCTCGGGAGTATCTGTGTTGTGTGTCAAGCCTTTTTTATCCTGCTTTGGCTTGGTGTTGCAC